>JBDHUY010000010.1:0-72994 GCA_039809385.1 Candidatus Altimarinota bacterium
GAGAAGCCGTCAATCAGCGGCTTGGCCACTACCATTAAAATTCCGATAATGATCAATACCGTAGCCAAGCCGAAACTGAAGGCGGTTACAATCACAATCCCGAATACAATACGTCCCAGCGCAATCGCGATCAGAAGCACGACCAGCGCGTCGGGGCAGGGGACAATTCCGCCCGAAACTCCCAGATAGACCAGATCGCGCAGCTTTACACGCTCGCCTTTGTCTTTTTTGGCTATGACAGGAATGTTTTTCTGATCGGACTCGTGAGAATGAGAATGTCCATCATGCGCGTGGCTATGTGCAACTTCTCCATGTTCATGAGTATCTCCGTCTCCGCTATGAGAATGGGAATGCAGATGGGCGTGATCTTCTCCGTGCGCGTGGTTATGGCTGTGGTCTGCTCCGTGAGGATGAGAATGCGGTTCGACGCGCTTTAAGATACGCCGTTTCAGCAGCCATAGTCCTACGCCCAGTACCATCAAGCCTGAAATCAGGCTTAGCCACGGAAACAGTGTTTGAGGGAGAATGTATTGCGAAGCGAACAAAGCGACTAGCCCGAGTAAAAAGACGCTGGAGGTATGTGTCGCCGTGACGATGATTCCCAGGATTACGGCATCGATCACTCGTCCTTTGCTGCCGACTAAATAAGCAGCTACCATCGTTTTTCCATGCCCTGGCGTGAGCGCGTGCAATGCTCCGAGCACGAATGATACCAGTAAGGCGGTAATTACGAAGCCTATCCCCAGGTCGGGCTGGCGGATTAAGTCTTTGAGGTATTTGCTAAAAATGTCTCCCTCTGCCAGCGCATAACGTGATCCTCCTGCATTGATTGCTTTGATCAGTTCTTCTTTGCTGCTGAATTTTTGAGCATATTCGGGAGCATTTTTTTCCACGAAGTCTAAAATCTCCTCGGACGTTGCGTTCGGATTCTTTTCGATAAATTCCAAAACCGGCTGGGGAATCAGATCATGAGCCAGTGTGGGATAGACGGGAATAGAACTTACCGTCACGAGTGTTAGAAGCAATAGGAGGAAACGGCGCATAATCAATATAACTAAATGGAAATAATCATACACAATTGGGATACGATTCCCATCGGCGCGGGAATGGCAGGTGCGGAGGCTGTTGCTCTTCCGTATTTACAAATCCGCCAGTGTTTTTTCTACGAACTCCTTGGGATATTTTATCGAGAAATGGGGATTTATTTTCAAGACCTCTTCCAGGTACGATTTGGCTTTTTCTTTATTCCCAAGAGCCTTTTCTATCAGGCCGGCATGGAAGTAAAGCAGACTATCCGGCGTCTTCAATCTCAGGGATTCTTCAATATACTTTTGTCCTTGAGCGGCTCGGTTATTTTTGAAGAATGCAAAGCCTAAAATCGACGCGCTATAAATATTCGGCCGGTCGGTATACGCTCTTTGTGCTTTTTCCAGCGCCTTTTCCAATTCCAGATCGTGGTCGAGTAAAAACAGGGCGTATTCCTGATCCACGTCGACTCCGTTTTTTTCCTGATCCTGGTACGTTAGTTTCACGATCGTATACTGCTGCTCGGCTTTCGCTGATTCTCCCATGGCTTCATAGATATCTGCCAAATCGGTAGCGTACTCGGCTATTGGCAAACTCTTAAAAGCCCGTTCGATATAGGAAAGTGCTTCTTCCTTGTTCCCCTCGGCATAGGCAATACGGCCTAACCATTTAAGTGCAGGCGCATACTCGGGAACTGAGGAGAGAGCTTGTTCGAATTCTTGCCTGGCTTTTTTTAGGTCGGTCCGATAGGTTAATTTGCCTAGTTCGGTATAGCCCCAGGCCACGTTTTCGGGGAAAAAGGATCCGGCCGTAATGGCCTCTTGCATAATCTCCATCGCACCCGGAATATCGTTATGGAGTTCCCGGGCGTGAGCAATGCGGCTATACGAGCTAAAATCCGGACGTAGATCTACCATGGTTTGTAGCGTCTTGAGTGCATTTTCGTATTCCCCCAGTTCTATTTCGGCATCGGCCAGGATCGCGTAGTTCTGACCGGTTTTTGGCTGGATCGAAACCGCTTTCTCTGCTAATTCTATGGCTTCTTTGAAATGGTGTCTGCCTGCAGTAACGGCTGCCTGCAAAGTGATCGTGGCGGCATTTTTGGGATCTTGTTGATCGAGCTTCTCCAAGATCTGATCTATTCTCGTATAATAGCCGGTATCGGCAGTTTCCCGTACTGCCTGGAGATAATAGGCCGCCAGTGTTTGCTGATCGGAGATGCTGTCCGGTTTTTCTTGTACCTTTTCTTCCAGACGCTGGATCAGATCCCAGGTTTTCTGCGACAAGTTTTGGGGTTTAACCAAGAGTGCAGCATTTTTATTCTGATTGCCGGAGAAAGAAAAGTATTCTTTTGGAACGACTATATATACGAGTCCGAGTAAAATAACGAGCAATCCGATAAGTCCGAATCCGATCAATAAAGGCCTCTGAACATTACTGTTGGCGGCTTTTTTCATAACGCATATGAATTACAAAGTATGCCTGGTTATTTTACTCAAGAGTATGAGGTATTGCAATTTAATTGTAAAGCAGCTTTTACAGTCAGTTCTTGCACATTAATACCAATTTCATTTCAGACTGATATCTCGAATATTGTGTAATCTTGTCTGGCTTGCCCGCCTGTTCGTAGTAAGGACTCAGTGTGTCGAGTTTCATTGCGCGCAATAAAAATGTCCCGAACGTTTACGGACCCCGGGCGAGCCGGGATGACCATTTATCATTGATATCTGCTTTTCAGCATAAAAAAAGAGTCCGCCGCGGCGGACTCTTTTTGAGAGTTTATTTCCATTAATGGAAATAAATTTTTCTTACATTCCTTTTAGAATCTTGGTCAACATCGTGGCCATATTCTCGCGGCTGATGAAGTTACCTACTTTAATACCGAGAATGTTGTAGCCTTTGCTGACAGCCAAGTCTACATATTTCTTATACCAGGGGTCGGTATTGCCGGAAGCAGGAGTGAAGAACATCGTACCAAGGATCTTGTAGGCTTCCTCGATCGTAATGTTGTTGTTTCCTCGGAAGGTTCCGTCGCTATACCCGCCAATTATGCCTTTAGCTTTAGCAAAAAAGACAAAGCGAGAATACCACTGATCGACTGGTACGTCTTTGAAAGGAGAAGTCGATCCGGTGATGTCGGTATTCTGATATTTCGCCAGTAAAGCAAGCTTGATGAACTCATAGCGAGTGATCTGGTTGTCAGGTCCGAATGTTCCGTCGGGATAGCCGGCAGCCCAGCCTTTGTCTTTGATAAACTGAATGGACGCATAGTCGTCTGTAGCAGTTACGTCAGGGAAAGGAAAAGATACCGAGGTATTGGCATTCGGATTGGAAGCGTTGACGTTGGTTTGAGGCGTCGAAGCTTTACCGTGCGGTACGCTGCTGGTTCCATCCCATGGCGAAGCCATATAGGGGAAGCTGCCAGTAAATTCCTTGTCGTTCCTATCCACGCCGTCCCCAACTTTGGTCGCGAGAGGATCGGGCTGGAAATCTTTATGGAACAACGGATATACCGCGCCGGCAACTGCCTGCAACGAAATATCGGTTACGTCATCGGCCAGACGGCGGCCGTTCGGATAGCCGGCAGTGTCTCCTCCCAGAACACCCATACGATTAGGAGTGCTTGTTGGGGCGATTCCAACGTTCAAACGAAGCTGTTCTGAAGGTACCACATTGGTTGGTTTGGTCAGACCGTCGATACCCGTCAGGAAGATGGCTACGAGATCGTCACGAGCGTCTTTTTGACCAAAGTCTGCCTGTGGCGGAACTTTGATATTGTAGAGAGCCTTGAACAGGATTCCCAATTCGGGATTGGTAACATAGTTGGCAAACTTTGTATCATTCTCAGGTTTAGTAGCATTCCAGCTGTCTTTATCTTTCAACGGAATGACTACTTCATTAACCAACGGAGCTCCAAGGCGCGATACTTGCACCCAGTCGCCCGTGTTTTCCATGTATGGATCGCTGGTCTTTAATACCCGAGTGGCATGGCGGTATGCCGTGCTCCAGACACCGATAACGGCTCCATCGGCTTTGGGGTCCGTGATCTTTGTCTTGGTTTTGGTCAACTGATTGATCGGAATCTGCAGGGCAATGGCGTGAATATTATAACCACCCAGTCCGTCTACGCCCGGATTGCGCAGCGTTAGGAGATCGAATACGTTCAGATCGACAAAGAACGGATCGTCGCGCTGTCCGGCGAACGCCGTGACTCCGTTATCGAGAGTTTTGATAGCGGCTTTGGCTAAATTCTCATAGTTCGGGGTCGATTTCGCTCCGACATTATTGGGCGGAACAGGCAGATCGGCACCTAAAACGTCGCTTTTGCCATCCTCTACACGGGTCACGGTGTAAGTCTGGCGAACATTCCAGTTGGGATCGGTCAGCGAAGTGATCGGGCCGACATTATACAGGAACGTGTTGCCGTTCTGTACTGTTGTCTTGAATGCGAAGTCGTAGGAAATGTCTTCCTTCGCATCGCCATCGTTATCGATTTTGATCGAATACAGAGCTGTGGGATCGAAATTAAAGTAGTTTGGGCCACCGACTGGTTCTTCAAACGGAATATATCCGGCGATCAACGTTACCGTATCCGGTTTGTCTGGAGAGACAAACGCGTAGACGTCTGTTGTGTCGACCAGCGGATCATTGCTGATCAGAGGTGCTTCCCGGTGGGAAGAAGCCTCGGTTTTTGGAGCAGGGATGCTTAACAGGCTTGCCAAAAGGGCCAGCATGGTCAGCATCGATACTCCGGCAAGGTTTGCACGCTTGTGAAGCATACTGAAAAATAAGGGGGTAAAATAAACACACCCATTTTATATAAAAAGAATCATAACCGCAATAAATTTGTAAACTAGGGTTTACAAATTATGGAAAGAAGTTTTCGTTCCGGCCCGATATGCTCGTTTTTCTTATGAGAATAAGCTTTTTTTGCCTTTTTTCTTGCGGTAAATAATAAATATTAATGCAATTACTTGCATTTACATTGTATTGCTTCTACGAACCAGAAGCAAGTAAATCTTTTTTTCAAAACAACCTGAGTAGGTTATAGTAGCTTCGGAGTTTTTCATTCATACTATTTTATCCGCCTGCCGTATGTACAAACCTTCCATCTATTATCGCCGCTTCGTCGAGGTTTCCGATATCTGGGAAAAGGCCTTGGAACGTTATAGCGACCAACAGCTTGCCGCGGTCGCTCCTTCCCAAACCTGGTCGATGGGACAAGTCTATATGCACTTGTTTGAGGGGACTCAGCAGTTTCAGCTGAAAAAAATGGAAGAGGCACTTGATCCGGAAGCGCCAGTTGCCGGGAAAAAGAAGCTGGTTGGGAGCATTATGTTTTTCTTCGATTCGTTTCCGCCCATGCGCATAAAAGTTCCTGCTTCATCCGAATACACGCCCCGCGCTCCGGGCAATAAGGAAGAGATTTTCCGTACAATAGAAAGATTAAAGCAGCTGGTCTATCAGAGTGCCGAGAAACTCCATCAGATAGAATCCTTTACCGGCAAAGCTTTTCACCCGGCCTTCGGTTGGCTCACTGCACTGGAGTGGTTTGCACTTATTCCCATGCATATCCGTCACCATTTACGTCAAAAGCGGCGTATCGATCGGGAGCTGGGGGGAAAGTAGCGGTCATCAAAATACAGGGCTGACAGCGAACAGCCGACAGCCCAGAAGGGGTCGCGTTGGGGCTTACGGCAGGCAGGGGAAAAGTCCTTAGTACAAAGTACTTAGTCCATAGTCTGAAATCAAAGATCGAGTGAGTTGTTTATTTACCTAAGCTTCATTCTTGTTTCCAGATTCTTACTTCTGGTTTTCTGCCAAGAAATGCACGCTCACGCGAGGGTGCTTTTTTAAAATAATAGCGGGAAAGGTATCTATGTCCATGTCGGGAGCTTCCTGTAGTTTTTCGACGATGCTTCTTTTCGTTTCGCCGGAAAGTAGAACCAGGATTTCTTTGCTCTTCTCGATCTCCGGCAGAGTGATGGTGAGTCGTTCCCGTACGACAAATGCGGGCGGTGCTTCCGAAATGGCTGTCAGTTTTGCGCGTTCCTTAAGTGCCGGGCTGTGCGGAAAGAGTGAAGCGATGTGGCCGTCGGGGCCTATGCCCAGGATCAGCAGGTCGAAGGTGTACTCTCTTTCCTGTATGGCTGTAGTCAGGTCTTTCTCGTATTCTTGCGCCGCCGTTATTCTGTCGAGATTTGTGTTAAAAGAGATAACTCTGGGGGCAATGCCGGTACGCCTTTCCAGCGGCTCCAGTAATGCTTCTCGAATAGCTCGCAGGTTTGAATCGGGATGATCTTCCGGTACGAAGCGTTCGTCGGTGATGGCAAAAATTAGGGAAGAAAAATCGATTTCAGCCGCCTCGCTTAGAGCTTTATAGATCGGAAACGGCGTACTTCCCCCGCTGAGACCCATCAGAAATGTCGCTTGCTTCGAACTTTTGATAGAGTCATTTATCACTCTCAAGCTGGCTTTCTCGAAGGCAATTTTATGTTCAAACAGTTGTATCTGGATCATTACTTTGCGGAGATAAGGTTTTCAGGAGAATAAAAGACGATCTGATTTATGCCTCATACCAGCGGAAGCCGTCGTTATTCGGAATGCTATCTTGTTCTATCGGTCCGCGCGATTCGTCGGGATAGCTATACAATAGATCTTGATGAGCGGTTTTTTTGTGCAAAATCCGATCTACCAGCTCCCAGGCGGAAATAATTTGCTGAAAGGTCAGAAAATAGGTCTTATCCGCACGTATGATATCTAATAGCAGTAGTGCATGATCCGGAAGGCAATCATCGCCGACACAGGCCAATGATTCACTGACAGTTAGACTGCTGGGGTGAATGGTAGCACCCAAACGATTCAAGAGTGACATTTGCATGGTTTCTTCCGGCGCCAGCTTAATCACCAGGCGGTTCGGCTCGTCGTCTTTTTGATATTCGAATTTTTTGAACTCGACGACAATCGAGGTTTTCTTCTCTGCCAGTTTTTTCCCGGTGCGAATATAAATCGGCACGTTATGCCAGGTTTCCAGGTCGATAAACAGTTTAGCAGCCGCAAACGTTTCAGTTCGCGAGTCCGGCGGAACGTTTTTTTCGGTTCGATAGCTCTCGTATTGTCCCAATACCAGATTATGGTCGCATTCGGGAAATGTCAGCGAAGACAGGATGTGGTATTTCTCCCGGTGAATGCTGCTGCTCTGGTTACTAGCCGGTATAGCCATGGTCAGCAGCGAGAGAATTTGCAGCAGGTGCGACTGGATCATATCGCGAATCGTGCCGACCTGGTCGAAGTATCCGACCCGTTCGCCTACGCCGAGATGTTCGAAAGCGGTGATCTGGATATTGGCGATCGAGTGTCCGTTGAGGAGCAAATGGAAAATAGGGTTCAGGCGTCGCAAAAAATAGATACTTCGTACCGGCCCCTTGCCGAGGTAGTGATCGAGCAGGTAAAAGTTTTCTTCGCTAAAATGCTGCATGGTGAAATGGTATAGCTCTTGTGCACTTCTCAAATCTTGTCCGAACGGTTTTTCCAGTACCAGCCGGATATCTTCGTCACGGCTTTTGCGACTCTCTGCCAGATTTTGAATGATATCGCGAAAGACGGTTGGGGGTACGGAAAAGTAGGCAATATGTGACATAGTTTTGTTGCCGCTCAATTCGTCTAAAAATCCTCGATATCGACGGTAATCTTCGATATTATTGTAGAGCCCTGAGAAGTAATGAACGTGCTTGAGTAAGTCTGAGAGTACTGTTTCGTCCAAGTCTGGCCGTGCTTTTCTCACACTCTCGGCAAATTCGTCTCGAAACTGCTGTTGTTCTTTGCTGCTGCGAGCATAACCAACGATATAGAATTCTTCGGGGAAACGTTTCTGTTCCTGAAGCGCGTAGAGCGAGGGGAACAGTTTCAGTTTGGCCAGGTCTCCGGAGGCGCCGAAGATGGTAAAAATGAAGGGGTCGGTAATTTTGAAGAGCTGCATGGGGGGAAAGTTAGGAGTAGGGAGAAGGGAGTTCGGAGAGGGGGGATCAGGTAGCGCCAGACCCGCGTGTCTGCCTAGGACTTCCTGTATTGTGCCCCCTGATAAGGGGGCTAGGGGGTTCTAGAAACTACGAGTTATAGGATGAATACAAAATCTTCTAGGAAGTTCTTTTTCAGTGTCCCGTAAACAGGTCGAAATCACAAGTGATTTTATTCACAGGTGGTATATCGCCAGGTATGTCGAAGCCGGGGCGAGATTAAAAAATCCCGTCCCGAGCTTGAGGAGAATTGGTAGTGGTTAGTTTTTCAAGTAGTTTACCTCATAAAACCCTATGATAGATGCTCCAAGTTCATCTGTCACACGATAATGGACGATATATCGACCGAAACCAGGAAATGTATGTGTGGGGGTCGATTCATCACTTACCGTCCCATCGCCAAAATCCCAGAAAAATCGCTTATCGCCATATCCACCATAAGGGAACAAAGAAAATTTTATGGTGAATTGCTCGTAGTTGACGTAATCGGCAGTTGGATAGACCTGAAAGTCGAATGATACTTTTCCTTTTGCTTTTGCCAAAAGCTGATTATCCTTGTCAACCACTTTACAAAGTATCTCTGGGCTTGTAATGACGAGGTCACTGATGGCTTGGGCAATTGATCCCAGATGAAATCGGATATTGTTAATTCCATATGCGAGTTTTAGAGGTCTCGAAAATTTAACACTGCCGACTTCAAACTTTACGATTACTTCTGAGCCGTTTTTCGGTATTCTTTCAGGATTGACCAAGAGCAAATTGATTTCGTTGACAGGTGAGATCCCTTCTCCAATAATCCCTGATGGTGTCTTTCCAAAGAGCCTTAAAGGTCTTTGTTGAAACTCCATGTACCATTTACTGTCTTTGAGCGCCTCTTCAGTCGGCGGGGTTTGAGTTTGCGCCAAAGTCTCCATTGAAACAAAGAAGACCAGCATGAATGCGAAAATACCAACGATAAACCTTTTCATGAGATTTGTTCCTTTCGAATTGAATTGAACTATACTCTACCAATTTGTGAATGATCGTCCCTACCCACGCGATGCGGGAGGGATAGATACGTGTTTCGGATTAAGCCTCAGATCGCTGTTAGAAGCGGACTCTTTCTTCGATTCATTTATGAATCAAGACTTCTGTTCTCTCTATTTAATATATTCTTTTCTTTGCAGAATGGATCTGTTTTTAAATGCGATTAAAGTATGTTGTCACTCAGAGGTTTCAAAGCTTTTATATTTCATTACATTATTGACACAATGACTACCTGTTGTTGACAAAGTTAATTGACACTATTCGTGTTTGGAATACTCTGATCTTTGGAGGAAAAATTTTATTAGAATTTAATTTTTCACTATTCCCATTCACTATGGAGGCACAACCTGTTCAGATCCCACCCGTAGTTTTGGCCCGCCCCTTTGATTCTGGTAATCGGGAAATACTAACCGGTCAACCAGCAGTTCTCAATCTGACAACCGCTACGCACGAACAAATCGCTCAAACGGCTCGTAGTCAGGTATCTGCCTACCGTACAACAGGCGTCATGCCCGTGATTCGGGTAGCGTATTCTAAACAGGATAATGGCCGAACATATACGGCGCCCGTTTCGAATAAGACTCAATCTACTCCAGAAAATCTAAAATCTGAACTCACTATTTCCAGTATAAAAAAATATAGGGAGGCAGCCTCTCTCGCCGTCGAAAAATTGAGAAACGAAACCGGGGATGCTCTTACTGCCTATAATGCCTTGAAGGATTTTCGCGAAAAAGTTTTGAATCCTCTCTATCTCAAAGAACCCGTTGTTGGGATAGAATCCTTGACGGAAGAACAGAAGCAAGACGTGAGCTATCAAAAGCTTAAAGATCTTTATGATGGTTACGTGAAGACCTATACAGACAATAAAGATAAAAAGCCTATTGTAGTTTCCGCGACATCAAATAAAAATGCTCTTCCGGTCGAAGAACAAGAGCTCTACGATCTGGATAATTTTTTACCCAGGAATCTTGTTGAAACATCCGAGAAAATTCTGGTTACGGAAGATCAGTTTGCCAATCATCAGGCTATCCACTGTGTAGGAAAATCTCCGCAATTTGCCCGAATATTCATTGCTATTCTTCCTGATGGTCGGTGGTTGCTGTTATTAAATCAGAAAAAAGATCCAAAAACAGGGGGGTATGAGTTTGGGTATGTAGGGGCGGTTTCTCTCAAACCCGTGTCCGGTATTCCGGTCAAGGATCGGAAAAAAGTTCTCAAAGCTATCACATCTCAACTGAAAACAGTGAAGGACTATTGTACTGTCTATTTGCAACACGAGGAGGGCGGACAGAAAAAAGTACTGGATGTTTTTCAGAATTCCTGCTTGCCGAACCTGCTTTCTTTTGCTGATCGTCAAACCTCCGGACGGTATGTTCCCATACAAAAATCTCTGAGTGAGCAAGATACTACTCCCTCTTCTGAGGATGCAAACAACAACCTCGGATCAAAGGTATCTCAGACAAGAAAGCCGGATGCGAATAATGGAGCTGGCGATGACTCACCGGCGGATCAGACAACAACTACGGTTGCTGATTCTTCCAAACCTACCTCATCTTCAGAAAAATTGGGGAAGAATACGCCCGAGACACCTCCCGATCCTGCATCATTTATTAATCTGGACCAGTTGGAAAACGGTGACTGGATGAAACTTACCGAGAACGAACTTGCCGAGCGTCTCGGACTTGCTGTCAATTACATTTATTTGAATAATCCAGATATTTTTAAAGGCATACAAAAGTTTCTGGTACTGGGAAAGATAGATAATAGCAAGGTCGTGATCGCTTGTACTTCCCTGGGGGGTTTTGATACTGATACAACCGGTTACTATAAAAAAGACGCTCCATGGAAAATCGTGGTGATCAATATGAAATCTTCCAAGCCTGTTCAGGAAGCTGCCGTCTATACCGATGGGGTATTTGATGATGCTGTTTCCAAACGTACTCTCGCGAATGTGGTTACTGGAAAATCTGTCATCGAGAATTTACAAAAGGGCAAAACGATCGCTAAGAAAAGTTGGGAACTAGTCGTGGGGCCAAATACTCAAGAAAGAAAAACTTCGGTTTTTAAAAGCAGTACAGGAGGCGATAGCCGCTATGACGCTCCTCGTTTTAATGGTTCTCCTTTTCCCGACACAAATAAGAATATTACAATTATTGTCGATTTTCCCCGATAATATACCTTTTTGCAGATTCTTTCTTATCGAGTCGCGGGAGGTATTCGGTATTTCCCCACCACCCCGTAATGATCCGAGGCCGTTTGTGCGATGATGTTAAAATCAAGAGATTCTATGTCGGGAGAATGAAAAATGTAGTCGATCGGGACCATCATGAGCGTATTCCAGGCCGGGAAGGTAGGCGAGAGATTGTGACGACTGTCCAAAAGTCCGGTATGTTCTTTAAAAGCCGTCACTTGAGCAGCCCAGGGTACAATATTGAAATCGCCGATCACCAGCGTAGTAGCATTCTGTCCCTTTACAAAATCGGCAATGTTTTCCAAATGCCGATTTCTGCCCTCATAGCGTTTTTCCGAAACCGGCGAAAACGTATGTGAGGTCACGACCAGTATATCGGCTTTCGGTGTGGCGAGAGTCGCCGTAATATTGGGCAAATCCTGCCAATACTCTATTTTTGATTGTTTTATCGGGAACTTGCTGAGCAGGATTACCCCGTAAAATCCGCGATAGTCCGTATCCTCCTGATAGACGATATATGGGTACTCTTTCCCCATTACCTCGCTCAAAATATCAATCCATTCGGTCGTTACTTCCTGAAACGATAAAATATCGGCCCCGCTGGCCCACGCCGCTCGTAACGTTTTTTCGTAATCGGTATTGGTGGCCAGGACGTTAAAATGCGCTACCGTCAGGTCTGGTTGTGTATTTGGCAGCGGCGCGGTCTTATGAAAATACGGCCATAAAAACGCCAGCAGCATTACTATTCCCAGAATCGTTATTGCAGCTGCCAGGATTTTTTTTCGTAAGATCCATACAACGAGTAACCCTATATCGAGCAGCAGTATCTGCACGGCATACGATTGCAGTATCCCAAACCAGAAGTTGTCGGGTGGCAGAAGAATTGCTCCCTGAAGCAGCAGGAACAGTGGAGCGTAGATGCCTTCCGAAAGAGTAATCTTTGGTTTTATACGGTTTTTCATGCAAATTCTAAAGTGTTTAAACCAGAATGCATTTGCTTTGCGTGTTACGGAAGTTTCACCCGGTAGCTTATGCCTGTCCGTTCTTCCAGTCGGTATGAAACGTCCCGGGTCGGTCGTTCCTCTGATAGGTGTGCGCTCCGAAATAATCTCGTAAGCCCTGAATGAAATTGGCCGGCAGTATTTTTGCGGTCATGCTTTCTATATATCCTAAGCTGCTGGAGAAGCACAAAGCGGGGACGCCTCCCTCGGCCATACTGGCAACGACCAAACGCAGGTGAGAAAGTTTTTCCCGCACCGTAGTACCCATTGGTTCGGTAGCAAAAAGATGACTGTTTTTTTGATGTGAGCTGCGGTAACTGTCTTCGATATCCTCCAATAATTTTGCGCGGATGATACAGCCGCCCTGCCAAATACGGACAATTTCGGACAGCTCGATCTCCCATTCTTCCTCGCGGGCGGCCTGTTCGATAAGATCGAATCCCTGGGCGTAGCACGAGATAATGCTTAGCAAGAGGGCGTCTTCCAGAGCCGGAATGATATCATGCAGGTCTTTATGATGGAGACGATAGTCTTTGCGGAATACATGGTTTAGCCCGATCCGGCGTTCTTTTTGCGCGGAGATAAAGCGCATATTGACGGCTTCGGTGATCGTCGGAATCGCCACGCCCCGGTTGAGCGCATCCAGCGACGTCCATTTCCCCGTACCCTTTTGTGCCGCGGTATCGAGTATGTTATCTACCAAGTAGCCTGGTTCTTCGTCATCTTTTTTTTGCAATACCTCAACCGCGATATCGCAAAGATAAGAGTTTAAGCTGCGTTGGCCGAATTGTCGAAAAATATCCGCGATCTGCGGAGCATCCAACCCGCAACCTTGACGCAAAAAATCGTATGCTTCGGCCATGACGCCCATAATTCCGTATTCGATACCGTTGTGGACCATTTTCACATAATGACCAGCTCCGTTTCCGCCGATGTAGGATACGCACGCGCCGTCGTGGAAATCCCGGGCTGCAATCGTTTCGAACATGGGGCGAACCAGCATCCAGGCTTTTTGGCTACCCCCGGGCATCATGCTCGGGCCCCTAAGCGCTCCCTCTGCTCCACCCGAGACGCCGCAGCCCAGGAATTGAATGTTGGCGGCTTTCAGCGCTAAAAATCGACGCTGGGTGTCGGCAAAAAACGAATTCCCGCAGTCGATCAGTACATCTTCGGCAGTCAGAAAAGGAATCAGTTCCTCGATCACCGCATCTACCGGGTGCCCGGCCTCGACCATGATAATAATTTTGCGCGGAAGCGAGAGCGAATCTACAAAATCTTTCAGTTCATAATAGGGATACAGCCGTTCATGCGCATAGCGTTCGATAAAATCGCTGGTTTTGGTTCCCGTACGATTATATACGGCTGTCGCATAACCATGATTTGCCAGATTACGAGCCAGATTGGCTCCCATGGTACCGAGTCCGATAAGGCCGATGTCGTGCATGATGCTGGTTGGGTTAGGCTAATAAAGACCAGAACTGAATTTTGCTATGCTGAAAATGTACCCGAACTCTATGCCAAGATCAAGCGGCGTGCTCGAGGAATGCTGCTGGATGGAAAATGCCGGTATATTTTTTGAATAGATCTTTCTATCAATCTATTGTTTCGACAAGTTTTATTCTGGCATCACTCTGTTTCAGCGATCCCAATTGTTCCAGCATATCCTGTTTATAATCGCGCCAATCTGCGCTATTGTCAAAGCTCTGGCGCAGTCTTTTTAAGTAGGCAGGGCTTCCCGATTCGTAGAAAAACTTGACTAGCCAGCCGCGTATTTCTCGGGTAATGCCTCGTTTTATGGCCAGGGAAAGTGCCTGTTTTTCGAATTTCTTTTTGAGATTGTTATTTTGTTCTTTCTGCGAAAGAGCGATCCCGCGTGTCGTCAGACTTCCGGCTGCAACGTAGTTTTTGTGCCGAATGTAACTTCGCAATAGAGTATAGATATTTTCGGCGCTATTGAGATCCCGGACTGAGGATACTTCGCTTACCGTGAGGGTATCTTTCTTTAATTTCCCCGATGTTTGAAAGGTGGTTCTTTTGCTCGAAGCCTTTTGGGCAGGTTTCCTTCTAGTATAAGACATACAGGTAATCGTAATGGACCAATGGCTTTTTATTACGTTTCCCTTGATACTGTTTGGCTGTTTTATAGCCGTACTGGGCTAGTCCGAGGGCGATTTTTTTGTGTTCGGGGGTATAAATTCCGACCAGATCTCCCCGCTGGAAATTTCCCTCGATGGCGGTCACTCCGACCGGGAGGAGGCTGCGGATCGAATCTGGTGATACCAGGAGCCTCACCGCTCCGGCGTCGACTGTGATTTTTCCTTTCTCTTGATCATTATTGTAAGCTAGCCATTTTTTCACATTACTGGCTTTCCGTTTAGGAACGAATCGGGTGCCGTCTTTTCTATTTTCCAACAAAGCAGGTAAGATACCGGATTTCTTGCCGTTGGCGATCACGACTTCGATACCGAGTCTGGCCAATTTTGAGGCCATGGTCGCTTTGGTCAGCATCCCGCCGCGTCCGAAGCTGGATCTCTCGGCGCTGATACCCTGGCGGTATTGCGGATTGTCGGTCTCGATAGTGTGGATCAGTGTGCTGTCTTTTTCCGTCGGCGGGCCGGTAAAAATGCCGTCGACGTTCGAGAGAATAATGAGTTTGGAAACGTTCAGCATGCCCGAGACGAGGGTGGCCAGTTCGTCGTTATCGGTAAACATGAGTTCGGTGATCGCCACTGCATCGTTTTCGTTGATAATGGGAATAATACCGTTCATCAGGAGGTTCTCGAGACACGAGCGCATATTGAGATAGTGGTTGCGGTCCCGGAAATCTTCTTTGGTGACGAGGATCTGGGCGATCTGTTTCTGGTGCTTTTTGAAAATAGTGCTGTACTCGTTCATCAGTCCGACCTGTCCGACCGAGGCCAGCACTTGCCGGCGTGCTATTTCGTCGGTAAACGTAAGATGCGACAGGCTTTCCCGGCCGGCGGCGACGGCTCCGGAGGAAACTAACACGATCTGATATCCGTTTTTTGTTACATCTGATACCTGCTTGCACAGCGAGCGCATGGTGTCGGTATCCAGGGTTTTGTCCGGGTTCATCAGAACGTTGGAGCCGATTTTGATGACGAGGCGATTCTTCATTATAGGTTCCATAGGGGATAGTACGTTGTTATTTCTTTGATTTCTCTCTCATTGATTATTCGCGTTTTTTATCTTCATATAGTTCAATAGGCAGTCCGTCGGGATCGGCCAAAAATGTGAAACGTTGCCCTGTCAGTTCGTCGATTCGTATGGGTTCCACAGCTACGCCTTTTTCTTCTAAAAAACGTATCGTATCATCCAGATTCTCTACGGCAAAAGCAAGATGGCGTAGTCCGCAGCTTTCCGGATAGGAGGGGCGTTGCGGAGGATTGGGAAAAGAGAAAAGTTCGATCTGGGTAGTTTCGTTCACTTTGAGATCAAGTTTATAGGAATCGCGTGCGCTACGGTATGTTTCGCGGATGATTTGAAATCCCAAAATTTCGGTATAAAACTTTTTCGAGACCTCGTAGTTGGAAGCGATGATGGCGATGTGGTGGAGGCGGTTGAACTGCATGAATAGCGTTAATCTTTATCGGAATTTATCCTACTTATTCTCTCTCTTGCGATCAAGGGGAATACCCGCGGCTCGGAGAGCGGCTTCATGTTCTTTGGAAAGTCTTGCATATCCACGCATTGGTTTGCTTTGAGCAACTAATTGCTCATTTCGGTAACCTGATCCCCAGCTCTCTATACTTCTGCCTAATCTTTTTTCTGCTTGATTGGGAGAATATCTACTGGGCCAATGACCGTTTTCCTGGAAAAAGTTTAGACAGGCATTAAAATCTCGCTGAAATTTCTCTTCCGCTTCTGCTTTTGTATCGAGGATAATGCCGATATCCAGAATAGCTTTTGCGTGTTCTTCGGAGAGTCTCTTCGTTCCAACCATCGGTTCCCCCCGATCAAGTAATTGTTTATTTCGCCAACCCGCTCTCCATTGACTTATTTGTATATATAACCTCATTTCTTCCTTCTCAGTAGAACGACCACTAGGCCAATGGCCCTTTCTCCGGAAAAATTCTAGACAAGCGAGTAAATTTTGCCAAAATCTCTGTTCGGCCTCTGCTTTGGTATCGAGGATAATGCCGATAGCCAGAATAGCGTTTTCATGCTCTTTGGAAAGTATTGCATATCTACGTATTGGCTTTTGTTGAGCAATTAATTGCTTATTTCGATAACCTTCTCTCCAGCCATTGATTTTTTTACCTAATCTGTATTCTTCTTCTTTATTAGAGTCCGAACTTGGCCAACGACCATGTAATTCTTTGAATTGAATGAGCGTATGGAGCCATTCTTCAAAAGTACGTCGATTCCTCTTGTTTGTTTGCTGTTGTTGACTGGGGTTATTCATCAGATGATACATCAGTCTGGCTCTCCAGCTGCTTTCGTCTTCTGTCATCGGAAACCACCCTATCCTGGGAATGCCAAGATTGTCTGGATTCTGTTTCGCCTGCTCGGCCATGGCTCGGAGGTCTTCTATTTTATGACTGGTAGCTTGCTGTTGCCAACCTTCCAGTGGAACGATATACGTGGCATTGCTATACGAGTTACAGACAAACACGCATTTCCCGAAACTGGGAAAGAGCACGGCAAAATAGGGTTGTGTCTCGCTCCTGCTCTGCAGATTTGAAACAAAGAAATGCTCTTTGGGGTCAAACTGTTTGTCCAGTTTTCTGGCAATGTCGAGGGCCCATACCAGCCGCGGCCAGTCTTGCTTGATTGCTTCGTATGTTTCATGCTCGGTATCGTTTCCTGAAGTAACCGCTCGTTCCCCGGGCGGAAGTATTTCGCTTGAAAAGATTTGTGCATGAGGGAGAGGATAAGGACGACTGTTTTCGAGCGATCGCCAAGTCTCAAGAAGTCCATGTCTATAGCGATCTATTGTCTCATCTATCGTAGTTTCTTTTCTATGAAGTATTGTTAATACTTCCTGTTGGATATGGCTACAGGCATATTCTAACTTTTCTCTCCCACGGTCCAGGTTCTCATCTCGTTGAGCGCCCTCAAAAAAAGGCAGCATTTCCAGAACAATATCTTCCCGAAGTATCGGATGTAGTGTATCTATGTTCATCTTCGTGGCTTTCAGCAATCCTTGAAATTCGGTCAGATTACAAGTTGCCAGAAGACCATCTAGCGAGTCTTCTTCCGCAGGATTTCTTTGATTTATATAACTCATTTCTAAAAAACGATTAGCTAAGTAGTACCTGATTTTAGGCAACTAAAAATAGTTGTCAAATTGTTATTCCACGTTGCAGCATCGTTTTTTGCCAAGTCAATTTATTCTAAAACACAAAAAAAGGCCGCACATAGTGCTGGCCTTTCTTGGTAGTTATGTGGTTGCATGCATATCTTTCGATTTCAGCTTTTCATATCAGATAATGCAAACTCCACCGCCTTATCCGCGTGAATTCTGGTCGTATCAAACACCGGAACACCGCTGTCTGTCTGGTTAACCAGCAGCATGATTTCGGTACATCCCAGGATGATCCCTTCCGCACCCCGGTCAATCATATCTTGCATAATCCGCCGATACTCCTGGCGCGATTCTACTTTGATCTGATTGAGACACAACTCGTCGTAAATAATCTCATGAACGATATTCCGATCTGCTTCATGTGGCGTCAATACCTCCAGTCCGTACTTCTGTTCCAAACGTCCTTTATAAAAATCCTCCTCCATCGTGAATTTAGTGCCGAGCAATCCGATCTTTTTAAATCCCAGCTTTTGTATCATTTCGGCAGTAGCGTCGGCGATGTGCAGCAATGGAATTGGCACAGCGGCTTGCACTTGATCCGCCATCTTGTGCATCGTATTCGTGCAGATTATCACGCAATCGGCTCCAGCTTTTTCGAGTCGTTGTGCGAGCTTGATCATGGTATCGGTCAACTCTTCCCAGCGCCCCTTGTGTTGCAGTTTCTCGACCACTTCAAAATCAACTGATACTAATACAAGTTCAGCTGAATGATTACCGCCCAAGCGTTCATTTACTCCTGTGTTAATAATTTCGTGATATTGTTGAGACGATGGCCATGCCATACCGCCAATAAGTCCTATGGTTTTCATAAGCATTTGTGCTAAAAAGGTAAAACTTCGATGCTGAAGAAGCAGATGTATAGTCCCCTAAGGGACGACATTTGTACCCTCAACCAGTAATTTTTTCGTAATATTTTTACTCAGTTCCACTCCCGGTTGGTCGAACGCGTCGATGTCATAGAGTTCGCCGAGAAAAGCGGTAGCTCCCTCAAACAGCATGAAGAGCTCTCCCAGCACAAACGGCGAAACTTCGGGGATTTTGATCGTGATGTTCGGGCGGTCGTTTTGGGTCAGGGCTCCTTCAGTACCGGCTTTTTCAATATTGAGGAGTTCATTAAACGAGGTGTTTTTCAGATATGCCACACTTTCGTCATCAGACAAATACGGGATTTTTAACGGTTCTCCCAGATTTGCTACTTCGATAAACAGAAAGAACTTGTCGTTGGGCCCCTCATTATAGAGTTGCAGCTGGGAGTGCTGGTCAGTGGCACCGAGTGCATTCACAGGAGTTAATCCGACGTGCACGACTTCGCTCTTGCGGTTCATCTTTTTGCCGATGCTCTCGGCCAATAACTGGCGGTACCAGTCGGCGAATCGGATCAGTTTTTGAGAATAGGGGATCAGTACATTGATTGATTTTCCTTTTTTAGACAACAAATACTGCATGACAGCCAGCTGATAGGGGAGGTTTTCAGAAAAACTTTCCGACAAAAAACGGTCGCGCATACTACGTGCGCCTTCTAAAAGCTTTTCAATATCAATTCCAATCAGCGCAGCTGGGAGCAGTCCGACGCTGGTGAGTACCGAAAACCGTCCTCCCACAGTAGCAGGCACGTCAAAGGCAGCGATTCCTTTTTCGCGCGAAATCTTGCGTAATAGTCCTTTTTCCGGATCGGTGACAAACACAAAGTAGTTTTTAGAATCCAGGCCTTTTTGTTTGTAACGATCTTCAAAATAGAAATACTGAGAAAGTGTTTCAGGCGTGCCGCCGGATTTTGTAACGACGAGAAAGAGCGTCTTTTCATAATCGATTACATCCTCTATCTCGCGCATCAAGGCGGGATCGATATTATCCAGGACGTGGAGGCGGGGCCATTCGGTCTTTTTTAATTCATGTTCAAACAGATGCTTCAGGCTTTGCTGTAGACATATAGTGCCAAGAGAAGACCCGCCGATTCCGAGAACGATGATATCGTTAAATTTCCCCTTTGTCTGGAGATAAAATTCATGAATTCTGTTTACAGCGGTAACGTCGTCGATGACCTTGTAAAAGTCTTGATCGAGCTGTAAAAAATTATCGAGATATACTTTTAGACCATTCGCATATTGTTCCATCTCGCTTGTGCTCAAACCGTGCTCTGGGATGACTTTTTCCAGATTTGTCGTGTCTAGTGTGATCATGGTACTTCTGTTATTGCGAGTTATGGATAACATCAGCGTGTAGTATAAAAGATGCAGCCTCTCCAGAGCAATATGAAAAATTTATCCACAAAAATAGCTCACCCAGCGGGCAAACCATTTTTGTTGACAGCGGGAGTGTTTGAACCGTCTGCTAACACTGAACACTCGTCTTTACAGGCAAATTATAGTAGACTCTTCTCATAAAAGTAAATTTTTAATCTAAGGTATGTTTCTATTAAATTAAAAACTCTCTATTGCATCTTTACTTGTGTCATTGTATCTCCTGCCCGGATCTTTTCTACCACATCCATGCCTTCCACTACATAGCCAAAAACGGCATATTCGCGGTCCAAAAACGGGGTTTCTTTTAGCGTAATATAAAATTGCGAGGAAGCGCTGTTGGGATCGGGGGTGCGGGCCATCGCTACGGCGCCTTTGGTATGTTTCAGCAGCGGCTCGCACGAACGGGGAGCCGTTTTTCCGACATATTTGCTGCCGTCGGTACAATAGATTTCCATCTGGATTTCGTCCTTGCTGCCGCCCGAACCGTCGCCGTTCGGATCGCCGCCCTGAATGACGAAACCGGGATCATAGCGGTGAAATGTTAGACGATCGTAGAATTGTTCTCCGACGAGCTTTTTAAAATTTGCTACGGTCAGGGGTGCCTCTTTTTCACGAAGCTCGATTTTTATAGTTCCTTTGGAAGTTTCAATAACAGCGATGTTGGTCATGGTTTTGGAAGGAGGAGTAAGAGTGGAATTAGAAGTAGTTGAAGGGGTGCAACTTGCCAGGACAAGAAGTATCCCCGGTAACAGTATCCATTTTTTCATGATTTGCCAAGAGCCGTGAAGAATAAAGTATGATCTTTGTAGCAAATCGAGGTAAAAAACTCAACGTAAATATCCTTGGCAATATCTCAGAATTCTTTTTTTGAAAGAGGAATCCTTATTTTTATCAGGACAAGTTTGAGCAATGAGATTTAAACGTCTATGCGATATGACCAGACAGCTTCAATTTTGGCGTTGATGTGGTCTTTCCGTACCGTGACTATTATCACTTGGTACTCTTTCTCTTTTTTGCTAGTATACTCTACGTTCAGTAAAAAAATATTTTCTAAATATATCCAATACTCTATGGTTTCCAAAGATCTGGTAATCATCGGTTCGGGCGGGGCCGGGATTTCGGCGTCCATTTACGCGCTGCGCTATCGAATGGATCATGTCATTATCGGCGAATTGCCGGGAGGAACCCTCACTACGGCCAATCTGGTCGAAAATTATCCCGGTTACAAATCCATTCTGGGACCGGATCTGGTGCAAAAATATATCGAACACCACGAATATCTGGGTGGCAAGATTACGATTGACCGGGTTTCTACCATCGAACGAGAAGGGGATGATTTTTTAGTGACCACCGGCGCCGAGGTCTACAAAACCAAAACCGTTATCTATACCCTGGGAAGCAGCCACAAACATCTGGGAGCGCCCGGAGAAGAATTGTTTGAAGGCAAAGGTGTTTCGTATTGCGCCACCTGCGACGGTTACTTTTTCCGCGACAAGACCATCGCTATTGTCGGGGGAGGGGACAGTGCTGCCACCGGAGCTTTGGTACTGGCAAATCTGGCTAAAAAAACGTATATGATCGTGCGCAAGAATTATCTGAAAGCCGAACCGATCTGGGTCGAGCAGCTGACCGCCAATCCGAACGTCACGATCATCTACGAAACCAACGTCACCGAGATCAAGGGAACCAATAAAGTTGAAGAAATTATTCTGGAT
This sequence comes from Candidatus Altimarinota bacterium, assembly GCA_039809385.1. Lineage (GTDB taxonomy): Bacteria > Patescibacteriota > Gracilibacteria > JBDHUY01 > JBDHUY01 > JBDHUY01. The sequence continues at coordinate 21,548 of JBDHUY010000010.1, forward strand.
AAACCCTATGAGGGATCAAACAGTCTGAAACTTGATGGGGTATTTATCGAAATCGGGTTGAACCCGAATTCTCAGTTGGCGCAAACGGTCGGAGTGCAAGTGGATGAAGGCGGTTATGTGAAAGTCGGTGAGGACATGACTACGAACATTCCCGGCTTCTACGCTGCCGGCGACGTGACTACCGGCTCAGCCAGGTTTATGCAATTGGTGACCGCTTCGTCGGAAGGGGTTATCGCAACCTATAGCGCGTATAAGTACCTTAATAGCAAAGGAGCCTTGAAGCATGAGACGAGTCCTATGAGCTAAGTGTTCAATGCAATAGTATTGGCGAATAGGAGCAGGTCGCTGACTTTGCTCTTGTTCTATGTCGGGGAAGATTTAAGGGTTTATCAGCAGATAAAAGCTAGGGCACATGGGGACACCCATCTGCCTCCTTCCACAAAATGGATGACTTTTTCTGTCGATTTATATAAGATGGTTGGGAACGTTCTTTATCCCAATTGCACTTCTTCCTTATGTTTGTCCGCGATTGCATGACTCGTAAATTCATTACGATCCCTTTCCAGGCTACCATTCGGGAGGCCGCACTGATTTTGTTTAACAATCATATTTCTGGTGCGCCGGTAGTAGACAGCGCCGGGAAGTTGATCGGTCTGGTTTCCGAAAAAGGAATTTTTCGAAAGCTCTATCCCAGCTATAACGATTTTAGTGAAGATGAGCCGTCTTTCTGGACATTTGAACGGATCGAATCGCGCGCTCACGACGTAGCTGCCATGAAAGTAACCGAAGCGATGACTCCGCACGTGCTATGTGTCCATCCCGATTTTCCCTTGGCTAAAGCCGGGGGGCTTCTATTGGCTCAGAGTGTACATCGCCTGATCGTCACGGACAATGGACGCGAGGACGGCCAAATCGTGGGGGTAATCACCCGTAAGGATGTGTACCGCAGCTTGTTTGAGAAAGAATTTGAAAAGTAATAGCTCTTTCTTGTAGCCAGTAATAAACTTCCAGGTTATCTATGGCGCAAATGGGAATATCTAACTGTTAAATCCAAAGTTCAATCCGTCGCGGCGGACCAATTGTCAAATCAAGTTCAAATGTAAAAAAATAACTACGAGTCTGGTTGAACTTTGATATTGGGATTTCTTTTGGTATTTGGATTTTGATATTTGTCATTCTTGTACCCACTATTTTCTCTTTTTCAAAGTACTATCTATGAACTCGGTTCTTGATTCCTATTTCGATGAAACTACCATGAGTGTGCACTTCAAGCCCGGAGTGCCGGTATTTCAAAAAAAAGGCTTGCCGGGACAATGGGAAAAAGCCGTGGCCGCCAAAAAGAACCTGAGCGTTGCCGCAGCCGAAGAACTGGTGCAGAAACTTCTCACCGAAGCAGAACAGCTGCCAGACAGTTTTATCGAGATAGACAAACGTTTTAGCAAAGTGCTACAGGTCGGTCATTATCGGATCGTGATCGTACTCCCGCCCCTTTCCGATACGATTGAAATTACAGTCGCCCGTCCGCTCAAAAAACTGGGTATGTCCGATTACCGCATTTCGGAACGTCTAATTACGCGTCTCAAGCATTCTTCCGAAGGTGTCCTGATCGCGGGTCGTCCCGGTCAGGGAAAGAGCACCTTTGCCCAGGCCTTGATCGAGCTTTATGCGGAGGAGCAGAAGATTATAAAAACGGTAGAAGCGCCGCGGGATTTACAGGTGCCGGACGACGTTACTCAGTATTCGCTGTTTCATTCCACGCTAACGGAGATTCACGATATTTTGCTACTGTCGCGTCCCGATTACACTTTTTTTGACGAGGTTAGAAACCGTGAAGATTTCGAACTATTCAAAGATCTGCGTCTGACCGGTATCGGCATGGTCGGGGTAATTCACGGGGCTAAGCCGATCGATGCTATTCAGCGATTTGTCGGAAAAATAGAATTGGGTATGATTCCGGAGGTCGTGGATACGCTTATTTTTATCGAAGCCGGTAAGATTTATAAAGTCTACGAACTGGCTTTGACCGTAAAAGTTCCCCACGGCATGCAGGAACAGGACCTGGCCCGGCCGGTAGTGGTGATCCGCGATTTCGAAACGCAGGAGACCGAGTACGAGATCTATACGTTTGGCAGTGAAACGGTGGTATTGCCTCTGCTTGGAAATTCGCAGAAAACGTTTCGATCGTCCGAGCCGCGGTCCTTCAAGCGAGCTTCCCGTTCGGTCGATGTATCTTCGTACGGTGCTGAAATTTTCCCACGTATGTTTCGGGATAAGAAAGGTGTACGGTTCCTGTTTGATACGGATGTCTCGGATGCAATTCTGTTGTTTGAGGATGGTCATACCTTTTCTCTGTCACCCAATCGGCGGGGATACGTCAAAATCGGCAAGCAGGGCAAGCTTCCCGACCTCTTGCGCAAACAATCATTTCGAGTTTTCCGAGCAGTAGAGGTCGAATAGATACAAGGCCCAGCGTTCCAGGCGTAGAACTTCCTGCTGGAGTTCCAGAATTTCATGGTTCCAGTCATAGTACTCTTTGAGAAATCCGGTCGGATCGTTATTGGCTGAATCCTTTTTAAACGTATGTCCGAAGAAGTCATAGTAGATGCTTCTGGCCATTTCGATACTGATTGCTGGAATTAATGGATTTTCGGGATCTCGTCTTCGTATCATCCTATAGGCGTCCAGGAATTTATTAATTTTCAGATATTCGGTGTTCGAGGCACCCATATTATCCGGTTCATCCTGGGTTTTTGAAAAATCAAGTTCAGATATGCATCTCAATATATCTTTTTCTAAAGCATGAACCATGATCTGCATTTCTGCTCGCTGCGTCATTGCCTGCTCTTTCAGTTGCGTAAATTGTAAAAACGTCTGGCATCGGCTTGCTATCGCGGGGTGTTTCACCAACCTTGAAATATTAGTGTAAAATGAATCCACACAATGATCCAGCATGGAAAACTTCTCATCATAAAGCTTCCGTGCTTCTATCTGCATCTGTAACGTTTGATCCAGAATCTGTTTAATCATCTCAAATAGTGGAAAAATTTCCTCGACGAACACAGCTTTACGAATAGCTCGTACTTTTGATCCTGATGTTTTCTCACTGGATCGATCCCACCGCTCTTTTATTCTGTCTATCTGGGAACGCAGATCCTGAATATGGTATTGAAATTTTAAAATCTCTTTTGGTGGAGTCCCGGGTTGTGATACAGGAACTACATTGGCATAGGTCGACTCTTCTTCTAGACGGTGGGTTTGCTCCATATCAATTCTAAAATAAAGTATCTTTCCAGCAGATCTTGCGATAAGGGCACGTTTCGCAGTTGCGGATATCGGTGGTTTTGGGAAATTCAAGTTGTTGGATTTTGCCGTATACGTCTTTCAGGATTTTTTTAAATTCTTCGAACTCTTCACTCTTGTATTCGATCAGGGTTTGCCGGAAATTGGATCCGTCTTTTTCTGGAAAAACGAAATCCAGTACTCCTCCTACCGGATCGAGCTGTAAATCCCGGTCCAGTTCCACCAGCAGTTTATAGAATAAAAGCTGGTAAAAATAACTTTTATCACCGCGGCTGGTTTCGGTCAAGCCTTTGATATCGTTTTCGGATCGTGGTCGTCCGGTTTTGTAATCGACAATATGTATCCGTAGGGGGGAATGGCCGTTCGCCTCTACGGGATCGGCTGGTTCAATCTTATCAATAACCCCGGTCAGCGGGATACCATCAAAATAGAGCGGGACGCGGTTATAATTGCGCTCCAGATACAAAGGTTTTGTAAATTTCCCGGCATAAAAATCATAATAGGCGCTCAAAACGCGCTTACCTTCTTTGGCCGATTCGCTAAAATCCGCTTCGGTCATCAATTCTTTTTGCAATGCTTCTGCGTAGAAGGACAATAGCATTTCTTTGCCCGGTGTAGAGACGGAATGCATTCCGTCTCTACGGGATGCATTTTCATAATTTTTTTTCAATTCTCCAAAGAACAGTTCCAGTGCCGCATGGACCGCCGTCCCGAATTGCTGCAATTTTTCTTTGCTGCGCGGGACTTTCAATATGTGGTCGTACTGAAACTGGCGCGGACAGCGTAAATAGGCGTTTAATCCGACTGGATTCATCCGGTAATTCTTGACCAGTTCTTTCAGGAATTCTGCTTCTTTATGATCTTTATCGTGTCTTTCAGGTTCGAACAACAGCTTGATGGCTTCATCCGAACGACGCTCAAACATATCGACTTCTTCTTTTCGTAAAAATCTCTCATCGATCTCCCCGATAAACTGTGAGGGGATGGCGTTTTTCTTATCCAGCAGCGGATAGTTGTGAGCAAAACTGATCGAAATCTTGCGTTTGGCCCGCGTGAGAGCCACATAGAATAACCGTCGTTCGTCTTCGTTCACGGGGATCTCGTTCAGTTTTTGCTGGGTGAGCACATTGGGGGCGAGCGTTAACGGCTTACTTTTCTTCGGGTTGCCCCATTTCCCGTCGATACATTTGACCACAAATACATATTCGAATTCCAATCCTTTGGATTTATGCGCCGTCATCAGCCGGACGCCCTGTTCCAGGCCTTCCATAGCGGCTTCGGGGAGTCCGATGCCTTCGGAGGCCATCAACTCGATATCTTGTAGCAAAGCAGCGAGCGATAGTTTGTGATTTTTATAATTCTCGGATTTTAAAAAGTTAAACAAGGTGTTAAGGCGATGGATCGAGCGCAGGCTATTGGTATTGAGGAAGTGGTCGATGATACCGAACTCTCGCAGCATTTTCTCTACCAATTCGACCAGTATGACGTTGTGGCTTTCTTTCTGAAAAAAAAGAATTTTGCCGGCGATCTCTTCGATTTTTCTGGCCTCCTGAATGCCGTTTTCCGCCAGTTTCTTCTGATCCATGAGAATATCGATCATCTTTTTCTCGCCGCTTTTATGGTTATAGGTCGAGCGCGATATTTTCATCAGATCGAGCGGGATCAGACCGAACGCTGCGTGGTGTAGTACTCGAAAAAGCAAATCCTGCTGGTCCGGATCGACTATGACCTGAAGCAGTTCGATGACTCTCTGGATATCGTTATCGCGCAAAATATCAAACCCGCCCTCGATGTTCCAGGGAATATTTTTACGGGTAAAGGTATTGATAATATCGACGACATCCTGATTATTGCGATAAATAATGGCTATTTCGTTGGCCGCGATTCCCTCTTCAATCAATTCCTGAATACGCGTGGCCAGGTAATAGTTTTCGATCTCGCCGCTGGAGAATTCCAGGAGGGAGAGTTTTGCATCTTCGCTCGTTATTTCTTGTGTTCCATTGTCGTTCGTGGCTTTGGTGGACATACCCCGTCCCGCCACAGACGGGACACCCCTCTCAAGAGGGGATTTTTCTGTGCCTTCTGCTTTCTCCATACTTAATTCTTCGCCTATGCCTTTGACCATATTCCCCCCCTTACCCCCCTTTATCAAGGGGGACAAGGCAGTTTCTTCTCTTGATTCTTGATTCTTAATTCTTGATTCTGTCTGTCGACTGTCGGCTGTTAGTTGTAAACTGTCAGCTGCCCTGAACTGCTTGTCTATGGCAAACCCATAGATCGGGTTGGTAATTCGATCTTCGTTTTTTTCAATCACGCTGCCGGCGGCATCGAGGATCGTTTGGGTGCTGCGATAATTGGTGCGTAATACCACGGTGCTGATGTTCTTGAACTTGTCATTTAAATACAACATATTTTCCAGAGAAGCACCTTGGAAACGGTAGATCGACTGGTCGTCGTCGCCCACGACGAACAGGTTTGGATTGTCGAAATAGTTGGCCAGCTGGTAGACGACGAAATTTTGGGCGCCGTTGGTATCCTGATACTCGTCGATCAGAAAATGGAAGTAGCGTTCTTGCAGATCCAGACGCAGCTCTTCGTCGGTTTTCAGTTTTTGCACCACGAACATGATCATATCTTCGTAGTCGTAGCGGCCCAAAGTTTCCAGGCGTTCCTGATAGCTATGGTAGATCAGCGCCAGTTCTTTGTTCTTTTCGAGCTTCTTGATCTCTTTGCGGTATCGTTCCCCTTGGGATCCGTTTTTGTTTAACAGACAGGTATCGTTGCTAATAGCTTGCCCGTATTCTTCAACGATCCTATCGAAATCAGACGGCGCGATACCTTCTTTTTTCAGGTCTTTCAGGCAGTCGAGGATACTTCTGACATAGAAATAAGTTTCGCGAAACGAGCGCAATTCCGTTAACGGCAGTGTATCGATGATGTCGCGCATCATTTTGAACCGTTCGATATCGGTCAGGTTGGTGAAATCGCGGGTGCGGTAGGAGAATTTTTCGGGAAATTCGAGGATGATATCGTTACAGAACGAATGAAAGGTCTGAATATTGACGTAATAGCCGGTCGTGCCGATGAGTTCGATCAGCCGCTCCTTCATCGCCGCCACGCCGCTTTCGGTAAATGTCAGGGCTAGAATGTTCTGCGGCTTTATCTCTTCATTCAATAAAATATAGGCGATCCGCATGGCCAAGATCTGTGTCTTACCGGTACCCGGCCCGGCCACCACCAACACGGGGCCGTCAAATGTGGTCACGGCGGCTCTTTGTTCGGGGTTTAAACGCGCGAAGGCTTTGTCGAAAGCAGGGGAAGATTTCATGAATTTCTAAAATGTTGTTAAGCTCCAGCAACAGGGCCGTGCTGTTTGATATTTACGTAAAAGTTTATTATCATGATGTCGGACTTGTGGGCGGTAGCCCTCGACCGACCTCATTCGAGAGTTGGTCAACAAGTTCATTAAAAAGCCAAATAGTATATATCTGGCCTTTTTTGGAATAAACCATTATATTGATTGGGATGTAAATTTACCATGTTGAGAATAGGGTAAAAATCAGAATTTGCATCAGAAAAAATTATGGGTATACTATAAATGTAGCGCAAGTTACCCTGTCCGCCGGAGGCGGATCCGATATCCAGACCTCGCTTTTAGGAGCGGGGTTTTTTTATGCGGGTAATGTGGCTTTTGATCTTCTGTGCATTGATATAGACATCGGCTGTTTCTTTGAGCGTATGAAATACCTGCCCTGAGGCTACAATCATGATCTTTTTATGTTTGCGCTTTAAAAATCTCGTCAGATGGGCAAAATCACTGTCTCCCGACAGGAGACAGAAGGTATCATATTTATCCATCAAACGAATGGCGTCGACGCTGATTTCGACATCGAAGTTACTTTTGGGTATTTCAATATATTGTCCGAGAGCGTCTTCTTTTCTGGTTCTGGTTGTGTTTCCTGTAAGCTCGATTTCGTTTAAATGATGTCTTATGAACTGGATGGGCTTGGTAATTTTGATAAATCCTGATTTTTGGGCCAGGATATTGATGTGTTGTGAAGATGGCATTCTGGTATGCCAGCCGTAATAGAATCGTTTTTGAATTGAAAAAAGATCCAGAAAGGTGCCTAATTTTACAATATCAACGATAATCCTGGAACCATCTTCCAGTGTATTGCCCTGAGCATCACGCTGATCGCGGCCAAACCAATAATTTACATTTCCAAAGTCTACAAAGGTGTAGATTTTTCCCAGTTTTGACCGGTCAATTCCCAAGCTACTTTGTTTGAAGTCCTGCAGATTCATAAGATCAGATTGTCATGATGGTACAACGTCTTGTATCCTACTCTTTTTTACGCTGCTTGAAAAGCGGAACAGTGGTTCGTTTCCTTATGGCAAAATGCTAAATAACGATATCGACAACCATTTTATATTGACATATTGTATGTGCGCGGATAGAATCTTCATCTTTATTTCCCATATGTTCAGTGTTGTATGGCAATCGGTCTTGATATGCCGGTAAGGTACGGGATGAAAGTATCTTCTGCAAAGACAGGGAATCCTTTGGACAGTTCCAAGCGAGATCTGGTATTTGAGAAGACCCAGATGGATCCGGAAAAAAATGTACAAACAACGGTCCGTTTATTTGTGCAAAACGTTTTCACGCCTGGGGAATCTCACCATACGCAGCATCAACGGATTGATTGGAAAAATGTTCCTGATGAAGAACTGAAAGCGATGATCAATCAGTATATTGCTGATCATGGTCTTACTTCGGAGCAATGGCAAAGATCAAGTTGGCTTTTGGAGAATGGCCATCGTTCATTTTACAGGGCTATGTCCAAGTGGTTTGAAAAATGGGAGAAGTTTCTGGAGTTCATGGAAGTAGCACAATTTGACTGGCAAAAAATTCCCGAAGCTGAACTCAAAGCTGAGGTCGAGCAGTATATCAAGAATCATAATCTCTCGTATGAGCAATGGCAAAGTACAAAATGGCTTAGTAGAAAGGGCCATAATTCGTTCTATGAAGCTATGCGTCAACGTTTTCAGGGGTGGGAGAACTTTCTGGTATTCATGAGAGTGGTACAAAAGACTATTGATTGGAAGGGAGTCCCCGAAGCTGAACTCAAAGGTGAGATCGAGCGGTATATTAAGAATAATGATCTCTCGAATGAGCAGTGGCAAAATTCAAGGTGGCTTAGTAGAAAGGGCCATAATTCGTTCTATGAAGCTATGCGTCAACGTTTTCAGGGGTGGGAGAACTTTCTGGTATTCATGAGAGTGGTACAAAAGACTATTGATTGGAAGGGAGTCCCCGAAGCTGAGCTCAAAGCTGAGGTCGCGCAGTATATCAAGAATAATGATCTCTCGAACGAGCAGTGGCAAAATTCAAAGTGGCTTCATGAAAACGGCCATCAGTTATTCTATAAAGCTATGCGTATCCGCTTTCAGGGCTGGGAAAACTTTCTGGTCTTCATGGACATTACAAAATTTGACTGGCAAGAAGTTCCCGAAGCCGAACTCAAAGCTGAGATCAAGCGGTATATCAAGAATCATGATCTCTCGAATGAGCAATGGCAAAATTCATATTGGCTTGGTAGAAACAGCCATAGCCCATTTTACCTAGCCATGCGTACCCGCTTTCAGGGCTGGGAAAACTTTCTGGTCTTCATGGACATTACAAAATTTGACTGGCAAGAAGTTCCCGAAGCCGAACTCAAAGCTGAGATCAAGCGGTATATCAAGAATCATGATCTCTCGAATGAGCAATGGCAAAATTCATATTGGCTTGGTAGAAACAACCATCAGTTATTTTATAAAGCCATGTTTAAACGCTTTAAAGCATGGGAAACCTTTCTCAGGTTCATGGGGATTGTAATAAAAGAACAGATTCATTGGCAGATCATTCCTGAAAATCAACTGAAAGCAACTATCCAACAATATATTCATAACCATAAACTGACACCGGAGCAATGGCAAAATTCATATTGGCTTCGGGGAAACAGTCATAACCCATTTTACATAGCCATGCGTACCCGCTTTCAGGGGTGGGAAAACTTTCTGACGTTCATGGCAGTCACTAGCAATCCTTTGCAGAAGCTCACACGGTCTTTGACTGAAGATCCGTCTTTGCCCGAAGACAAGCAGAGAATTGAAGAATACAAAAATATCGTATCCAGCCTGGGCGAGAATACTTTGTTGCAATTTGTTTTGGCTACGAACCCCGAGCTACAAGCAAAGGCAAAAGAGGTTCGGCTGACACTCAAAAAGTGGATTGGTACAACACAAACTGCAGTCTCTTCCGTTCCTCCTATTCCCAGTTTGCCCGAAGCCCTCTTTCTACTCCTTCCCGAAGCCCGAGAGCTCGCTTTCGTCCTGCTAAGAGAATCATACTTTTCCCATTTTGAAAAGAAAGGTGAAGATGGCCTGCTGGAACTTGAACAACGTGTCTCCGAGCAACCGACTCCAACGCATCGCAGCATCTATCAACGGGTATGGGACTACTATGTTGACATCCTCGGTACAGAACCGCCACCAAACATTCGGTTGTCTCCCAGCCTCCATCAAAAAATGGGTGCTCACGAAATCCAGACCAAAAAGCGGTTTCTCATCGCCGATGATGTGGGAACCGGAAAAACTTTGATCGCTATCATGGCGAAAGAGCAAATCGAAGCACAACGCCGGAAAAAGTCTGTAGAGAAAAATGAACTCTATCGTCGCAAAAAAACACTGGTTTTATGTCCCAGCGAAATGGTCGAAACGTGGCACAAACGCTTGGGAGCCGGACAAGAAGGATACTTTCTACCCGACTCTAGCGATCTTCCCCATGTAGTCTGCGTCAACGGTTCAAAAGATCCCGCAGTATTGGAAAAGGCCGATTATATTGTTATGAACTATGACAAACTCGACCCTCACACTCTGGAGACTCTCATGCGATTACAGGATCTCGACTACCTGGTTTTGGACGAAGCGCATAATGTCAAAAACATCGACGGCAAATGGAGCCGGTACGTACGCCAACTCTCGCTCGAACACGCGAGCATCAAAGACGGCTATACCGTGATCCTCTCGGCCACACCGTTGCCCAACAAGATCCACGAAGACCTGCCGGTCATGCTGCAGATGCTCCAACCGGAAAAATATCCCGATCTCGCGTTCCTCAAAAAACAGATCAACAACAGTAACGGGATGCTCATCCGTTCGATCCTGATGCACTCGATGCTCAGACATACCCAAACAGAAGTGTTGCATAGTTTGCCGAATCTCATTGATCCTCTGGTGCAAGGAAACGGCGGTCTGATTCGCTATGACCTGACTCCGGCCGAAAAAGCCTTGTACCAGTCAGTTCAGGAGGACGAGCACCTGAGCGGACTACAAAAACTATCAAAGCTCAATCAAATCTGTCTGGATCCCTGCTTTGTCGATTCCTCTATCGCCGAATCTTCCAAATATCGGGAATTGTCTCAAGTATTGAGCCACGATCTTACTTACACCGATAACGTGGTGGTGTTTGTCTCTCATTTCCGGGACGGAATAACCCGCGATTTCAAAGAAGAAGAAAAAGAAGATATGCACCTCTTAGCGAAGTTGAAACGCGACCCCGATTTTGCCGGAGTAAATTTTTACCGCATCGACGGCAAAGCCGGGAAAAACGGCGAGGGCAAAGAACTGTCCCGGGAAAATATTTTAAAAACGGTCAGAAATACTCCCCAGGGTACCAAAAACGTTATCCTGGCTACCATTGATACCGCGAGTGAAGGGATCGATATGACATTTGCCTCGCGGGTCATTTTCCCCAATTTGCCCTATACCAAAGCCGCGTATCATCAAGCCTTGGGGCGCTTGTATCGTCCCGGACAGACCGAGGATGTACATGCTTCGGTATTAGTAGCGAATAGTACCACCGAAGAAGGCAACTTCGTATATATCAAGACCAAAGATCTGCTGATCCAAGAGATACTGGACGGCAAGATCATTACGGATGAGGAATGGGAAGAAATTTCACGCGATTTCAAAACGAGCACCAATAGTTTGCTTTCGTTCATGACCAAGACTGATCACCAGAAACTCCTGTGGCTGTGGGGGAACATGGCCGGACGCGGGGCCGAGAGTTTAAAAAACTTCTTTGAACGCTACGGCGGTCAGTATGCCAAAGAGTTTGTGCGGTTATATATGGAAACTTTTGAGACTTCCTATGGCGGCAGCAACTTTCGCTTTTTATGCCGCAATATTTTGGAACCACTCTTTCAGGAACGAGCTGATCTTCAAAAAATCGCTGATCTGGGATCCGGCCCCTTGGCACTAGCTGCCTATCTTGGCCAGGCTCATCCGGATAAAGAGATCCATGCGCTTGACTTGAACCGCTTTGCCATTGAGGCGGGCCAGAAAAATCTTGTCGACAAACAAATTCCGTTCAACGGCACCGCCGAAGTCGGCAGTTTTACCAAAACCAATTTTGAGAATGGTAGCCAAGATATGGCGATCTGTTCCTTAGCCTTTCACGCCACCCATCATCCCAACCAAGCCAAAAAAAGTGAGGAATCGGAACGAGCTCAGGCACTGTTTGAGTTCCATCGTATCTTACGCCAAGGCGGCGTGCTCGTACTTCTCGAAAAAAAGAGCATCCTGCAGGATGAAGAGCTGATCCGCTTTGGCAATGAACTCAAAAACTTTGGATTCCGGATTATTCCGAACCTTACCGGACGGGGATACTGTGCGGATGCCGCCGAGAACGGCAGTACCAAGGAGTTTGAAAATATTTCGATCGTGTGCGAAAAAATAAGCGAGCCGGTTTTTGATAAGATTAATTTGACGCATCTGGCATTTACGAAAAAGACCAAGAAAGTTCCATCTGGCACAACTACCCAAGAGCTTCCAGTTGATCAGACGCCGAAAGAATACAAGCACCATCGATTTGAGATCAAACCGCTATTTGAGCAAGAACCAGCTGCTTCCGACAAAGAGCAACAGGAAAAAGAAAAACAACGAGCCGAACGAGAGCGTATTCACCAACTGCTTCTGACTAAAATTCAGATTCTCATTGTCAAGCAGAGTAGCTTGGAAAAAACGATTCACGAAATTCGCGAACTCGGCGGCAAAATCGTTAAAACCCGCAATAAATCGGGAAGTAAAGATTACCAGATCTGGTTTGAACATACATATCTGGGCAATCTGGAAGTGCTGATAAAAAATTAGCTGCCAATCTTATTTCATAAGCTATTTTGATATGGCAAAAAGAAAAGATGTCAATACTCCTTCATTTTCCTCTGGAGTGACCAATCATATTATTCCTAGGCAGTCAGATACAAAGGAGATTGGTTCATTACAAGAAAAGGTTCACAACGAAGTCTTGGCTGCGGTGGATTTTACCAAACCTGCCGAGGAAGTCGCCCGGCAACTAATTGGTAAGAAAATAAAAAGAGTGCTCCAAGACGGCACCACCATCGAAGCCCTTATTACCAAAGTCGTTGCTTACACCAAAGAAGATAACGAAAAAGGAAAATACAAAGCCATTCTCACAGGAGAGCCGGGAGATCTGATCGTTACTAACACGATGGGACATCTGATTATGAATATCATTACCCAGGACAGCAGCTGCATAACCCTGCAGTCAATTCAACACAATGGCAAAGCGATCGAGGGTAAAGGGAAGGTGAGTAAAGCCTTAGAGATCAAAGGGATTGGGAAGGGGCAAAAAGTGACTGGCGTGAATGTAACGCATCCGGGTGCTGTATTGACCATTGAATAGTTGTTCCTCGAGGTGCTGTAAAATCAAAATTCCACGGCCATTGAGTCAGGAGTGAGAATTTTCCAGACAGGTTATTGCATTTGTTCTGGATTTTTCGAAGAGGTCTCTGATATGGTACGCATTTCCGTATCCATCCGAAGGTACCGGCAAATACCGCGGTACATATTTTCAGCAGTACCTCACGAGGTTTCCTGAAAAAGCTGATTCATGGTATAATATAAAGATTTACAGAAATTGTCTGGACTTTTGCTCCTTCTATTAGCGTTACCATGCCTCTTTCTTCCACGAATAATAGCCCACCGGAACAATCCGAAAGCGGACCACTCAAAAAAAAAGTTTCCCTGAAGGATTTGATGGATCGCTACAAAGAAACACCGCTCGGAAATGTTTCACGCCGTTTCCAGGAGGAGTTTTTCACCCCCGCCGCCGCCGCGCTTTTTACTACCTTTGCCGGAGATACGTCGCTCCGTTTTGCAGTAGTGGCAGATGAACAGATCTCAACCGCCGCCATCAACCCCAAAACCGGCCAGGTAATGATCGGAAAATCGCTGGCACAGGCCTGCCTGGAGGGTGAAAGAAAGAATGACGTCACTTTTAATCATACCCTACTCAGATTTATCTTTGCCCATGAGATCGGCCATTATAAGGATCTGTGCCATGGAGGAGACAAGCCGATCGGATTCAGCCAGAAGCTCAAGCGGTTTCAGGAATGGAACGACCGGTTAAATCAAAAGATCTGGGATACCTGGGAAAACGACTTCGGCGCTTTTCACAAAGGCAAAGTCGAACGGGGCGAGAACCGTGCTTGTCCGCTCCATTTTCTCTATCATGAATTTTTCAACAAACTCGACGATACCCTGGTAAACCGCAGGGCTCAAAAAGGCTTTAAAAGTCTCCGGCCGGGAAGTTTCCAATTACCCGACTTTTATGAATATACGCTGTTTCAAAGCACCTCCTACAATCGGATGAATACCCCTCTGTGCGGCCAGCTGGGCAACTACCTGCTCCAAAAGATCGAGACCCCCCATCTGCAGATCGAAGTCGATCCGGAAGTACAGGCTGAACTGGAAGTACAGTACGACTTTAATGGCAAAAAACAGACACTCTTGCAGATACTGGCCTATCTATCCGATAAGTTTGACTCCCAATACGCCGCGATCCGCTATCCCGACAAGTATGAAAAATATTTTCTGCCCGCGTTTGAGCGGCTCCTAAAAAAAGACCGTGAATTTAATGAACGGCTGCAGGACTTTATGGAACAACTGGAGAAACAGCAAGATCAGAATGGAGAGCAACCTCAATCGGGCCAGGGTCCCGCAGGATCCCCTAATCCCTTTTCGCGCCGCTCACAGGAGATTGCGGATAAAGCGCGCGAGGCCGAGAAAAACGATCAGGGCAGAATCAAAGACCGGCAGGCAAAAAATAAAGAAGAAAGTAAAAGCGATCAGCAAAAAGCCGAGGATCAGATGAGAAAGCAGGCCGCTTCGTTTGCCGGAGAACGAAGTCTGCCCCTGGAAAAGACACAGCGGTATTTTGAACTCAGAGCCGAGTTTGAACCCGAGATCGAAGAATTGTCCGATTTTATCGTGCATATTCTGCTGCGAAATAAAACTACTGCCGTCTCAATTCTGGAAAAACGACAGAAGTCAGGCAACCTGCTAGTGAAAAACCTGATCAAAAAATACGCCGGCATTATCAGTGGGGACAAAGAAGCCACCCGGGTATTTGAACGCAAGATCACGACCGATACCTATCGACCGCGTAACATCGGCATGATGTTTCGGATGGTGATCGACAACTCCGGCAGTATGCGTACGCTAATGCCCGAGCTGGAAGGAGTTTTTGTCATCATCACGCACGCCATCCGGCGCGCCCAGCAGATGCTGATCCAGACATACCACTTACCGGAAGTACGTTTGCAATCCCAGATGATCTTATTTGGAAACGCCCGGCAGGAAGGGGATCCCCATTCCGGAGCCCGTCTGATCAAGCCCGGGAGCTCTCCCGATCAGGAGGAGGGAGATTTTGACGCAGAGCTGATCCAAGCGCTCGGACATATTACCTGCAATGAAGGTACCGAGGACAGCGATGCCTGGAAACTGATCGGTGAAGAATTATTTGATCCGGGGGAAGTAGAGGTCGAAGGGGACAATGAATCGATTTCGGCTAGTCTGGAAGTGACCGACGGCTTTACTGAGCATCCGGAAAGAACTCGGCTGTATTTGGAAACCATTCAAGAGTTGGGAATTCATCCCCGCTGTGCCTATATCGAAAACAACCAGCCGCTGGATCAATCTTTATCCGACCGCACCCGGAGTATTCGTGAGGAGATGGCCTCTGCCTATCAGAATCCCGCGCGCATGCAAGAACTCCAGGAGCAGCTTCGCAGCGTCGAGCAACAATGGTATCTGCAAAACGAGCAATTGCTTGAAAACAATCCGTCTACAGAAGTGTGGGGTGATAGAATGTCGATCATGAAAGATACCCGCGATATTCTTCCCCTGGTGGAAATCATGCTGATGGAGGCAGTAAACCAGGTCGACGAGCAACTTGAACAAAATCAGCATTTTTCGCTAACCGGGCATTTCACAGAGAAGGCTCTACAAAGAGGAAAGGATGCTGCGAATTAAGATACGAGCCTCACATAGAATGAACAACAAATATAGCGGCTATATTAGCAAGATATAAAACTATGGAAGGACTTATAAAAAAGCCGAAAATACGGTATAATAGGAAGAATTATTAAAAACCAACTTTCGATCATTTATCTTTCCCTAACCTTTCTCAGTATGCAAACAAACACAAACAGCAACCAGGGCGCCGAACTGATACGTGAAAATACCAGCCGTCTCCTGTCGGGACGCAAACGCGTACTGGAGCTGGCCCGGCAACTGATCGCCGGACTCACCCGCAGTGAACTGTCGGACATAATGCCGGAGATTATTAAATCCCAGACGGCAAAAGACTTCTATGAGGAATTTGGTCTGGAAAGAGCCGCGGGAACGGAAGAAGAAATGATATTCGGCGACCTCAAGGAAGAATTGGAAGTGCTCGAAACGATGGGATTTGCCGACGGAAGCCTGTTTGATCTGCAGGAAGCGGAGGAACCGGTGGATGTCGCCGCAGAAGGTGCAGTGAAAGGGCTAAATTTTAAACACTCCCAGCAATTGGACTCCCGGCTTCATCAGAGTCTGATCAAGATGGCCCGTCTGGAACGAAAAAAGAAAAAAAGCGGGTCCGAACAGAACTACCTGAATCAGCAACAAATCCCTGAACCGAGCGATATACTAAAAAGTACTGAGCCGGGGTCAGAAACCCCCGAAATATCTGTCAAACGGGCCAGTATCCGGGACAAAATGAAGACAGCGTTACAACAAAGAAAATATGACTCACCTCAGCGTTCCAGCATTTCGCCTGCCAGTCAGCGCGCCGTACGGGGAATAGACGAATATCGCGAAACAGACAGAAAGATCCGCGAAGCGGTCGATGAGAACTATTTCGACTGGATGGCCCATTATATGTTGAAACTAAACGGCCTGAGAAAAAGTCTCGCCAAGAGCGGAAAACTGGTCCTCACTCCCTATGTGGAACGGATCATCGAGGAAGTACGGGACAGTGAGACCGCCACGGGCAAGATCGCCTGCCTGAAAGGCGATCTGGGAGCCGGAAAAACCGAGATCGCTCTCCATGTCGGACGGGAACAGAACCGGAAAAATCTCCCTGCGATCAAGGAGAAGCTCGAACAAAACGGCTATACGATTCTCTCATCTTCGGATCTGAAAAAAGAGCTCGGCCAGCTGGAAGGTTCAAGGCGGGAAGAGATGGTCCGCGAGTTTGTACAAAAAGAAGGGAGCCGTATTTCCTCAATCCGAAATCTGAAGCAAAGTGAAGCCGAAAGTTATGTTCTGAACGATCCTGAACTTTTATTTCAGGCTTTTCAAAAACATACATTCAAAAATGAAAAGGTCATTGACGAGCAAACCGCCATCGAGCCAATTTTGCTCTCGGGACACAAAGAGTTTGATCCGGCCGAAATGATCGGCGGCTTCGAAATTCAGCACGAAGAACTGGATCTGAGAAAAGTTACCGAAGTCTACCGGGAAGGACTCAGAACAATCGAAGCGATACCAGGATTGGATGAGCATACGAAAAAAGAATTACAGGATCTGGCCAAAAGCAAGATTGCGAATCTGGGAGGAGTAGAGACTCACGCCTATCTGGGCAAACTATTTCAGGCCATGCAGATGGGAAAAACACTGATCATCGACGAGTTCAATGCCATTCCGCACGAAATACTGATCATTCTCAACTTTTACATGACCCGCCGGCCCGGCGACGTGATCCAGCCACCCATTAATAATCTCCCTCCCTTCAAAGTGCAGGAAGGATTCAAGATCATTTTCACCGGCAATATTCCCAAAGAAGGCCAGACCGGCTATGTCGGACGCCAGGCCTTGGATGCGGCCTTCCGCAATCGCTTGAACGAGATCGAAGTAGATTATCTGCCCAATTCCCGCGATGACGATATATTTGTGAACGCGAAAGGAGAATTCGATCTTCCCAGAGAATTTCTGCCGGGTACCGACACCGGAACAAAAACTATTGAAGAAGCAAAAAGCGAATATCTTTCGTCACTGAACAACGAATATCGAGCCACGATCCGTCACGGTGGAAAGCTGGAACTGGCCGAAGGAGGTGAGAAAAAAGTGGAAGGAAAGGAAAACGACGAATTGTTTCAGGTTCTGGTGACCTTCGGACTGCCCAAAAGTCTGGTCGGACGACTGCCAGAGAATTATTTTGCCAAAGTCTACCAGCTGGCCCGCATTGCCCGGATCATCCAGGATGCCTATTCGGGACAACTCGTCGATGAAAAGTATTACAAGGCTGTGGGGAAAAAACCGCAGAGTTTTTTGAAACGCGGGATTGCCTCGATGCGCGATCTGACAACGATTATTCGAGCCTGGAAAGTGGACGGGTACTCACGGGAGCTCGACTATTATGTATGGAAATACTTTATCCAAAATCTGGAAGGGACAGAACAGGCCTGGATCTACGGTTTGTTCAAAGAATTCGGCGGTTTTTTTGACGACAACAATGTCTTTCCACAGCAGGAAAAAGATATTCACCAGCTCCGGCTGGTCGGACGCATCATTACCGACCAACAAGTTCCGGATCAGAAACCAAAGCTAAAAACGTTCAGCCAACAGGAGGTTTTAGAAAATTTGTTTGGTCTGGCGCCGCTGCCAAAAGAGGATGAGCAGCAGATAATTCAAAGCGTGGAAGTGAGGGGTGAAGACCTGGAAACACAGAAACAGGAGTTGCTGGACAAGATCGATACCCTCGCAGTGTCGCTTCAGATTTTCATCGACAGGTTTGTGGTAAACGTCATGATGTCCAACTGCAAGGATCATTGCGATATAGGAGCGCTGAAAGGTATGCTGAGCGAAACGGCACTATCGAATCTGCGCAACCGTGAATCAACAATGTGACACAAAAAAATGTCAGATTTTAATTGGTATGTATCACTCCCATGCACCTGTGCGAAAAACTTCAACAAGGCTTGCTTGAGATCAAACAGATCAGCGAAAAACTGAATAGACTTCAAGATGAACTGGGAAGTATTCAAACGGTTCAAGAGTTGCAAGCAAAAGAGTCACAACTAAACGAGGCTATCTCTCAATGTGAATCGAAACAGAAGGAGTTGGAAGGGTTAAAGTACAACTTTCCAGCCGAAGTGTTACAAATGTTTGGAATTGAACTGCATGAAGAGAACCTGAATAAAGTTCAACAGGATGAAGATGGGTACTGTGTCAGTATTGAATTTCCTCTTAAAAATATACAAAGTATTCCAGCAGAGATTCAGTACCTACGGAAGCTTACCAGTCTTAATCTAAATGACAACAAACTAACAGTCCTCCCCCCTGAGATTGGGAAATTGTTGGAGCTGAGGGAACTGAATCTAAGGTACAACAAACTAACAGTCCTTCCCCCTGAGATTGGGAAATTGTTGGAACTGAGGGAACTGAATCTCTTTAGCAACCAACTAACAATTCTCCCCCCTGAGATTGGGCAATGGGAGAAGCTGGAGAAACTTAATCTCTCTAGCAACCAACTAACAATTCTCCCCCCTGAGATTGGGAAATTGTTGGAACTGAGGGAACTGAATCTCTTTAGCAACCAACTAACAACCCTCCCCGTTGAGATTGGGAAATGGGAGAATTTGGAGGAACTTGTTCTCTCTGGTAACCAACTAACAGATCTCCCCACTCAGATTGAGAAATGGTTGAAACTGAAAAAACTTCATCTTGCTCGCAACCGGATACACCTCCCCCTTGAGATTAGGAAGTTGTTGGAACTGAGGGAACTTAATCTTGCTAACAACCAACTAACAACCCTCCCCCCTGAGATTGGGCAATGGGGGAAGCTGGAGATAATCAATCTCGCTTACAACAGACTAACAGATCTCCCTGCTGAGATTGGGAAATTGTTGGAACTGAGGGAACTTAATCTCGCTAGCAATCAACTAAAAACCCTTCCCCTTGAGGTTGGGGAATTGGAGAATTTGGAGAAACTTAATCTTTCTAACAACCAACTAACAGTCCTCCCCTCTGAGATTGGGAAATTGTTGAAACTGAGGGAACTTAATCTCTCTAGCAACAAACTAACAATTCTCCCCCCTGAGATTGGGGAATTGTTGGAGCTGAGGGAACTGAATCTCTCTAGCAACCAATTAACAGATCTCCCCATTCAGATTGGAGAATTGGAGAATTTGGAGAAACTTAATCTTTCTAACAACCAACTAACAGATCTCCCCACTCAGATTTGGGACTTGCCGAAACTGCAACCTTTTAGTTTCAGTAACAATCGCTTTTCTGAAGATGAATGGATTAAAAATAAAGCAGCCCTATCGGCGGCGTTTGCCCGACGTTCTGCGGGCAGATATCCATAGATTTAAAACAACACTCCCCTGAGATTAGGAATCTTAAGGAACTGATTCGACTTTATCTTGAGGAGAATGATTTTATTGCGGTGAAAAAAAAGCAAAATAGAAAACTATTTAGTCCGACGTTCAAGATATCTTTTTGACTACCCTCATGCACCTGTGCCAAGAACTACAACAAGGCTTGCTTGAGATCAAACAGATCAGCGAAAAACTGAATAAACTTCGAAATGAACTGAGAAATATTCAGATGGTTCAAGAGTTGAAAGAAAAAGAGTCGCAACTGGACCAATCGATCTCTCAATGTGAATCGAAACAAAAGGAGTTGGAAGAGGAAAAATACAACTTTCCAGCCGAAGTATTACGCATGTTTGGACTTGAGGTAAATGAAGAGAATCTGAAGAAGGTTCAACTGGATGAAGGAGGGTACTGTGTCGGTCTTGACCTATCTGGACAAAAAATACAAACGATTCCGGCAGAGATTCAGTACTTACGGAGACTGACTTCTCTTGATCTTTCTTACAATCAACTGACAGAGCTGCCCCCCGAGATTGGGAATTTGTCGAAACTGGAGAATCTTAATCTCTATCATAACCAACTGAACCTTCTCCCATCAGAGATTGGGTACCTCAGGGAATTGACCTTACTTAGTCTCGGAATTAACCAACTGAAAGTTCTGCCACCTGAGATTGGGAACTTACCGAATCTGGAAGGGCTTGATCTTAATGATAATCAACTAAAGGCTCTGCCACCTGAGATTGGGAACTTACTGAATCTGAAAGAGCTTTTTCTTGATAACAACCAACTGAAAGTTCTGCCACCTGAGATTGGGAACTTACCGAATCTGGAAAAACTTTTACTTAATGGCAATCAACTGAAGGATCTACCATCAGAGATTGGGAAACTCGAGAAACTATTTGAACTGAATCTCTATGGGAATTCTCTAATTGAAGTAGAGAAAGAGAAAATTAAAAAACTATTTGACACTCCCGTCAATATATACGTTTGATTATCCCCCCATGCACCTGTGCGAACAATTACAACA
This sequence comes from Candidatus Altimarinota bacterium, assembly GCA_039809385.1. Taxonomy (GTDB): domain Bacteria; phylum Patescibacteriota; class Gracilibacteria; order JBDHUY01; family JBDHUY01; genus JBDHUY01. The sequence goes on from JBDHUY010000010.1 coordinate 42,581, forward strand.
AGAGTTTGTTCAAATCAAACAACTGGCCTTGTGGCTGGACGATTTGAGGAAGCAGATTGAATTGGCCCAAAGCATCAAAGATCTTGATCCCATCTATCCAAGGCTTCCGGAAAAACTGGCCGTGTTCGAGAAACAAAAAATTGAAATGGAGCAGAAAAGCTGGAATTTTCCCCGGAATATATTAAAAATGTTTGGACTCGAAGTTACAGAAGAAAACCTGAAAAAAATCACACTCGATGAACATGGCTATTGTGTGGAAATCAATTTTTCTTCCCAAGGCCTAAAAAGCATCCCCGCAGAGATCGTACACCTTACAAAACTAAAGAAACTTAGCCTTTCAGAAAACCCGCTCCAGACGCTCCCTCCTGAAATTGGACAACTTACCGGATTGACTGAACTCTATCTCAATTATAACGCAATAACAACTCTCCCGTCGCTCCCCAATTTAACCATACTCCAGCTTGCTTTTAACAAACTCAGAGCTTTTCCAGGTGAGATTGAGGATTTTTCCAGCTTGAGGGAACTTACCCTGGGTTTTAACCAGTTCCAAACTTTTCCGCCTGCAATCGGAAAGCTTACCGGACTAACGAAGCTCGACTTCGATAATAACGAACTCACCACTCTCCCGCCCGAAATCGGCAATCTCTTCCAATTAGAAGAGCTCTCCCTTACCAAAAATAAACTTAGCACTCTCCCGCCCGAAATCGGAAAGCTTGCCGGACTAAGGGAGCTCTACTTCATTGATAACGAACTCACCACTCTCCCGCCCGAAATCGGCAATCTCTTTCAATTAGAAGAGTTCTACATTAGCAACAATAAACTCAAAGATCTGCCAATCGAGATGGAGAAACTTTTGAACCTACAGAAATTTCATTTCATGAATAACCAGATTAAGACTATCCCGGAACAGATCAGAAAACTCCCCAATCTGACTGAATTCTATCCCTATGGAAATCCACTTGAGAAAAACGTAGACATAAGCTGGTCCGATAAATTGTATAATCTCTTCCCGGACAAAGTAAAGCGACACATTAAAAACATACTTCAAAAAGTTAAGAATCGTCCTTAACCAGATATCCCATGCACCTGTGCGAAGAACTGCAACAAGGCTTGCTTGAGATCAAACAGATCAGCGAAAAACTGAATAAACTTCGAAGTGAGTTGGGAAATATTCAGACGGTTCAAGAGTTGCAAGAAAAAGAGTCGCAACTGGACGAGTTGATCTCTGAGTGTGAATCGCGACAAAAGGAGTTGGAAGGGTTAAAATACAACTTTCCAGCCGAAGTGTTGAACATATTTGGATTGGGGAGGGATAGTGTGTTGGGAGTTAATCAGGATGAAGATGGGTATTGTGTCGATCTTCATTTTAATCATAGGAATATACAAAGTATTCCAACAGAGATTCAGTATCTGCAAAAACTCACTAGGCTTAATCTCGAGTACAACCAACTGACAACCCTTCCCTCTGAGATTGGGAACTTGCTGAATCTGAAAGAACTTTGTCTCGGATATAACCAACTAACAATTCTCCCCCCCGAGATTGGGGACTTGAAAAATCTGGAAACTCTTAATCTCATTCAAAACAGACTAACACTTCTCTCCCCTGAGATTGGGAACTTGAAGAATCTGAAAGAACTCCGTCTCGATGACATCGGACTAACAATTCTCCCCCCCGAGATTGGGGACTTGAGAAATCTGGAAACTCTTAATCTCTATAAGAACAAACTAACAATCCTCCCCCCTGAGATTGTAAACTTGACGAATCTGGGAAGGTTGAATCTCTCTAGCAACCAACTAACAACCCTTCTCCCTGAGATTGGGGACTTGACGAATCTGAAAGAACTTTGTCTCAAATACAACCAACTAATAACCCTCCCCCTTGAGATTGGGAAATTGTCTAATCTGGTAAAACTTGATCTCTCTTGCAACAGACTGACAGCTTTCCCCTCTGAGATTGGGGACTTGACGAATCTGAAAGAACTTTGTCTCAAATACAACCAACTAATAACCCTCCCCCTTGAGATTGGGAAATTGTCTAATCTGGTAAAACTTGATCTCTCTTACAACAAACTGACAGCTTTTCCCTCTGAGATTGGGAACTTGCTGAATCTGAAAAAGCTTCTTCTTAAAGATAATAATTTTTTTTCTGAACAAGAGAAGGATAAAATTAAAAGACTATTTGATTCGAAGGTCCTAATATATTTTTGACTACCCCCATGCATCTGTGCGAAAAACTCCAACAATGACTGCTTGAACTCAAAGCGCTCATGCAGGATTTGAATAATCTTCGAAACAGATTACGAAATATTCAAACAGGTAAAGAGACTCGAAATACAACTGGTACGCGCTATGCCACATCCCCTTGTCCTTTCTCTGTAAAGTTGTATAGTCAAGGGAGATTATCTGATTTTTCGCGAAAACCAGTATGGCCAATCACGCCGAAACGGTTTCCTGCGCGCTCTGTCATAAAAAGCGGCTTTCCACGCATGGTTTGCATGCGGAAATGATCCATGCCCCGGTTCTGGAATTAATGCAGAAAAAATATCCGGATATCCAAATGACTGATTTTATTTGTCAGTCCTGTGTCAACAAGTATCGTTCGGGGTATGTGCAGGAAGTTCTGGAAGAAGAACGGGGCGAACTTTCCACACTGGAACAGCAGGTGATCGACAGCCTCAAAGAACAGGATGTGCTGACAAAAAATATCAACGATGAATTCGATCAGCAACGTACCTGGGGGGAAAAAGTCGCTGACGGCATTGCCAACTTTGCCGGCAGCTGGGCTTTTATCATTATCTTTATTGCGATATTGATCGCCTGGATCATACTCAATGGAACGGAGTATCTTTTTCGGGCTTTTGATCCGTTTCCGTTTATTTTGCTGAATCTGTTGTTGTCCTGTATCGCCGCGCTTCAAGCTCCTGTTATCCTGATGAGCCAAAACCGCCAGGCCAAACGCGACCGTCTGCAAGCTGACAACGACTACGGGGTAAATCTGAAAGCCGAACTGGAAGTGCGGCATTTGAACTGGAAAATGGATAAATTGCTTTCCCATCAATGGCAACGTCTTCTGGATATTCAAAGGATTCAGACCGAATTGATGGAAGAGGTCTTGAAAAAAACAAAAAGCGGGAATGTTAAGATCTCCAGAAAGCCTAAAAGTGTGACATTGCAAGCAAATAAGCTTTCATAAATGGCTTCCTTGAATAGATACGGGCATGCATATTCGTCTTCAACGAAAGCGCGCAGTATGAAGGTCGAGATTTGTCATCTGATAGCGGGGCCAGTATTCCCATGCCCAAATAGCGGATTTTTCATATATCGCGATTTTCCCCTAGTATCAAAAATCACAGAGTTTCTTCTTGAGTATCCTGCGGATTTGGTTAGTATACAAGTGGTATACTTTTCTTTACATTTGTCGGTATGAATTCCCCGTCGCAGGAAAAAGAGGTTATTTTAATTCTAGCCGACATCAGCGGCTATACCAATTATATGGTTTCCAATGCCAAAGCTCGTGTTCATGCCCAAGTGGTGATCTCGGAGTTAATGGAATCTATTATTCGTCATATCGAAATTCCGCTTGAAATATCCAAGCTGGAGGGCGATGCCGTATTTTTGTACGCCTGCAAAAACGAACATTCTTCCGACTGGGGGAAAACCAAGATGCTGATTGGGCAAAAACTGCTTACCTTTTTTGAAGCGTTTTCCTCGAAATTGGAAAATTTGATGCAGAGCAATATCTGCAGCGATTGCATGGCTTGTAAGAATATGCATCTGTTGCGATTGAAAGTTCTGGTACATAGCGGGACCGCCTTATTTTATCGTCTGGGAAAGTTTGAAGAACTCTCCGGAGTGGACGTTATTTTGGCTCATCGTCTACTCAAAAATACGGTCGAGGGCCACGAATATATTCTCATGACCGAGGCCGCCAAACGCGATATCCATTTTGAAAAAGATATCGCGTTGGAACCGCATACCGAAGACTACGATCATATCGGAAAAGTACATGCGTTCGTCTACTATCCGCACGGAAAAAAACAGGCAGCTCCTACGATTCCCCCGGCGACGTATTGGCAAAAAATCGAAGACCTTTTTCGCAAAGTCGGAAAACCTTTTTTGATCAAGCGCGGCCTGTTGAAGATGAAAGAGTTCAAAAATATGTAAAAACTATAAAAAAGCCGGTCAACAAAGACCGGCTTTTTTACTAATCTTTCTCAGTTTTGTCTGCGCTTATTCGGACAGCGTCGCCGACTTTTTTTCACTCAGATCGGCAATCGAAAGAGCTTTGATCACGGAGAGCGAGATAGTATACAGATTGTCGCCGATATACAGAATCCGTTGAATGCTCTTGTTATAATCCGGATACCAATATTCTCCTCCTGCTTTGATGTCCTCGGCGGTGAAATTGGTCGTTTTGCCCTTCAGCGTAAAACCCTTAGCCAGATCAATCGTATATACATAGGCTCCCTGGAAGACGGCTTTTTCGGTTCCATATTGGGCTACACAGCTGTTTGCTCCGTCGCAGTCGGTTGTACAAACCTGAATTCCGTTGCTGGTCGTACAATTGGTCGGAACGCAAATCTTCTGACAGGAGGCGGGGCAGGTCGAATATTTGAAATCCGAACAAACGTTGCCCGTCGTAGAATCGTAGACCGTTACCGGAAACGACAGGAGATTTTTCTCCTTGTCGAACAAGAGAGCTTTGTGGTTGTACAGGACGTCGCTGGTAGTTCCCCCCCGTCCGATCCGTTCGGTAAACATCTCTTTCGGATTTTTGATGTTCGTAACGTCGAACAAGCTCATTTTCAGTCCCGTAAAAGCTCCGTTGGCCGGATCGACCTCGTTGCCGAATCCGATAATATGATTCTCGTCGTACGGATGGAGATAGCTGCTGTATCCTTCTATTTTCAGGCTGCCTCCCACCACAGGTTTGGTCGGATCGCTCAGATCGAGCGCAAACAACGGATCGACCTGGCGGAAAGTAACTACATACCCCCGATCACCCATAAAGCGAGTCGAATAGATCGTTTCTCCGGGAGCCAGATCTTCGATCTTGCCGCTAATGTTCATATCTTTATCGAGAATATAGACATGATTCAGCGTTTTGGTCACAGGGTAGTAAGAGGTACTGGTCGTAGCGATTCTAAAATTTCCAGCGTGTTCGTCCATACTGAATTGATCGAGCACTCTTCCCATGACGTTTCCCCTGGCGATAAATTGCACATTCCCGTTGCTCAGTCCGAATTTATAGACAGCGGTCTTTTCCGGGGCCGGATAGTATAAGTAGGGTACCCGTTCGGTGTCAGCCGGCTGAAACCCTCCCGTCCAGTCGACATCCGTGACAAACATATTCCGGTCGGAAACAAACAGGTTATCGCTGTTGCCTACCAGTACCTGACGCGAAACTTCTTTATTTGTATCGTTTAAAGGGATGCCGGCCACGATCAGAAAGTTGGATCGGTCGCCTTTCGGGAATACCAGCACATCGCCGCACTGGGCAATATCTTTTTCCTGAGCATCTTTGGAATCCTTCATGCGTGGCATCAGTTCTTCCGGATCAAATGTCGGTACCGGATAAGGATAGGGATAGGGCGCCGTGATGCCTGGGGCGGCTTTTTCATAATAATACGGACCCGGATAGGGATATGGATAGGGACGGTTAACATACTGACTCATCGTGAGATACAGATTGTTATCGATGCGTCGGCTGTTCATCGCATAGGCTTCAAAGTCGATCGTGCGGCTGATCGTCGGTGCTTTCGGATCCGATACGTCGATCATATAGACGCGGGTTTTGCTATTACGGTCGTATAGCGTATAGGCAGGATATCCGGCAGCAACCTTTTCGTCGGTATAAACCGGCGATATATACGCATTTCCGATCAAAATGAGTTGTTTGGCGTTCAGGTACATTTCTGTCGGATAAAATGTTTCGTTTTCGTTTCCCAGTTTCATACGTACCAGCTCTTTTAATCCTTCGACAGGTACCGCCTGTATGACGCGTACGGTATCGTTTTTCAGCATGTAGATCTTGTCTCCATCGGTTTTTACCATATCGGCTTCATCGACCCCGGGCACTTGGATATTGGTCGTCGAATATCCGCCGCCGCCACCTCCTCCTGATTCGGCTGCCACGGGTGTAGCTACTCCATTGCTTGAACCGTCTTTTGCCCCTTGTCTGTTGAAGTAATTGATCTTGTCGTTCGGATAAAAAAGTCTGTCTTGCAATTCCTGGCAACTGCTGGGTTTTACGAATCCTTTCCCGTCGATTTCGTCATAAGTTCGGCTGGCTTCGTTAGTGACGTTGGCTTTTAAGCGGTAGGTCATCATGGCCATATCCGAACGGGTGAGTTTCTGGTCGAAATACTCGACCGAGAGAGGAAGCGCTTTTTTCTGTGCCAATGCTGTAAAATAGCCTTTATACCAAATGGAGGGGTCCGTCTGTGTGCCAATCTTATAGGCATTTACCAAAATCTTGCTGGCTTCGGAGGCGGTGATCGTCTCGTTTAAGCGGAATGTTCCGTCGCTGTATCCGCTGACCCAGCCGGCTTTTTTTGCCGCACAGATATATTGGGCTGCCCAGTGTTTTTCGTCCACATCGCTGAATCCGCATTTGGTCTCTTTTAAAGGTAATCCTTGCGCTGCGGCGATGATCTTGACGAACTCGGAGCGCGCGATCGGGTTTTGCGGATAAAAGTACCCGCCGGCGTAGCCTTGCACCACATTATTCTCTTTGAGGTACTTAATGGCCGCATAGTCGTAGACAGTCGGATCGGTTACATCCACAAACGGTCCGCTCGTCGTTGCCGGGCTTGTACTCTGCTGTGCTTGCGTTACGGGCACGAGTTGAAACAGGATTGCCAGCATCAGGGCGATGGCGCCTTTTTTCATAGAAAAAATAAAAGTAAGGAAATAAAGTATGCCTTTTCACCTAGTATAACGTTGCCTGATAAAAAGGGTTACAAAAAAAGCCTAAATGACAAAGTTCAAATTTCAAATTTCAAATCCCAAAAGAATATCAAAACCCAAATATCAAAACATAGTATTGTTGAAAAGCTAAATTGTAGATTAATTTCAGATTTGGCATTGGAGTTTTGAACTTTCCAGGTTCCACTTTGTCATTTCAGGTTGTCTTTTACGACGCTTTTTCGCATACTAATACTCGTACTTTGACCGATACCTGTCTTATGATCATTCTGGAACATATCGAAAAGAAATATCCGGGACACCGGGTTTTCGAGGATTTTAATCTCTCGATCCAGCCGGGCGAGTTCGTCTGTGTGACAGGGCCTTCGGGGTGCGGCAAAACGACGCTCATTAAACTGCTGGTCGGCGACGAGAAGCCGTCGTCTGGTCGTATTCTGGTGGATACGATCAATATTGCCGATATGTCCGACCGGACGTTACAATTGTATCGACGCAAAATCGGTGTCGTATTTCAGGATTACAAGTTACTGCCGAAGAAAAACGTGTACGAGAACGTGGCGTTTGCTATGGAAGTCTGCGGGGAAACCGACCAGGCGATTCACGCCCGCGTTCCGCAGGTGCTGGATCTGGTCGGGATATTGAGTAAACAAGAGAACTTTCCCGACGAACTGTCGGGAGGCGAGCAACAGCGTGTGGCGATCGCCCGGGCGCTGGTACACCAGCCGCGTCTGCTGATTGCGGACGAGCCGACCGGCAATTTGGATCAGGATAATTCGTATGCGATTATGAACCTCTTGCTAAAGATCAACGGACTTGGTACTACTGTTTTACTCACGAGTCATGCTCTTGATATGGTAAAGTTTGTTCAGAAACGAGTTATTACCATCGATCAGGGGAAAATAACGAGTGACAGATTGGGAGGATAAAGCTTATGCGCCCGTAGTTCAGTGGATAGAACGCCAGCCTTCTAAGCTGGATGTCGCAGGTTCGATTCCTGCCGGGCGTACCAGGGAGAGAGTCCAAAGTCCAAAGTCCAAAGTCCAAAGTCCAAAGTCCAAAGTCCAAAGTCCAAAGTCAATACTCCTTAGTGCTTGTCTCTCACTAACTTTCTCTTACTCCTATGTCATATCCGCGTGTTGTTATCGTGCATGGTTGGGATGGTTCGCCTGGAGAGGGGTGGTTTTCCTGGTTGAAAAGTGCATTGGAGAAACAGGATATCCGTGTAGATGTTCCCTTGATGCCGGACGCCTCTTCTCCCCGTATCGAAGCCTGGGTCTCTCATCTGAGCGAGATTATCGGGGCTCTGGATGAACATACGTTTCTGGTTGGACACAGTATCGGCTGCCAGACGATCATGCGCTATCTTGAAAAACTTCCTTCTTCTGTCAACGTCGGTGGAGTGATTTTCGTGGCCGGCTGGTTTACGTTGATGAATTTGCAGACCGACGAGGAACGCGAGATCGCCCGGCCCTGGCTGGAGACGCCGATCGATGGTCAAAAAGTGAGGACGCACACCGACCGGATACTCGCCGTTTTTTCGGATAATGACGACGTCGTTCCTTTGGAAAATCAGGGTTTCTTCGAAAAGCGGTTGGGTGCTTCTACTATCCTGGAGCATCACAAAGGCCATTTTAGCGGGGGAGAGGGGATCACCGAAATTCCGATCGTTTTGAAAACTTTGATGTCGTGGATCTCAGGGTGATTTTTGACACCCAGATGCTTTTATTCCTTTGAGATGTAACGAAAAAGTATGAGAGACAAAAATTTTTTGTTATCTTTGTTTTATTTATATGTTCAACTTTGATTCATTTCGCTATGGCGAGCCTGCAATCTCCTCCCAGTGAGCCTAGTTCTTGTCCTTGTGGTTTCGAGGAGTATCGCGGATACCCGTTTCCTTTTTTGAAAAGGGATCCGGTTATTGATCCCCACGCTCCACCTTCTCTTATTATATCTTGCGACTGCCCTCTCGGAATTTCTTATCAAAAGCCTGATATCTTGCTGTATTCTTTTGTAGAAAACGAGATATCATATTTCTTCTTCGGACTCATTTTTTATGGTGTGTTTTGGATTGGAGTTATAATACGTAAGGAATCCCGCACACCTTCCATAAAAGCATAATAAAAAAACATGAACTGGATCTTTATCGCGCTGCTTACGCCGCTGTTGCACGGTTTTGCCAATATCTTGGATAATTATCTGACTGGGAGTCTTTTTAAAAGTCTGATGGCTATTATTTTTTTTACTACACTCTCGAACGTACTATTTCTCCCATTAGTTTTTTTTGTTGAGATTCCGGGACCAGTACCCCCGGGTTTGCTACCATTTTTTTTGCTGATCAGTTTAATCGATGTACTGTATTTGTACCCGTATTATAAAGCTTTGCAGACAGAGGATACCTCCATTGTATCTTCGCTTTTCGCGCTTGGGAAGATATTTGTGCCGCTTTTGGCTTTTTTCCTGGTAGGAGAAGTGTTAACTTTTACGCAATATGCCGGTTTTTTTATTATTATTTTGGGAAGCGCACTGCTCACACTCAAAGGATTAAAAAAGTTTTCCTTTCGTGCCTCCTTTTTCTTGATGCTGCTGTGTTCTCTGCTTTTATCGGCGGAGGCGGTTATGTATAAATACTTGTTCGACCAGGTCAGCTGGAGTACCGGATTTGTATGGACGAGTTTATTTTCGTTTAGTATCGCTTTTTTCTTTCTGCTTTTTCCCAAATACCGGCATGTCATTCAGATGGAATCGATACACCTGCGAAAAGTTTTGCCTGTTTTTCTGCTGGAAGAGTTTCTGACGTTTGGCGGAGCGGCGGCTTTTACTTATGCCGTATCTCTTACATCCGTCACGCTGGTGAAAAGCGTGGGAGCGCTGCAGCCACTCTTCGTACTGAGCTATGCTGTGCTTTTTAACCGTATATTTCCGGCTTTGTTTCGGGAAAAACTCGATTTTCGTAGCATAATAAAGAAAGGAATTCTTTTTGCTGTCATAGCGTTCGGTATTGTTCTGGTTGTCTAGCAGAAGAGAATATGGTTTTCATGTAACTCTGATCGTAGTGGCTAATCCGGTTATTTTTTCTCAAGACGGAAAACGTTGCCAATCTTCAAAAAGGTTAGACCAGTTATCTTATTTCTAAGAGACAAGAAGATTGTATATGGCTTCCATATAAGATTTGTACGACATGATGGCTTTTAAAGCTCTTTTTTTCGATATCCGTCATTTGACTAAAAACGATTTGTGGAGGTATAATTTTATGATAAAATAGTATCTCGGGAATAAAAAAGTCCTTTTCCGAGTTGGTCTTCTAAACAAAAACACATGGCAACCGTTGCGACAATCGACATATTCGGCGTTGAAACCCACCCCGATGTACGGGTAGTGGTTATCGACGGTACGCTGGACGAATCGAATCTTGACGATTTCAAGGCAAAGCTTGATCCGCTTGTAGCCGATCAAGAGGTGCGTTGCGTCATCTTAAACTGCAAACAGCTTCGCTATATCAATAGTAAGATTGTCGGTTTTCTGGCGAGTACGTATTCGCAGATATCCGAACGCGGCGGAAAACTTATCATGGCCGAATCGAATGAAACCATCGCCGATATTATCAGCATGGTCGGATTGAACATGATTATCGAACAGGCTGCCAGTACCGAAGAAGCATTGACGATGGTATCTGCTGGAGGTCCAACCGTAATGACTCCTCCGACTTCGACCCAAACAACTCAAAACGATGCCGCAGTGGCGGAAACGATCTCGATTCCAGTGTCCCAGGCTCCTGCCGCTCCTGTCGAAAATCAGGTAGCACAAGTGCCGGTTACTCCCGCGGTTCCCCAAACCGAAACTTCTCTCCCTGCCGCCGTAGAGACCGAAGTTCCGGAAGTCCAAACGTTTCAGCGACCGGTCGAGCCGGTATCTCACGAACCCGAGCCGCCGGCTGTAACAGTTACTGCCGGAGGTTTACGTTTAACAAAATCTGGCGAGATGACGTTGTCCGGCGAGTCCCCGCTCTCGATTAAACCAGATCCAGCGGTGGTCGTTGCTCCTCCCGAGCCGGCAATTTCTCATCCGACTCCGGTTGGAATGGCTGTGCCTGCTGTTACATCTGAGAATACTGCTCCTCTTAGCGCTGTGCCCGTAGCAGCTCCCGATCCGGTGGTGGCATCTGTCAATTCTGCTGTCCAACAACCTACACCTGTTGTCGAACAGCCGGTTTCATCGATGTCAAATGATTCTTCCTCCTCGCGTATTGATGTGCAATCCCAAAATCAACAAGAGGTTGTATTGATGTTAGGACTTCCCAGGGAATCTCCCGGTCAGGGCGCTGATGTGTTCATGACCGAAGACGAGAGTATTAAGGTCCAGATGGTCAACGATTCGTTCGGGCGACGGATCGAGATCCGTTTTAAACCCGGACAGTATTTCTTTGACGGAAAAACCGAGGCTGCTGCTCCTCCTCCTTCGCATAATATGATCTTGCCGGACGAACGTCCGAAAAAATCATTTCTGGGATCACTCTTTGGGAAAAAGTAATACAGGCTTTTCTTCCTGACCGTATTGTTCCCTACAATTGATCCTTCGTGTGTTGAGCTTGTTTAAAGTACTTGGGCACAGAAGAATTTCCTCATACAGAATGATTGTCTCTTTTTACCATCTCCAACTTTCTCCGTTTGAATAGAACGAGTAGATATGGTTCGAGTGGCGTTTTCTCAGGCAGTTTTTGTTGCTTTCAGACCGAAAGCAAGATGTGGATATTTTTTACGATTACAGAGAAGATAGAGACGTTACAATCCGTTTCAACGCAGTAAGTCCTTTCGTAAGCGTATCTATTTTTGATTTGATTTCGGCTATGTCTGTCACACTTCGGCGTTCCAACGGGATATTCGAAAGCTGGTCTTTGAGCATGGCAATCTGGTTTTCCATCGAGCCTATTTGATTTTTCAGCGATTCCAGACAACGGTTTTTGGTATTTTGAACGGCTGTCACGATTTGGCTGATCTGATCCTGAGCCAGCTTGCTTTTTTGGCCCAGAATATTTTTTAAAATCAATCCCGCATCGCTTTGTTCGCATCCGATGCTCGCGGCTCTTTTGAGCAAATCGGCAAAGAGTTGCTCGGTATTCTCGGATACCGGTTGTGGGAGTGAGCGATTTGTATTGTCGTTCCCGCTCAGAAGTTCGCGGCATTTTTCCTGGAAATCGGTTATCAGAAAAGAGTCGCCTCCGGAACGCAATAACAGACATTGAGCAGACGTTATGCCTTCCTTTTTCACATCGTCTATCAGCGTTTGATATTCTTTTAAGATCTCGTTTTTATGGTTTTGATCCGCTTGACGTAGTGCATCGGACAGATGCAGTAGGTCGCGGGTTTTCAGTATATTTGAAAAACGGGATCGAGTTGTTTCATCGGAAATACTTTGCAAACTGGTCTTTTTCAGTTGTTCGATTACTTCTTCCTCTTGAGGAAATAGCAGCGGAGCGTATTTTAACCATAATTTCCCCTGCACGGCCAGTTTTTCACGCAGTTCGGCCTGGACGTTCGAATCGCTAATCGATTGGATAGTCGTTTCTATGTTTGATATCAAGGCACTTCGTTCATGTAACAGCTCCTTTGCTTGTGTCGAGTCGTTTTGACTAAGAGCATACATGGCTTTGTTTAAAAGCTCCCGACTTTGCTCCAGTAATCCGAGAGCTCTTGCTTTCGGGTCGGCAGGCAGCGCGATTCCTTCCGCGGCCGCGGCGCCTGTTCCGGATTTGGCGTTGAGAACGAGCGACGCAAACATACGGTTTTTGATCCGGTCGCCTACCAGTCGGTCTGCGGCGACATTTTGAGCGAACCAGTTGCTTTTGAGATATTCCGCAGCGATTTTGCGGACTCCTATACGCGATCTTTGCCCGTCGCTGATCGACGAAGGTATAAGATATGCTTCTTCCCCTTCGTTGATAGTAGTATGGGCTTCGTCATTCAGGTAGATCGCGTGTTCAACGGCTTTGAACGAAACCTCGTCATTTTGGACCCTGACATTAACCGTTGTCCCGCGTACGCCGGCTACCACGTCGCCGCCTTTCATCGAGAAATTGGCTTTGTCGTTGACGATATCTATCGCCTTGTTCCAGGTTTCGCCGTTTATCACGCTATACAGGATGTTGGTTTCAGTCGGATCTTCCGGCTGAAACGTCAATTGTTCGATATGGAGTTCGGTGTTTTCGGATAAACGGGTTACCGAATCGTCCAGCCAGGTGATCGTGGCGGCGCTGTCAGTACCTATTTTCACCCAGTCTCCTTGTTCCAGCGCGATACTTTTTTCAACCGGGCTATATTCCGTTTCGGTTGCTTTTTTGTGGGATACTTCCTGTCCTTTGGTTATTTCCAGCGTCGTTTCGGGCAGGTACCCGGCGTCTGCTTGGTCGATACCCGGCAGGTTGTTCCCCTCGTTGTGGTTCTGATTGTCATTTACTACAGTGCTCGCATTACTGGACGGGTTGATCGGCGGCGTAGTCGGTTGAGAAACGCCGCAGCTGGTGAGAAACATCAAACTGCAAGCCAGAGCCAATGCCGTTTTTTTCATAGAGAGTAGTCGGGTAAAGTATGAGAAAAGCTGATCTTATTCTACTGTGGTTTTTGAAAAATTGAAGCTGGAATTAAAGAAGAAGAAAATTCGCGAAACGGGTGTTTCGGTTCTTAGAACATAAACTATAGCTCTCGTCGTGCTACGGTTGTATAATCGCTCTGCGAGATATTTGCTCTTTTTTCTTTTTTCTATGGAAACTCCGGTATTCTCTCGGATTGCGAGCTTGCTTACCGCGGCAAACGTTCCTTTTTTTACCCTGGATCACGAGCCAACCCGTACGTCCGAAGAATCGGCGCGGGCGCGGGGCGTCGATATTCGTCTGGGCGTCAAGGCTATTTTGCTCAAAGCCGGAGAAGAGTTTGTCCTGATGTGCTTTTCGGCAGCGCGCAAGCTTTCCACGCCGAAACTGCGGACCGTTTTACAAACCCGTGATATCCGTTTTGCCACCAAAGAGGAATTGCTCGAAAAAACCGGCTTGGTGCCGGGATCAGTTCCGCCGCTTACCGGAAAGCTATTTTCGCTTCAAACCTTTTTTGACGACAGTGTAACACAACTCGACGATGCCTGGTTTAACTGCGGTATGCTCACCCGTTCCATGCGCCTAAAAGCTGCCGATCTGGTACGGGTATCGGAGGCAACTGTAGCGGATTTTACCGAAGAGACAAGCGATCAGCGGCCAGTAAATGCAAAATGAAAAGTGTAAAATGCAAAGTTTGGGCAAGTGCTTAAAGACGATTTTTCAGCTGAATCAAAATCCATATAAACCTTAGTACGAAGTATTGAATACATAGGTAGGGAAAACAAATTCTTAATTCTCTATTCTCCCTATATTTCCTTAATTCGTTCTTCGTGATTCTTGCTTCGTGTCTCCTGACTCCCTTCTCCGATCTCATTTCTTCCCCTCTATGTCCTCTGACCAGCCGATTATTGACGAACTCCGGCAACTGGCCAACCCTGACAAAGCTCTTGTGTTGCAGCGTTTTTTCAAGACGGGTACGGGCGAGTATGGAGAAGGTGACCGCTTCCTGGGTATTCCCGTTCCCGCGCAGCGTATCGTAGCCAAGACATACAGGTCTGCCGACTTGTCGGCTATCGAGTCTTTACTGCATAGCCCGATACACGAACATCGTCTGACGGCGCTGTTGATTCTAACATATCAATTTCCCAAAGCTTCCCCGGCACAACAGAAAGTTTTGTACGAATTTTATCTCAATAACACCGGCTCGATCAATAACTGGGATCTGGTCGACAGTTCTGCCGAATATATCGTCGGAGCATACTTAGCAAATAAGGACAAAAAACCTTTGTACCGGCTCGCGCATTCTCTCTTGCTGTGGGAACGACGTATTGCCATGATCGCTTGTTTTCATTTTATTAAGCATAGATCGTTCGACGATGCGCTTAATATAGCCGAACTACTGTTGCACGATTCTCACGATCTGATGCATAAAGCGGTTGGGTGGATGCTACGCGAAATCGGGAAGCGCGACATCAATGTTCTGTATGACTTTTTACAACAACACTACCGCGTGATGCCTCGAACTATGCTGCGTTATGCGATCGAAAAGCTGTCTCCGCGCGAACGCCAGGCATATCTTCGAGGAACATTTTGACATGGGGCATTTTATCTTTATCATGGCGATAACGTCTTGTTTCTTTGTAGTATTGTATGAAAATATTGGCATTCGGAGCCCATCCGGACGATGTGGAGTTTGGCTGCGGCGGAGTTTTGCTCGAACAAATTGCCTATGGTCATGAAGTGGCGGTCGTTTGCCTGACGTTAGGTGAGGCCGGGAGTTCCGGTACGCCCGTGCAACGTAAACAAGAGACCGAACTGGCCGTAAAAATGCTGGGCGCCCGGGTTGATTTTTGGGATATCGGTGGGGATTGCCATATCGAATATACGAACCAGAATCGTCTGCGGATTGCCCGCAAAATCCGGGAAGAATGCCCCGACATTATCTTAATACCCACACTGGATCAAAATCAGCATCCCGACCACCGGATCGTGGCTGAACTGGTCCGCGACGCTTCGCGGCTAGCCCGGTATAAAGGTTTGCAAGAATTGCTCGATCTTCCCGCCCATGCCGTGGGATCGATCTGGCATTTTCCGGTACTGGCTTTTCCGGAGCACCATCCCGACGTTATCGTTGACGTGAGTAACGTTATCGATCAGTGGCGCGAAGCGATGATGTGTCACGAAAGTCAGATGAAGCACAAAAATTATCTGGAACTCATCTTGGGGCGTTCGCGTACCTGGGGATTGAGCGCCGGTGTCGAATACGGGATTGCTTTATGGAAAAGCGCACCACTGGTCATGAATAATCTTGCGCCCGTGCAAAATACCGCCCGCAGTTTCTAACGTCGGCGTCGAAAGTCGCGTGACTGGTGAGTTGTTGCCGCCTTCTCTTTCGGTTCCGGATTGGCAGCTTTTTCTCCTGCAGCCTGATCTTTTTTGTCGATTTCGATGATGATCGGGATGATCAAAGGTTCTCGTCCGATTTTTTTCAGCACGAATTTTCCCAACCCCCGCCGCACTTCTTCTCGTATATCCCGGTGGGATTTTTGATTCTGTTGAACGGTGTTTCCGGTACTGCCGGTAGTTTGGGTAAAAATTTTACGTCCTTCTTGCGCAATTGAATCGGTCAGCTTTTCCAGCTCTTCCAGATAAATAAATCCGCGCGAAATGACTTTAGGCTGCCCGATAAGTGCTTGTTGCTGCTTGGTTACTTTAAATACCAGGATCAGTACTCCGTCCTGTGACATTTTTTTGCGTTCTTCCAGTACCCTGGCACCTTCTTTTTCGGTTCCACCCAGTCCGTCTATATAGACATTTACCAGATCGAGGCCCTTGGCGTGAATTGCGGGCGGTTTGGGGCTGTGAATATCGATCACGTCCCCGTTCGATGGCAAGTAGATATCCTGCTCGGCCATGCCGGTTTTTATCGCCAGATCTTTGTGCGCAACCCGCATAAAGTATTCGCCATGTACCGGCATGAAGTATTTCGGCTGGGTGAGTTGCAGCATAAGCTTGAGGTCTTCTCGATTACCGTGACCGGTCGTGTGCAAATCCAAATCATCGTTTGTAATCACCAGAGCGCCTTTTTTGAGAAACTTGTTAATATTCTTTATAATCGCTCTTTCGTTACCAGTGCCCGGAATCGGATGAGAGGAGAACAGAATCGTGTCGCCTTTTTGAATTTCAACCTGGGCATGCTCGTCGTTGGCCATACGGGTCAGCGCCGAAAATTCCTCGCCCTGACTTCCGGTACTGAGGATCATGACCTGGTGATCGGGGATGTCGTGAATGGCTTTGCTGATCTTGGAAATGGCTTTTTCGGGATATTTCACATAGCCGAGACGTTTGGCTATGGCTAGATTCTCGACCATGCTGCGGCCGCTCAAAAATATTTTGCGCTCATACCGCACTGCCGAATTGATGATCTGCTGCAACCGGGCCAAGTTGGAAGAAAACGAAGCAATAATAACTCGTCCTTTGGCATCTCTGATAACAGTATCCAGATTTTTTCCGACCTCAATCTCGGGCTTGGCATAGCCTTCTTTTGTGGCGTTTGTACTGTCGGACATTAGGAATAACACGCCCTTGTTCCCGGTCTCGATCAACTTTTCGAAATCAGGAATGTCGTTGGGCTGAGGGGCGGTGAAGTCGAATTTGAAATCGCCGGTATGGACGATCGTACCAATATTCGTATGCAGGATGACTGCGTATGACCCTGGTACGTTATGGGTAATCCGGGCAAATTCGGCGCTAAAGGAGCCAAGCGTCAATTTTTCATTCCATTCTACGCTAGTAAGCCGGGTGGCATTTGTCAGTCCGACTTCTTCGAGTTGTTTCTGGATCAATCCGATGCTGATACGCGAGCCGAATACCGGTGGAAAGCCGATCTTGGGCAGTACATGCTTGAGCGCGCCGATATGATCCAGATGGCCGTGGGTAATGATGATGCCGCGGATTTTCTGTTTCTTTTTTTCCAAATAGGAAACATCCGGAATCACATAGTCTACTCCCAGCATAACGTCGTCGGGAAATTGCAGACCGCAGTCGATAATTACGATATCCTGACGGTTTTCAAAAACCATCATGTTTCGGCCTACCTGATCCAGTCCGCCCAACGGAATGATACGCAATAAGTTGTCTTTGGTTTGAAAGAACGATTTTTTAGGCATCTCTGCCGGCGGTTGCTGCGAGGAAGGTTTGTTTTTTTGTGGCAGAATTTTATCTTTCAGCCATTGTTCGAGATTTTTCATATGTTTGTAAAGAATTAGTAAGAGCAGACCCATGTGTCTGCCCGTTAGTGATCAGCAAGTGCAAAGTGAAAAGTACAAAATGCAAAGTGCAAAGTTGAAGACAATGAGTTCAGCAGTTTTCGATGGATCGTTACCCTATATCTCCCCGCCAGTTCTCTCTACATTCTCCCGACTCTGTTCTCCAACTGCTAGCTGTAAGCTCTTGACAGTATATCCCCAGTATACTGCTCCTCTCTCTGGTTGTCTAAGCTTTCCCGCGTAAAAAGAATTCGAGCCGGATGCCGTCGGGATCGTCCAGCCATATCTTTTCTTGGCTGCTGTGTTGATCTATGTGTATGCCGCTATGCTGAATTTTTTCACGATTGAGGTGTTTTTCGATCTCCTGAAGTTCTTTCAGGGAAGATACGCCGAAAGCGACATGATTGAGGCCTACCCGGTCGGGATCAAAACGATCCGGTAGGGAAAGAGGGTGATACGCAGCCGAGATGAACAATCTGGTCTCTCCCATCTCGTACATAGAGGATTCCGTATCTTCGAAGTCAGGGGGACCAAAGACACGGACGTAAAACTGTTTGCTTCTTTGTACGTCTAGGATGGTGAGTACGATGTGATCTATCGTCGGTCTTTTTCTCATATGAGAAATATTCTTTATACGAGTGGTTTATCGTTGGTCGTGACCGATGAGGAAAATTGAGAAAACGCTTGTTTTTCACGAAGTGAGGATCGTTTCTCGCTGGCAATCTCGAGAATCCGCTTACTCATATCGAACGAGCGCGGTACTAAATCCATCATGAATTCGCTTTTTTTGCCAGCGGTTTGTACCGAAACGTCGCCGTAATTGAGAATGGTTGGCAGAAATCCTTTCTGTTCAGCCGTAGCATCCTGAATATTTTCCAGAGGCGTGTCCGCCACACGACGGTGAAACAAATTTTCCTGGGTAATATCGACCAGCCGTTGATCGGTCACGACGAACAGATCCAGTTCGTCCAGCAGCAGGGTGATATAGCAATAGAGTATCACGAGCAATTCATACATTAACCCAAAGCATAGTAGTAATGCCCTGGCAAAATCATTGTCAGTGAAGGCCATGGTTGCCACGAAAAAAATAGCGATACCCGGAATAGCTCCCAAAAATAGAAATAGGGATAAGACTTTTACAAAACGAATCCAGTGTTTCTCAATCCATAACACGATAGTCTCGTCGGGGCGCTGTTCGGTAAAATGATGATGAAAAGCCATGGGGACAAGTATCTAGTAGTAAGTATCTGGTATTAGGTATGAGGTAGTTCACCATTGCTCTTCTTTTTCCGAGGAGCTTTGGTTGCTTTTCGGAGGGGGGCGGAGGCTTTTTTGGAAGGAGATGAGGTGGTTCTTTTTTTAATAGTACTTTTTTGTGGTAGTTTTTCAACTACTTCGCTATTCATGGCCTTTTCCGGCTGGATTGATAATTCCAGCCCCAAGAGCGCCCATAGGGTTAACGCTACCGCCGATTCTTCCCAGGCATGTAAGACTATTCCCATGATCGATATTCCCAATAGAGCCAGAAATAGACCCAGCGTGGTATTCGAATGCTGTTTTCTATAGCGAGCCAATAGCTCTTTCAGTGTATATATTAAAATAAACAGAAAGAGCAGAATTCCCGGGATTCCCAACTCCAGCGATATTTGCAGGTACCAGCTTTCGGGCAGCCAGCCAATGTTGTCGGCATTAAAGCGTGCCGATGCCGGGCCAGCGTTTCCAATCCCGTGTCCGAACGGATTTTGCAATGTATACAGAATTCCGTCGGTGCTTCTCTCCAGATGACCCTGATTGGAAGAAGCACGCAAAAATAGCTGTGAAACCGCTTCAAACTTAATTGCTGCAATTCCGATTCCGAGCAAGACGATAATTCCCAGGATTCCGGCTATTCGTTTGCGACTGACACGTTTTTGCCGCAAAAAAAATATTCCGCCCAATAAGAGCATGAAAGCGGCGGCGGCGTAACTACTTCTCGAATAGGTGAACCAGAGGCAAATAAGACTTGCGGCAAACAGTAAACCCCAGGCAAGTCTCTCTTTATTCGGTTGTAAAAAGCTATACGCGCCGGTAACCCCGATCAAAATGAGCAAATACGCTGCAAATTGATTGGGGCCCGACAAGGTACTCATGATACGCGGAATATCGGCGTTTTGATCTACCGCATGATACATCGGCAATGCTTCGCCGGGAACCCAGGAACTGATATTGGGCGAGTAGCCGAACAGGAGCAGGATATCTTTGGGAAGGATCAATATCTGCAGCAATGCGAACAGTACTGCTAAAGTACCAGCACCCAGTGCGATCCGTACGAGTCTTTCAACGTCTGTCTTGCCAAACAAACGAGCTTGTCTCAAAACGAAAAACAGCCATAAAAATTCCAGATCGTATTTGAACCCGAAGAGACTTCTTCCCAATTCTTTGGTCTGAAAGAAGGCTGAGATGAGACTTAGAACAAAAAAAGCGATTATTACCAAGTCGAGAGTTTTCACTCGTGGTTTTTTCCGATACAAGAGCATGTCTACGAAACATCCCATCGTGATAAGTACCACTAATACTTCTTTCCAAGCATTCACGGGCAGATGTATATCCAGTCCAAACTGAATATAGGTTGTCAGGAGGGCGTTAAAAGGGAGCAATGCTAGCAGGATGGCGAGCAAAATGAAAGCTATTCTTTTTGTCATTGAGGGCATGAAAATATTAATATACTTCTTTACGGTAACAGAATTCGCAAAAAACGATTTCGGGACGGTCCGGGGCATAGGTGGTTTGAAAGGTGGCGGGACACTTTGTTGCCACGTTCGGTAGAGACGCAACACGTTGCGTCTCTACCGTGTGATGATTATGACTGGTATTGTTACAATCACACTGTCTTTCCCAGAGCCTTCTGGGATTACGTAAAGCCAGACGGTCTTTATGCCTCTGATCGGGGTGTCGTCGTGGAACGGGAATATTATGTTCACGATAGAACTGTAATTCTTGCTTGATGATGCGGTAGGGTTTTCCGGAGATTTCGCAAGTGAGAGCCCAGTTTACAATTTCGTCGGGGATGTCTTTGATGTTGTCGGGTAAACGTGTCATCTGGTCTTTGGTGATAATCTTTTCTACCTGAGGCGGAGGAGATTCGTAATCAGACCAATGAAATATTTGACCCTGTTGTAGAGACGTATTGCTATGCGTCTTTACAGAAATATCTTGCAAGACCTGTTCCCGTGTAAGAGGAAAATATTCCTGGGCGACGGTTTCGTTGTATCCGAAGGGGGAGAGGGCAGGCGGAAAGAATTCCCCCCATTCGTTGTTTTTTTGCATATGTTCGATGATCTGGGGAACGAGTTTTTCATATTCTGCTTTGGTGTACTGTTTGTTCAGAATGCAGTATTCTTTCCCTTGCAGTCCGATACAGCCGAAACAGTTCTTAATACGTAACGAATTATCGCAATACAGAACGTTTTGGCAGTTATGCCAAACATCGTTACAGAAAGCCATGCTATAGATAGATCCGCCACAATTTTGGCTCTCATAGACAAGTTCGCACACCCGTCCCCAGACCGTAAAGTCGTAACAATCTTTGATTGGTCCTTCCTGAGATAAAACGTGGCAATATTTACAATCTTCCAAATACAAACAGTCGTAACATTCGAACGAATTTTTCGAATAATAGAGATTGTCGCCGGTAGTGTTTTCATTGTGCGCCGTATGCAGAGGCTTCCGTGGAAATTTCAAGACATGTTGTCGCATGGTAGTAAGAAGCTCTTTTATCTGAGAGAACGATCCCAGATTATATTGCCGCATTTTTTCCAAATATTCTTCTTTCGAATATTGCTTATTAAAGATACAGTATTCTTTCTGGGTTAAATTGATGCAACCGAAACAATTTCTACAAGAGATCAATTCAAACGAAAAATAGCAGTCGTTACAATTTTGTAAATTTTGAGAGAAGAAGCAATGATAGCTGTTGATACAATCTACGCATTCATACATGAGCTCGACTTTTTCGCAGGACGTGCAATCGACCAGGTTTTTGGTGCCGTTAATTCTGTATCCATATAGACAGTCCTCATTTCCGCCGGCGCCAAAACACAGGTAACAATTTTTATTATAACCGGCCTGGTTGGTATACTGACTGTTAATATCGTCCAGGTGTGACTGGTTCAAAAGCGTGCGTGCGGGTACCAGTTTCTTCAATTCCCAGAACTGTTCAAAAAACGGTCTGGAAAAATCAAATCCTCGTCCAAATACAGTGAAATCGGCATGCTCGCTATACCATTCGCTATTTTCCCAGACCGGAGGATGAAGTTTATCCGGAGAGTAAATCGAGATTATATTTTTTCCGGTTTTGTCGCATTTCCTTTCATACAAATTTCGTTCGTTACGGAAAGCAAGACGTCGGATCAACCTACACGTCGGACATACTGTTGGTGCGGGTATTTGATACTTTTTGCTTTGAAATACGGGTGATACTTTCTCGTAAAAAGCTAGATCGGCATCGGTTATCTCAAAACCAGATTGGCATTGACGACAGAGTCTGCTCTCAGACATAATTTCTGGATAATCGTATAAGTAATTTGCTATGCTTAATAAACTTCTTTCAAATAGCATTTCTCGCAAAAAACAATTTCCGGTCTGTCCGGGGCATAGCTGGTCTGAAAGGTGACGGGACACCTTGTTGCCACGTTCGGTAGAGACGCAACACGTTGCGTCTCTACCGTGTGATGATTATGACTGGTATTGTCACAATCACACTGTCTTTCCCAGAGCCTTCTGGGGTTGCGGAGAGCCAGACGGTCTTTGTGTCGTTGATCGGGGTGTCGTCGTGGAACGGGAATATGGTGTTCGCGGTAGAATTGTAGTTCTTGCTTGATGATGCGGTAAGGTTTTCCGGAGATTTCGCAGGTGAGAGCCCAGTTGACTATTTCGTCGGGGATGTCTTTGATGTTGTCGGGTAAACGTGCCATCTGGTCTTTGCTGATGATTTTTTCGACTTGAGGCGGAGGAGATTCGTAATCAGACCAATTGAAGCGGTTGTTGGATTTGGTTTGTTCGCGAGTAAGAGGGAAATATTCCTGGGCTACGGTTCCATTGTAGCCGAAGGGGGAGAGGGAAGACGGGAAGAATTCACCCCATTCGCCGTTTTTTTGCATAAGTTCTATTATCCGAGGCACCAGTTTTTCGTATTCTGCTTTGGTGTACTGTTTGTTCAGAATGCAGTATTCGGCGTTTTTCAGGCCGACACACCCAAAGCAGTTTTTCGAATTGAAGCATGAGTAACAATAATACATATAGCTGGAACTCCAGCACTGAACCGTAAAGGCGTTAGAATATGCCGAAATTGCCGTGTTGATCGCTTCGTAAATCAATTCCGTGTCGAGACCGATTGTACTTACGTCCATACAGAAACGGGTATTTCTGATAATATGTTCGGCAAATTTACAATGCTGTGAATCGATAGCGTGGTAAACTTCTTCGCAGTTTTTGCAGTGTAGAATATATTCGCCGCTACAATCTTCCGAATCAACAATATGATTGGCCTTTCTCGGAAATTTCAGCGCGTGAGCCTTCATTTTCTCACTGCAACTGGTTACCCACTTTGCGCTCCCGGGCTGTTGCTCTTGCATAAACTTTTCGTATGCCTCTTTCCCGACGAATGTATTGAAAATGTAATACTCTTTGTGCCGGAGATTTACGCAGCCAAAACAGTTCTTGCAGTTCGTACAGTTCTCGAGAAAATAACTGTCACTACAGTTATTACAGTCTTTGGCATATGACAGGTTGTAACAACCATTACAGTTTTCAAGCTCATACCCGTATTGGCACTTGTTACTAAACGAGCAGTCGATACACGCCATACTTTCTTGAAGCCAATAACTGTAATGACTGTTCTCGTTGCTGCTGCTCTCGATCAAAAGATAGGACCCCTTGTTGTACGCCGATAAATTGCAATAGGCGCTTTCGGTATTTTCCGCTCCTACCAGATTCATTAGAGGTGCTGCCAAAAATAATTCTCTGAACTGCTCGAAAAAACTTTTTGTAGTACTGTAATTTCTGCCCGCCGCTTTCGGATCCGATGTGTCCGCCCACCATTCTTTTGCTTCGAGTACTCGTAACGGTTTATCGGGAGAATAAATGGAGACAATCTCTTTACCCGAAACAGACGAAGCGCGTGTATACAGCTTTCTTTCATTCCTCCAGCTGAGCCGACGTTGTTGCCGGCACTGCGGACAGAGAGTAGGGGAGGGAATGAGGTATTTTTTCCCCTGAAATACGGGTGATACTTTCTCGTAAAAGGCCAGATCGTCGTCGGTGATCTCAAATGGTTTTTCGCACCACCGACACGTTTTTTTCTGCTCCATCCCGATAGAAATGTAAAGTGATAAAGCGGTTCAGATTTTCCGAAAAGAAATTTTAACGATGCGATCTGTTTGATCTTTTATCCTTACTCTATCATCTATCCTGAGATTGTAAACGGCTATGACGCGATTCTCGCGGTCGGTAATAACCGGAATTTCTGTTCGGGTGCGGAGAGGAATTTTCAGATCGGTAAAAAAATCTTGTAATTTCTTGCTTCCTTTCATCCCCAGGGGGCGAAAGCTGTCGCCTGTTTTCCAGGTACGCACGCCTAATGGAAGGAGAGTGTTTTCAGCTTCTATGTATATCGATGCTGAGTCTGCGGTAGTTCTTTTCTTAATGAATTCTGCCGAAATGAGGTACTCGCCGTATTGAATCTTGCCGGGTATCGGTAACCGCTTTTTAATAGGCTGCGCTTCGGTTTTTATTTTTTCAGAATAATGGAACAAAATCGTATTGTTATGATGCTCTACCGTTAGGAGAGTCCCAAACAATTTTTTCTTCCCCGACCCGCCAGTCATGCAAAAAAGACGGATCGTTTCCAGATGCCGAAAACTTAAACCCTCTGTCGAGCCGTATACCGATCGGTAGATATATTCCAGAATCCCCCGTTGCAAAGCGACCGGTTGGTGTACAAAGTCGCCTTGTTGGAATGTCCAAGAGGCCTTTATCATGGGAGAATTGCTCATGTTGCGAGAAAGAATCAAAGAGAACGTTTTTTCCTGTTCCGGAGATCGTTCTTCGTACTTGGGCGGCTAGTTTTTTTCAGGAAGTACATAGCTTCCTGTTCGATGTATTCGGCAATATCGCGATACTGGATCATGTTTTGCAACATGGTATCCTCAAAATGCGGATTTATTTTTCGGATCAGCGGCAGGATTTCTAACCGGATCAGGTTACGCGACCCTGTACTCTGCAGATTGGTTTTGTCTATCGTATAGGGGATACGATGTTTTTTGCAATACGTCAGGATCTCTTTTTTCTCTACTTCCAGCAAAGGACGCAGTATATCGTTCTGTTTTTCCGGCATCCCGCTCAATCCTTGTATACCGCTTCCTCGAAAGAAATGAAGCAGTATTGTTTCAACTTGATCGTCCCGATGATGGGCTACCAAAATATAGCGACCTTTGTATTGGATTTTTATTGACCGTAAAAACAAATAACGGGCTTCCCGGCCGCAGGTTTCTACTGACAGACCTTTCTGCTTGGCCAGGGTTGGAATATCGGCCGATTCCATTACAAAGGTTAGCTCATGTTTCAGGCAATAATCGTGAACCAGTAAAGCATCTTGGTTGCTCTCTTTGCGAATGCCGTGTTCGAAGTGCGCGACAATAATCTGCTCTTTTTTTAGGAACTTTTGACACAGCCAAAGTAAAAACATCGAATCCGGTCCGCCCGAAACGGCGACTACCACGGGGGATTCTTGGATATACTGGGAAAGTTTTGCTTTTAGGGCGAGTAGATCCAGCATAGAACGAGAGTCGTAATATCAAATCTCAAAGTTCAAATGTCAAAATAAATTCAAATACCAAAGCCCAAATTTCAACTGTTTCACTATGACGAGAAGCATATTTTGATATTTGAGCGTTGGATTTCTTTTGTGATTTGTTTTTTTGAACTTTGAGATTTACACCTTGGTAAGCTCGACGATGAGATCAAAATTATCATCCTCCGCGCTCTTGTTTTTCATGGTTTTTCCGCAAAATTGACACTCATGCACAATCATATAACCTTTTTTGCCGGAATATTCGACCGCAACCGGCTTCATGGTTGTTTTACAGGTACTTAAACGGTCTCCCGGCACCGCATGGTCTACATGGAGCGAATAGAGACAGAAACGGCAGTGGTTACGCGGTGACGGATTTCGGTCGTCATTGAGTTGCCGGCAATTCCGGCAGGCAAAAGGTTCGCGAGATTGCGGAAGAAAATTTTTTCTCGAATACATTTTTACCGAAAATATGCTTTTTAGAAAGAAGTTATACGTATTCTATCATTTTCTACAAACTCGTATATCCAAAAATGAAGCTTCCCGTCTCTGCTTCAATCTTCATCGGAGCTTCTTGCCGGAAACAATCCTCATACTATTTCGACTTCAAAGCGATATAAATGCATTTTGAACAGTAGATACTCAATAACATGGAAAGTAATCCCCAAGTTTAAATTTCAAAGTTCAAAAGAATACTAAAATCCAAATATTAAACAGGACAAGAGACTTCTATCAATTCTCTCACCTCTATTAACTTCATGAATTATATACATTTTGATATTTGAACTTTTTCTTCCTTGCCAATGAACTGTACCATCATAGGTACTTGAAATTTGGTGTCGTGATCAAAAAACAGAGATAGGTTTTTAGAAAGATATTTCTATTTTGATCTAGACAAGGTGTGTGCTAAACGATAGTATTAGATTTGTATTAGCACTCACAGAGAAAGAATGCCAAAGAAAGATTACTACGAAACATTGGGCGTAGCGCGCACGGCCACGATCGACGATATCAAAAAAGCCTATCGCAAACTGGCCTTGCAGCACCACCCAGACCGTAACAAAGGCAACAAGGAGGCCGAGGACAAATTTAAGACGATTAACGAAGCCTACGAAGTCTTGTCCGATCCGGAAAAGAAAAAACAATATGATACTTTTGGTTCGTATCAAGAGGGTGCGGGGCATGGAGGCAGCGGATTCGGCGGATTCGATTTTTCCGGTTTTAGCGGCGGCAGTGGAAGTTTTGGCGGATTCGAAGATATTTTCGAGACTTTTTTCGGCGGCAACTTTTCCGGTGGCGGAACCCGGTCGCGCAGCCGTCGCTCTGCTCAAGGCGAAGACCTCAAACATGCTATTTCGATCACCTTCGAAGAAGCCGTTTTCGGTATCGAAAAAGAACTGGTTTTGCCGCGCGAGGATCGTTGTGGCACTTGTCACGGTAACGGAGTAGAACCCGGTTCCAAGCTCGTTACTTGCAAAAATTGCAATGGTTCCGGTCAGATAACGTTTGTCCAGCGTAGTTTCCTTGGCAATATCCAGAGTGTTTCTCTGTGCGATACCTGTCGCGGGGAAGGGAAGATTCCCGAACAGCAGTGTCATACCTGCCGGGGACAAGGACGTGTGTCGGTCAACGACCGCTTTACCGTAAAAATCCCGGCTGGCATCGAAGATGGCAGTAACATTCGTCTGCGTGGAAAAGGCAATGCCGGGCGTCAAGACCAGTCCGACGGTGATCTGTACCTCTTTATCCGGGTAGAACCCAGTAAAAAATTTGCCCGCAAAGGAACCGATATTCATACATCCCTGGAAATCAGCAATATTCAGGCGGTGCTGGGGGATAGTGTGACGGTAGACACGCTCTATGGTAAAAAAGAGGTAAAGATTCCCAAGGGCATTCAGGATGCTGAGATTATCCGTTTAAAAGAACTGGGCGTAGTGCGCGTCGGGACGGAGCATAAAGGCGACCACTATATTACGGTCAAAATTCACATTCCCAAAAAGCTCTCCAAAAAAGAAGAAGAGCTCTACAAAGAACTGCTAAATTTACAAAAAGGCAGCAAAAAAGGCGGCTGGTTTGGATGATGTATTCTCGTTTGCGGCTTAGTCTTGGTTTTTCTGATTGCGTTGTAAGGAAAAATAATAATCCTCAAAAGATCGTGGAACTCCTTCACACTCACTTCCGGATGTACAGGAGATGACAACGCTGCTTTTTTTTCCGAGTTCGCAATTATAGTATTGTATCGAAATAGGACCGGGGCACATATTTACACTGCCAGTTGCAATCGGGATCCATCGTTTCGTTAGAAAGAAGTCGTAAAGTGTCGTATACTGCTTTGCGGTGAGAGGCGGATCAAACCCCTGCCGGTTCAGAAAAACGATAATATGCGCGCGTATCAAGAAACTTGTAGCATCAATTGTCCGACCATCTAGCGAATAGGTCTTTTTTTGATTAGTAATACTGCGTACCAGTCCCAGTTCTTTCAATAATATTAGAAAGTTTTCGTCTTCCATATATGTTTCTATTCCGGTGTAATCGATGATTTTTTCGCCTTTCATAGTAACAAGCCGGTCGGGTCGAAAACCGTTTGTAACCACCAACGGTGACGTATCAACCTCGTAGAGTTCTTTCAATGCAGTATGCGAAATTCGGGCATGTCGTAGTTGCTTGGCAAAAGCCATTACGATTTTTCTCAATTCGGTCCTCTTCTCTAAGTCTATTCTTTCGATCGCGGCAAAATACTGCTCCCTGGCTTCCTCCGGAGACCAGCGGTCAAGCTGCGGAAGCTTTTCCTTTTTAACTCTGGCAGTTTCTTGAATCTCAAGCGATTGTTCATAAAGATCTCGTCGCATATATTCAAGATCGGCAAGATCTTTTTGCCCTTCCGGGATAAACTGGCGTAACATATTTTGTATCATCCGATATTTCCCGGAACCTTCAGCTAAAATCAGTTGTTTATTATTACTTTTTCTATGCTTATGACGTTGCCCCGAAATTTCCTGTAGCCAGGCCGGCATGATAAAAAGTCCTGCTATAAAGGCTAAAAATATCTTGTTGAATTCTCTTCTGGTTATGGTATCAGTGTTGATAATCTCGTTCCGATTTTCTATTCCGTTTTCAGTATCTATCATAAAAAAGATATATGAAAAAATATCTTGTTTTGTTGCATCCGCCGGGTATTTTTGCAAGTACCTTACTGTTTTCCGCAGTTACAATTTCCGCATTTGCAATCGCCGCCGCCCATATGCTTACATGTAAAAAATAGAAGTACATGTATAGTATATATCTTTTTCGAAGAAGCAACAGTTTTTGTTGAAGTATGATGTAGTTTGGCTTTTTATCGCCATTCAAAGTTCTCGAGCGTCCAGTTAGCCAGTACTTTACTCTCCTGGAAACGATCCGGGCTGTTCAGCACAACGGTCAGGATACGGTTTCCGTCCGGGTTTTTAAACATATTTATCAGGCAGGCGCCGGCCAGATCGGTTGTCCCGGTCTTGCCGCCGACTTCGGTGAGAAAACTCGAGAGCAATTTGTTGGTGTTCTCCAAACGATAGCTATTCCCGCGCGAAGAAGTAACCGTGAGGTTGGTTATTCCTATACTGTTTTGAATGAGCGGCTTTGTAAGGGCGTACCGCATGATTTTCATCAAATCGAAGGCGCTGGAATAGTTTTTCTCCTCATCCCACCCGATCGTATTGGAAAATTCGGTATCGTTCAGCATCAATTCCCGCGCTTTTGCGTTCATCCGCTGCACCAGATCTTTGATACTGTAGGCCAACACATAGGCCGCATCATTGGCAGAATGGATCAGTGCGCCGCGGATCAGATCCCGAAAACTGATCCTGTCTCCCGGGATCAGATTCATCTTGGATGGTTCGATCGTGCGTACTTCCGGAGGAACGGCGACCGATTCTTCCAAGTCGGCGATTGCTTCGATCGCTACAATCGATGTCATCAGTTTTGTCAGACTGGCAATCGGCAAAGATGCACGTATATTTTTTTGGTACAGAATCGTTCCCGAATCAAAATCGATGGCCAGCGCCGCTTTGGCTTGGATAAAAGGCTGGGTGTTCTTTTTACGTACCGGTATCGGCGGGGGAAACGGCAAAAAAACGCTTAAATCAGCCGGATTCTCTTGCATTTCGGGGAATACGACCCCCTGGCCTGCCGTTATGGGCATCATTACGGTACAACTTCCCAAGGCGATACTCAGACCGATGTATCCAAGTACAATACTGCGTATATTCATGAGGACAGGTCCTAAAAAATCGTTCTGGTTTTTTCTAAAAAACTATTACCCGAACAGTTTGTCCAGTTCGGATTTGAATTCTTCGATATCGCGAAACTTTTTATAAACGCTGGCAAAACGAATATAAGCGATCTCGTCGAGTTTCTTGAGTTCCTGCATAAGTTCGTTGCCGATGCGGGCGGTGGAAATCTCTTTTTTATTGGCAGCCCACCCTTCTTCCAGACCGTTGATCAAGGACGCAATCTGTTCCTGGGTAACGGGTCGTTTCGTGCAGGCTCGCCAAATGCCCTGCTCAAGTTTGTCCCGATCATACGGTTCGCGCGTTCCGTCGTTTTTAATCACGATAAAACTGGCAAATTCGGGGCGTTCAAACGTGGTGAAACGATGGGCGCACTTCTCGCATTCGCGGCGTCGGCGGATAGCTTTGTCTTCGTCGGTCAGACGAGAATCAATGACGCGGGTTTCGATATTTT
This sequence comes from Candidatus Altimarinota bacterium, assembly GCA_039809385.1. GTDB lineage: Bacteria > Patescibacteriota > Gracilibacteria > JBDHUY01 > JBDHUY01 > JBDHUY01. The sequence goes on from JBDHUY010000010.1 coordinate 72,906, forward strand.
TGCATTTGGGACAGCGCATGGGGACTGAGTCAAAAGTCAAAAGTCAAAAGTCAAAAGTCAAAAGTCAAAAGTCAAAAGTCAAAAGTCAA
>JBDHUY010000011.1:0-66413 GCA_039809385.1 Candidatus Altimarinota bacterium
CAAAGTCGTCCACACTGTTCACTGTAATGATTACTGTGACGAGATTGCTATCATCCGTTCCATCATTGGCTTGGTAGGTGAAACTGTCCGTCCCGTTGAAGTTAGCGTCGGGAACATACGTGAAACTACCATCCGAGTTCAACGTCAGTGTTCCGTTCGTTACATCTGTAATCAGGACTGCACTTAATGTGTCACCTTCCGTATCCGTGTCGTTCGTCAGAACTCCGGCTGCCGGTTCATTCAATGTTCCGTCTTCATCCAAAGTATACGTATCATCATTCCCAACAGGTGCATCGTTCACAGGATTTATCGTAATACTGACTGTCGCCGAATCAGTTCCACCATTACCATCCGAAGCTGTATAAAGAAAAAAATCTGAGCCGTAAAAATTCGGGAATGGGGTATACTGAAAGACTCCGCCTCCCTGATCAAGCAATGTTCCGTTAACAGGATCAATATCGATAGTAAAGGAAAGAGGATCTCCGTCGGGATCGCTCACATCCAGAGAGATATCTACAAAGGAATCTTCATCGACGCTCACGCTCTGGTCGTTAGCCACGGGCACGTTATTCCCTGTAGGATTAACAGTCAACGTAACCGTCGCAACATTACTCTGCTCGCCGCTGCTATAACCGACAGGCGGGGTTTCGGCCAAATACGTAAAACTGTCCGTACCCGAAAAACCCGAAGTAGGAGTATAGGTAAAAGAACCATCGCTGTTCAGATTCAACATCCCATGAGATACATCAGAAACGAGGACGGCACTCAGAGGATCTCCCTGAGGATCGCTATCATTGCTCAAAACACCCGGCGCACCCTGGTTTAAGACAGTGTCCTGATCCAGAGAATACGAGTCATCGACTGCCGTGGGAGCGGTACTACTTGTTACTTGTACCGTCACTGTTGCGCTGGCCGTATTCCCGTTCCCGTCGTCGACCGTATACGTAAAGGTTTCGGTACCGGTAAACCCTCCCGAAGGTGTATAGAGAACCTGGTTTCCCAAAATACTGGTCGTTCCTCCCTGATCGCCGGCGGTAACGATCGTAATCGTCAATGTATCGCCATCCGGATCGGTATCGTTAGCCAGTACATCAAGTGTGTTATTATTGGAGTCCTGAACAACACTGGCAGTATCGTCATTGGCCGTCGGAGCTGAATTTCCGCTAAAAGAAAGAGAAGAACTGTCAAGCGAGAACGGAGCATCTACTCCCGAAGAAGCGGAAGTATAATCGGTGTAAAGAGAGGCCGACGGGCCCGAGTTAAAAACTCCTTCAAACTCCCGAACCCGGAATGTCAAAACACCGTCCGGGTCAAGATAATTCTGAAAATCCGGCAAGTTCAATAATTTTTGTTCGGTACGAACTACCGGCCCGCCGGTATTATTCTCATTCACCGAAGATAACAACGTATCCCACACGTCACTTTCGGGATGCTTAAGTTCCAGATACCACAGGTTATCTTCGGGATCTTCGGCCTGTCCAATGGTATTATCGCCGATCCACTTCAGGAGCATATTGGTAGCGGCCGGATTTATAGAAGAGAATGTAAGGCGATATATCTGCTGGTTCCACCAGGTCGTACGTCCGTCCGGCGCATTTTCCGGATCGGTTTGATTATAGGAACTGTCAAAGTACGACACCTCTCCGGTACCTGAGTCTATCTCGTCGGCAGTATCCCAGGAATACTGCGGGGTAAACATCCAGTGGAACGTATGATCGTTTAGATCAAAGAATACCAGCATGTCGTCCATATAATAAATACGACCCTGCTCACGGTCATAAATCACGTTACTGCGAGGAGATACGGATTGCAGCTGATACGGGTTATCGGTTTGATCCTGATAACAGGTGAAATTCCAATTCCCAATAGTCGCAAGAGGATTATCGACCGAACAGAACAACACGGGAATGCTAAACCGGTCGGCACTTTGTTCATGCCGTGTCAAAAGCAAATCGATCGAACCGTCCGGCTGGTAAAAGAACCTGTTAAACTGGTAACGCAACGCTCCTTGCGGGCTGAGGAACTCGGGCAGCAAAGCAATTCGATTATTCACTGCCTGATTCACTTCTTCAAAAGTTTGATCGTCAGCATGGTAGCGGTAGCACGCATTAAAATCATCGGACGTACAGTAGAAAAACAACATATTCGTTTCATCTGCAAAAAATATATCCGATATGCCCGATAAATTCGGACCGTATTGAGGAACATCCACTTTGAGAGATATGTTGTGAAGATCATAGGTTCCGTTTATTTGGGGAATTTTGAGAAAAAACTGTTCGATGAAATTAAAATGCGGAGAAAACGGTAATCCGGAAGTATACCCCCGTGTTGCCGGTATCCATAGATTGTTCTCTGTATCAATAAAAAATTGCTGCGCAAGGGTTGTTTTGGACAGATCATACGGCAGCGTAGGATCATCAAAAAAGAGGTCTCCTACGAGATGGGGGTTCTCCGGATTGGAAACAATGCTGATATGACTGGCAGGTACCCCGGACACATACTGGGTATCGCCCAGCAATAACAATACATCATCTCCGGTCAGTAATGACCCGGACCCGCTGAGCGTACTGCCGGATCCGGTAAAAAGCGCGGATTGAAAACCTCTCGCTTGGAAATTATTAGATGGGTAGTAATCTGGGAATAATGATTGATCAACCTGAACCTGAAATGGAATTTCCTGAATTCCACCCTGAGCATCCAGCGTCAGGAGTTGACGATGATCAGTGCTGTTCGCGTCATAAAAATAGTTCTGGACATCATACAACGTACGTCCTTTCCGGGCCAGTAAGGCAAAGGTAAAACCATTTTTAGAAACATCAACCTGATCCGTCGGATCGGCCGTGGGCACGACGCGGAGGGAAGATCCGTGTTCAAAAAAGAGCGAGTTGCCGTCGGAGTATAACAAACGATCGTTATAGGGAATATTGGACGCCATTTTATACGTAGGAATCGAAATTTCATGAACCTGATCGTACGCTCCGGATTGCGAGTAATCGTAGGTCTGTAATATCTCCGGGGCTACACCGTCATAGTGACCTGTCACAACGTCGCCTATCTGTACTTCCAAGATATTATTATCTACGGAAAAAGTCCCTTCGGAAACCGGGATCTGGCCAAAGAAATTCGATCCGCCTCCGCCGGTTAACGTAAGATGCTCCTGGTCTGAAGAAGAGGTTGCCAATGTCACAACCGGATTTTCCCCCTGATCCAGGTTCGGATCGGTAAGCTGAATATACAGTGTCTGCGGTGGAGCCAGATTCGAAATCGGAACGGTATGTCCGGGATCGGAAAAATAGCGGATGGTCGCCGGCTGAACGTTGATCTGGACGGTATCTTCGGCAAAAACAGTCGGATTATAGTAATCCGACACACGGAACTTCAGTACATACACTCCGTTTACATCAGGGGTAAAAGCGGCATTTTCCTGACTGGCATTGCTAATATCGGCGTCGGTACGGGTACTGCCGGCGGGAACAGTGACAAAAGACCAGCTTTGCTGCGTATAATATCCGTTCGGATTCGTAATCGTTCCTGTAAGGGAAACTGGACTAGCGCTTAGAATCTCCTGGTTTGGTCCGGCATTTACCATAAACGGAGGATCGATCACCTCCAGAATAACCGTATCTTCGCGGGTAATACCTTCGGACGTATTGGTGGCAGTCAGTTTCAGTTCGTATGTTCCGACAACATCTGTCACAAAGATCGCCTGAGCCTGATTGCTGTTTTGCAGCTGAGGATGACTGCCGCCGGGAGAAGTAACAATTTCCCACAAAATAGATACCGGATCCCCCGAAGCAAGGGAAACTTGCCCTTGCAGGTCGTAAGGTACCTGAACAGCCACATTGGCATCCGGACCGGCATTGACGACCGGCACACGCGGATCAGGCGGGATAAACAAAATCGCATGTTCGGGGGTCAAATACTGACCGTACTGATAATTGAGATCATTCGCTCCTATGTAATAATAATTGATCCCGTTGTAAAAATTCAGATACGAAAAAAGGTAAGCATTGAGCCCCGGATCAGGATTGTTGTGAAACTGAAGGAGAACATTCCCATCCGGACTTAGAATAATCTGGTAAGAATAGGAAAGATCGTGGGTATTATAGCTGCTATCGTAGGCACTCATCATGACCTGATCGAACTCGACGATGAAGCGGTCATTGTCGGCATCGAACCAGTAATAAACAGTTTGCGGCTGGCCGATGACACTCTCCCATCCCGTGGCGAAAATGGCATTATTGGGAAAAGGAGGATAGGTCGGAGTATCGTCGAAAAGGACATACCCGTTGGCCCCGATTTTTATCGAAGTTTTAGATTCGCCAAAAAAAGGGAATGAAAAGCCCAGCGGTACGGATGGAGATAGATCGACCGAATAATAATCCGTACGATTGAGCACCAGTGCCGTTGCGGACGGATTCGCATTCAGTTCGACCCACTGGGGAACCGGGGGCTCGGGGGGGAGACCATCACTGGGTTCCTGGGAATCGATAACCGTATACCCCCCCGTTGCCCCTGCCGGGTTCGGATCACCACCGTACAACGCCTCGACTTTGGGAACGGTGGCCACGATCAGATTGGCGCAGGCGATTTGCAAGAAAAAAAGCCCGATCGTAAAACCGGAAACGGCTTTCTTATACATTCCCATCCACATAGTTTGTATTTTTATTTGATAAATTTCGAGTTTTTTTGAAGTTCTCACATCTTATTATAGAATATTTCATACGAAAAATAAACATTTTATCGTCTTTAAAACCTCAAGACTACAATGACAAGTTTCAGCATTCTGATCTGCGCATATAACGAAGAGAGAAACATCGTCGCGCTCATCCGGTCGATCTTTCGCCAAAGTCTTTCTATCGGAATTTTGTTCGATTCTCTGGTTATCGTGGCGGACGGTTGTACCGATCTGACCGAAACACTCATACGTCGAGAAACTGAGGCAAATGATAAAATTCGCCTTGTTTGTCATAAAATCCGGTTGGGAAAAGCATTGGCGTTTAACCAAGGCAAACAACAAATACACAGCGATTTTCTTCTCTCATTGGACGGAGATATTCTTCTGCCGGACGACAATATATTCGATCGGGTACTGACCAAGGCAATTAGGGAAAAGATCGACCTGGCAGCGGTAGAAAACCGGCCGGTTACGATAGAAACGGGGATATACAATATCGGGTATCAGGCGAGCCGCGGGAAACATGCCATCCGGAAGATCTTGCAGGACAGTAAGGACGTCACAAACAACCTCTACTGCGCTACCGGCAGATTGATGCTCCTTTCAAAAAAATTATATACCCCGCTGACACTCCCCGACGAACCTGGCACAGATCTGAATATGTATCTGTTTTGCCGGAAGAACGATCTATCGTTTCAGTATTTCTCCGACATTTTTGTATACTTCCGGCTTCCGGCAACCATGCGGGACTATATCTGGCAGTATATACGCACCAGGACTGTATTGACCAGATCGGAAACGAAAAAGCAAACGAATCATCCTCGCATAAACTCTTCCGTACTGGTGAAAGCTTTACAAGCCGATCCGGCAGGATTCTTATGTTTTTTGTTGCTGGCATTTCCGGCGGAGCTGGCATTTTTATACGCACGCTATATATCAAAAAAAGCCCAACAATCACGCTGGGTATACCTGGATTCGACCAAGTAATGTCCGCTATTTCCTGGCCGGTTTCTTGACCGGTTCTTCTTTTTCCTGTCCCATACTTTCGGCCCAGCGACGGATTTTATCTTCGACGATCTCACGACTCTTTCCGTAGCGCTCCCTGGATACTTTTTGGACCTTGTCTTTTTGCAGATCGGCATTTTCTACTTTCATCGGCGGAAACGTATTGGCAGAAAAGGTGTTTGTGGGCATGTTATCGACCAGCATTTTCAGATACACGAAACCGCGGGGAAGCTGGAGCAAATCCTTGGGCAGGATCTCCTCGTTAAACTGGCTTTGCAGATATTCGGCATCGTCAAAACCAACCTGAAACGAGACCATCGAACCGACATTGCCAAAGACCGCGTCGCGTACCTCTTCAGGCATCTGAGCGATATATTGGTTCGCAATAACCAGGTTTAAACGATACTTGCGGGCTTCGGACAGGATTGTGGCGAAAGCGTTGGTGGCAAAATTCTGAAACTCGTCCACGTACAGGTAAAAATCGTTACGGTCCTTTTCGGCCATATCGGCCCGGCTCATGGCATCCAGCTGAAAGCGCGTGACAAACATCGAGCCCAGCAAGGCGCTGTTATCTTCGCCGATCTTGCCTTTGGACAAGTTTACGATGACGATCTTCTTGTTATCCATCGCCCAACGGATCTGAAAAGCTGATTTGGGTTGTCCCAGAATATTACGGATGATCGAACTGGATAAAAACTGTCCGACCTTGTTCTGGATCGGAGAAATCGCTTCGATTCGCTGTTTATCGGACATTTTATTATACTCGCTCACCCAGAAATTCTTAACCAGAGGATCGCTCACCTTGGCCACCACCTTTTCGCGGAAATCGTCGTCAGTGAGTATTCGCATGATTGCCAGCATGGTCGAATTGGGATATTCGAGCAAGGACAGGATAGTGTTACGCAAAATATATTCCAGGCGCGGGCCCCACGAATCGGCATACAGTTTTTTAAAGACGCCAACCAGTCCCGACGCCACCAGATTGCGCTGCTCTGGACTGACTTGCTCGATCATATTGAACGCCAGCGGGTACTGCACGTCGGACGGATCGAAGACGATCACATCGTTGGTACGTTTCGCCGGCACGAAACTCATCGCCTTCTCGGCCAGATCGCCGTGGGGATCGATCACCGCCAGACCATTGCCGTTTTGAATATCGGCATAGATCATATTCTCCAACAAAGTCGACTTTCCCATACCGGTTTTACCAATGATATACAGATGCCGGCGGCGATCTTCGCGTTTCATACCAAAAGGTTTACGCTGATCGCGGAAATTGCTTTCGCCTAACGGCGTGACTTCCGGATTGCCGGCCGTTAGAAGCGGAACCTTCTGGGGAGGCGCCAGAGTCTTAGAGGTGATAACGGCAATATTGTGAACTTCGATCGTACTGATCGGCAGATGAAAGACCGAGGCCAGTTCCTCTGCATTCAGAATAAAGGCCGGGTCCATTGCCCGGTTCAGGGCAGCGCTCAGAATAAGCTGCCGGTTGCGATTGGTGGAAACGATTTTGAACCCGTTCAGGTGCGGCAAATTAAATTGCTTGAAACTTCCGGCGATTTCCCGCACTTTCGATTCGGCGGCACGCATATCGGCGTTATCGGTCGCATAAACGATCCGGATCGCTACTTTAAAGCCAAGCTTGGCGATTTTGCCCAGCATCGAATTTTTGATCGTATCGTCCCGAATCTCTTCACCGCGCTGAATTTTCTCCAGTTCGTCCAAAGCCGAAGAGTCTTTGGGCAGAAAAGCACGAATGACGTTCCGCAAGATGGCGAAAGGGAAGAGCAGGATAGTTATACCTTTGAGCAGAAGCTCATTCTGCATGCTCCATTGTAAAAACGCCAGACGCATCTTGGATGCGAAAGACGAAGCGTTCGAAGCTAATTGAATATGCCGTAAACCGGCTTTGTGCCAATTGTCCGCCAAGGGCGAAAAAATGATCTGTACTACCGCCTTGTCTTCGGCCTGATGAAGTTTGGAAAGAGAAGAGACGATTCCGGAGAGCGAATCATAGGTTTTCTTGGCGATCGCATCCTCAAACTGCCGGTACTTTTTGATCGGATAAACATACGGCTCCTGAAGGGATAATTTAGCGCTGATAAGGGATTTTTTCTGTGTCAGCGTTTCTCCGTAATCTTTGCGTTCGTAAATTTCGATATCCGGATACTGGGCATACAGTTGGCTTTCAAACAACTCTTTCAGATCGGAACGGATCCATACGTAAAATCGTATTAAATCGCCGAAATTGGCTATTTCGATACTGATACGCGGCTGCACGTCGCCAAACCAGCGGCTGACAGAATTTCTTTTCTGATAGATACTGTGCAGACTGGAGAAGACCTGTTCGGCCGCCAAAGGGCCGCGTTGCTCTTCTTCGCTGTTTTTGGAAACGATAATTTCCAGCAGAATATGATCATGTGCCAGTTCCTCACCCCGTTTCAGACGTTGCCGCTGAAAAAGCGATGTAAGCCCCAAAACTACCACAATTCCATAGATACTAAGCAGAAGCCACACTATTGCCATACATACATTACAAGATACGGTAATTTGGGGAGAATTTACAACCCAAGGACTATTATCCGGCAAAGACTGATATTTTACAAAACGTTTTTATGAGGCGCGCGGAATATCAGAACCATTTGTTGTTCGATGACCAGAAGTCGGTATGAAAAACATAAAGATGATCGCCTGCTTGAAAGATGAGCATAGTATGAGAAACATCGAACCATACGACCCGCACTGGCAGATCAAGGGAAAGGAAATCGGAACAGATCGCATTAGCCGTATCGCATAAAACGATACGGTTTCCTGTGGATACAAACAACTGATGAGGAAAAGCACCAAACGCAAGTCCGCTCACCGGATCTTTGAAGCGGGTAATCAAAACAGATTTATGGTCGCTGTTGTCATACTGATAAACACTATAGAGCGATGAATATGCTGTGACACCGGTAGGATGAACTCCGGCATGCAGAATTCCCTCTTCTACGATTTTCCCATCGACATAGAGTCGTCCGTCGAAGAAAAGAGCATTGGATATTGTTACTGGAGTGACACGTTCCAGAGGGCAAAAGTTCTCGGCGGTTTTGAGTATTCCGAGCGATCCTTCAGCTTGTAAACGACTGAGCAGAATCCGATAGGATTGCTGACTGGCAAGATTACAGTAGAGTAAAACGGTATCGATCAGCGCCGCCCCGGAGATACCGGACAGAATACGTTCCTTTTTTCCCGAAAGCAGCGATAATTGAAATAAATTATGATCTTCGATAAAAAAGAGCGTGTCGGGGTTGCGCGAAGACAAAAATATCCGGCTTACTCTACTGGTATCCAGCCTGATCGGTTCCCATTCCCGACTGGTCAGATTCAAATGGTATACCCCCGTAGAGGTCTCCAGGATGAGCTGCTGCGAAGTACGCGTCAGCAGGCTCTTTACCTCGCCGGAAAACGGTAAATCCAAAAGATGTACTTCGTTACGTTCTTTATCCAGCAACCATCCGATATGCGCCGAATTGTTAACCAATAAGATAAAACTTTCATTCTCGATACTTTGATCGGCCTGAAATCCCACGTATTCGAGAAATGGTAGGGGGTTTTGCGGTACCAGATAGAGATTTTTTAGAACGGCAGCATACTGTTCCTGGATTTCGATCGGCTTGGATAAAGGAACAAAACCGGGTTTGCGTATTTCCAGAAAATGCGTTCCCAGATCCAAATCGTCGACGATCACCGGCGTATGTTCTGCCACAATGCGGCCGTCTAAAAATACACTGGCTGAACTGGGATACACCGAAATATCGGCTACACCGGTTTTTCGGATGGTATTTTCTTCAAAATCGAACCGATATCCGGCCACATTAAACAGCGCATACATCGACAACAGCAAGAACAGAGTGACTTTGAGAACCAAATGCCGTACGTGATGCATAGAAAAACAAAAGCTAGATCAGTACCCCGGCAAACGTGAGACCTACTCCTAACGCAATCCCGACCAAAACTTCCAACGGGGTGTGTCCCAACGATTCGTTCAGTCGTTCGTTGCCCGAAGCATTTCTCAATTGGTTGAGCAGAGCAGCATGACGGCCGGCTTGAAAACGAATATTAAGCGCATCATAGACCACAATACTCCCAAAAATAAAACATGCTGCGAATAGAAACGAGTCAGTACCTTGCAAGTAGCCTGCCAACGTGGTCAGGGAAGCAACCGTAGCGCTGTGAACCGACGGCATCCCCCCGGTGGTAAACAGATAGCGTCGATCATATTTTCGTCCGATCAGGCGAATCACTACCTTAAGCGACTGGCAGAGAAACCATACGATCGCCGGGAGAAGTAACGGATGGTGTGTCAAAATCATAGAAAATTCTTAATACCAAAATCCAAATGTCAAAAGAAATCCCAATATCAGAGTTCAAACAGATTCATAGCTATAGGTAGACATTTGAAATTTGAGTTTGGTATTTGAGATTGAGATTTGGCATTTTTATTTTGAGCTTTGACGTTTTTCCGAACTACATGGTTGCAACACTCGTATTGGGTAATGGTATTATTCCTATGACGAAGCAGTATCACTATACCTATTTTGAAACGAAACACCAGATAAGCGTATATACGAAAAAAGCCCAAAGAGTTTGTCGAGAAAGAAGCGTGAATAAGGATGAATTATCACGATAATTATTTCACTTCAACGATTTTATACTCGAATATTCCTGCCGGTACTTTTACTTTGACCGTATCGCCTTTTTTCTTATCCAAAATAGTATTGCCGATCGGAGATTCGTTAGAGATGCGACCGTTTAACGGATCAGCTTCCATGGAACCGACGATCGTATAGGTTTCGGGCGGATCTTTTTCGGTCAGGTTTTGTAACGTAACGGTGGAACCGATTTGTACGACGCTTCCGGAAGTTCCGGCATGCGCCGCCTCTTGTACCACGTCTTCGATCATCTCGACATTCTTCAGCTGCAATTCGAGTTCGACAATGCGGGCTTCCACCAAAGCTTGTTCTTCTTTAGCCTCCTGATATTCGGCATTTTCCGACAGATCGCCGAATTCCAGAGCGCGCTTCAGCTTGGCGGCAATCTCCGGACGGCGTACTTCCTTGAGATTCTGCAGCTCATTTGTCAATTGTTTGAGACCTTCCTGTGTCAGAAATACTGTTTTTTTGCGTTTCATGGGGGGACGGGTATTAGGTATAAAGTATTACGTATTATGTATGGGAACAGGAAGAAATCTTATGATGAGGATGAAAAGCTCAATGACAACGATACAATAACACTTCTAGTCAAAATCTCTGATACGCACTCTATTAAAATCTGTCCCTATACTTTATACATAATACTTCATACCTTATACTCCTGCCCCTATCCTACGACTTGATCTTGACACTCATCGGATGATCTTTGAGCTTCTGCAAAACCTTCGCTTCGATCTGGCGGATGCGTTCGCGGGTGACTCCGAAATCGCGGCCTACTTCTTCCAACGTATGCGGCATACCGTCGAGCAATCCAAACCGCATGATAATAATCTTTTTTTCGCGGGGAGAGAGATACTGCAGCATATCGTGAATGTTTTCACGCAAAATCTGCAGATGCGTTGATTCGTCCGGAGTGGTATTTTCATCGTCCTGGATAAAGTCTTTCAGGACACTGTCGTCTTCGGCTCCAACCGGGGCTTCCAAGGATACGATATCCTGGGATATCTTCATGATATGGTCGACCTTCTTCACGTCCATGCCCATTTCGGCAGCGATCTCTTCGGGCAACGGTTCTCGTCCCAATTCCTGCACCAGACGGCGCTGGGTATGGGTAAACTTGTTGATGGTCTCGACCATGTGTACCGGAATCCGGATCGTCCGGGCCTGGTCGGCAATTGCCCGGGTAATAGCCTGACGGATCCACCAGGTAGCATACGTGGAAAACTTGAATCCGCGCTCGGGATCGAATTTTTCTACGGCACGAAACAGACCGATATTTCCCTCCTGGATAAGATCGAGAAATGAGAGTCCGCGGCCGATATATTTCTTGGCGATACTGACAACAAGACGCAAATTAGCCTCAACTAATTTACGTTTAGCATCTTTGTCGCCTTTGGCAATGGCGCGCCCCAGCGTCACTTCCTGTTCGGCATTCAACAGCGGAACATTACCGATTTCACTCAAGTACATCCGTACCGAGTCGTCGGAAATGTCCTGCAAATCGATCTCTTTTCGAGGATCCTCTTCTTCTTCTTTGGCACTTTTCTTGTCGTTGGTAAAAATAGCGTCTTTCGTATCGATGATCTCTATGTTGAGATCCAGAAAGAGCGTATAGATATCGTCCAGCAAGATGAGATTGTCCTCGGCCTCGGGCATCGCCTTCAAAAGTTCCTGGTAGGTGATGAATCCCTGTTTTCGCCCTTTTTGAACCAGCGGTTTCAGCTGTTCGGGAACAAGCGCGAGCTGATCGTCCTGAAAAGAACTGATGCTTTTCTTGGCCTTACCCATGAGGGGAACGAGTTACAAAGTAGAAACCGGACGACTGGAACGAAAAACCGTATGCGACTACCGGAGGCGGACACGATTTTGCTCGAAATTTTCATTTATACCCCCGATGCCAAAAAATCCTTATAGAGAGCATAATAATCTTCGTACTCGGGAGAATTCTCTTTTTCCAACTGTCTTAGCTTGGCAAGATATTCCTTTTTCTTACGCTGGAAAAGCGTTTTTTTATAATGTTCCACCAGTTTTTCAAAGGCAAGACGCATTTTTTCGAGATCCTGATTCCCGTATTCCTGCTCGATCAACAGAGTAAGTATTTTTAGTTTTTCTCTTTCTTCAGCCAAAATATCAACATCTTCGATCGAGACACTACCTTTGCTATTATACTCACGAACCAGAATTGTGTAAATGCTATTTAAAAAATCGGTGACAAACTGCGGTTGACGCACTTTAGAATTGAGGATTGGTATAAATTCAGGATAGAGAGCGACAAGACCGACAATATAATGGTCGACTTCGAACGCCCGCTTTCGAGGTGCATCCGGGGGAGATTCGGATCGGGAAGAGTGGTAGTCTTTCTGATGAAGCATATCGTTCCGGACTGCTTGAGGAGGAACTCCCAACAGCTGGCTCACCTTTTGAATATACAGATCCTGTTCTACTTGGAGCGGTATGGCTTTGAGCAGCGGCAGTAATTCCTGCATAAACGAGCGACGGCCAGCGACAGAAGCGATATCGTATTTTTTGGACAATTCCCCGAGCAGGTATTCCATGAAGTCCTGGGGCAGTTCGATCAATGATGTAAATTCCCCTGGCTCGTTCCTGATATATTCGTCGGGATCTTTATATTTGGTGAGCGGAATAGCTTTCAAGATCATTTGCTGGCGCAGGGCGGGAAGGGCATTGCGCTTCATGGCTTCGATGCCCGCGGCATCGCCGTCGAAGCAAAAATAGATATTGGAAGTGTAGCGTTTGATCTTTTTGATCTGTTCGTCGGTGAGAGCCGTGCCGCAGACGGCGACAACGTTCTTTATGCCGGCACAGTAGGGCGTGATGGCGTCCATATAGCCTTCCACGAGTAACACGAAATCTTTTTCGCGGATAGATTCTTTGGCCCGATGGAGGTTATACAATACCGAACCTTTGTGATACAGCTGGGTTTCGGGCGAATTCAGATATTTGGGCAGGCTATCGTCCATGACTCTGCCGGCAAAAGCGACCGCCTCGCCTTCCAGATTGTGGACCGGAAAGATGATACGATTGCGAAATCTGTCGTACACAGAGCTTTCCGAAAAATCCTTTTGCGTCACCAGACCAGCTTGTAAAAGCTCTTTTACAGAGAAGTCTTTTTGAACTATTTTTTTATACAGATTATCGAAAGAATCGAGTGCATAGCCGAGGTTAAAATCGGCAATATGCGCATCGCTTAATCCGCGTTTGGCAAGATAGTCCATCGCTTGTTTTCCTGAACTGCCACGCAGGTTCTCTTCAAACGACTTCAAGGCTATCTCGTTGAGTTCCAGCAAACGGGCACGCTGGGATTTAGCTTCGGGACGGACTCGTTCGATTTCCACGCCGGCACGTTTAGCAAGACTGCGCAGGGCTTCGCCGAAATCCACATTTTCGACCTCCATGTAAAATTTAAAAATATCGCCCCCTTTATGACAGCCGAAGCAGTAGGCGATCTGTTTGTCGGGACTGACCATGAACGAGGGCGTTTTTTCATTATGAAACGGACAGAGCGCCTTGTAGTTGCGTCCGGCTTTTTTAGGCTGGGTATACTGGGAAACCAGATCCAGAATATCTATTTTGGAGCGAATCTCTTCGAGCTGGTCGGGCATAGGGGTTGAGCAAAAAGCAGAGCGTAGTATACGCGTTCCAAAAGAATTTAACAAAAAAGAAACGCAAAAAAACTGTCAGCTTAACTTTCATACATTCGCAGAATTCTATTTTATCACGAGGCTCCTTCTGTTAGACTGCACAGCGTTCCTTTACCTCTTTTCTTTACATGAAAGAATCCCTTGTATCTATTGCGCAAAAACGCAGAATCTCTCACATAAAACGTCACATCTTTTTGTGCGCCGACCAGACCGACCCGAAATGCTGCCAAAAGGAAACAGGTCTGCAATCCTGGGAATTCTTGAAAAAAAGACTTGGCGAACTGGGACTGTCGGACCAGGGAGATATCTACCGCAGCAAAGTCAATTGCCTGAGAATATGTCAGGACGGCCCCATAGCCGTAGTCTACCCCGAAGGTGTCTGGTACTACTCCTGCACCCCCGAGGTGCTCGAAATCATTATCCAGGAGCATCTGATCAATGGCCGCATCGTAGAACAGTATCGCCTCACTGAATCTGAGTGATAACGAAGAGGAACAACCGTTGCCTAAACACCGTATTTCACCTAGAATCATCAGTGTTGTTTTTATTTTGTATCCTTTTATGAAAGAACTCCTTACTCCCCTCGTGGAACAAGCGTTAGTAAAGCTCGACCTCCCCAACCAGACTGTCAGCGTGACGCCCTCTACAAACCGCGGATTCGGCGACTATGCTACGAACATTGCCCTGCAACTGGCTAAGAACCAAGGGAAAAACCCTATGGATATCGCGCAGGAAGTCATTGAGAACCTTCCCGAAAACAACCTAGTCAAAAAGGCCGAAGCGGTAGCTCCGGGGTTCATTAACTTTACGGTAAAAGATTCCGAGTTGATCAACTATTTTATACAAGAAAGGCAACTCGAACCCGATTTCGGCAAAGGCAAAACGGTCGTGACGGATACCTCGCACCCCAATATTGCCAAACCCATGGGGATACACCATATCCTTTCGACAATCATCGGTGGGAGTATCAACAATTTGCTGAAATACTCGGGATTTACCGTGATCCGCGACAATTTTTTGGGAGATGTCGGAACCCAGTTCGGCAAACTGATCTATGCCTATAAAACCTGGGGAAACAAAGCAGAAATTGAGAAAAATCCGATTCCCGAGCTCCTCAAACTCTATGTCGAGTTTCATACAAAAGCCGAGCAGGATCCGTCCTTGGAAGATTATGGCCGGGCCGAATTTAAAAAACTCGAAGACGGCGACCCGGAAAACCGGGCTCTATGGCAATGGATGAAGGATCTCAGCCTGGTAGAATTCATGAAAACGTACAAACGTCTCCATGTGGAATTCGATCTGATGAATGGTGAAAGTTTTTACGAAGACAAAATGGACGCAATTCTGGAACTCGGGAAAAAAACCGGTGTATTTACCGAAGGAGAAAAAGGAGCTCTTGTGTGCAATTTTCCTGAAGAGTTGAAACTCCCGACGTGCGTGATCCAAAAATCCGACGGAGCAACGATCTATCATACTCGCGATCTGGCTCGCAAAAAATATATCGAAGATACCTATCACGCGCATGTAGTGATTGTTGTAGTCGATATGGCGCAGGAGCTTTATTTTAAGCAATTATTTGCGATGTTACGGATGCTTAACTTAAGCACGGCCGAACTGGTGCATGTTTCGTTCGGTCGCATGCAGTTTAAAGACCGCAAAATGAGTACAAGAAAAGGAAACATCTTGTACCTGGAACAGGTTTTAGATGAGGCAATCAAGGCTACGCAAGAACTTCTCAAAGAGAAAGAAGTCGATTTTCCGGAAGAAGAGCTCAAACAGCTTACCGAAACTATTGCGATTGGTGCAGTGAAATATGGTATCCTTTCGCAAAACAGAAGTACCAATATCGTTTTTGACTGGGATAAGATCATTTCGCTGGACGGCAACAGCGGTCCATATTTACAATACACCTATGCCCGCGGAAAAAGTATTTTAAAAAAGGCAGCCCAGGAAGCATCATTACCCAATGATAGTAATGTTGTAGTGGCAGAAAATCATTCCTCCCAACCGGACACCCTGGAACCCGAGGAAAAAGAATTGATCCTTCATCTGATCGCTTTCACCGACGCGGTCAAAGACGCCACCATCCAATACAAACCCAATCTGCTAGCTAATTACCTGTACGAGCTTGCCCAGATATTTAATAGTTTTTATAATAAGGTTCCGGTTATTAAAGCTACTGAACCAATCCGAAATTTCCGGTTGAAATTGATTCAACGCTCCTGTACAATCCTCCAAGTCGGTCTGACGATCCTTGGCATCGATGTTCCGGAAAGAATGTAAGAACGTGATATTGCATTGTACGTAGAGACGCAATGCATTGCGTCTCTACGAATCTGCCGCGTTCGTCTAGTGGTCCAGGACATCTGGTTCTCATCCAGAAGATCAGGGGTTCGACTCCCCTACGCGGTACCATTCTTTGCAAGATGGGAAAAATACCATTCGTAGCTTTAACAAAGCAGGGCTTACTCTTTCCAGAAAGCAACTTTCATAGATACTTCGAATGGCACAGCCTTGAAGGCATAAATTTTGAACTTTGACATTTGGATTTTGATATTTTTTAAGGGTGATTAGCTCAGTTGGCTAGAGCGTTCGCTTGACGTGCGAAAGGTCACAGGTTCGAGTCCTGTATCACCCACCATTCTTCGCAAAATGCGAAGAATGCCCTTCGAAGCTTTAGCGAAGAAGGGCTCACGCTTTACAGAACATACTTGCCATAGATGCTTCGAATGGCACAGCCATAAAGGCACGTATCGTCAATGTTCCATAGGTTCAGGAAGGGCTCACTCTACAGAGATAGTTTAAATAGATGTTTCAAGGAGCCATACTATCGTTACGACCAGTGATATGTATTACGTATATATTCTACAAAGCCTTGTGGATAATAAAGAAATTTATAAAGGCTTTAGTACGGATTTAAAAGACAGAATACAACATCACAACTCAGGAGCGTCAAAGCATACGGCAAGTATAAACCGTGGAAATTGAGATTTTACGCAGGATTTGAAGAGAAGAGTACCGCATTAGAATTTGAAAAATATCTAAAAACAGCTTCCGGCATTGCGTTCTTAAGAAAACGACTACTATAATCAAACGCAAACTCGCATCATATCTTGGGGTCGTAGCTCAATGGCTAGAGCACTTCCATGGCATGGAAGGGGTTGAGGGTTCGAGTCCCTTCGACTCCACCAAGAAGCACAAGTAAGAAAGCGGGGAAAAATATTTCCTCGTTTTTCTCTGTGGTCGGGGAAGGTATAAAGTATAAAGTATGAAGTATTATGTATTACGTATGGAGACAGGTCAGTTAAGGATATTGACTTTGGACTTTGGACTTTGGACTTTGGACTTTGGACTTTGGACTTTGGACTTTGGACTTTGGACTTTGGACTTTGGACTTTGGACTTTGGACTTTGGACTTTGGACTTTGGACTTTGGACTTTGAACTTCTGTCACAATCTCTTTTCAGCAAGCTGAATTTCAGTATAATCGTTTCGTATTAAAAATTTACCTTTTTTATGGAACTCATCAAAAAAGTACTGGCTCGCGAAATACTCGACTCTCGAGGCAACCCTACCTTGGAAGTTGAATTGGAAACCGAACATGTGATCGGCCGGGCCTGTGTGCCCAGCGGCGCTTCGACCGGTATTCACGAAGCTCTGGAACTAAGAGATCAGGATCCGAACCGCTATAAAGGAAAAGGCGTTCTACAGGCAGCTGAGAATGTTAATACCATTATCCGTAACGAACTGATGCGCAAAGACGTACATGTACTCTCTCAGTACGCGCTTGACCAGCTTTTGATCAAGCTCGACGGCACGCCGAACAAGAGCAAGCTGGGAGCCAATGCGATTCTGGGAGTATCTCTGGCCTTTGCAAAAGCCAAAGCTTTTTGCGAAAACATTTCTTTATACAAATATTTTCAAAGTCTGATGCTGGATATCCAGTCGCCTTTGGCCAAGGGGAAATATGTCTTGCCGGTTCCGCTGGTCAATGTCATCAACGGAGGACTCCACGCCGATTCGGGTCTGGATTTTCAGGAATTTATGCTGGTTCCAACCGGATTTGATACTTGCAGCGAAGCGATTCGCTGTTCTTGCGAGATTTTTCATACGCTGAAAGATCTGATCAAAAAGATGGGACTCTCCACGGCCGTGGGAGACGAAGGCGGGTTTGCCCCTCAGGTAGGAACAAATGAAGATGCGTTAAAATTGCTCGTCATTGCGATTGAAAAGGCCGGCTACAAACCCGGCGAAAATGTATTTTTGGGACTGGACGTGGCAGCATCGAGTTTTTACGATACGGAGAGTTACGAGTATGTCCTGAAAAGCGGACAAAAAGAGTTACGTCTGATTTCAGCCGAAATGAAAAAATACTACGAATACCTGATCGAAAAATATCCGCTTATTACGATCGAAGATCCGTTCGCCGAAGACGACTGGGAAGGTTTTAACGATTTTACCCAAGCGGTAGGACACAAAGTACAGATCGTAGGAGACGATCTGTTTGTTACCAATCCGCAACGTATTAAGACAGGCATCGAACATAAAAGCGCCAACTCGGTGCTGATCAAACTCAACCAGATTGGTACGGTTTCGGAAACGATCCAGGCCATCTCGGATTCCATGCAGAACAACTGGACCACGATCATATCGCACCGCAGCGGCGAGACTGAAGATACGACCATTGCCGACTTGGCAGTGGGTGTCAGTAACGGCCAGATCAAAACCGGTTCAATGTCGCGTTCCGAACGGATCGCCAAATATAATCAATTGATTCGCATTGAAGAACGGGAAGGAGTAAACTGCGAGTATCTGGGACGAAACGTATTTTACAATCTCGAACAGTCCTCATGATCCGGCATGTCCAGCATGTCAGCTTGATCCTACTGATACTCTGCGCATTTATCTTGTGTGCAGCAAAGCTTTTCGTCTATGCGGGTATATCTCCCATGTTTTGGAATATGGCGCTGGAAGGAGCGGTCTTGCCGCTGGGTTTTACCACGATCGTCTATTTGACATTGAGCGTTCACCTATTTACGGAAAAATTAACCGAGAACCGGACGGCGATATTAAGCCTTCTCTGGCTTACAGCCTTGCTTTTAATGGGATTTCTGGTATTTATCCGGCTTTTCTACCAACCCGTATGAAACGACTCATTACGATGTTGTTGCTGGGAATCTCCTTGCTGACAGGCTGCGGAGGCGGGAACAGCGGCGATATCGGTAACGAAACGCAGACGATCAAAAAAGTACCGATACAGCTCAACGTTCCAAAAGCTTGGCGCGAAGTACGCCCCGAAGACCTCAAAAACCAGACCGGTGATATCGTTCTGTCGTATGCGGGACTCAACTATACCAACGGGTTTGCCAATAATATCACCGTGACCCGCGAAGTGCTGAAAGAAGATGTTACCTCTTTGCAATACGCCCAGGCAAATCTGGTAAATAGTGCCAAATTTTTGCAGGATTATCTCAAGCTGGACGATAAAGAAGTTATGATTCAAGATGTGGATAATAACAATATTCCTACCCGACTGCATACGTTCGAGGCACGGCTGGATCAAGTGGAGCGAAAACGAAAATACATTCAGCTCTATGCCAGCTACCAAAAAACCGGATATACCATCACGATCGCGGTTCCCTTGGACGAAACCGATCTAGGCAAATATGAAAATCTGATTCGATCGTTCAGGTTTGTCAAAGAGTAATTCCTGCCTTCTATGATCTCTCTCGAACCTCCGGCAGGTTTTTCGTCGCGTTTCGATGTGGTGAGCTGTTTTATAGAACATGATGCTAAGATTCTATTGTTGCTACGTCAGGACCACAAGCCGCAACCCAATACATGGGGTATGCCGGCCGGGAAAGTGGAAACGGGAGAAAGTCTGGAAGAGGCGATCCTACGCGAGATTGAAGAAGAAGTTGGCATACGGGTCTCACCATTGAAACTTATATATCTCCGCAAGCTCTATGTGCGCTATCCGGGATACGACTATGTCTATCATATCTATCGGCATACTGTTAAAAGGATGCCGCGTATTACGATGGATCAGCAAGCGCATAAAGAATATCGTTGGGTAGATCCCGAGGGAGCGCTAAAACTCGATCTGATCGAGGACGAGGATGTCTGTATCAAGCTGGTATACGATAAGGCTTTTTCTTTATAAAAGCTAAGAGATTAAGCTCTTGCATCAAATACTCCCTTTTGCCTTTCGCTTTATCTCAATGAGGGAATATCTCAAACCGTTACCCCTTTTTCAAGGTGTACCTACTACGAAAATAAGTGAAAAATAAAAATATGAAAGAAACGTTTTCTTTGGATCGTAGGTGTGATTGAAAGACTGATCACCTTTCACTCGGTACCGATCGATAAAGTCTCGTTTATCACCTTAATCGCACACTATGAAGACAAAACTTCTGGTCGCCGGCGCTTTGGCCGGGACGATGCTGGTTTCCTCCGGAGCCGTTCTGGTGGGAGCTCAGCAAAATAATCAGAATCCGAATCCCACGGCTCAGAATCAAACGGTTCCCAACCGGGGAGAATGGATGAAGCAGCACATAGATCCCGCCAAACTGGCCGAAATGGAAGCCAAACGCGCAGCACTGGACAAGGCGATCGAGTCGGGGTACGACGCCTGGAAGAAATTTATGGAAGAGAACCCTCTGCCGAACGGGCAAAAAGATAGTAATCCCTTGCTGGAAAAAATCACGGCTGACAACTTTGCCCGTTTTGCCGAAATGCACCAGCTGCGTAAGGAAGCCGAGGAAAAGATGAAACAGGCCGATGCAATCGGCGATGAGCTGGGATTGCCCCGTCCGCACCCCGGTATGGGCGGCCCGCATGAGGGTTTCGGTCCCGGAAAAGGCTTCCGGCATGGCCCGGGGATGCCCGGGATGCAGCAAATTCCCCAGGAACCAGCTACAGGCTCGGAAAATCTGCCTCAGTAGTCATTGATAGAGTTTTGTTCTACGTATCGTAAAAGCCCCCGGATAGAGTAGCGGGGGCTTTTTTAAAAGCATAATGACACACTACGTTTCTGTTTGTGTGTCATTTATCAACGTTTCAATGGCATGCCCTATCTTTCTTAATTAACCGTTTTTAGCTCCGACAGAAAAGAATTCTTTTGCATTTTTGACACATTCTTATAATTACTCATAATTATTGGGCGATACAATGGTATAGAGATAGGACACAAAAAAAACCTATGTACTTTGTGAATATACAATTACCATGAAAAGCCCCTTTATAATGCTACTTCCAGAGCGAAAACTTTTTAGTGAGCGGTTTTAGTCTTTCGGTTTCTCCAAAAAGGCATACGCCAAAGTATTCCAGACCGGCTTCTTTCGTCTCTCTGGTTTTCTGCAGCTGCGCTTCGGAGGTTCCGACCGTCATGGTATCCGTAAAATCGTTGTACCAGATTTCATGTTTGATCGCTTCTTCACGTACTTTCCGTATCTGCGATCCGTTATCCGCTTTCAGGACGATAAACGGGAAATGCGAAATATAGGGATGTATCCCATTGTCGGCGTCGCGGTATTCTAGAAAGTACATTTCGTTATCCTTGTTTTTCTCTCCGGCCAGCCCCGCGGCCATATGGCCCAGCGCGTTCATGAGTTTGCCGACGGGTATTTTTTTGTTGAGAATGGCGACAAAGTGCTTGGTAGATTCGTCGGGAAGAACCATAATTCTGTAATTATAAGAAAATAAAGTCGATGTTATCCCTGCCTGCTTCTCGCCTTGAGAAAGTCATAGAACGGCCCGCTTTTATCGGCGATATTGGCGGTGCAGACCATCCATTGTTCGGTAGAAGCTGCTAACAGGTCAAGTTCTCGCGCCCGCTCCGGCAGAACCTGATATAAGGGAATCTCGGTCCCGGTAAGATAGTCGATTCCAGGTTTTACTTTAGGAATACGTTTGACAAAAACAACATACTGCGGCTTTCTTTGCTCATCCGCCATGACCAGAGCCTCCGACCTTCCGGGATACAACCGCAGAGAATAAAAATCTTCCGATGTACCAAAGCCTTCGGGGTCTTGCGGAAGTTCACCTTCTTTAAACAGACGACTCATCTCATCTGATATTTTTTCGGGGGTATTCCCAAAAAGCAGCGTATCTTTGGTAATAGCACCGCAATCAAGCAGAAAAGCCAAAACCTGACCTATATACATTTCCCGCTTCCAGAGCGCAGGATTAAGATAAATAATACGATGCATCAGGATCCTCAACTTGAGAAACCGCACCAGACGCTCCGGGTTGTCAAACACCGGCCTCCACTTCCCCTGAATCGATTTAACGCTTATTTCCAAAATCAGATCGAATAAAACCGGATCCCGGGCCAGGATTTCCTGACAGTCTCGTATATCGGCAAAAACTTCCTTGAGTTTTTCCCCGGCAGCAGGCAAAACAAGCTTATACGCACCTATAAGCTCTGCCACATCCCGGGCGGTATAGGCCATCCGATCCGCAATATCCAATAATTCTCCGAGAAGACCCCGGTTGCATATCCATTCCTTCAGGAAATCTACCCCTATGCCAAACTTATGCGGAAGTTCTTGCTGAAAATCGGGATTTCTCGATAGGTAAAGCTCAAAGTTCACTTCTTCCGACAGACCGGGAATCTCTTTTTTAGCAATATCTCCGAAAAGCGGCGTGGCAATATCGTGTAATAAACCGCAGAGAGTGGCAACCCGAACGGCTTCATTCCTAAAATTATTCGCGCGCAGGATTACTTCCATATTGAGCCCCGTATCGATGCTGTGCAAATGACGGGTATGGTGATGCATCACATACATCCCGTTGGCCTCCCCTCCTACCATCTGCAGGGAGCTGCCATACTGCTGGATACGGGAAAGTCGGGCCTGCCAACTGGGGATCTCGCTTCTGACAAATTCATACGGACTGAGTTGATCGGTTTTTTGTTCCAGAATCTGGACAGGAGAATACGTAGAAAACGGACGATCGAGAATATACAGAGGATTGAACCCGTCAAATTCGTTGAGATAGGCCATCAAAGCAGGTTCCAGCGAAATATCACCAGGAGTTTCCAAAAACGGAAGAACCGGGGCAACTCGGTAATATGGGCTATCCGGAAACTTTCTATGGGTGTTTCTTTCGGAATGTTCCGTTTGCTCCGGGCCTGTTTCCGGTTGAGAAATCCCACCAATAGGGCGATTCATATAATACTATAGATCAAAAACTGATAGCCTACTGTAGCCTATCAGAAAAGGATGTCAAACGAAATAAGCCTAAACTATGTAGACAAACAATCTATCAAGTCCACAAGGATGGTGCCGAGAGCCGGGATTGGGTTGGGACAGAAAGATCTTCAGTTGGGTCAAAAATGGTCCTGATTGAATCTTCCCAGAATTTGGTAAATTTCCAATGGCTATTTCCTCGGTACATAGTAAGATTTGTATAGTCTTTTACAATCATCTTTCGTATGAACAAAGAAAATTCGATCATTATTTTCAATCAAAAAAACGTGCGGAGACATTGGGATGCAGATAAGGAACTTTGGTATTTTTCGGTTATCGATGTGATTGAGGTATTAACCGATTCAGCGGCACCAAGGCGGTATTGGAGTGATCTAAAAATCAAGTTGAAAAATGAAGGAAGTGAAGTGTACGAAAAAATCGTACAGTTGAAATTGACCGCTTCTGATGGGAAAAAACGAGAGACGGACTGTTTCTCGACCGAAGATCTATTTCGACTCGTTCAATCCATTCCTTCTCCAAAAGCAGAGCCCTTCAAGGTTTGGTTAGCAAAAGCGGGATATGAGCGTGTTGAAGAAACTGAAAATCCCGAACTATCCATTGATCGAGCTATGAAGACCTATTTGCAAAAAGGATATTCAAAGGAATGGATCAATCAACGGCTGAAAAGCATCGAGGTTCGCAAAGATTTGACGGATGAATGGCAGGAAAGAGGTGTACAGGAAGGACAGGAATACGCTATTTTGACCGACGAAATTACACGTGCCTGGGCTGGTTTTAGTGTCAAGGAATATAAAGAGTTTAAGAGCCTCGAAAAACAGAATTTGCGGGATAATATGACCAATCTCGAGCTGGTTTTGAATATGCTTGCCGAAGCCACAACTACGGAAATTTCCAAGAAAAAACAACCCACAGGTTTTCATGAGAGTCGTATTGTAGCAAGAGAGGGCGGCGAAATAGCAGGTACTGCACGAAAGGGAATTGAACAGAAAACCGAGGAGAAAGTTGTCTCAAGGAAGAATGCTAAAGATCTGCTCATAAGAATTAAAGCACAAAAACAGTTGTCCAAAAAATTGAAGGACGGTAAAGAGAAAGAAGATTGAGAGTGAGCTCAAGTGAAAGTAGCGCCGAGGGCCCCGCTTGGGCGCGACGACACAAGGATTTTCAGTGCATTAAACTGGTGCCGAGGGCCGGGATTGAACCGGCGACACAAGGATTTTCAGTCCTCTGCTCTACCACTGAGCTACCTCGGCAATAGTTTTTTGATCCTTACGAGTAACGACACAAGGATTTTCAGTCCTCTGTCCGCTGCGACGGACTACCTCGGGAGGAACAGTTTACGTTGGAGATTCAAGTTCGGTCAGATCTTTCTCTGCCGAACACTTTTTCCAGCAAGAAACACTCTTCCCCCCTAAACAGGGGGGAGAATGTAAAACGCTTTCAAATTATAAGGAATCCAAGAGCCAAATCAAGCTCTCGTTTCAAATTCCTTGTGCGACAGCGCAATTTTTCCCTGCTCATCGATACCGATGACTTTGACCTTCATCATATCGCCGATATTCACCTTACCTTCAATCCGTTCGACCCGGTACGGGAACAAGTTGGAAATATGCACTAGCCCGTCTTTGCCGCCGTTGATATTCACAAAGACGCCAAACGCGGCGATACGCACTACTTTGCCCGTCAGCTCGTCCCCTATTTTGGGAATATAGACGATACCTTCGATCCACTTGCGGGCCTTGTCTCCACTTTCCTGATCCGGCGCGGTAATCGATACGAAGCCGTCGTCCTCGATATCTATTTTGACACCCGTCTCTTTGATAATTTCGTTAATGATTTTACCGCCGGTTCCGATGACGTCGCGGATCTGATCAGGATTGATCTGCATGGTAATAATCTTGGGCGCATACGGAGACAGAGACGATCGCGGAGTCGGCAAAGCTTTTAACATCTCGTCCAGAATAAACATGCGTCCTTCATGCGCCTGCATCAAAGCCTCACGCATCATATTCATGGTAAGCCCTTTGACCTTGATATCCATCTGGAGCGCGGTAACACCGTCTTTGGTTCCGGCAACTTTAAAGTCCATATCTCCGGTAAAATCCTCCATTCCCTGAATATCCGAAAGGATTTTATATTTACCCGTTTCGTCGTCGCTCACCATGCCCATCGCGATACCCGATACGGGCGATTTTAGCGGCACGCCCGCATCCATCAGAGATAGCGTTGAGCCGCAAGTCGAAGCCATAGACGTGGAACCGTTACTAGCCACTACTTCGGAGACGACACGAATCGTATAGGGAAAATCTTTTTCATCAGGCAATACGGCAAGAATTGCACGTTCGGCCAGGTAGCCGTGCCCGATCTCGCGGCGTCCGGTTCCGCGCAAGGGTTTGGCTTCGCCGGTCGAATAGGGCGGCATATTGTAATGATGCATATAGCGGCGCTCATACTCGGCGCTTTCCATTTCATCAACGGTCTGGGCATCCCCGGGAGCTCCCAGAGTGACGACGCTCAAGGCTTGCGTATCGCCGCGCTTAAAGATAGCCGATCCGTGGGGTCGAGGCAAAACACCGACCATACAACTTATGGGCCGTATTTCGTTGAGTTTGCGACCGTCAAGACGTTCTTCTTTTTCCAGAATATTCTTGCGAACATATTTTTTCTGTACTTTAAACAGAGCCGCATTCACCATTGTCATAGTCCAGTGAGGTTCGTTTTCGTCTTCGATCTTGGAGGCGAAATGTGTTTTAACTTTCTCGTCAATGGCAGCCTGAGCTTCGTTCAGCTCGCGTTTGGTTTTAACATACAAAGTCTTCCCCAAATCTTCTGTTTGCATAAAATCATGGATCGCCTGAATAACCGATTCATCCGGCAGATTAAAGGAAGGAATCAACGGCTTGATGTCGAATTTGGCGATAAACTCTTTTTGTAGAGCACATACCTGTTTGATAAATTCGTGAGCCATTTCCATTCCCTTAATCAGGGTTTCTTCGGAAACGACCGAAGCGCCGGCTTCCACCATCAAAATCGCGTCGGACGTTCCTGCTACGACCAAATCAAGCTGTCCGGTTTTTTCCTGCTCGTTGGTAGGATTAAGCATCAGCTCGCCGTTGATCATCCCGATACGAGCGGCTGCGACCGGAGCTTCGAACGGAATACCAGCTTTTAAAATCGCCGCGGAGGCGGCAATGATGGAAAGTGCGCCCAGATCCGTTTGCGCATCGACGGATAAGGGCGTAACAATAATTTGTACTTCATTGATCATGCCGCTCGGGAAGAGCGGTCGCAAAGGCCGGTCTGTCAGACGGCTGTTTAACACGGCGTTATCCGAAGGTCTTCCTTCACGCTTCATGAAGCGACCACCGGGAATTTTGCCGGTAGCATAAAAGCGTTCCTGGTATTCGACCGTCAGCGGAAAGAAATCGATATCCGGTTTGGTAGTTCTACTCATGACCGCAGTAGCCAGGAGCAAGTTATCGCCCCAGCGTACTGTTACTGCGCCGTCGGCCAGGTTGGCGAGCATACCGGACTCGAGGATAAACGGCTTTCCCAAAAGTTCGGTTTCGATTTTGGTACTGTGCATAGAAAATAAGAATAAAAAGAGATAAAGTCTCCATCTTTATTCTTCATAAGAGGAACGGGAGGGTCAGGCTCTTACAGATAAGCGGTTAGCGGCTAGTGGTCAGCGATTAGCAAACCAAATGCCTATCTGTAAAAACCTGAGATTCGTGACCCGGGGAATCGGGTCACGCCGTTTCTGTGAAAAATAAAGAAAGAAAAATATTAAAAATCTAAATACAAAATCTATTGTATCTAGTGGATTTTTGAGATTTGAGATTCATTTGGCATTGGGATTTTGAGATTTGAGATTCCTGGCAACGGCAGGCTTTATTTCCGGAGATCTAATTCGGCTATGATTTTATTATAGTTCTCGGCGTCGTTGTTTTTCAAGTAGTGCAGAAGTTTGCGGCGTTTACCGACCATTTTGAAAAGTCCCTGACGGCTATGGTTGTCTTTTTTATGCAGCTTGAGATGTTCGGTCAGTTCGTTGATACGGGTGGAGAGGATGGCTATCTGAACCTGGGGGGATCCGGTGTCGGTATCGTGAGTTTGGTGCTTTTTGATGAGCTGCTTTTTATCGTCGTGTTTCATAGTAAGGTTGGTATAAATAAAGTATGAATTTTTTTACTTCTGTACTCTAACACAAACCCGGCGTAGAGAGCAATAAAATCTTTTATGCTCCGCTGGTCTATCCTGCATGGGAGTATCGAGAACGGATATCGGATATTATGGGCAATTAACTCGACTTACGAAAGGCATTTCTGTTTAAGAGAAACATACATTTTCGTCATCCCCTGGCGCGGGTTCAGGTTTTTGAAAAATCTGAACCACCCATTTTCTTAATCCTACCGGACGTATTTTTCAGAAAAAAACAAAAAAGACGTGTCGTGGAAATTGAGAAAACACAAGAAGCATGTTTTGAAAACATGCTCCCACGGGGAGGCTGCTCCCGGGGGCAGTTCTTAATGTCCCATTTGATAAATGATAAAAATGTTTTGACAAATAACTTTGTCAGTATTAAAGTACTTTCTTCTTGAGGAATAAAGCAAGAAAAGTGACTGATCTTTGAAAAAATGGCAATCTTGACAGGTACCCTTCTGTATTTTACAGAAACTTGATAGGCAGAGTCTGCCACTAAAAAAGCAGTGCTCCCGCTTTTAGTTTTTGGATCAAATACAGATCCTGCCTATCAAGAAAATATTGAAAGGAAAAGACCAATGAAAAAAATAGCAGTTTTAGCAACAATACTATTATCAATTCTATTGACCACACAAAGCACATTAGCTCAAAATAAGAATAGGAATTCGGCTCCTACAGCTATTAGCAAAGAGGAGTTGAGAGGATTTATTGTAGAATTTTTAGAAAAAACGGATAGCAAACGGGTTAAAAAAATAACCAAAGATACAGACGGAATTAGATTTGAGATTGAGGCAGGTAAAGACACTCTGGTCATTATCTATAGCAATAACTACTTCAAGTTAACCTATTCTGGAAAGGTTGATTATATCTCCATAGAGGATAAGGGAGTTGACGGGATAATTGATGATTCTACACATTTGGTATCTAGTATCCCCCTATTCCATGGAGCAATAAAAGAAGATGGCGATAGTGTTGAAGAGCTTTATATTTCAGCTTTTTACAGAAATATCATCAGAAGTCTTCCAGTAATACTTTCACAGTAAGTATTTAAATAGGCAGGAAACACGGACGGCAGTAGTAAGATTTTTTTATTACTGTCGTCCACAACCCTTATCGTGGTAGTGATAAGGTTTTTTTGGTTTTGCTGAAAAACGCTTTGTTTGACATACGCATGACAAAAGCATAGCATACAGATACTTTTAATTTTTCTCCTTATGACCACCCAATACATCTCCTCCCGCCAGCTCCTCAGAGAATACAAAAGCATCAAACGACAACAGAAAATCACCATTGTTATGGAGAGATCCCAGCCAAAAACTATCCTCGTCCCCTTCTCCGAGGAAGCGCTTCAAATCCTGGAGAAACAAATGCAAAAATCAGAGAAGAATCCCTACCGGAAAGACATAGAGATCCTTGAAAAACATATTAAAATTCACAAAAACTACGATCCCATTCTAGACACAGTACTGGAAAGACTGAAGAAACCCGGAAAACCTATTCCCTTTGATGAAGTACTGAAATCCATAGAAGCCCTTCCTGAATAAAAATGTACAGCATACTCTTTGATCCCTTAGCAGATCAGGATTTAAAAAAATTGGAAAAGCATCAGGCTTTACGTATTTTGCATACTATCGATAAAAAGCTAAAAGTCGCTCCCCACGAATATGAAAAACCTCTCATAGGAGTTTTGAAAGGATGGAGGTCTTTAAAAATAAATTCTTATCGAGTCGTCTATCAAGTACAAGAAAACATAATTCAGGTTTTAATATTAGCTATTGGTCAGAGAAAAGATGACATTATCTATGCAGAAGCAACCAGACGGATAAAAAAATAATACCTATTCTCGCTTTATCATTTTCCTCTTATCTTTGCCATGGACTATACCAATCTACAAACTGCGGATCCCGAAATATTCGCCATGTTGCGAGGCGAGATGAAACGCCAAACCGAAGGCATGGAATTGATCGCCTCGGAAAACTATGTATCCCCTGCCGTATTGGAGGCCTTGGGATCGATCTTCACCAACAAATATTCGGAAGGCTATCCCGGAAAACGCTACTACGGCGGCCAAGAATTTACCGATCAGGTAGAGACGATTGCCATAGAGAGAGCAAAAAAGTTATTCAATTCCGATCACGCCAATGTCCAACCACTTTCCGGCGCAGCCGCCAACGTGGCCACTTATTTTGCATGGCTCGACCCCGGCGACACGATCATGGGTATGGAACTTTCTCACGGCGGACACCTCACCCACGGCGCGCCAGTGACCTACATGACCAAACTCTATAAATTCGTCCGGTATAAAATGAAAAACGCAGAAACCGGCGAAATAGACTATGACGGGATGCTGGAAATCGCCAGACAGGAAAAACCCAAGATCATCCTGGCCGGATTTTCCGGATATCCGCGCGAATACGACTATGACAAAATCAAATCGATCGCCGATCAGGTCGGAGCCGTGGCCATGGCCGACATGGCCCATATCGCCGGATTGATCGCGGGAGGAGTTTTGAAAAATCCGCTCTCCGCCGGCTTCCAGATCATGACTACGACCACCCACAAAAGTCTGCGGGGCCCCCGCGGCGCCATGATCCTTTCTCGGGGAACGGTAAGCAATCCCCTCAAAGCTCCCGAGAAAACAGTAGAAAATCTCCCCACCCTGATCGATCGCTCAGTTTTTCCCGGATTTCAGGGCGGACCGCACATGCACCAGGTCGCCGCGATCGCCGTAGCATTAGGCGAAGCGATAAAACCCGATTTTGCTATGTATGCTCAGCAGATTGTAAAAAACGCCAAAACGCTTTCTCTCGAACTCATGAACAAGGGATGTAAACTCGTCACAAACGGGACCGATAACCACCTGATGATTATCGACTGTATGACCTCGTTCGGTTATACCGGTAAAGTCCTCCAGGAAGCTCTCGACAAGGTAGGCATAAGTCTGAATAAAAACGCTATTCCGGATGACCAGAATCCGCCGTTCAATCCGAGCGGTGCGCGTCTGGGCACACCAGCCATAACCACCCGGGGTATGAAAGAAGATGAAATGAAGCAGATTGCCGGCTGGATCGTGGATGTGGCGAAAAATGTTCAAAACGAGGAACACCTTCAAAAAATTAAAAAGGAAGTTACAGAGATATGCTTACAATTCCCGGTTCCGGGCATCGGGCAGGATTTTTAAAAAACACCTTGTTCAAAAAATAATTTACGATACAGTGCGTGTACTTTTAGTTTTTTGATACGTTACTTAGTCATAAACGAAGTGTTTTTTTGAGGAAAAACAAACAATATTGCCTGTTACGAGTAAGAAATATCGACTACGACGAACCGAATATATGCTTTTTTAAAAACTTTCCGTAGCGATGGAAAATTTATCTCATCTTATTTTTCTTTTTCGCAGATTGCTAAAGTACCAATTATGTCCAATGAGAAAGCCATTCTGCATAGTCTGAAGAAACACTATGCTAACGCCCGAATGATGCTCAAGTACAGCAACGACTGGGAATTATTGGTGGCGGTCATTCTGTCGGCTCAATGTACTGATATAATGGTCAATCGGGTGACTGAAAAATTGTTTAAAAAATATAAAACGCTGGAAGACTACATCCGAGCCGTTCCGGAAGAATTCGAACAGGATATCAAATCAACCGGTTTTTATCGCAATAAAGCGAAGAACATCTTGGCGAGTGCCAAGATACTGAAAGAACGTTTCGGCGGAAAACTCCCCAAAACGATGCAAGAGATGCTAGAACTCAACGGAGTGGCTCGCAAAACCGCCAATGTGGTTTTGGGAAATGCCCACGGCGTGGTAGAGGGCATCGCCGTTGACACACACGTAACGCGTTTGGCACAACGACTTGGACTAACGAAACATACGGATCCAAAACGGATCGAACAGGATCTGATGAACATTGTCCCGAAAAAAGACTGGTTTCACCTCACCTACTGGCTGATAGAACACGGCCGGCAAGTTTGCAAAGCCAGGCATCCGCTTTGTGCAAATTGCATCGTACAAACAAAATGTCCGTCAGCTTTTCTCAAGACACAATGACACCCGAGAATACGGAAATTGAGGGGATCATTCAGCTGGCACAAAATTTGATTTATGAACGCAAAATTCCGGACAGTCGGGAAGAAGACACCGCTATAAAAGAAAGAGACGTGGAGATGTGGCGCCAACTCATTAATATCCTTGAAAAGTCACTCAGCGGAATTTTAACCAAAAACGGAATTATTTTCAGCCATACTAGTCGGCCAACGACGAGTGAGTTTGGGGTAGCCCTATCTCCGATTAACGCCGGAGATTGTATTAAAGACACAATCCGGACAGCTCAATTTATGCTAGGTGTAGATACTGCCATGCAATCCGTAATAGCAAGAAAACGGGCGCAGAATCAAGAGGCAAATGTTAAGATCCTCTATGCCGGATGTGGTCCATATGCGCCATTGGTCTTACCGCTCATTCCTCGATATAGTGATCAGAATATCGAAATACACCTTCTTGATATACATCTCGAATCTATCGAGGCAGTACAAGCTCTCTGTCTGAAACTGGATTTTTTTCCTCAATACAATATCCACTTTCATTGTAAAGATGCAACAAAAATAGATCTGAAAAAGGAACAATGCCCTGATTTTGATATTGTCCTATCCGAAACCATGGATGCAGGGTTAAGAAGTGAACCGCAAGCGGCGATTCTCTATAATGTAGCGAAACAAGTGAAAGAAGACTGCATTTTTCTGCCGGAATCCATCCAGCTGTCTGTTGCAGTCAAAAGTTTGAATGAGTATCTTTCAACTCTAAGACGTATTCATACTATAAATCCTGAATATTTTAACTTTAGAGAAACCGCAGACAAGCTGAGGACCTGGCATATCCTGATGAATGGAGGAGAGGGCAGTCAGTTTTCTTCTAAAAATGAGAGTCGTGGTGATTATATAATTCGTGAACTTACGCTACGAGATGCAAAAAATATCGAGAAATCTCTCGAAGATTTCCTACGAACCGTAGCTCGACTTGAAATCCCGGCATCTCTAGATGAAACGCAGCTCATCATTTTAGAAACACGAATAAATGTATTCAAAAATATCAGCATCGATCCAGGCGATTCACACATTACCAGACCTTTACTTATTGGATTAACAAACAGACAGGAGTTAACCAACCTGGCGATCAATTATATTTTAGGCAGAAACTGAAGATCATCCGACTAGGTAACCACAACAGGAAAATTACCAATCAACACCTCTGAGCAAACATGAACATTGTCAAACCCGCAGTAACTGTCATAAACACGGAAATAAATGATGCTGCTAATATGCAAGTCACTAAAGATTCCCAACTCCTCCTGTCTATCTTTGGCGAAGGATATCCGATTACACAATCAGAACTGACAAATGTCTGTCAGCGTTTCCTCATGGGAGAACGGAAAATCGCTCCCAGAACGACTCAAGATACCATTGACCACATTCTTTCTCTCTTGCGAGGACAAAGAATTTCGGAAACGATCTGGGAACGTGAGATTCTGCCTTTTTGGTCTGGTCCAGAGCCTGATTACATAAATTACGTTACCCCCTATCAGAGACTGGCAGAAATTTTGGAGATCCAATTAAGCGAAGAACAGATATCCCAGATTCAAAGAATAGACCGTCATATTGCCGCAGACCTGCTCTCGATGCTTTCATACTTGCATGAGGAGCATAATAATCCGAGAGAAGTGCCCCATCACCCGCCTTTTTTCAGGAACCACACCAGTATCACCTTGGACAAGGGATTTCCCTGGAATAAACTCGTAGCATGGATCAAAAAACGTATCCACGAGATTGTCATTTCTTTGACTTTTGATCGCTGATCGATATCCTGAACATGTACATCATTTCCGTGAGACTGCCTGTACGAGGACGGATATTACGGGATTGAACTGCATTCAAAAAATCACACTTCATCATTCATACCTCATAATTCATCAATTATTGTATGGCCGAATCCATCACCGATCTCAAAGTCGGACGCATTGTCAAAATCGGAAAAGATCCCTGTCTGATCGTCGCCTCCCAATTCTTGCGCAAACAGCAACGCAAACCGGTTATGAAAACCAAGCTGAAAAATTTGATCACGAACGGCACGATCGAAAAAAACTTTCTAGCCGGCGAAGCGTTCGAGCTGGTAGAAATTGAAACCAAGAAATGCCAATATCTGTATAAAGACGAGTCCAAAGGGTATTTTATGGATACCGAATCGTACGAACAGTTCGAGATTCCAGTTGAAACGATCGAAGAACAGCTGAAATTCATGCTGGACGGCACCGAAGTCTATGTCTCGTTTTATGACGGCAAACCAATCGGAGTGCAGTTACCGTTTAAGGTCGATCTGAAAGTCGTGGAAACGCCCCCCGGCGTACGCGGCGATACAGCCACGGGCGGAGGCAAACCCGCTACGCTCGAAACCGGGCTCGTAGTAACCGTTCCGTTTTTTATCGAAAATGGCGATATCATCCGGGTCAATACCGAAGAATACGAATATGTCGAACGGGTTCAGAAACAGTAGGAAGACAAGTCGACAGACTGTTTACGTTTAGGATAACGATTTGAGCCATCTCTCTACCAATGTCGTATACGGAATCGATTCCCCGATACTTTGACAGAAAGACGCTACGTTAAGATCCTTTTCGGTGAGAAATTCGAGACCTTCCAGGGCTATACCGAGGTACCGGGCCAGCAAGACCAGCGCCAGTTTTTCACGAGCCTCAACGCCCTTTTCTAAATCTTTTCTGATACTATTTTCCAGATCACTTTTGGAAAGCGATCTCCGTTCTTCAACGTAGCGAAGAAGCATTTTTTTTATTTCGAACCAGTACGCTTCCTCGGTTGGATTGCTGCAAAGAGCTGCAAGACCATTAAGAGTTCGGTGTAAATCGCCCAGATCGATTGTTTCCGGATCTTCATCCGGATATAAAGAAGCATTGAGACTCATTGTAGAGGGATATATAAAGATAAGCTTTCTTACTAGTATAGCAAAAAAGCACTAAGCGGAATACACGTAAGATACAAATAAAAGATCTACCTATATCTGAGATGTAGCATTCTGTATAGCTGGGACAAAAAACGTTGCAGCTGCACTATGAATTTTTTCGATGAGAGAATCGCTTCGCTCATCTACAACCGTATTTTCGGCCAGCATCACCCGGTCAATCAACCATTCCGGATACGGATCGCAGCCGTCCCGTCGGGTTTGATCAAAAATGCGGGTAATATTTTGCTCTCGACTGACGGGAAATTCCGTTCCCTGAGAAATACGAATTTCGGTCAACAACGCATCATCTCCAAAAGGATTGGCAATCGCATGAATATATCCGGG
Organism: Candidatus Altimarinota bacterium; assembly: GCA_039809385.1. GTDB lineage: Bacteria > Patescibacteriota > Gracilibacteria > JBDHUY01 > JBDHUY01 > JBDHUY01. The sequence continues at coordinate 34,808 of JBDHUY010000011.1, forward strand.
TGGAATCAACAATTGATCGTTCTGGTGAAGATTCAGTATCATGAGATTTTCCTCATAATATGCGCTGGAACGTAAATCTTTAATGGACGTATCTACCACATTCGTTTTGGAAAGGATCACTCGCAAAGGCGTCTGAGCGTGCCATAATTCGGCATGCCCGGCATGTTGAGGCGTGCCATGAAACTGTAAACTGAGAAGAGTACCGGGTTTCACATGTAATATTTTCTGATCGTATGAGGATCGTATCTCAGCAGGAAAACCATGCTTATCAAGCAGGTAGTCCCGTAGTCCCAAGGTATTATGACGCGATCCAAAAAAATCCTCTCCTTGCTCAAGCAAGTACCAACCGCCCCACGGACGGTTCGGATCACTGTCTAGCGGAGTTACAGTTCCTAACTGCATTAAAAGCTGTTGGACTGCCGGATGATAGTCAGATGCGCCAAGATTTTCAGACATAATACTGTAGCCTGATAAGACGCGCATATCATAGAAGAAAGCCCCCTAGGATACAATACTTTTTGCAAGAAAAAAACCGACGCCGCTGCCGACCAGCAACATAACGAAGAGCAACGCCGCAAAACTGAGCCGCAATGTCATGCGATCAAACCCTTCTACTAAGCCTGCTATTTCGGCCTCAGTAGTCGATCCCAGCGCGCAAAAAAGAGCAAACCCCGTCAGCGGAATATATAGAAAGATCTGAGATTGAGCCATATTCTGCCAAAAAATAGCTGCCAAAATCAATCCCAGCAATCCGCCGACGAGCCCAAATCCGGCATTGCGAAGAAAAATAAATACCAGCTCTTTTATACCGCTGAAAGATCGCAGACGTACGACGAAATTGCCGTCGCTGCTTACCGTTGAACCTAGCAACAAGCCTAGTAACAGAAAAACGATAGGCGCTTCGGTACTCCCCTGCCCTGTGAGATTTACCAGGAAACGTCCGATCATCAAAAAGAGATACCCGCCCGCGAACGTGACCAGGAGGGTCCGCAAGAAATGATAGAGTTTTTTCATACGTACATTAGGTAAAAAAGTTTCGATTTTGAAGTTTAAATCCATACCGACAAAGAAACCGATCACGGCTCCGGAGAGCAATCCGCCCAGATTTTTCCAGCTCGTCCAGAGAGCCGAATTTTGAAGAAACTCGTTCCACAACTCACCGCTTTTTTTCAGATTTTGGAAAGAAAAGCCTGTTTTGGCCCAGAGCAGAATGTCAGAAAGCAAGAGTATCCCGTATCCGATCACCAGACTGCACACGGTCAGCGTCACAATCCGCGTAACGGCAGCCACGATCAATTGCCGGCGATAATGAGCGATATCCTTCGAAAATGAAGAAGCAGCAGCTGTAGCAGTGGACTTTTCAGAGGAAGTTCCAGATGAAGACGGCGAAGATGTTGTATTGGGAGATGAAGAACTCCGGGCAGACTGAAAATGGTCGCTGTTGATATGGGTCGCATGGCGCACACGATCATAAATTTTGCGCTCTTCTTCGTTGCCCAAGACCTGAAACGCTTCGTTGATCTGCTTGAACTTTTCCGCCGCACCAACTTCGTGGTTAACATCCGGATGGTATAATTTGGCCAGATGAAAAAACGTTTTCTTGATTTCGTCGTGCGAAGCGCTTTCGGATACTCCCAAGGCGGCGTAATAGTCTTTGGTTTTGTATTGAAAGAGAGACATACGGAAAGAATAGCTCAAAAATCAAAGGTCAATCCGCCGTGGCGGATCAAAGGGGATCTTTTTTACAAGGTTGAATCATGCGGAACATATTCCCAAGGTTCTTATAAGCATAACATCTTAGGCACACTTGCGTAAAGGGTAGATTCTCTTGGTCAGCTTACCGGGTTTGTTTATAATCGGAGTAATTCTACTTCCTACCTATCCTCACATGAAGAAAGGTGTATCTGTATTATTGATGGCAACCCTCCTCGTGTCGGCCTGCCAGATTACTCAGAAATCTCCCAGTGACAAAACGCTGACGTTCCAAGAACCCGCACTGGAACAATCGGCAATGCTTATTTTGCAACTACAAAACGGAAGCGCTTTTGAACACAAACTTGCGGACGCCGCAGATATGATCGTTTCTCTGCAAAGCCCGGAAATGCAGACCGGCGTGCGCACCAATTTGGATCTGGCTCTACAACAGCTCAAGAATATCAAATCCGCCCGGATGGTCATACGTACTCCGGACAATATACCGCAATTTAACGACATATCCCGACTCGATGCGTCGGAATTCGAACAATTTAAAAGCAAGTTCGTCATACAACTAGCGTCTCTCTTTCAAAGGACTTGTGCATACGGATCGGTCATACTCGACCAATTATCGGATCCGCTCAGACAGACCCTCTCGGCCCAGGAAATGATCTCGGTGGATGACAATGGAATATATGTACGAAGTCCCGGGTGTATCGACAAAGGGATCAAGACAATGGACGACATCAAAGAAGCCTTAGATACATTGCCGGTACTGAGCGATGCGAGTATGCGTATTGTTACACGCGGAGCACCAGTCCGGGCGATCCTGGCTCCCTACCTTATTCTATTTGAACGGGGATACCATTTCGGTGTAATCAATTCGGACACAAAAGGCGCCAATCCGCTGCGGCAAAAAATAGCTCTCGGGGTCTTGGATTTTATCAAAGACTTGAATATCAGCAGCTTGTATAACCAGTACACGTATATGATCAGTACGATTACACTGGAAGACACGAAAATCACCTTCGTGCATGAACTGGAAACCGATTCGGCTCCGTTGACCAAACTTTTTATCGAGAGTCAGGAAGGCAGAGCTAAAGCCGGACAATTGTTACTCAGTAACAAGGTACATCTGCTAACTTCGACCAATCTGGATCAAAACAAAGGGATTATCCGCATCATCTATGAAAACCCGGACCTGTCTCTGCTTTTGGGAGATTATGCTTCGATCAGTTCGATCGCTACGGTTGCTCTCCTGAGCACCGTGGGGTTTGTGAGCTACCAGGGGTATATGCGTGATGTACGGCCATATGAGCAGCAAGGAAGCTTGTAGTGGTTTACAAAAGGTTTCACCTTAAAGAAAATTGCTTCTCGGTAAACAGTATTTTTTATTACTCTTCGCTCTATTATGAGTACTGTTATTATCATAAAAACCGATCCCAAAATCAAAAAAGAAGCCCAGAAGATTCTCAAAGAGTTTGGACTCTCCCTAAGCGGGGTATTGAACGGGTACCTACGTCAAATTGTGCGTAACAAAAAAGTAGAATTTCAGCTTGTGACCGAAAACGGTTTTACCGTAGAAGAAGAACAGGCCATGTTGCAGGATATCGAGGAAACCATGCAAGGTTACAAAAGTGGGAGAGTAAAGGCCTACAAGAGTGCAAAGGATTTACATGATGATATTTTTTCCGAATGAAGGTTACCTCACTGTACAGTATCGGAGGGACATCAAACGATTCACACACGATCTAAACGTATTGAATGAACCCCCTAACGGTTTGCGCAGGAAGCGTCATTGCGAAGAAGCTTCTTGTTGGCAGTTTCTATAAATATCTGCTAGACGCAGCAATCTTGGATGCATACCGGCCAGGTGAACATAGATTGCTTCGTCTAGAGCGATTCTTACTTTCAAGGAATGTTAGTGCTTCCTCGCAATGACGGAATCTTTCGCATAGTATGAAGTAAGGAATCCTGATCCTTATACGTTGGTACGAGTAGGTTCTCGTGCCAACGTATTTGGTCTATAAGATGCATCCGAAAACACCAAGAACTCAGACCTCATCGACCCATGAATATAAAAGCTCGCGGGATACTTTTTCCGGCAGCCAATGTGTAAGGACTTCCGGGGAACAGATAAGCTGATATTGATCTTCGTAGAAAGGAGTATCGATGTCTGGCAAGACATAAACCCAGAGTTCACCCTGAATTACCGAAATATGCCAGTCGAATAATCCGGATTCCAGATATTTCTTCCATCCCTGTTTCTTCCAGAACGAGATCGCGCCTGGAAAGTCCTGTCCCCGCCGGGGCAACCACGAACCGTCGGGTTTGTGATTTCTGCGCGGATCATCGCGAGGGCAGAACTCGTCGACTGCCTGATAGAGACCAAGACACTTTCCCTTATTTTTGACGATAAACCGTACCAGCGCCATGAGGAGAGGCAGTTAAGCAGACTGTATCTTCTGTATCAAAATTTTATACAGTAATTGTCGGAAAAAACCGAAAGGAACGCGATCCTGACCACTCACAGTATCCAGCACCAGATTAAGTACTTCCCCATGTTCAATGACTCCTGCGGCCAGCTGGGTCAAACTGTGATCATCAAGAAGAGTTTTATTAGTAGATTTCATGATCAGTAAGATTTCTTGGTACCTTCCTTTGGCAAGACACAAGGACCATAGAAGAGACCAAACATAGTCGGGAGCGTTGATTTCTCTGCAAACTTTAATTACACCCGAAAAATCATCTTTGGAAAAGTCCCGCTGCTTAAAAGTGGTATCTATCAGATGTGAAAATTCGTGCTGGGGTAAAGAAGTGGCGACAGCAATTGAAAAAGCGATAACGTAATCTCTATTCTCCAGAAATCTATCTGCTAGACCAACCGCCATTGGCTGTGAAAAGCCGGCCGGCTGCACGATACGCAAGATATCAGAAGTATTGAAAATAGAGCAGGGACTAATATTTTTGTGATTTGCATACGCAAAATAGAGATCGAAGATTTCCATATATTTTTCTTCTTGGTATTGTCGTTCTTTGGCAATATGGAGTAGTGTCTCAATAGAAACAAGGTCCTTTTTTTGTAACATATAGTACCAGACCAGGTCGAGGTCATTGGTAGACACAGGGCCTAATTCTTGTAACTCTTCCAGAGAAAAATGAGAAGTTTTACGGTTCCTCAAATAGCTGATCAAATCAGCCGATGCGTTTTTTTCCGCATCTTTCATTCTCTGCATTTTTGGAGAATATTTATTTTCATAGGGCTCTCTTCTATCCGGCTGTTCTGGATTTGTCATAAGAAAACTGGTTATATACTCAATAGTTCTATTAATCCCGGGAAGTTTCGACAAACGACTCATCCAACTGTATCTGACTGTTAAAGGAATTCACACAGGTTTTTTAGGGCCTATATGAGAATTCATTGAGAACCAAAATAAACTACACAGAACAGTGATAATAACTCATGAAAAACAAGAAATCATTATTGAGTAGCCAATAATTTCATTTTTGTTCTGATTGTCTCTGCAGCGGTTTGATCTGGGAGATCAACAACAAGTTCTAAAACATCTTTCATATCTTGAGGAGATACCGTTTTTTTTACCATTGCCGTAACAATCATATCGTACTCTATTGCGCTATCAGGATCCCACGGGTGGTAGGTATTAAAAAATTTCTTTAATTCTGGAATCGAACCGATCTTATGATCAAGCACAAATTTCAGTGCTTGTCTTACGAGGACAGTACAAGCTGGATTCTCACTAAACTGATAGTCCCAGTATTCACCAAGAGCAGTTTTAAACGTTTCAATAGAACTTACATCCTTGAGAAATTTTTCGCCTAAAAACATCAAAGCCTCGGGAGCAAGATGTACTTTAGCGAAAAGGTTTAAATGTAGTTTATCTTGAGAAGACAAAGCTTTCAGTAGAGCTAATTGTGTGGCACTATCTGGAGGACAAAAGCGAAGAAAAGCAGTTAATAAGTCATTAGATGAGAATGTTGATAATTTATCTAGAGACATTTCACCTGCAAAGAGAGCAAGTGCTGTTGGGTTTCCAAATAAGTTGCTGACGTTTTCAAATTTTGTATCAAGAATAGTTGTTTGAATATCGGTTCCTTCCATAAAAACGAATAAAAAAATGAGATTTCATTCTACCCCTACCTGCTCACTAAACTGACTACTGATATTATCCTTACTCGTAATCGTCAGTACCACCATGTACGTTCCAGGAGTCGTAAAAACATGCGTCGGCTTACGGTCGGTAGAAACCGTACCGTCGCCAAAATCCCAGAAGTATTTAGCGATAGGACCATTCGACTCGGTCGGATCAAACACCACGCTCAGCGGCGCCGCTCCGGTTTTTACATTGGTTTTAAAGCGAGCCACCACCGGAACCTCGGAGACAACGATATCCTGCGTGGCGGTCTCTTTTTTGGCATCGTTGGTAAAAACGGTGAGCTGTACTTTATAAACCCCTACCTGCGCAAAGGTATACTGTATCTGCGCCCCGTAGATCTTGGGCGGCGTTCCGTCGTCAAAATCCCACTGATACTGCGTAATCGTCCCGCCGTTATAGCGCGAAGCCGAAGCGTCAAAAAGAACAGTTAACGGCGCCGCTCCCGAAAGAGGGCTGGCTTTGATAATCGCCTCCAGAGGTTTGGCTTTGGTTTTAATCAAAATAGTCTGGGACACCTCGTTTTGCTGCGCATCCACAACTTTGAGCGTAACGGTGCGCTCCCCTTCCTCATAAAAAGTCTGCACGTCAGGCTTGGCGCCCCTGGTCTCGAAATTGCCATCGCCGTCAAAGTCCCACTGATAATCCACGATATCGTTATCCTTGTCGGTCGAGGCCGAAGCGTCAAACGTCACCGCTAAGGGCACGCTGCCTTCGATCACGGCTCCGCTTGCCCCCTGCTTGAAACTCGGCGTGGTTTTCAGCTGAATCACCGGCGACGAAGTTTTGCCCTTTACTATGATATCGACCGAAGACGATCCCTGATTGGATTTGTCGTCGGTAAGGGCGAGATTTACTTTATAGGTACCCGGTTTTTTAAACGTATGGGTCGCGGTCACCGTCTTCTCCCGCAGAGTATTATCGCCAAAATCCCATTCGTATTTAACGATTTTACCTGCCGGACTGCGCGATTCGGAGGCATCGAAATTTACAGTCAGCGGGGCATCCCCTTCCATCGGAACTGCCAGAATTGAGGCTTTGACAGTATCGTCGCGTACGCCGGTGATCGTAATGACTTTTTCGGCTGTATTGTACTTTTTATCGCGATTTTCAACCCGTAAACGCACCGTATAGGTTCCGATTGTCTCGAACGTATAGGTAAGCTTGGGCGTTGTACCCTCGTTAAAACGGTTATCGCCGTCGATCTCCCAGGCATACGTGACATCTTTAGGGTCCTGGCTGTTGGGATCGTAAGACTCTGAGGCGTCTAATGTTACTGTCAGAGGTGCCTCGCCCTTGTCTTTATCGACGTTGATGACGGCTACCGGCAACAAATAGGCAATCGATATGTTCTTTTTGAATTGTTGCGTTTTTTCTTCTCCTTTGTTATCAACGGCGGTAATCGTGAGGGTAACCGGATAATTCCCGGCTTTAAATGTTTTGTCGTAATTCCAGCGCTCTTCCTTGCCGCCGATCCGGTCGCTCTTGCCGTCGCCGGTAAAATCCCAGTCGTACTTTACGATCTCGTAACCGCGGGTAAGTTTATTTTCCAGATTGGAGGCGTCAAAAATGAGTTCGATGGGCGCGGTGAGACCGGTCGTGACAGCGAGAGGTTCACGCGTTTGCGCATTATAGACCACGATATCCCCTTGAATAGCCGAATTGCCATCCACCCGTACCTGTCCGATACTGAAAAACGCAAACACCCAGATAACGATATCGACCAGCAGAATCAGGGTTGTAATAAAAATGGCAATCGTGGTTTTTCGTTTTCCGGCCTTGTCGTCCTTGTGGGTCAGAATACGACGAAAAATATTGACCACGACAGCGATCAGCAGCAGCATCGAAAAGAATCCGAAGCTGATATTGACCAGGCTGCTCAGCAGATTTTTGACTGCGGCCGGATCCAGGCCGAGCTGTTTAAAGAAAGGATTGTTCGGATCGCCGTTAAACGCGAACACCGAGAGTAAAACGAACAAAACGAAGAGAAAAGCGAATAATCCGAAACAGCCCAAAAAGAAACCGGCTCCGATCTTCTTGCCCTTGACCACTTTTTTCCCGGCAGGCCTGGTCTGGTTTGGCGCAGCTTGAGTTGCCGGAGTTTCTGTCATAGGCTGAGTCGGTTGAGAAGAAGCAGCATTGGTAACAGGAACAGATGTATTAACCTGAATATCCTCTGCCAACGGACCGATATTGTTGGTACCGGGAACGGTATCACCAGAAGCAGGCTCTGGATTTTGAGGCGGAGGATTGGGAGTAGGCGTATCCATAACAGGGAGAAAATAATGTAGAATCAGGAAGTTAGAATCAAGAATCTAAAAGCATGGCAGAATAATAAGAGAAATTCATGGAAATTGATGGAAATTGGTAAAAATGTGTTGCAGGTAATCGTACTTTGGGCTGTCAGCGGCCAGTGATCAGCGGTCAGTGGCGGGCCATTAGCATTCATACATCATACATCTGTTCTCTTAACTCCTGTCTTGCTGTTGTCAGTCGTCTGTAGGCTGTAAGCTGTCAACGTCAATCATATTCCCTACTCCTAACTCCGTTCTCCCAACTCCTGTCTTGCTCCCCGATCACTCCGAGTGAAGCGAAGAGTCTGTCTCCTGCCCATGCTTATTGGGCCCATTATACGGCAAATTCGGTTTCTTTTGAAAGGGCTTTGCACCGAACTTTTTATAGGGAGGAGTTGGGCGAGTAAACGGCCGTTGAGAGGAAGAAAGCTGTTTCGTATTGTTATTATTCCCGGGCGGCAGTTCGGGGAAATTTTGTCCGGGCGGCAGTTCCTGCTCGGCGAAGCGTCCTTTGATTTCGGGAGTATTGAAGTTCGGTTTCGGCGGAAACTTTTTAGGATAGGGTTTATACGGTTTTTTTTGAAATGGCTTTTTTGACTTCCACGGTTGCGAGGATGTTGGTTTCGACACAGGTTTTTGCGCTTCGGGGGAAGATGGCACCTCAGGCAAAGTAGTCTCGGAAACCGGGGGGAGATTTGCATCTACGACAGGTGCAGGAGGAGGCAGGGCATCCGGTGTACCTGCAGTACCGGTCGGCTGGTCTGCACTGTCTGCAACAAGAGGTTCAAACGGAGACGTGGCAATGCCGGAAGTAGGCGGCAGGGAATCGGAGTTGAGAGATCGATCTGGAACAGATGACGCCGGTTCAGTAGGCGTCAAAAAATCAGGTATGGCGGCATCGGCCGGTTGAGAGACTGGCAGAGGTGTAGGAGGAAATATGCCAAAAGGATCGTCGTTAACAGTAGGAAAGGAAGAACCGGCAACGGCAGGCGAATCTGAGAAGGAGGGCATGGCCGGAGTTTGAGCAGATGTTGGAGATACTACCCCAGCGAAAGGATCTGGGGTTGTCGAAGAAGAGGACGTCGAGGCTGCAGGTTGATCTCCGAAAATATCGATATCAAACGGAGAGGCCGGAACACTCGGATTAGACGGGGCAGGATCTAAGAAAGAGGGAGTAACCGCGGCTGAGGTGGCAAAAGGATCGACGGCTTGCGGAGGAGATGCCGGAGGGTTCTGATTTTTATCGGTACTTCCGAAAATATCAATATCAAAGGGCGATGGAGATGGAGGCGCGGGAGTATCAAGAAACGTAGAGGGTGTTGGCGGCAACGCCGAACCGAACGGATCGGATGCAGAAATAGACTGCGGATCACTCGCACTCGGTCCGGATGAAAAGATATCGGTGTCGAAAGGAGAAGCAGGGCTTGCGGAAGACGTCGGATTCGGGACAGATGTATTCAGAAAATCAGGCTGGGGCGAAGCAGCAGCTCCAAATGAGCCGGTTTGCTGGTTGGAAGAACCGAAAATATCAATATCAAAGGGCGAAGGTGTTTGCGAAGGGTTTCCTGTCGCTGCGGATAGTGAAGGTGAAGGTGATGGTGTTGACGCAGCAAATGGATCGCCCGGTGCAGAAGGCTGCGAATTATTTCCCGGTCCGCTTTGAGAAAAAATATCCGTATCGAAAGGAGAAGAGGCGCTGATTCCGGGAGTAGGCGCATCCCCAAAAGGAGTTGCTCCGGAGGCGACAGGTGGATCTAAAAAGGAAGGCAAGCTTGCGGAATCGTCGGGAGACGTGCCGGGAGACGGCGGGGAGAAATCCAGAAAAGACGCTGTAGGCGGCGTGCCAGACTCTGGGGAAACAACAGGATTTGCAGCAGGCGGAACTGTCCCTTCACTCGAATCAGTCGCTCCTATCTGAAGCCAATCGGGCATCTGGCCTGCCGAAGCCTGAGGAGGTTCGGCAGGGGTCGCGGGAGCTGGAGGCTCGGCAACTGGTTCGAAGTTCCCATCGGGAGAAGGAATCGGTGTAACGTCGATGACCGAAGGTGGGGTACTCTTGGGAGGTTCGGGCTTCGAAGATGCCTGAGCTTGGTCGCCTTCGTCTTTTTTACCTGGCCTGAATCGAGAGATCCAACCGGTTACCATACCCCGCAAATCCAGAATAAACTCTTCAAAATCGAGATCTTCCCGGTTGGTAATACGTTTATACGCTATAAACGAAACAAACAGCACGATTCCCAGAAACAGGAAAATGCCGATAATCCAAAGCGCGAACTGCAAAATACCGAAGAGAAAGGACAAAAACAGATTTTCCCCTGCCGGTGCGGGTGATGAAGGGCCTTCTGCTGCTGCTCCGTTTTGATTCTCGTTGGTAACAGTGCCCGGTTCCGCATTAAGATTGTCATTGGTATTGGCAGTTTCGGGAGCATTGAGGTTTAGATTAGCATCGCCGTTCTGATTAGAATTAGCCGTAAGCACGGGAGTCAGAGAGTCGGCAATCACCAAAAGTACGTTACCTACTTGCTGTTTGGCATCGTCAGGTAATTTCTGACTTTCGGCAACAGCCGTGCGAGTCTCGTCCAAAGCCTGGGAAACCGCGGCAGCATCGATTCCGTAATTCGACTTAAGCGATATCAGCGCTTTATTGACTTTTATTTTGGTCAAAGGTTCGGCCTCGGCAATAATATTTTTGATACGCTGAATCGAAGAATCGATATCGATAAACGATTCTTTCAGGTCTAAAATGTTCTGGATATTACCGACCAGACGGTCTCTTTGTTCTTGAGTAAGCTGTTCTGCGCGCAGGACCAGCTCCTTGGCCTGTGTCAGTGCGTCCTTGTCACCGCGGGATAGGAGTTCGCGGATCTGGTTCTGTAGCTCCTGGGACAGAGAACTCTGCGAGATGGCCGTAACAGCATCGTCGAGATTTTTATTGATAATTTCGGTTTTGGAAGGCTGCGGATTAGCATTGAGATTGGCATTTTCGGGCAGGACGACCGCGTCGTCGAAAATAATGGGAACCGTTACCTGATCCATGATATTGTTATCGCCGACAACGGTAAGCTGTACCTCGATCGGCTGAGGCAAAAAGGTATACGATATGCCCGAACCATTGGTAAAAGAAAGGGTATTTTTATTGTCGATATCGTTATTTTTGATACCGTCTCCGTCGCTATCCTGAAAAACATTGCGATCGATGCGGTATTCGCGGATTTTACCGATCGAATAACCGCCAAAGAACGTTACCTTGTTTTTTTCACGGGTGAGGTGAATCTTCCGGTCAAGTTCATTTACTTCGGGGACGGTAATCAATACAGCCTGTAACGATTTAGACGGATCAAGTTGGACATTCTTAGGCAACTGCCCTTTGACCAGCGTAACGGTTCGAACTACGTTGTCTTTTATTCCTCCTTTGCCCGTGACGTCGAGTCGCACCTGATAGCTGCCATAGTCGTTAAACGTAAATTGAGGATTTTCCTCCTGGCTGTCTTTGTCATTTTGAGCGCTGCCATCACCGTCGCTGTCACGCGAAAGATCGAAGTCCCAAGTATAAGAAAGAGGGGCAGGGCCGCTGGAATTATTGAGAAACAGAACAGTTTTATCGACCTGAGTAAACAGAAAAGCGGCAGTGGCAATACTTTCGGAACGGGGGTTAATCAATACCGAAACGTTGCCCTTGTTGCTCAATCCTTGATATTCGACCCGGGCAGTCACATTGTAATTTCCCGGAGTATCGTACACTCGCGTGACATAAGCCCCCGACGTCGTATCTTCGAAAGTTCCGTTCCCGTCAAAGTCCCAGGAAATCCGGGCATCGGGAACCGGTTCGCCTTTCGCGTTCCGACCGATCGCGGTAAACTGAACCGCTTCGCCAGCCTTGACGCTGGTTTTATTAACGCTGACCTCTACCTGCAGGGGCTCGTTAGCACGGTTTGTTACGGTCAATACTCCGGTATTTTCGCCCAGCACATCATCGCTCCGCACAACCGCCCCCTCGTTATCGGTCATTTCGACGACAAAACGATAGGTAACGCTCTGACCGCCAAAACCGCGCGTAGGAATATTAAACGTGGTAGAAGGAGTGGTAGTAGTACGCACGCTCAGATTTTCTTCGGTACCGTTTTCGACATAAAACCATTTATACGAAACGATTTTGCCGTCACGGTCGGTTGCCCCCACGGCACGCACGGCGACTTGCACCGGAGTCAATAGCGACGCAGGCGCGTCCAATACCAGATCGGTGAGCTGAGGAGGCCGGTTGCGTACAGCGACCAGAAGGGGCGAAGCACTGGCAGTTTTACCCGAATCTCTGTCGGTAATCGTAAGTTGTACCGAAAAACAAGTATTGCCGGACACGTCGTTAAAACGGTGCGTAATCGTTTTTTTGGTACTGACGGTTCCGTCGCCGAAATTCCAGGAATATTCCAGAAAGCGGCTGGAGCCGTCACGGTTGATAGCACGCGAAGCGTCAAAACTGGGATTATCGTTACGGGAAATCAGGAGCCCCGGCCCGCCGTTACACAAATTAGGCGTAAGCGGTAACATTTCACCGTTCAAACTATAGTCGATCAAGGCTACGGGGCTGTCGGCTTCTCCGACATACACATTGGTCGTGGTCGTAGTATCGTTATTATCTTTGTCAAAAACGGTAACTTTGACAGGGTAAACCCCGGCTGTCTTGAAACGATAGGTATATTGCGTTTTATCCGTCTGCTCTTTCTGTTCACCGAAATCGTAAAGATAAAAGATGGCACCGGGAGCATTGACTTTGACGGTAACGTCTTTGCCAACCTGAGTGACCGGCGGATCGATCGTGACATCGGCGCTGAGTACTGATGTAATCGAGACAGTCTGCTCCCGCTCCACGAAATTTTGCGAAGAATCGGTCACGCGTAATTTTACACGGTATTCTTTGGCTGCCGGAAAACGATATTCTCCCCGGCTGCCGGCCTCGTTCGTATTTTCCAGCGTAACCGGTGTACCATCTACCAGCCAGGTAAACGAGAGCGTTTCATTTTGATCGGGATCATAAGAATTAGTCGCGTCAAAGACAAACTGATTTGGATGTCCGACATCTTTCTGTTTGAGAGACAAAGTAACAACCGGCGGCTTGGAAGTCACTTTGACTTGACGAGTATCCTGAACGGTTTTGCCGTCATTATCCGTGACTTGGAGCAAAGCCGTATAGACACCCGGCGTCTCGAATTTGTAAGTAAAGCTTTCTTCTTTCGTCTCGCGCAGAACTTCACCCGCTCCGGTCGTGATTTTCCAGCTGAGCGAATTGACTCCGCTGGGGATCTTTGACGTATTGGCGGCAAAACGGAACGTCGTATCGGTAGTACCTTCTTGGGGGGTAATTGTGGCCGAGGCGATCGCATCGGCCACCTCGACCGTTATACTTTTGACGATCTTTTGATTTCCGGTATCCGTGAACTGGACCGCAACCTGGTAACGACCGACTTTGTTATATTTATGCGTTATCGAAACCGGCGTTCCGTTAAAACTCTGACGATTACTGCCATCGCCAAATTCCCAGTCGGTTTTGGCGATATCGAGTCCCACGGTCGAGCTGGTGCCGGCAGGATCGAAGAGCAGCCCGTCCTGAGCTTCTTTGAGGGTTACTTTGACGAGATCTTCTTGGGTAACATCGACTTGATTGATTTTTAGCTGAACTGTCGCCAGGGGTGCTTCGGCTTTGACGCTGATGGTAGCATCCCCGGGCAAAACGACACTGTCGCCGCTGGCACTCTTGACTTCCAGATGCACCACATACGTATTAGGAACCCGAAAGGTTTCCGAGACGTTGGCACCGTTTCCTAAGTCGCGGCGCTGCCCGCTGGAATCGAGATACCACCAGCTGTAATTGTTCGTAGGAATCGTATTGTTGGTCGGATCGGAAGAAGAGGCTCCGTTAAAGAGAACAGTGAGCGGAATTGGCCCGGAGCTTTTACTGGCATTGATTACCGCACGCATCTGAGGCAGTTTGACTACCTGCTGCTTGAGAGTCTCGATTTTGGTTTGAATGTCACGACCGGTCGAAGAAGAAGGACTTTGCTGGTAAGTCTGCAGTGCGTCGTCCAGTTCCTGAGCAGCTTGTCCTGCCTGAGAGGTAGGAGGTAATTGTTGAATGATCGGCTGAAGTTGCTCACGATAACGGTCGATAATTGTTTTGGATTCGCTTTGGGGACGAGAGCGTAACTCTTGCAACAACTGGCTCAAAATCCGATCCAAATCCTGGGCGGTATTACCGGTAGCGCTGGTAACTCCCCCACTCGAGGAAGTTCCCTGACCGGCATTTAACAATTGTTCCAGTGCGTTCAAAGCTTTTTTCAGATCGTCACTATTTTGAGGACTGGGATTGGTCTTGAATTTGTCGAGCGCCTGTAAAACCGCCTGTAACTGCTGGGCCGACGCATTCTGGAGCGACGAATCAAGTTGCTTTATGGTAGTCTGTAACTGAGTTTTAAGTGCGTCGATTTCGCGTTCGAGAGTACCGGTATCGGCGGGCGGATTATTGACGGTGTTATAAATATTATTAATCGTGGGTGCGGCCGGATTGCTGCCAGTACCGCTACTGCTCCCCGAGGAGCTGGAAGAAGAAGACGATCCGCTTCCCGAAGAACCTGAAGAAGAGCTCGAGGCATTTGAGCCCGAAGAAGAGCTTGAACTGCTGGTGTTGGTAGAAGTGCTACTACCGGATGGCGGACCGTCGATAACATTGACGAAAAAATTGACGATAGCATAGGAGATCAGAATAATCACGATGCCGACGCCGGTAAACACGATCGTCTTTTGAGATTTCTTGACCTCGCCGTCGTTGCCGGCAAAGGCTACCATGCGGAACCCGGCGTAGATTACGATAACGACCGCCAACAGCCCCAGAAATGTCAGAAAATAGTTGATGATCGTGGTGACGGCTTTGCGAATCTCGTCGTTTTTTCCCTGTTCGCAAATCGTCGGAAATTTCACGCAATCTTCTTCTTCAAGGCCGGGCCCGGTCGGAACACCGTTAAACTGAGCGGAAGCATGCGGAATATGCAAAACAAAGAGCGTTCCAGCCATCAGCACTAAAAATAATACTCCCTGCAGGCGCCGAAAAAGCGAGGAAAAACGATTCGACAAGTACTGTGAGTTATAATCAAACGACATATGCGAAAAGCAAAATAAAAGTTATCCCCGTACCGCATTGATCACGGTAGTGACCAGAGCATACGCTATCAGAATAATGATAATACCGGTTAGAATGGCGATGATCAGTTTTGTCGCTTTTTGGCGATTACCTTCATTATTAAACGATGTGATATACAAAACGCCGGCATAAATAATACCTACTACCGCAATTAGGAAAATGAATCCCAGACCAAACTGAATCCATCCGAAAATCAACGCGCGGGCATTGGTTGTAGTTGAGACATTTCCCGACAACTCGTTCTTCGTCGCATCGATTCCGGGCTGGATACCGCATTCGTCTCCCTGGCAATAGGGATTTTTACTATCGAAAGCCGTATCGGTATTGGAAAAATCCGTATTCTGGGCATGCACGTTCAGTGGTACATGTATCGTCGACAGCATGCTCCATATAAAGATCATTGCTCCTATGTGAATAATCTTTTTATTCATTTTGATCGAGTATAAACGCCAAATTATTCAGAAAATTATACCATATACATCCTCTTCTATACAACGACTATCCCGAATTTAACAACGGTGCGGCAAAAAAGGTGACGATAGTATAGGCGCTGACCAGCAATGCCAGTCCCAATACTACCCACAGGATGGTTTTGCGCGCCTTTTGAACTTTTTGATCGTTCCCAAAATTCACGATCATGTTGATGGCGGCATAGAGCAGCATCAATATTCCCGAAATCGCGCTGAAACCGAGGATATAATTGACGACTTGCAATACCAGACTAATCGCGCCGGACGGATTGGGATTAACCGAAGTTTCACCGTAGAAATTCTGAATGAGCGGGCGCGCTATCAAAATCACAATCAGACCGAATGTCGTTGGAATAAATACCCGTTGTAATTTTTTGATCCGGGCCTCGTCGCCCAGGGCCGTGATCATGCGTACCCCGCTGATAATGATCACAAAAACGGCGGTGATTGCCAGAAAACTGAGGAAAAAACTCAGGAGCGGATTGACTATCCGTTCGCGAATGTCGTCCGGAAAATCGCGGATATCGTTGACGGAACGTCCGCTTGGCGTAAAGAAGATTGAGACGATGACCTCAGCTACTTGCATGAGGATCAGACCGAACAGCAAAATAAAAATACCGGTCAAACTTTTTTTATTCGCATCGGCATTACCGCCGGCGGTCACCATCCGCAATCCCGATATGATGATGAGCAACACGGCTATTACCGCGATAAAACTTTTTACCACTCCGGCATAGTAGATCAGAATATCCCGAAGTCCCTGGGCGCCTTCGGTGCTGACCGGAGCATTAAAGGCTTGATCGGGAGTACCTAAAAGAAAATCAAAAACACTACGCGGATCTTGCTGGGCATAGGTCGCCGGGAGAGCCACACAGCAAAATGCCAATCCTGCCAAAACAAGCGCTACTGCCAATGGAAAAGAAAAACGCTGTTTCATAATATTATAGGTGCGGCAAATTTCAGAACTTCGGTAACTACCGTATAGGCAGAATAGATGATCACCATAGCAATCAGCGTTCCCTGGACTATTTTGATCCCTTTCGTGCGCAGGGAATCGTTCGCTCCCGAAAAGATAAAATAAAATCCGCCCAGGATTAGTCCGGCAAATCCGATCGGGACAACAAAAAGAAGCATTAAACGCAGCAGGGATCCGATCACCCCGTGACCTCGTTCGACATCGCCTTCGAAAGCGATACGCTGGAATTCTCCGGCCAGGGCAATCACGATCAACCCCAGAATACTCCAGAGTATTTGGCGACGGTACTTCGCGGCAGCATCATCGGCACCGCTGGCACTACTGATCACGATTTGGTATCCGCTGATAATAATCGATACGATCGCGACGGTCCCGGCAATGCCCCTCAACGCCGTGATAACGATGCTGATAATATTTTTCCAGTCGAACAAACTGGGTTCGTTGAGGCCGGCGCGGGGGACAAACGAGGCGAAAAAGAACTCTCCGACATTCAGGAAGATAAACCCGACCACGGCGTACAAAAGTCCCAAACGCGCTTTTTTACTGGCTTCGTCGTTAGCGGAAAAGACCATCCGGATACCGAAAAAAAGTATATAAAAAACCGCAACTCCCTGAAACAATATCCGGGTTGTCGGCAAGGCTTGATTGCGTACAAAATCGTTAAACGTATTATTCCCGTTCGTCGAATTTAATTCCGGTAAACTGGTACCCGGCAGATCAAAAGCTGCCTGGGTGAGAAAGGGGATCGTAAAAATTCCCGCAATAAAGAGAAAAACCGCTAGGACAAAGAATATGTTCTGCGCTGATCTGGCATTTTTTTCCGAAAGAAAAGCAGCAAATCGATTTCCCGGAGATCGTAAAACGAAATTCTTCGGAACATGTACGGGTTGGCGACTATGTTTTTGGTATGTGTATTGCATTTATATATAATCCGTTTATTGTAGCACAAGATATTTTTTTTATCAAAGCCGGGAACTATGTTGCTTACTGAATTTGACTACGATTTACCGCCCGAACTCATCGCCCAGACGCCCCTGGCCAAAAGAGACGAATCGCGTTTACTGGTTCTTTCCCGTTCGACGGGAGCGATTGAACACTATCATTTTTACGATTTACCCGACATTCTGTCTTCTGATACGGTTATCGTTTTGAATAATACCAAAGTATTTCGGGCCCGCCTGTTCGGACATTTTTACGAAGGCGAAAAAAGCTCCGAGGTATTTTTGCTGAAAAAAGTGGGAATCGATCTGTGGCAGTGTCTGTGCCACCCAGGTCGCAAATTTTTTCCGGGAAAAACGATCCGCTTTCTTCCCAATACAAACAATACGTCTGCGCATAGAACCTTACATGAAAAAGCCGATCGAAAACTGACCGGTACGGTAAAAAGTATTCTGGAAGACGGGAGCCGGGTGATCCAGTTTGATCAAGATGTCAGTCCTTTACTAGAATATTACGGCCATACTCCTCTGCCCCCCTATATAAAAACCGAGAGTTCTCTGGAGCGCTACCAAACAGTGTACGCCAAGGAAAGCGGATCGGTCGCGGCTCCCACCGCAGGTCTTCACTTTACCAGGGAAGTTCTGGAAAAACTAGGGAAAAAGGGCGTTGAAAAGGCGGAAATAACGCTGCATGTCGGCGCCGGCACGTTTCAGCCAGTAAAGGTAGAAGAAGTAGAAAAACATGTGATGCACTATGAAAACTATACCTTCTCTCCCGAAACTGCCGAAAAACTGAACCGTTCAAAACAAACCGGCAAAAAGATTCTGGCGGTCGGAACGACCAGTACGCGGGTTCTGGAAAGCTGCGTATCGCTTGACGCGAGAAGCAAAATTTCTTTTCATGCCCAGTCGGGCCATACCAATCTCTTTATCTATCCCGGATATACCTTTACAGCGGTAGATCACCTTCTGACCAATTTTCATCTGCCCAAAAGCACGCTGCTCATGCTCGTTTCGGCCTTTGCCGGAAAAGAGCTGATCATGAAAGCTTACGACGAAGCTATAAAGAAGCAATACCGGTTCTTCAGTTTCGGGGATGCGATGTTGATTTTGTAGAAGGGGAAAGCAGGTATAAAGTATGACGTAGCACGTATAATGTATGGGACAGCTCATTACTGAACCTTAACCGCTTCTCAATGCTTCGCGATCTTTTTAAACAATACGGAATTTCGGCCAGTGAAAAACAAATTGCCTGTTTCGAGCGTTTTTTAGAGACTTTTATCGCTAAAAACAGCGTCATAAACCTTTCCGCAATCAGAGCACCAAAGGATATTATTCTCAAGCACTTTATCGATTCTTTGCAGGTTCTCAATCTCAAAGAATATCAGCAAGCAAAAACAGTGATCGACGTGGGCACGGGTGGCGGTTTTCCGGGTTTACCATTGGCCATCATGTCGCCGGACAAACAGTTTACGTTGCTCGATTCGATCCATAAAAAAATCCTGTGTGTCCAAGAGTTTGCGCAGATTTTACAGCTCGGGAATGTTCATACGGCAGTAGGACGGGCCGAAGAAGTATCGATCCGTCCGGAATTTCATAAAAGTTTCGACGTGTGCGTGTCGCGTTCGGTTGCATATTTGCCAAAGTTGCTTACCTTCACGATTCCGTTTATCAAACGCAATGGTACTTGTCTATTCTATAAACAAGAGAGTGCGGATGAATTTGATGCCGCAGTTCCGGCACTGAAAAAACTACAGATGATCGCCGAGGTATTCCCCTATCAGATCGAAGACATGCGACGTATAATTATTCAGAACAGAAGAACAGGCGTATACTAATCTTAATGCTGACGTAGTTCCGTTAGTATCATTTTTGCTCTGTCTGCTAATGATAAACTCAAAACGGAAGAGATTCTTTCATATGTAGTACGAAAAGCTTCCCAGGGAAGATCACGTCTTATATCCAGCGGATTTATATTGAGTTCAGGATGATGTCTTACTAATTTACGCAAATTTTTATACAACATTCTTCTACGCATTGCTAGTTCTCCAGACTTTCCTTGGAAAACGTTGGCAATAATACCCATTATTACGTCACAAAAATATATAAGCCAATCATCCGTGAGCTGTAAAGCGTTATTAATATTATGCAGTGCGGACTGGTCGCCCAACCAAAGAGAATTTTCATACTCATCCTGTGTCACCTTCCCATTTAATGCAAAATAGACAATTTGCTCTTCTATTCTTTTCAGGTATTTTTTACACATACCTCTATTGACGGCTAAATTGTATAGAGACCGTATGTCTGGATCTCTATTATAGGAAAGTGTTTTTCTCAAGCTTATAGCATTCTTATTTTCTAGTGTACAACTAAGATCGTTAAGTTGCTCTTTAAAACGAAAATACAATTGAGAAAGTGCTTCCTGTTGTTTTAGATAATTCTCCGGATCAACCGGCGTATTAAGGAAACACTGAATGTCATTTTTGAGACCGATACATTCTCTACACAGATCTAAAAGCTGTACTTCAGTGGGTAGAGCCCGAGGTGCTTCGAGAGAATGAGTTCTATCATTGGTAGAAATAATAGAACGCCCTTCCGATGAAACCGTATTCATATAAAAGAAAAATAAAACATAAGCCGATTTTAATCCGCATTTTTTACTTTTCAAGAGATTTTTGATTATGACAACAATGACGAAACAGGAATTACGAAACGCTATGAAAAAGAAAGTTATTGTTCGTCGCGACGATCGAAGTATAAACATACTGAAGCGACTTTTGGAACATCCGCGTTTTTTGTCTGCCTCATCGATACTGTTATACGCTTCGCTCCCGCATGAAGTAGATACCGGTAAGTTAGTGACCATATGCCTGAAAACAAAAACCGTGGTGGCATTGCCAAAAGTCGATTCCGGACAGCAAGAGCTTAGACTATATCAAGTTCGATCGCTACAGGATTTGTCTCCGGGTGCTTTCGGCATAACCGAACCTCTCCCGGAGCGTGAAGTTTTATTGGAAGATATAGACCTGGCAATCATTCCCGGGATAGCATTTACCCGCAGCGGACAACGGCTGGGGCGGGGAAAAGGCTACTACGATAAACTCCTGGCCGGTCGCAAGGGCGAGAACCCCTATACCGTCGGTTTGGCATTTGAGGAGCAAATCGTAGAAAACCTGCCACGCATGCCTCACGATGTCGATCTGGACCTGATCATTACCGGCTGAAAATCGGCTTCCGCAAGAATTGACATTTACCCCCGAAGATCTATTATGGAAGCTCGGGTATTTTATAAAGCAATCTATGAAAATACCGCCCTTCAAACTCGCGCACCTGTTGCATGGACATATGAGCGAAAAAGAATCTTTTGACCTCATAACTGTAAACGTCGAAGAGGTTCAAGACGACGATCCACAGATCGGCAAACCTTTATCTTTCGGTGTCGAATTCTTACGTCTCGCCGACCGGGTCCATGCAAACTTTTCCGACATAGAAACCGAGGTAACTGTGGCCTGTAACCGCTGTTTGAAGCAGTTTTCGACTAAAATTTATAGCAAGGAAGCTTCGTACGATTATATGATAGAGACCGAAGAAAGCAGTGCGGAGGAGCGGGCCGATAATTTTATGGCGGATATGAAAAACAATATCGTAGACGTATCGGAGGCCCTGAGAAACGAAATCCTGCTTGCCTCTCCCGATTTCCCTTTATGCCAAGAAGATTGTCAGGGTATTTGTAGCATCTGCGGGAAAAACAAAAATGAAAAACCGGCTTGTACCTGCAATATTACAGTTATTTCGGAAGAAAAGCAGGAAAACACCAAAGCCTTGGCAGGATTGAAAGATTTGGTAACCAAGACCACCAAATCAAAAAAGTAAACCTAACTTGACAAAACACACAGAGAAGACTATAACAAAAGCGGTCCGACATTACCCTTTTACCATACACGCCTATGGAAGCACTAAAGGAGAACACCGGAACCAGCCCAGGGTACATTCACAAGATACAAGAAGGTGAGACATTCAGAGAAGCTACTGATGCTCTCTCTAGAAAAGTAGTTGATTTCCAGAGTTTCAAAACAAGAAGGGCTTTGGAGGACGTAGTAAAAAATGCTCAAAGAGCCAACAAAATCAGCGATCAAATTGCTGTTGATAATAAGGATCTGCGCGCCAAAACTTTGGGGGACAACATCGGCGGCACATTCACCCCCGGAACTGAAGAAAAAGCATTCAACAAAGATCTTTTAACGATTCGAGAGGACGAAAGTCCGGAAGCGATCGAACAAAAAGGTATCAATGCTGCCGCTGCAAAAGTCCACGAAGAAGTTCATCACGTTCTAGAAGAGGCGCTGGGCTGCAATCACAAACACGATTCAAACGGGAATGTGATATTCGTCGATTTTCCTGCCAGTAAATCGGCTGATAAACCCGTCATATTAACCCGTGAACAGAATGAAGGATTAACCCAAGCCATCACGGAAGAGCTTAACCCGGACGTCGTTGGAACTGCGTATAAAAGTGAGGTAGCTGCAGAAAGATCAAGGTTTGGCGGAAAGCTGCAGGAAGTAGTTACTGCTGTAAAAAATAAAGATCTCAAAACAGTCAGAGAGGTTGTAGAAAACGTATATGCTAAAGCAGCATAAGCTATTGTAGCACTATTGCTGATCGCTGATCGCTGATCGCTGTTTGCTATAAACTGTCCGCTCTACAATTGGAGCTTTCCATTTTCCAAATCCCGTTTGATTCTCAAAAAGATCAATCCTTTCCAGTCGTTTGCCAGTTCCCCTTCCAGGACCTTATTTTCGAGCTCTTCGAGAGACATCGAAACTACCGTCAGATCTTCGCCATGATCTTTGGCCAATGGAGCGTCTTCCAGCTGCGAGCATACAAACGCGTAATCGCGCAGAAAGCCGTGATTGCCGCCGCGGGAAGTAGCGTAGAGCTGGATATGCTTTGGCCGTACCCCCAGCTCTTCCTGACATTCCCGCAAAGCCGCCTCTTCAGGCGTTTCCTCCAAATCCACCAAACCCCCCGGGATCCGCAGACTATACTCATTTTGGGAATGTCGGAATTCGTTCACTAGCAAAATGCGTTTCTGTGCGTCAAATACGAAAAATTTCACATACGGCCCCTGATCGCACGCCTCAAACGTATGCCACGACCCGTCGGCAAATTGCAGCTCGTAGGTATACATCGTCATCCGTTTTCCTTCAAAATAAATCCGCTTGTTTTTCATCAGGAAAGACAGTAAGTTTTGGTAGACAAGAGACCCATGTGTCTGCCCAGTAGAGTAAATAATCGTTGGAATTCTTTTAGGACGACTTGATATAACATTTACAAGAGATTGATAAGCGTAAAGATTTCCGGACAGTATTTTATACCCCGTTCATCTCTCTTTCAATTCCTGCTCCTATGACTATGGACTAAGTACTTGGTACTACCTTTACCGAAATATCTGACCCTGTACATATTACATTATACTTACTACTTTATACCAGCTCCCCCATGAATATCTATTTTTCCGGTTCCATCGCCGGCGGCCAGGACGATATCCTGATCTATAAAGACATGATCGAATACCTGGGCAAACACGGAACTGTGCTAACCGAACATATCGGAGACGCTGAGAAAACATTGGCCGATTCGATGCGCGAACCCGAATTTATTTTTGAAAGGGACGTAGGCTGGGTTAACCAAGCCGATGTGATCGTCGCAGAAGTCACGCAACCAAGCCTGGGCGTAGGATACGAGCTCGGGTACGCCGATCTTAGCAACAAACAGGTTTTGTGCCTATTTCGCCCCAAAAGCGGAAAAAGACTCTCGGCGATGGTACGCGGGAACAAGCGCTTTCAAGTTTTCTTTTACGATACTCTGGAGGAGGCAAAAGCCATCTTCGATGATTTTTTCACCCCGCTGTCATGAGGCGTTTCTGGCTGCCGGCTCTGTTCCTGCTTCTACCGTTTTCGAAAAAGATCCTGCTCTATCAGAGTCCTCTGAGTACGGTAAGCTCCGATTTTACAGCGCATTTCATGTTTCTGGCCGAACCGCTGCTGTGGCTGGCCGTTCTTTTTTTCTTCAAAAAAGCGCGTACCACCGCGGTTCCTTATGGTGAAATAGCGTTACAATGGTTTCTGGTAGTTATAGCTTTGTCGCTACCTTCCTTTTTTGTCGCCAATGATACGCTGCTCAGCGGAATAACCTTGTTTCGCTTCATCGAAACAGCTGTGTTCAGTTATATGATCGCTCATGTAGATTTGCAGGAAACAAGAAATATCGCATTTTTCTTTGCTCTCGGTCTGGGAATACAAGGAGTAGTGGCGGCGAAGCAGTTTCTCTCCCAACACCCGCTCGGATTGAGCTGGCTGGGAGAGTCTCCCCTGCTATACGACAGTTTCAACACAGCCACTTTGCAGAGTGGTACCGAAACTTTGCTAAGAAGCTACGGAACCTTGCTCCACCCCAATATTCTGGGTGGTTTTGGAGCGGTGGGGCTTATTATATTTTTGGGCTCTTTTGCAAGAAACACTTCGCGAAAGTGGTTGAACATACTCTTAAGCGGATTGATGACACTCGGGGTCTTTTTTTCTTTTTCCAGAAGCGCGATCTTGGCTTTGTGCGGGGGATTGTTCATTCTATTTCTCTTTCAATGGAAAGACCGGTTTTTCTTATACAACGCACTGACCGTGTGCGGATTTCTGCTCGTTCTTTCGACGATGTTTCCCTATTTTTCCGCACGGTTTTACCAGGCACATACCGAGAATACCCAGCGAACCGATCAATACCAGCAAGTTTTGGCTCATACGCAGGAATATCCCTTGGGAGTGGGCTTAGGCAATAGCGTACTCTTTCAAGAAAAAAAGGGAACAACCGCCCCCTTTCTCTGGAATCTTCAGCCGATCCATAATACTTTTCTGCACATCGGGTTCGAGACCGGAATTCCGGCATTCCTGCTCTTTGTTTTAGGATACATCTGGCTTTTCATAAAAAGTGTCGTAACCAGACAAGGTCACAATATCGCGCTCCTTGCCTCGATAACGCCCCTGCTGCTTTTCGACCACTACCTTGTTACTTCGTTTCAGGGTATGATGCTCCTGGGATTGGTGATCGGGATCGTTTTCCGCAATTTTTCGGTTCATCAGGAAACGCATCAATCTCATGACAGTATGCGGAAAAATCTTATACTTCCTTCCTAGTGTTACGACAAATTAATTCTACAACCAACTATCACAAATCGCTAAATCCTACTATCAAAATCCTAAACAAATTCGAAATACCATTACTCAAGTTACAAACCTTGCTCGCAGTTTAATATTTCTGATTTCGTATTTGTGATTTGTTTCGAATTTAGGGTTTAGTATTTCGGATTTTAGGTATACGTTGACGAAGTACCGTGCCACTTGATACTAGATACTTTATACTAGATTCCCTGCCCCATGATCTCCCTCATCATTACGGCGTACAAAGAACCAGCCACGATCGGAGAATGTCTCGAAAGCATTATCGATCCGGACAATCGGAACCTGCCCGAAGAACCCTATGAGATTCTTCTGATTTGCCCGGATGAAGAAACCAAAATTGCGGGACTTCAGGCAGCCGAAAAGTGGGACCACAAAGTGATTCACGTCAAAGACCCGCAAAAAGGCAAACCGCACGCGTTGAATCTGGCGTTCGACAAAGCCAAAGGAGAAATTTTGATTTTGACCGACGGAGATGTTTTTCTGGATAAAAATGCTATACCGGCGTTGATCAAAAAGATCAGATCGAACGATAGAGTCGGTGGAGTTTCGGGACGCCCGGTCTCGGCAGATTCTAAGACGACCATGTTTGCCTATTTCGGCCACTTACTGGTGGAAGCGGCCCATCACAAAAGATCCAGGAGCGCTTTTTTCCCGATGAGCGGCTACCTCATGGCGATCAAAAAACCGGAGTTCTCCTTACCGGAAAAAATTCTGTCCGACGATGCGTTCATCTCCTACATGATTTTCAAGCTCGGTTCGGTAATAGTATATGAACCTGTTGCCCGGGTCTTTGTACGGTTCCCGCAGAATTTCCATGATTGGTACAACCAGAAAGCCCGGTCGGTGGGAGGCTACCTGCAGCTCCAGCAGCTTGACTTGATTCAAAAAAGCGAACAAAGCCGTTCGATCGGCAAAGAACTGGCTTACTTTTGGTTTCCGATCCGTTTTGCCAAAAATCCCCAAGAGCTATGGTGGAGCCTAATGCTCTACCCTATGAGATTTCTCTTGTGGCTAAGAATCTGGTGGGAGCGAAAAGTATTGAAAAAAGATTTTACCAAAACCTGGGTCCGGATCGAAAGCACAAAGTAGTAGAGAGAAGGGAGTTGGGACATGGCTTACAGTCGAGTGACAACAGCTTACAGCAAAACAGAAGTGAGGAGAACGGAGTGAGGAGAAGGGAAAAAACACCCCTGTCAGTCATTCCCAAGCAAGCATGTCATTCCTGCTAAAGCGAGAATCTAGCGGAGAGCCTGTGTAAGAACCGGTTCCACTCCCGGAGCAAATGCAAACACTGCCCCTTCCTTTGTCCGTTTTACCTGTCCGCCGGCTTCTGTCAGAATCAATTCCCCGGCCTTCAGATCCCATGGAGGCAGATCGGGCGCAATAAAGCCGTCGAAGAAACCACGGGCTACGTGTGACAGATTAAAGGCGGCGGAACCGAGTTTGCGGAAGTCGTATACTTTCGGACGAATCTTA
Organism: Candidatus Altimarinota bacterium; assembly: GCA_039809385.1. Lineage (GTDB taxonomy): Bacteria > Patescibacteriota > Gracilibacteria > JBDHUY01 > JBDHUY01 > JBDHUY01. The sequence continues at coordinate 61,250 of JBDHUY010000011.1, forward strand.
TTATAGAGATCGAGCATCTTTTGCTTTTTATCCGGATTCGGGCCGGTCGAAAAAACCATATAGAGCTGGTCTACAGTTTTAGTCGTAGGAACCAGTGGGTTAAGTTTTTTATCGTTCAGGTAGAGCCCTTCTCCCGGGAAAGCATGGAGCAGCTCGCCGGTCATGGGCAAACAGATAATGCCAAGGATGGTTTTTTCGCCATGCTGTAGCGCTACTGTATTGGCAAAGACGGGTACGTGCCGGATATAATTTTTGGTGCCGTCCAGCGGGTCGATGATCCAAGTGTATTCGCTCTTCTTATCAACTAATCCACGCTCTTCGGCGTGAATGTTATGGTTTGGAAACAATGTTTCGAGAATTCCGACGATCGTATTTTCGGCTTCGATATCGATCGCGGTCACCAGGTCGTCTACGCCTTTGGTCTGGTAGGAATGGTGTCTGGCGAAATTTTTACGCAGGATATCTCCGCCCATGAGCGCGGCTCGCTTGGCTAGAAGTAAGAATCGTTTGTCCATGAATAGAAAGTTAGAGTAATCGTTTAAAAGTACAGCTTGTTGTTTATCGAACGTTATTTGCTATTTGATGAAAAGTATCCCACTCCAAAAATGCACCGATGTAAACGCTACTATCAAAGACTTTCATACAGTATAAATAGTTTCATCGTATTCGTTCATCTTAGTCGGATTCTTATACTTTTCGGTTTTTTTAAGCAAATCTTTGATACGAATCCTTTGGCCTGCCTTAGGAGCAATTATTTTCCTGAGATAACCTTCCAGCAATACCTTATTTTCTTTCCTCGAAATGAAAATGCGATTATGCTTCATATTATGAACGCTAATAATGAGAATAGACCATCAGATAAGTCAGTTCTTACTCTAACACAGATCGGATGGGTTGCAAAGAAAAGGGAGGACAAAGGTCGAATATCTTGAGCTAATTGACAAACATATATCTGTATGGATAATAGCTAAAAATTACCCCTATACTATAAATAATCAATACTTTAATCCTATGAGCGAATATATTGATAGGCCAAAAAGCTCTATAGAATGGCCCTTGGGCAGACTTCCTGAGAGGATACCCCTTACAAAAGAGAAAAGTACCGGTCTTAAAATAATCATCAAGTCAAAAAATTATGGGCAAGCCCGAGAATTTGCAGGTAAGTTTGCAACCGAAATCCTCGACAACACCAAAGATCTGAAAGGGAAAGAGCGTTTTGATACGTTCGTCCAGAAATATCTGGATGTCATGTACACACTGGATATCCTGAAAAAAGAAGCGATAGGACTGGGTACTCCCACGGGTTTTACTAATATGATAGGCCACTTTATAGGTATTCAGCTTTTTTGGCAACTCTCTCCGGATGACTATGATCTACAAAAACTCCAACGGCTGCACGAGCAAGTAAATCAGAGCACCGATGCTAGGATTCAGTGGTTTTCTCCAAAGATATTTTTTCTGATAGACAAATTGGCAGATTTTCAAGCAAGCAATAACTTGGTAAAATCCTGCCAGGTAATCACTCCTTTCGCAGAGCAAATAATTACTATGTTGCAAAAAGAGATTCCAGATATAGAAGCGTTGTTGCAGGATGCAGCTAAAGAACTTTTTTCATTACGACGCTATGGTATAAAAACTTCCATGTTCCAGGACGGAATACTCCACCCGCCTCAAGATGCATGGGTATTGGTTGATGGCTCCGATTTGGCTATTCCCGGTGAATATGATAAACCATTGGCCGGCATTATGCGAGGAAAGGCTTCATCCATTGAGATGGTCGATGTCACGTATCACCAGTTAACAAGTGACCGTGTTCGTGATGAAAAGATGCAGGCGGCAAGAATCGAAGGAATGAATGCCGATTTCAGCTGGTCGATGAATCATCAGGGCGAGCTCATGGTAGGTCTTTTTCCATTACATTCCATGCCTTTACGAGAGCTATTTGAACGGCAGAACAAGTTGTTATTTTACCTTTTGTTTCAGGCCAGTCATATTTTGAGGGTATGCGATTTGACCATACCTATAGAAACGGTTAAAAATCTTCCAAAACTACCAGAACAATCTACTAATTTTCTCATACGATTTTTGAATAAAATTCGGAGCAATCCCTTGCGTCCAGACTTGATTATTCCTCGTATAAAAGCTCTTGAAAATCCTGAATTACCCGAACTACTAGAATCGGAAATTCAGCAGGCCGAGGAAGAGACGAAGAAACGTTCAAAAAGAAGCCATGACGTGGAAAAATATATCAGAAAATTGCCTCAGGGGTACAAGGCTTCCAAAGCAGCTCGGATAAGAGCAAAAGAAGAGATGGGCATTGATCTCCAAGAGGGTGAAACGTATATAAGAAAACATAAACGAGGTAAAGAGGAAGGAGGTCCAGGATTGACACACCGAGCCAAGAAAAGATAATGAAGACATTTCAACTTTTCTATCTTTTACAGAGAAGAAGGAGGTTTTGAATCATCCTTACGAATCCCCTGCTTCATCTCATGCAGCACATTCAGCGCCTCAAGCGGCGTCAGCTGATTGAGATCCAAGGAAGAAAGCTTCTTCTCAACCTCTGAATCCTGTTTCACGATTTTGACAGTTTCGGTCACCTGCGGCTGTAAAAAAGAGAGTTGTGCGGAAGCCGCATTTTCCTGTTTTTTACGCGATTCCAAGCTTTCCAAAACAGTTGTAGCCCGCTGAATCACCGCCGCCGGCAATCCCGAAATCTTGGCCACTTCAATCCCATAACTTTTATCTACCCCGCCCGGCACCACTTTGCGCAAAAAGGTAACCCCGTCAGCATGTTCGCTCACCGCCATCGAGAGGTTAAAAGCAGCGGGAAGCGATTCGGCCAACGCAACCAGCTCATGGTAGTGTGTGGCAAACAACACCTTGGCCCCTGAGACATTATGGAGGTACTCGAAGATACCCCACGCCAGACTCAGACCGTCATACGTCGAAGTACCGCGCCCGATCTCGTCCAAAATCACAAAGCTTTTCGGCGTGGCGTTATTCAAGATATTGGCAGTTTCTTGCATTTCCACTAAAAAAGTCGACTGTCCGCGGGTCAGGATATCCGAAGCGCCGATACGGGTAAAGATACGGTCGGTAATGCAAATACGGGCTTCTTTTGCCGGAACGAAAGAACCGATCTGTGCCATCAATACGATCAGCGCGTTCTGCCGCAAATACGTAGATTTACCGGCCATATTCGGCCCCGTAATCAACCCTATCCTATATTGCTCTGAAAGATTAAGATCGTTATGAATAAACGGAACGTCCAAAAAACGCTCCACCACCGGATGACGCCCTTCCTGAATATGGCAGTATCCGTCTTCACACAGCTCGGGTTTGGCATAATGATGTTCGATAGCCACTTGGGCAAACGACTGTAGCACGTCCAGCCGGGCAGTCGTATCGGCAAACGCTTTGAGCGCAGCGACCCCGGCCAGAATCTGTTCCTGCAGTTCGAGTAATATTTTCTGTTCCAGCGCGATCAGACGCTCTTCGGCGTGCAATACCTTATGCTCATATTCTTTGAGTTCCTGAGTAATAAACCGCTCGGCATTCACTAAGGTCTGTTTACGCACATAGTCTCCGGGAATTTTGGAGAGCTGCCCTTTGGAAACTTCTATGTAATAGCCGAAGACCTGGTTAAACGCGACTTTGAGGGTCGAAATACCGGTACGAGCCTGCTCTTGCTGCTGGTACTGGGCCATCCAGGTTTTGCCGTCCCGGGTAATCGAGCGCAGTTCGTCTACCTCAGCATGATAGCCGGCCCGGATAGCGTGTCCGGGATCGGTCATACCGGTAACTTCGGGATCGATCGATCGTCGGACCAGATCGATTATACGATCCAAAATTTCAGACTGCAAAGCTGTGGCAGCCTCATCGATCAACGGTGCCTGCACAGAACGCAAGATTTGTTGGATCTCTTTTCCCTGTTCGAGCGTCTGGGCAATGGCCAGCAAGTCCCGCGGCAAACCTTTTTTCATGACCAGTTTGGCTACCAGACGTTCCAGGTCGAACATATTTTTGAGTTTTTGACGCAACGTATCGCGGGTTTCGTTATCCCGAACCAGCGCTTCAACGGCGGTATGCCGCTCTGCGATCTCTGAAAGCACGAGCAGGGGGTGCAGCAGCCAGTCGTAGAGAAGCCGGGCACCGCTGCCGGTACAGGTTCGATCCAGCACAAAAAGCAGCGAGCCTTCTTTTTTACCGTCGTAGCTGTTACGCACCAGTTCCAGATGCCGGATCACGGTTTCGTCCAGATACATGGCCTGCTCGAATCGGGAAGGCTGAAGTTTGAGAATATGCGACATGTCGGTACGCTGGTGGTCTTTGGCATAAGTCAGCAGGTAACCGGCCGAACGCACGGCGACTTTGAGATGATCGACACCAAAGCCGGCGAGCGAATGGGTTTGAAAATGGCGAATAAGGATTTCATATGGATCTTCGACGTTGGCATACTGAGTGGTTTGGTCAGGAAATCTGGATCGTACTTGCTCCAGGACATCGAGAGCAAAGAATTGGTTTTTGACAAAGATGATTTCGGAAGGCGTTAATTTATACAGCTCGTCAAAGAGCCGTGAAACGTTGTCGAGCTCGTAGACGAAAAAATCGCCGGTCGAAACGTCCAGTCCGGATACGCCGATGATATTATTTTTTTCGGTGAGACAGACCAGGTAGTTGTGCTGGGCACTGTCAAGCAGTTCTTCTTCGACGACAGTGCCGGGAGTGATGACTCGCACCACGTCGCGTTGGACGATGCCGGGTAACTTCGGATCGGAGAGCTGTTCGCAGAGCGCAATTTTATAGCCTTTTTTAGTAAGTTGAGCAATATATTTATTCACAGAATGATGTGGCACACCGGCCATCGGAATGCGATTCTCGGCTTTTTTTTCGCGCGAGGTGAGTGTGAGCCCCAGCACTTTTGCGCCCCTGATGGCGTCTTCTCCGAACATTTCGTAGAAGTCGCCCATACGAAAAAAAAGCAGCGCATCCGGGTACTTTTCTTTCATCGCGCGGTATTGAGCCTGAGCCGGGGTTAGTTTAGCTTCTTCCATACATATATAAAAAATCCGTTGTGCCTATTATAGGTATTTTTCAACGAGTTACAAAAAAGTTTAAAATAGTGTTTTAAAATATTTTTTTATTGTGTAAAATATACTTA
>JBDHUY010000012.1:0-64515 GCA_039809385.1 Candidatus Altimarinota bacterium
TTCTTAACAGTTTTCTAATCTGCGCTTCCGATGGGATCTGGTGCAATAATGCAATCATACTCGCAAGGATAAGAATAAACTATTCTTACTCTATCCTTGTTCCATCTCCTTCAGAATACCCGAAAAAATCGTGTAGACTTTTACTTATCGCGTACGTTATCATACCAGTGTTGTTAGGAAGTAATGTCCCGGACCTTTCTGATAGGTCTACAAAATTTTTTGGGGCATTATTTCCGTGTCAACCAAAATCTCCCTCTTTTTCCTCTTTTCGCATGCCAAAATATACCACTATTGCTTAGTAGTAAAACAAAATCCCCTCCTCACCTTTTTAGGTTTTCAGGAATCTCCTATACAGCTCTTTAGTTTTCTTAATATACCCGTATGTTAAAAGGCGTAGACTATATCGGTGTCGGAGTCGGGGCGGTCATTCTTTCGAGTGACAAAAAGATCTTTCTTGCTCAGCGAGGTGTGAAAGCCAAGAACGAACGGGGACACTGGAGCGTCCCCGGCGGCGGAGTCGACTGGGGTGAACGACGTGTCGCGGCCGCGGTGCGGGAGGTGCAGGAAGAGCACGCTTGTCTGGTCGAGGTGGTGCGTGAAATCGGAACAATCGATCATATTATCCCGGACGAAAGCCAGCACTGGATTACTACTATGTTTCTCTGTAAGCTCGTTCAAGGCGAGCCGCTTATCAACGAGCCCGAAAAATGCGTGGCGATCGGATGGTTTGATCTGACCGAAGTGACCTCGCTCCCGCTGGCCAGTTATATGTATACTTTGCTGGATTTGCTACGGGAGCAGTATCCGAATGGACTTCCCGATTTACCCAAATAAGCAGCGTAGTACGAACGTGTTCGGGCTAAATATCAGCCATTTTCGTCATAATTGAAAACTAGACCCGTTACAGCAAATCGAACGTAAATTTTAAGGATTTACCGCGGATGAAGATGTTTTCGGCGTGATATTCACAAACGGCACGCTGTCTTTCGTCACTACCTGCGGTAAGACTCCGTTCCATTTTTCCAGCGCGCGCAGCTCCAGAATCTCGGGTTTGGAGGTCAGCGCTTCGGATTCAATGCGGATGGCTTCGGCTTTTCCCTTGGCTTCGGCAATACGCTGGTCGGCTTCGAATTTGATCTGCTCCAGTTTATTCTTGGCAGCCAGAGCGTTCTGTTCGGCTGTGACTTTGGACTCGATGGCGAAATCAAATGATTCGGAGAACTGAAAGTTCACGATGTTGAAATCGTCAGTCAAAATTCCGCGCCCGTTCAGTTTTTGCGTAAGCAGCGTCTTGACTTCATCCCGTACCAGTTCGCGCTTGGTAATGAGTTCCTCGGCCGTGAAGCGGGCGGTCGCGGCTTTGACCGATTCCTGTAACGCCGGATCGATCAGGCGTTCTTTGTAATTTTCTCCGACTTCCTGATAGATGAGAGCTACTTCGTTGGGATCGATATGGAAGTTGAGCGCCACGGTCGACTGAATCGTTTGCAGGTCTTTGGAGGCTGCGCTCGATTCGACCTGTTCTTTCTGGATTTTTATATCGGCAATGATCACGTCTTCGGCAAACGGAAGTTTGAAATAGAGTCCTTCGTTTAATATCGTACCGGTGACCGCTCCGAACCTGAGCAGAATCCCACGTTCCCCCGCGCCCACGGTGCCGACGCTGTTGCCCAGAACTACCAGGGCAATAAAGACCAGCGCGATCAAAGGAATAATCCACTTGAAACGATTGTTGGACGGGTAGACGGTCGTAGCCATAGGCAGAAAATGAAGAGGTAAAATTGCTTGTGAGACTAATTGTATACTACTGTGCATTTGCAGGTTGGCAAGCATTATTAATAAAGCACTGGTATTTGTTTTAGCTCTTTAAATATATCTTTTGCTGATTTTTTTGAAGTAATAAATATAGAACTATTTGCAATACATCGTAATACCAAGTATCCTATAAGCATCCTTCGTATTCTTTCTTACCTCCATGCATAAAACACTCACTAAAAAAACGATTACGCTCCGTATCGATCAGAAACGTAAAAATGCTCTCGATTTATTAGCTAACAGTCTGGATCGGGACCGGAGCTATATCATTAACCAGGCGATCGATGAATATCTGAATGTTCATCAATGGCAAATTGCAGAGATTCAAAAAGCTCTTCAAGAAGCTAGATCAGGAAAATTTGCTACCGAAAAAGAAGTGCAGTCATTTTTTAAGCAATGGTCTCATGCAGCTTACATGGCTGAAAGCAGCGTTAAAAAACATAGATGATATTGCCGAATATATTGCTGCAGATAACACCGAAGCAGCTTTTGCGTTGGTTGCTAGAATAAAACGAGCTAGCAAATATTTAACTGTACAACCATATATGGGCCGTAACGGCCGTGTAAGTGGTACCAGAGAATTAATTATTGTCGGTACTTCTTATTTCTTAGTATATCGCATTTACAAAAACAAAATTGAAATCTTGCGCGTACTCCATCGGGCTCGCGCCTGGCCGCCAAGTTGACTATTTCTTTGAAATAATAATAGCACTTGTTCGGATTGTTTACTTTTTGAAAGAATGGGTAGTTTTACCTTGTTCTTTTTCAAAATAAGTCGGTATAATAAAAAGATAGTTATCATAAATGGTATGTCGAAAACTCTGCGTCGGAAACCTGTCGATACATTTCCCGAGGATTATATTCATGAGCAAGCGGAGGGAGACCAGTCAGTAGCACGTTCTCTTATGTATGAGCTGGCGCGAACCAGCCGGCGCAAGATTCTGGCTCTGATGCGGCCGGGAGGTTCTCATAAAGCCCAAGATTTTGATGCTGAACTTGCAGAAAAAGCCGCCCGTATTTCAGATGCCGGTTTATCGGTTGAGGAAATTGTCGCGATGGTGAAAGAGTCTGCCGAGGCCCGTAAAGAGCCGTATCTATCCTTTGGGGCTCGGGTTTTGCCCTACTTGGGAAATGAAGCAAAAGAACGGTTTGAGGATGATCTGTGTAACTATTTATCCGAACTTTTTCTGGATGGCTACGAATCTCCGGAAGAAATCGAATCTATTGCTACTATTCTCAAGGGGTTGCGTAATGCCGGATATGCCGACTATATCGCTATCTGGGCTTTGTTTGCGCCGGGTGGCGAGGAGAAACGACGGGAATCGCTGAACAATTGGCGTTTTTTCAAAAAAGGTGCTCTGAAAGCATTACAAGAGTATAGGGATACTACTTCCTTTGAGGACATGGAAAACGAACTTCTTGAAAAAAAGTGTTTACCGGGTGCTAAGCAAAAACTGCTGGACATGAAAGGAACAGATGAGAGATCCTACCAAATGATCACGCAACAACTGGCTTTTGCCGCTAAGGCTTTTTTTGTAGTCGATGAATATGGCAAAAAAAATAGATTTCTCGATTATAAGCATGGAAGTATTGATTGCAATGACCATGTACCTATAAGTCAGGTAGTATCCTTGCTTACGAATCAGCAGATTTTTAAAGAACTCGATACTGATCAGCACGTATCATTATTGTTAACCGATACTAATTTTGTGCTGGATACGTATGACGGTAAGGTCTGTCTTTTGCAAGAACATGTATTTAGAAGGTATAACGAACAAAGGCCTAGTACCGGCAGCTCTACGTATTTTTATCGTTTCGGCAACAGCCACTATATTATTGATAACGGACTTGATGCGACTGATCATAAATTTCATGTCCCAAAGCCAGAACTTGATCCTATGGCGGTTCCCGGGTTTCGATTAGTGAAAGAAAAACCCTATGTTGTCCCGCCCTACGAAGATTTGGCAAGTTTGCTTGTTACGATGTCTCTGAACTATGAGCGACAGCAAAAAGCTTACATAGCACAAAAGATTTATGAAGAACTTGTCCCGAAAATCGTTCCAAATCATGAAGATGCATTGTATAACTCTGCTATTGTTAGCAGGGATAATGGACAATTAAAAACTTCCCAAGAATTATTATTGAAAACATTGGAAGTAAACCCTTGGTGTGCGAAAGCATATGCCGAACTAGGAAGTCATTTTCAAAACCAAAACGACCTCGATAGTGCTAAAAAGAATTATCAACAATGCTTGAATATAGATCCGTTTGATTCTTTAAGTCATAACCATCTAGGAATTATATTTGAAAGAGAAAGAAATTTTGAAAAAGCAGAAGAACATTATAGGAAGGCAATCCAGTATGCTCCCTCAAATCAAGCTGCTTATAATAACTTAGGGAACTTTCTTTTTCATAAAGGTAATAAGTACTATAAAGAATCTAAAGAGATGCTTGCTCAATCATTAAAACTCAACCCTCTGGATAAAAATGCAAATCTTAATATGGCAAGGCTCTTAACCGAAAGTAAAGAAAAAAATCCTGACAGTTTCTTTATCATTAAAAGATACTTTGAGACTGCGCTTTTTAACGGCTATGAAGATTCCTTTTTGTGGACCGAATATGGTAACTTTTTACGAAACTCGATGGACCTTTTTACGGCATCCATATCTCTTAATCATTATTTTTCCGAATCTATCAAGGCATATATGCACGCTATAAAAATTGATGATAAAAATGCTAACACGTGGTTTGGGTTAGGATGGATTTATCAATTCGCTGATAATTTCATAGATTTGGAGAAAGCTAAAGAGTGTTACGAAAACTCCATTAATCTAAATGACACTTCCGGGGCATATACAAACTTGGCATGTATTTATGAAAGAAACGGAGATGACTTTTTTCAACAAGGACGTTTCTTAGATGCACGAATTTCTTTTGAGAAAGCTGTACATCTTCAAAAAAAAGCACTCAAAATACATCCTCAGAATAGATCTGCAATAGGGAACTTACCTATTTTCGAAAAGAAACTTCAAGATACGCTTCAAAGACTTAGTCAGATACAATAATCGACACCTGATCGCTTTGTCCTCCCCCGCGGGCCTCGATCTCGAAATTCCCGGTGCGCAACTCCCAGGCGACCTCGTCGCCCGTACCGATCAAAGTACCGTTGACGAACCATTCCACCTGTTTGATATCGCCCGAATGAAACGCGCGTAAGCTCACTTTTTGATATTGTAGCGGCACTTCGGGATTGATCCGAAACTCGTCCAGATGCTGCGGATTCTCGATTTTTAAATATTTCTTACTTACCGCTGCGGTATCGACCGGATAGCCTTTCTTTTTTGCCCACGGAATGAGCTCCGGCGGCAGCGACAGGGTGAGTTGACCCTGCTGCATCTGCCACAGATCGTCGGTTTCGGTCGGCTCTTTTCCTCGCAAAAATACCTCGGTGCGTCGCTCGGGACAAAAGCTGGCTGGCAGTTTTCCCGAAGGGAGACAGATCTCCTTGTTCACCAGGCCGTCGGGTTTTTCAAAAGCCGGATTGCCGTAAAGTTTGACCAGTTCCATGACAGTATCGTGAAAGATCGGCCCGGCCCCTTCCACGCCTGAAATATTGATCATACTGCTCCCGTCGTTGTTGCCTACCCAGACTCCAGCCGTGAAGCGCGGCGAATACCCCACTACCCAGTTGTCGCGGAAATTCCGGGAGGTCCCGGTCTTGGCCGCGATGTTGGGAATATTCAGTGCCGAATCGGCGCCGAAGGAAGGAACGCGCGCGCCGTTATCCGATAAAATACTCGTGATCAGGTAACTTAGCTGTGGCGACAGCACGGTTTTTTCATCGGTTTCGGCGTCCGCAAGATCGATCGTTTTTCCATTTTCGTCGATAATCTTGAGAATGTTTTTGGATGCTATTTTTTTGCCCGCGTTGGCGAACACACTGAAGGCGGTCACGAGATCAAAAAGGCGAACCTCGCCGTCGCCCAGTGTTAGGGCCAGTCCGTAAAAGTCGCCGTCCTTGTCCAGGCTGCTCATTCCCATCTCCCGCGCCAGCCGTAAGACCGCGCCGGTTCCGGCATACTGCAGAGCTTTCACCGCCGGGATATTGTACGAATTGGCCAGCGCGTCGCGTACCGTGACTAATCCGTGGAACTGCTGGTCGAAGTTTTTTGGTGTATACGGCGTACCTTCTTCGGTCATGAATTTGACTGGAAGATCGGTTATCGTCGTGGCGTTGGTCCAGCCTTTTTGTAACGCCGCAGCATACGTAATCGGTTTAAGCGTCGATCCGGGTTGCCGTAGTCGGAGCGTCACATTGACCTGTCCGTCGATCGAGTCGTCGTAAAAATCTTTCGAGCCTACCATAGTCACAATCTCTCCCTGCTGGTTGATCACTAGCACCGCGCCGTTGCCGGCCTTCTTATCGGCTACCCGTTCCAAATTGCGCCGGATGATCCGTTCGACTTCGTCGTTGAGATAGACGTCCAGTGTGGTGGTGATCGTGAGTCCGCCGTAGAAAAGTTTTTCTTTGCCCAGTTTCTTTTCCAGCTCGTCTAACAAGTAATCGATAAAATGCGGCGCTTTCTTGGTGGTACGGACGCGCGACAACTTTACCCCTTCTTCCAGCGCGGTTTGGGCGGTTGTCGCGTCTAGCCAGTTGTTCTTTACCATCCGTTCTACTACCTCTTTCTGTCTTTTTTGACTTTCCTCGAGGTTGGTGAGCGGGTTATAGCGCGAAGGATTTTGCGGAATGCCGGCCAATAGGCTCATTTCGGCGGTGTCCAGATCGTAGAGGTGCTTGCCGAAATAGCCGAGCGAGGCGGCTTCGGCGCCGTAGGTCAGGTTGCCGTAGTAAACCGTATTAAGATACCGTTCCAAAATCTGTTCTTTCCCGGATATCTGATTCAGCCGGATGGCGTAGAGCGACTCGATCAGTTTATTCTGCCAGGTGCGCTCGCGGTCGGTCCCGAGCAAATTGCGGACCACCTGCTGGGTAATCGTCGAACCGCCCGACACGATCTCCTGGTTTTTCGCATTGAGCCACACTGCTCGCAAAACCGCCCAGACATCGATGCCAAAATGGGAATAATAGTTATTATCTTCGGCTGCTAACGTGGCTTGTATAAACGTTTCCGGAATCTTTTCGAATGGCAGGAAATTCTTTTTGCCTTCGTCGGGCTGCAGTATCTCGTAAAGCAGCACGCCGTTGCGGTCATAAATTTTTGTGTTCTGGCGCGCTTTTTGTAAAATGATTTCCTGCGGTAGCGGCAGAAAATACATCACATAGATCAAAAAGCCTCCCAGCAGGGCGATTCCCATGGCAAGGGGAGCGATTGTTTTTTTGATGATACGTTTCATGACAACCGGATCAGTGTAAAATGCCAAACTTGTTATGAGGAGAGATCCTGCCCGCCCTGGCGGGACGAACGAATGAAAAGCGAAAAATAGGGGGACAGCTGCTCAGTAGCTTCTACTTCACTGCTCTATAGCCTTTGAAGGTGATGGGAGCCTTTTGCTTTTTTGGCGCTGTGAGCTGACTGCTGTCAGCTGGTTGTTTCCTACCGTTTTCCGCCGACTTTTTCGCAACGGCTGCGTAGCGTTTGATCTTCGATTTTGGCACAGATCTCCGGATTGCGCGTCTGGGAAGCTATTTTCAGATAAACGGTGTTTTTGCACTGATTTTTGACCATAGCGTTGACGATAGGATTGCAGTCTTCGTCCTTGTTTTCCTGAACCGCTTTGGAAAAATAGTAGTTGTCCTTACAGCGCTCTTGCTGATCGCTGCGGATAACTTTGTCGCAATAGGAGATATCTTTCCGGGTTACCGCCAACGTGCTGTATACCTGCGATTCGCACGATATGCGACTCTTTTCAGACAGCGCCGAACATTTGGCGATATCTTTGGCCGAGACGGCGATCTTGGTCGTAACCGACTCCAGACAGTTCTCGCGCTGGACCGCCTGCGTGATCATATCGCAGTATTCGGGTTTGCTCTCGATATTGGCTTTGATCTGGCGGACACTGTTTTTACACTCTTCGTGTAAACCTTTGTTTTTCATGTTCTCGCAGAGTTTTTCGTCACGTTTGCGTAACGCTTCGGTGCGGATATTTTGTTCCTGCTGCTCAGGGCTTACCGGCATATTGCCGTTTATGACGCTGCCGGTGCCGCTCGGATTTTCGGGCGTTGCCGGCGGTGTGGTACCGCAGCCGCTCAGGAGAACGAGAAAACCAATGATAAAGATGCCAACAATATTTTTTCTCATACGATACAAATAACAGATTATGTGGGATGCGGAAGTATTATAGCGGTTTTGTTGTTATGATCCACCGAAAGTTTGGGAAACGGGACAGGAGTATTAAAAAGCTCAAATACCAAAGTTCAAATGACAGAAGAATCCTAAATATCTAAGCTCAAAAAAACTGCCACAAACAAGTATGATGCATATCTACTATGTTTGATATTGGACATTTGAGTTTTGACATTATTTTGTCATTTGGTCCGCCGTGGCGGATTGAACTTTGGTATTATTCGGCCAAGTTAGTTAGATGCTAATCTCTTCTGTCGCTATAACTTTGCGGTTTGAAAGGGACTGTTCCATCACCCCGGCACCGACAAAGAGCGTCAATAAAAAATAGGGCAGCAACAGCGAATTCACGAAGAGGCTGTGCACCAGCAGGGCCAGACTTCCCAGTAGCAGCCCGTAGCCGGTATTGCGTTGAGTTTGGGAAAAAACGCGCTCGTGAGCCGCTCGGTAAAATAAGCTCAGGGTTTGCCAAAAAAGAATCGCGAACAAACATAATCCGAGCAGTCCGGTGGTTGACAGGATGGTCAAAAAACTGCTGTCCGCCCCGCTGGCCGAATGGATCTCGGGGCTGGATGCCATACCGTTATGGTATTTATAAAAACGCAACGTGTTGTAGCCGACGCCCAAGATCGGATTGTCGCCAAAGATTTCCAAAGCCTGCTGCCACGATTCGATGCGAAGCCGCGCCGTCTCGTCCAGCGTATAGTCGAGTGAGTCGGTAGCGAACGCAAAGGTGCTCTGATACAGGCTTTCGATACGCTCCTGGGCCCGCGGTACGGCCAGGCCAAAGATGAGACCCAGGATGACCGTTCCTGCCAGCAAACGCGGCGAACGTAGCACGCCGGTTAGAAACAAGCCGACAAAGAGGGTGAGGTAGGCGCTGCGCGAATAGGTGAGGTAGAGTGCGGCTAGAATGATGAGACTGGAAATCACAACCCACAGCCAGGGCTTTTTTTCTTTGCGGGTCGCTCCGAATAAGAGGTTTAACAACACAATCAAAACGAAGGCTAAAAATCCGCCTAAGAAGTTCGGATCGAACCAGGTCGACAACAAACGTCCGATATGGGGATCCCAGCCGTTAACGGCCATGAACGTAAAATCCGGGACGACAAAAAGTTGCACGAAACCGATCAGACTGAGCGCCGCGGCCGCCAGCGTTAGTATCTGTATATATCTCGAGAGTTTGAACGGTTCGTTACGGGCAATCACATAGATCAGTGCATAGCCTCCCAGCCGGATCAGATAAAACAGGCTCTGCAGATTTTCGCTTAACGTATAGGAAAAGCTGTTAAAGAGCAGCGAAATGGCCGCCACGAGCAGGAACAGAATGGCCAATTGTCCGACAGGTCCCAGATGTACCTTTTGCCGGGTAGCGATTCGTTTCAGACACCAGAGTCCGCCAACTCCCAGCACCGCCATATCGAGGGCCAGTACTTCCAGCCCCAGACCGGGAATGGTTATCCGGGCCAGTTCGCCCAGTACCAGTAGCACAAACAGCAGCGGAATGCTGCGGCCGGGTTTTTGCCAGAGAAGTATCGAAAGCAGCAGTACAGCGCCAATAGCAGCGACTAGGAGCAGAAATGTCATATAGGGAAGCGACCACATAAATTCTGAAGAGGAATGAAAAAACACTATAGCGCGATCATAGCGCGGGGTGAACCAAAATACAACCACGGTTTTTGAGGCTGAACATGAAGCGATATGCTTCTTTTTGCGCGGATTTTATATTTTTCTTAGGTTCGTTTGCTACGCTGGACGCGTCTTTATTCTTTCTTGTCGTATGTGCGTATGTCGCTTCAACTCTTACGTGAAACACCGCCCCCTGCTTTCCTGATGCCGCGCGAAAAAATGGAACAGTTCGGGGTCGATGCGCTGAGCGATGCCGAGCTGCTCTCGGTGTTGCTGGGTACCGGCTACAAGGGGCTCGGTGTGGCGGATCTGTCGAACCACTTATTGTCCCGTTTCGGGAATCGCGGATTGTTCCAGTTTCGTTCACTCGACCAGATCCGGCGCGAGACCGAACTTCCATTTGTGAAGTCATGTTTGTTGCTGGCGTTGTCCGAAATGGTACGGCGTCTGACGCTGCGCGACGAAAGCCAGCTGAAATCTCCGCAGCAGGTATATGAGTATATGCGGGCGGAGTGTGCCCGTTCGACGTTTGAAAAGCTGTATGTGATTTGCGTGGATCACCAGCGGCGGGTGCTGTTTTGCGGACCCGTGGCGCAGGGGAAGCCGAATACGGTGCAGGTCAGTCTGGCGGCGGTGTTGCATCATCCGATCCGGCTAAATTCGCAAAATATCTATCTGGTGCACAATCATCCCCGCGGCGAGGTGCGGCCTTCGCCGGAGGATCTGGAGTTTACGCGGCTAGTCGAGCGCGAGGTGCGTACGTTTGGGATTACGCTGGACGATCATCTGATTCTGGGGGAGGATGCTTTTTTCAGTTTTGCGCAGGAGTCGCTGCTGGGGAAGTAATACCGCTTCGCAATAAAAAAGATAACCCGAGTCATTTCTTAAGCTTATTGTCAAAGCTTTTGACTCTCGTATAGCTTTGCAGTATTTATATGTTTTTTAAATGCAAATTGGTATAATATTTCGCGGGTATATTTGTCGGAAATGGCCGAATAGGGTATACTTTTTGGGTGGGTCGCATTGACAGGCTCACAGCTCTTTGCTACGTTCGTTGTGCTCTGTCGGGGTGTGTGAGTAATGTCTTTCTCCCGAACTGGGAACTTCATCCATGGAGAGTGGTCCCGCCATCGGCGGGATAAGGCATTTCCAGGACAGATTTTCTCTTTCTCCAAACTCGCATCTCATCAATGGGGAGTGGCCAAGCGGTAAGGCAGCGGACTTTGAATCCGCTATTCGGGGGTTCGAATCCCTCCTCCCCAGCCAACATGGTAAAAATCCCATACATGTTAGGTGTTAACATGTATTTAACGTGTATTTAACGTGTACTTAACATGATCCAGATCTATGCTATGTCCTGAGTAATGTTTCTCCTCTACTTCAAAATTATGCTTTAGTTTCTAATTGTTGTACTAGAGAAATGGCTTTAAAGAGGCATTTTACTGCCATCACTAGTACATGTCTAGTACAATTCTATTTTACTCTTTGATCTTCTGAAAAGTAGCTGAGGTCAATAAGATAACAAAGCTAAATTAAAAGTCAAAATGAAGCTTCAAATAAAGCTTTACATCCTTTAGTACCTTTTCTTCCATAGTCCCAATCCTCTTTACAAAACACTGCGGATCAAACGAAACAATACTATGAACTTTGAGTATAGAATCAGTAAAAAGCCGATTCTCCTTCGTTTTGCCCACTAATAGATCGTCCTGCAAACAGTTGGATATATTGGAGGTGATTGGAATGACTGTTATGAGATTTGATTTTTTAATCTGCATATCAGATTCTACCACCAAAGCTGGTCGGCATTTTTGAAATTCATGCCCAGTACTGGGATCAAAATTAACAAGGTAAATATGACCGTACAAAATTTCGCTTTTATTCATGAGAGGTTCTGATAATAATCATATTCCTGAGCCGATACTTCTCCGATTTCTTGAAGAATATCGTTTCCAGTGGCTTGGTAAAGCATCTCGTCATAATCCTTTCTGGCATACGGTAATGTGCGCTCGTACACCAGGTAATAATCTATAACATCTTTATCCTGGCTAAGTTTCCAGGGCATATCGCCATGAACATACTGCTCAATATGTGTAGCATTCATATCGGAGAGTCGTGCCAAAACGTCATTGATCGTAGCAATGAAAGGAATAAGTACTTTAATATCACTATCGGTTAAGGCGATATATCTTTTTTGAACTTTATTATAGTAGCTTTGGGTTATAATTGTCAGTTCACTGTTCTCTTTCATCATTTCAATGACTTTCATATACTGGGCGGCATACGGTACAGGGCCATGCTGAAGTTTGACATATTGCATACCAGTGACAGGTTTTCCATACATCTCAAAATAGTCGAAGTCTATGAAATATAAGAGTTTGTACAATACTGTCTCGCCAACGTTCGGTTTTCCTCCGCATTTTTCAAGGATATACAGAATTAAATTACGCAGGATATTTTGATTAAATTTAAAAGATGCACGCTGTTTTCTTGTTTTAATAAAAGTCTTTGCCGGTTCTTCTATTCTCAGCAAACTATCGGTCGATATGCCAAAGATCCCAGCTAGTTGGGACAATTCGAGTGCATCCACGCTGCGCCGACCTCGTTCAATATCCGAGATTGCAACGCGAGAAAGGTCGAGTTTTTGAGCAATCTCTTCTTGCGAAAATCCCAATGATTCTCGAAGATCTTTGATTTTCTGGCCAAGTTGGTACTGAGTGATCATGATATATCGTTATAGGCTACTATAATAGCATATGTCTGAAAAAATGACAAGATGTAAGAAAATAATACAATCTGTATTGACGCCTATAGTCCAATTTGCCTAGTGTTAGGTTAGATTGCAACTATGTTTTTGACAATCTCGATTCAGCTACTTTAGTATATACCTAGCCTCGGCCAACGCTCTTAAGCTGATCGTTTTTCCGGTGAAGGATGTGGAGCAGGCGAAGGGGTTTTATACGGCGTTTTTGGGAGTGGAGCCGTATGTGGATGGTCTACTATGTGGGGTACAAGCTGGACGGGATGGAAGTAGGTCTGGATCCGAACGGTCAGGCGGTGGTGAGTTATATCGACGTGGAGGATATTCAGGCGAGCCTGAAAACTCTGCAGGAGGCCGGGGCGGAAGTGGTGATGGATCCTCGGGATGTGGGCGGTGGGCTCTTGATAGCGCAGGTAAGGATGGAGGGGAATGTGATGGGGGTGAGGCAGGGAAAGCGGTAGAACTTTGAGTAATATCTTTCAGTTCTATAACATTCTATAACCATAAGCCACTATCAAAATCCTATATTTAAGCCAATATATTGATGTTTCTATATCTTTTCTATAACATTTTCTATATAGAGTTTATATACTATTTTCTATTGGTTGCTCTTACGAAAGCCGGTTTAAATTATTTTCTATATAAATCTCTATCTATTTTCTTAAATTATCCAATATTCTCCAGATTGAGGATCTTAAAAAACCAGATAATTTACATATGTCAAGTAATTCCTTTTGTACTATTGACACAGGTATGATATTATTACAAAGCCTTAATTTAAGGCTGAAACAGGGGGATTTGCCTTTGGCTTATCCGGTGCCGGAGCTTTTCTAAAAGTTGTTGAGCTTATCAACAGCTTTTATTTTATCCGACGTACAGAAGGAGATTTTTTAAATCTACCAATCTCATTATGATTTTTACGATAAGCGGTAATGATATAAAGATTCCCAGCATTTTCCTCCCCTAAAAAAACGCAAAATTTCTCATATGTGTATATATAAACTCTCTCACTTCGCTTCTTACCACTATTATATTGTTCATAAACTTCGATATTCGAGACAGAGCACAAAATAATTTCCCGAATCCATAGCATTCTTTTAGCTAACCAGATATCAAAATAAGGGGTTGCGCTTTTTTTGTCACGAAAGAAAATATGTCGAAAATGCCCTTCTTTGACCTTTACTATTTTTTGATCATGGGTATAGAGGATCGAACTTACAAAATGTTGTTTGAATAAATCAAAGAATTTTTGTTCCGTAGTGGCCTCAACCAAAGGAAGTTTCTTGCTCATTTATTCCAGATCCAGAAAATATTAAACTTAGAATCATAGAGTTTTGAACCAAAACACAGATCCTGTTTACCTAATTTATTCGCAATGTATCGAATGAGCGAGTTTTTGAATAGGTTCTCCTTCTTATTTTTCTCATTAAAAGCGTAATTTACTGCTCCTGTAAAAAAATCACTTATTTGGATAAACACATTTTCCTTTGAATCGTATTCTTGAATATGTTTTATATGAAATGGATTTTCGCGGCATTGGGCCTCATAATTCAGGAAGCTATTCAATGAGGAAATACGGGATTTATCTTTCTTTGGGCGTTTATCAATCAAGATATAGTATTCATTTTCATCTATCAGGTGCTTTTTAAGTAAAAAGTAGTAAAATTTGTAGAAAGATAATTCTTCATCATTTTGATGGAATGCCTCCAGATTTCTTTTTTCTTTATCAACAACAATTGCCCAAAAAGTCGCTTCTTTTTCCTTAAAAAAAATATCTATTACCTCTTTATAAAATTTTTCAGTCATGGGAGACGATTTTCTCCACTTTATTTCCGAGTGAATTTTATATGTATTCTTTACTTGATTTATTGCGTCTTTGAATTCTGTCTTGAGAGTTCGGGGAAAAACAAAAGCACCGATCACAAAATATTTATTTTGTATATTAGTGACTGAGCTTTCATCGCAATAGACATTGAACTGCTTCATAAAAGTTTAAGTAATGTAATTTTCGTTAAATCCATTTCTTCGTCTTCTCCTCAATCTTCTCCATCAACTTCATCCTAGCTGTAGTATTTAGCAAGCCTTCTTTGAATTCAAAGTTTTCGGATTCTTGCCAAGAAGGAGTTGCGAAAGAGTTCATAGAGTCAATCGATGGTTAACTTTTTTACTTCGTTGTCGATCCATTTTTCTGCGGTTTGTTCGTCTTTTTCAATTGCCATTTCGACGCCTTGTTTTGCGACTTCGAGGAGAGCTTTTGATAGGTTTTTGGTTGTGTACATTTGGGAAATTTTTTCTTTGATTGTATTTTGGGTATCTATACTAATCTTGGGCAATACTATTTTGCAAAACTCATCTTTTCCTATTGCGGTTAAGATGGTTCCTTTACAACCTCTTTTGAGTTGCATCTGTCCAACTTTGGTTTTGAGCAAAACCAAAAGCGTTTCAGAATTTATGTGATCTGAATTGATGACAAAGAAGCCTGTTGAGCAAAGTGCATTTTTCCAATCTTCTGTTATGAGTGCAATACTTTCTAAAGAGCCTTCAATTGATGAAACGATCACATCGCCTTTTTGCACTTTGCGACGTGCTCTGGATGGTAATTCGTTTCCAAGACTTTCTGTATACCCAGTGATTTCACCGTTTGAGGCGATGTTGGCGAGTTCAATATATTTATAGTTCTCATTCTCTTTTGGTGTAAAATTTCTATCTTTGACTTGTACTAAGCCGCCTAGTTCATTAATTCCATATTTATACTTTTTTAAGATCTCAGTAAGTGCTTCGTACTTGGGTTGAAAGTAATCTGCGTCAAAGTGCTCTGCTTGTTCTGTATTGGAAAAGTTTTGGATAAAAGTAAGTTGGTGGTTTGGTTTCCAGTCTAAAAGTTCGAGTTCGGAAAGGAGTAGCTGTTCAGCTTGTAAATAAAAACTTTGAGATTTATGCATGTGGTCTATTGAACTCTCAAATAGTTTACCAAGCATTTCTTGAAACTTTTGACTAAAAATAGGGATCTCAATATTTCGACCATCAGTAAGATTTAAATGCATCTGAATATTGCCAGTGAACCATCTTTTCATTTGTAAGAAGCCATATTGAGAGTTCAAAAATAATACTAGGTAGTGACTCTTTACTTCTGAGTCAGCTCTTAATTTTACGGCAATAGTATCTTGAGATACATTGCAATTTCTTAAGTTTACGAATGAAGCAGCAGGATATGCTGTTTTTGAAAGAATTATATCTCCTCGATTTAAGGAAGTCTTTTTGTTATTAATATCCTCACTTTCTGGAATATGAATAATATCATTTTCAGATATGATCATATTCTTTAGGTTACTAATTCTAACGAATGGAATACCACCTCTTTCCATATAACAACTTGCTTTTATATCAAAGATTCCTTTTACAAATAGTGAACATTCTTTTCGCAAAGTGGTAAATCTATGCTTTCTTATTTGCTCTTCTATATCAAAAAATAATGGCCAATAAGCTTCCGCATCCAATCTCATATCACTCACTAAACTATTCTTATTTATAATTGAATATTGCATAGTTATTTTGAATCTTTACTTTTTTGTAAAGAAGTTACGCCCTTGAGTTCACTTTCAATAATATTTGTTGCTGCAGTTCTAATTCCAACCAAAAGCTTCATCGCCTCTTTTACTTTCTGATCATCTTTATCTTTTGCTTCCCTCATTAATCTTTCGAATGTATCCCACACTTTTTTATAATTCTCCATAACTGCGAAAAGCTCATTTTCTATTTCTGCATTGGCTCGTTCCACTTTTAACCCGATTTCGGATGCCTCCTTGAAGTCAATACAATATCCATGATCAGGATATCCAGTGACCAGTTTCTCTGCTATTTTTTGTATAACTTCATCACTATCTTTCTTGAACATTCTTGCTTTGAGCAATTTAAAAAGATAGTCTTTTCCAGTCTCCAAAGATTTTAAATGTTCTCCTAATTGTAACGGCGAAGGCAATTTTGCAGCTAATGTCTTTACAAGCTCTGCATGACCTTTCTTACTCTCGTCTGAAAGAAAATCCATCATGTGTTTAATAGCAAGAGGACTAAATCTTGGCCCACCGTCGATATCTCTAATTTGAGGATCCATTGGTCCTAGCTCTGAAATTTCTGAAAAAATGATTTTATCAGCTGCACTTGCAAGTAATGTTGCAGCGCTTTTTGCCTCTCTTAAAATATAAATATATAACTCTTCAGAAGCATAATCTTGTAGTAACCGACCAATATGAAACGCAGTGTGAGCATCACCTCCGTATGAGTAAAGAAGTACGTGCAATCGTTTTTGCTTCCCTATCTTCTTAAGGTCTGGAAAAACCTCAAACAAGACATCTTCATCTATACTCGTGAGAGGTGGAATAATTAAAGGATAGATAAGACAATCAACTTTTTCTCTAAGTTTATTTAGAGAATTCTCAAACTCCTTTATCAAATCTTTTTTACTTTCTATCATTACCGGATTTTTAATGGGTTCTTTCATAGGGTTTTTAATAAAAATAGCTTGATTATTTACGTTCTACCTAGATTATCAAGGTTTAATAATAACTACAACATTCAAATGACCTCTACTACCGGATAAATCTTTTACTAAACCCTCTGGATTTACAATGAATCCATGTGGATCATAAATAAAACATATCAAATTCTTACAGTCAGGATGACTTTTGTATCTTTCAATATCAACAATTAATTGATCACCAATCTCTTTATCTCTTAGCTTATTCCGAGTCATCTTAACTTCAATAACGGTTTCAATTTCTTTAATAATAATATCCATTCTAGCTGATTTTCCAGCAGAGCTTGGCGTACATTCTTCTCTTCTAATATCCATAATTTTTATTTTTAATAATGCATGAACTAAATCCTGAACATCATACTCATCATTTATACTCAATGTAGGTCTATGGTCATATCTATTTCTTAGTTGCCTTTCTACATTATAAAAATTATGGAGTACTTCTAAAATAAAAGAAAAAAGGTCATTATTTACTGGTGTAGGTGCAAATTGTTGTACTTCATCCAGCATAGAAGTCAAAATCGCCTTTGCATCATCCAGTCCCGAACAATAAACTCCTTGATAATAAGAATCAGGCATCCCGGTAGATGTGACCATCGGAAAATAGTGTATATTATCAAAATCTTTTACTTGAGTTGAGTTTTCTTTAAAGACATTCTCTAATAGAGATCTCGTCTTTCTTTTCCAAGCCTTAAATTCGGGTGAAAAATATTTTGTCGCCTTAAGTTCTTCTATCTTATCGATTTGTTTTTGCAATATAGTGATTCTATCCATAATTTATTTCCAAAAAGTTAATTCCTCCAACTTTGCCCACTCAATAAACTTCTCCGCCACCCCATCCATCAACTCGCCATTTTGATTATGCAAATCATGATCGAGAATCATATGACTATGCTTATCCAGCCTTGCCTCCCCATTCGCATTCTTCAGGAAAATATAATCCCCCGAATTATCCTTCCCCGACTTTTCCGAAACCGCAAAGAAAATCGGATAGTCAGCCTTTCTCGGACATAACGGACCTGCCTTGGGATCATCATTCCATTTCTGCACAAAAAGCACACTCGTCTTTGTCCCCGTATGCGGCTTAAACGTATTCACATGCAACCCCACCACCGCCAGGATTCTCGCCCTTTCAGCAATATACTCCCGAATATCCTTATCCGACGTATTGTTGAAACGCCCCTGCGGCAACACAATCGCCATTCGTCCCCCCGGTTTAAGAAAATTCAGATTCCTTTCAATAAACAAAATATCCCGTCCCACTTTTGACTTGGGCTTTCTCTTTTCATTATAACCAAGATCGTATTTGTGAATAATACGAGATTCTTTGATATCCCCGGCAAACGGAGGATTCGCCATCAAAATATCGAAATTAAATTCCTTGTAAGAAGTCGGATCTTTTCGAAGGGCTTCCAATCTTTTTAATCCAGCACCGTACACTTCCAGCCACTCACGATTTTGAATCGTTTCATGCCAGCGGTCATAATCGAGATTATTCAGATGTAGCACATTCGTGTTTCCATCTCCCGCGATCAGATTCAGCGTACGAGCTACCCGTACCACTTTTTCATCGAAATCAATACCAAATACCTTTAATACATCCTTTTTCTCTTGCTCCGAAATATCCGTGTTTTCAAACAAATGTCCGGTAATATGGAAAATCGTATGAACGGTAAACCCGCAAGAACCGGCGGCTGTATCAATCATATACTCGCCGGCTTTGGGATTGAGCATTTTGACGCACATATCGATCACATGTCGCGGCGTAAAATATTGCCCCTTTTCGCCCCGCGCTGACTTATTGACCAAATACTCAAAGGCCTCATCAATAACCTGAAGGTTGGAGTTAAACAGTTTTATATTTTGGATATACGAAACAACGGTAGATAGATGCGATGACGAAAGCTGAATCTGACTGCTGCTGTCAAATACACCCGGCCATTTCTCTTTAGCTTCATCAAACAGCTTTTGAATCTTCTTTTTCAACTCCGCTTCGGACTGGCCGGTATTTCGAAACTCCAAAACTCGAAATCCTGAATCATCAATGGCTGCAATATCGTCTTTCAGCGTATCATGCGAACGTTCTACTTTGCCTTCATAAGGCACAGTTGGCTGGGCAATCGTAATACCTTTCTTGCTTTTCAATATGCGATTAATAAATTCTTTATCGGCGCGGCTTTCAGATTCATCATATAATTTCGCAAATATCAACTTAAACACCTCTTCAAAAACATCTACCCCCGCATTCGCCAGCACTTCGTCTTCCATTTCTTGAATAATAGTCTTGAGAGACTTTCCTTCGTTGGGAATCTTGTCTTTGATAATCAGGTCTTTGAGCGTAAAACGCTCTTGTAAAATATCCGCAAGTGTTTGATCGGCTTTGGGAATATCGGTAATGTCCTCAAAATAATTGGGGTCTTTGCGATGATAATGAGAAATCTGACCGCCATTCGTCCATACGGCTATGGGTGCTCCCGTAGCATTGGTATAGGACCGCAGCTGGCTTTTTCCATCCTGCAGTTTCGGCTTTTTTACTTCGACTATAATATATTCGACCTCCGGGCGATCTTTATCCAATATCACGATATCGGCCGATTTAATCTCGCGACCAAAATGCACCGGACGCTCTAATCTAATCCTTTCTTTGGGATAATTATACTCCTGTACTATTTTCATGACATACAGCTGACGAACAATCTCCTCGGGTTTCAGCAATATCTCTTTGTCACGAATGATACACGAAATATAATATTTCCCTTCCCGGACAATGATTTTTTTCTCAAGTGCATGAGTAAGTTCCGGATCAAACAAGGATAAACTATAGCTTGAGTCTTTTATGATAGCATGGAGTAGCTGGGAGTCGGGCATATATCAAAATAACTCGAAGTAATTTATACAAATTATATCCTAGCTTTTTTCATATGCCTTTGCAAAAAATCGACCCTAAGAAAATTTTATTAATACCTCTCCTTTGGGCCTAATGAAAATCATAACTCAGTTACAAAGCATAGTAAGCATCAATTTATCCAATTTTTTAAGGACGCTGATTACAAGAAAGCAAATTCCCTTTTACCTTCCACAAGCCCCCATCACCCCTATTGCTTCCTCTAGTATACTATAATATACTACAAAGTACCATCTCTACTATAGTACAATATACATGAATCCTGACCTCGTCCCCTATCTTCAGCAACAGATCCGCACCGCCGACCGGCGGCTGCGCCGGTTTACGCATGATCCGGGCGGCAAAGCCTATCCGGGCCGCTTCATCTTTAAAAAAATCGAGAAATATATCAACGACTTTCTGCTCAAAAAAGCCGGCCCAAAAATGGTCATTATCCCCGGTTTTCGCGGGGTAGGCAAAACTACCCTCATGGCCCAGATCTGCCGTACCTTTCAAACCAACCATCAAACCCTCTTTCTTTCCGTCGAGGATGCCAAAAATCTCTTTGACGTCGGGATCAGCGAGCTCATGACCGCGTACGAGAGCATCCTGGGCCAGGATCTGGAAAGCGTCACCACCCCCATCCTGATCTTTTTGGATGAAATCCAAAGCGATCCGAAGTGGTCGGTAACGCTCAAGTCCCTGTTTGAAAAAACGAGCAACGTCTTTTTTTGCTGCACCGGTTCCTCGGCCGTGATGCTCCAGACCACCAGCAACCTGGCCCGCCGCGCCGTGTTTGAAAAAATGCCGCCGCTGTGCTTCACCGAATTTGAGATGATCAAAAACAATATCTATCCCGTTCCGGGCCTCAAAGAGAACTTGCGTCAAGCTGTTTACTTTTCCGCCAACGCCGATCAGGCCTACCAGCATTTAAAAGAGCTCCAGAAGGACGTTCATCAATACTGGATCAAAGCCGACCGGCACGATATCAAAAAATTCGTTTCGTACGGCACCCTGCCCTTTTCGTTCATGATGCCGAACGAAGTCGCGGTCTACGATTCGATCTCGCTGCTCCTGGACAAGATCATCAAACTCGACCTGCCCGCTTTAGGGAGCTTCGATATCCAGACGCTGGGGGCGGTCAAACGCATCCTCTTTGCCATCGCCGAAAACGATACCACCAGCCTCAAATTGCTCGAAGAACGCTTTGGGATCAACCGCCTCACCATCGCCAATATCTTCGACGCGCTTGAAAAAGCCGAGGTGCTGATCCGCGTCCCGGCCTACGGTTCGAATATGACCGTGGCCAAAAAACCGGTCAAGTACCTGTTTATGACCCCAGCCATCCGCATGTCCTTTTTCTACTTTACCGGCCAGGAAAATACCTACCTCAGCCGCCAGGGCAAGCTATTGGAAGATCTGATCGGGTCGCATCTCTACCGCGAATTCATCGTCCGGAGCCAGGGCGCGATCCGCTACGACAGCGCCCAGGGCGGAGCCGATTTTATTTTGCAGATCCAAAACAGCAAACAACTCATCATCGAAGTCGGCCTGGGCAGCAAAGACAAAAAACAGATCCTCACCAGCATGAAAAAGATCAATTCCGACTACAACCTGATCTTTTCAGCCGCTTCACTTCAAATAGATCAAGAATCAAGAACAGTGTCGGTTCCGCTGGAGTATTATTTGTTGATGTGAGGATAGCGAAAAACGGACGTTTCTATCCATCATTTCAGTCGTCGACAAATTGTCGGCAACTCAATTGTTTATTCTTTTTGACGTGCGCACAGTCTTTTCTTTCTTCAAAGCACCTTTCAACATCTTTTTCACCTCTTTCTCAAAATCCGACTCCACCACCTGCGTCCTATTAAACACCTCATATTCATCCAAAGCCTTTTGGTGAGCCCGCTCCATCGAAATCTCCCCGTTGCCGTGCAGAATACGATATTCGTTAAAGCTCAAAAACTTATTCACGCTCTCCGCAAATTGAGCCATCGTAAACGTCTGGTGATTCTCGATCACATTTTCAACATAATCAAAAAAAGCCGAAACCGTGCGCTCCAGTTTCTTAATATCCTTTTCAGACAAATAATTCTTGGCCACCTTCACATCCGAAGCCAGGACCCGACTCCCCGGCCCTCCTTTCCAGGTCGTCAGGCCCATATGCTCTTTTGTGCTATCGGCATGCGTATAAATAATCTCCGCCGCCGTCTGGCCAGTGATGGCATAGTGAAATTTATTTTGCACTGTAGCAAAAAAATCCTTCGTTACCGCCGAATGCGGATCATAATCGGTACTGCATTCCGCAAAAATATCCGTGATCTGCAGATAGATCCTACGCTCGCTCGCCCGGATCGAACGGATCCGCTCCAGCAATTCGCGGAAATAATCTTTCCCGAAAAAACGCTCCCCCTGCTTCAAGCGTTCGTCATCCATCGCAAAACCCTTTATCATATATTCCTTCAAAACCTGGGTCGCCCAGATCCGAAACTGCGTCGCGCGAGCGGAGTTGACCCGGTAACCAACGGAAATAATCGCATCCAGATTATAAAAATGAGTTTCATAGGATTTCCCGTCATTGGCAGTTATTCGAAATTTTCGAATAACTGAATCCTCCTGTAATTCAGCACTTTTAAAGATCTCTTTGAGGTGATAGTTAATGGTATTCACCTCTACTCCAAACAATTCCGCCATCATTTTTTGGGTGAGCCACAAACTTTCATCTTGCAAAAAAACTTCAAGCTTCACGTCACCGTGAGGCGTCGTATAGAAAATAAAGTTCGACAATTGCGTACCGGCAGCGTTGCTTTTTACCATAATGATCTCTTACATATAAAAACTCCGCCTCCTGATTCTAATCTTGTTTGAGGCTCTTTGCAAAGCGGAGAGATAAGAAAAACCTAAAATCGATACCTACTTTTTTGCAAAACCGATGCGCTTTATGGAAACACATCCAAACTGGGAGTGGGAAAGATTTTTCCCACTCCCAGTTCATTTTTTTGCATACGAAGAAACGTCTAATGTATCTGAAAAATCTCCCGTCTTCCCGTCAGGTACATCTCGGTATACCCGCTCATCTTCTTGGCCGTTTCGGGGTCCATATTCTTATACGACTCTCCCATCTTTTGCCATTCCTCCAGATTCTCAACCGTCATTTCCATCACTACCGTATTGTACGGTCCCACCAGATCGGTCATGATCCGGGTTTTGCCCAGTTCCTCGGGGCTGGAAACCTCCTTCATCAGCTTCACGAACTTGCTCGCCTGGCCCGGCTTGCAGGTAAAGATCTCGCGTACTAAGAGCATAGGGAGAAAAAGTGAGAAAATAAAAACGACAAACAGTCAAAAGAAGCAATCCTCTTTATCCGCTTCTGCTCTTCCTCCATTTTGCAGGTATTTCGAAAGAAATTTCTCCTGTGAGACAGTCTACTATAATCCGCGCACTCTGGCAAAACCTCCGCTGGTTTCCTGTGAAAGAATCCGCGGTCTTGATAAACAACAACTCATAATCGTTGTCATGACACGTACGTGAGGAGACGTCAATCGAAACTCCCAGACCGGCTTGGCCCGGGAGCCAAATTTTTCTATGCTGCTAGCGTTGGCGGTATTTTAAAAATTTATAAATTTTTATGACCTATTCTGTCGAGTCCGCGGAAAATTTTTCGGTGCCGCAAACACCTATGCTTTCTACAGCCGATACCGATCTTCTTTCCGGTTTTCGGGGGAACTTTCACCGTATCGTGGCTACCCTCGCGCTGCTTGCCACACCACTTGCTCCGGCCCTCCCCGCTGCCGCCCATCCGCTCTCTACTCACGACGCTGTCGCAGTTTCAAGTCCCGTAGCGGATAAAACTCTGGCCGAGAACAAAGAACGAAAAAAACTTACCGCGCAGCAAAAAGAAGAACTTGGTCAAACGCTTGGAGCCGAGTTTCTTCAAAAATATCCGCAGTACCGCCCTTATTCCATAGGACAGATCGATGGAGGGAAGACCCTGATTGTCATCTTCATAAGCGGCTCTGATAAGCTCAATGTTCCCGACACACGGGTCGCGGTACTCCTTCACAAACTGGATCCTAAAAAAGACGAAGACCCAACCAAATACTTTCTGGATGCAGCCTATCAGCCGGGTCAGTCTACCCTGATACATCAGATCGTTCTGGCGGGCAAGAACCCGGATGGGAAATCGTGGGAACTCTATTTACCTATGGATGCTTCGACATTAAAAACACAAGGCTCGAATATTACAACAGTACCTTCTGCTTGCCAAAATCCTCCTTGCTTCAGAGGGAGTCCCATTACGAGCCTCAAGGACGACAAATAATAATATAAAACGTGGCTCCTGTATCGAGCCGATTGTTGGCGTTATCTGGTTTACCCTGCGCGCAAAATACGCTACCATACAATATTGTATCGTAGCTTTTTTGCCAATGCGCAGACCTCCCGAACATACTTCACCTGAATCCGGTATTATCCGGATAGATCTTCCTACCGAGCCCCAAATTATCGGTGCGATTCGTAACCGATTGCTCCAGCGTCAAGGTCAGGAATTTGTACGCAAAATCATCAATGCGGTTGAAAAGAAAGAATTTCTCCGGAAGGATTTTAGCATCACCCAGTCGCCCGACCAGCGCTACTACCGTATCTTTCATCCCCGTCTGTCGGAATTCTTGGAGGAAACACCGTATATCTTGGATATAGGTGCCGAAGGCGACACGAATACCTTAGCGAGTTTTCATCCTTGGACACGCTATACGACGGTGCCATTGTTTGTAGAGCATTTCTGCGATCAATTCCTGCTGTCGATCGGTTTTTTCGATACTGCCAAGCAACAAAATTCCTGGATCCTGCGACCGATCGAATATGAAGAGTTGGCTGCCCGGAGTATTTTCAATATAGCCAAAGATCTGGAATTGTTACCGCCCCAGTCCGTTTCGCCGCAAGGCTTATCGTCCGATCAATTCGATTTGATCCGTCTCGATTGGCAGCTATCCCGGGATGGAGAGTGGATTCATATCCCCAGTATTTCGTTTTCCAGCGCGACGCGGCGTTCCGCTACAACCCCAAGCCGTGGCCAGACGCCGCACCGTTTTCGCGAATTCCAGTTTGCCCCTATCACGGAAGACCAGATTAGAGAAGTCTTAGCGAGCCGGGAAGGGGTCATATATCCTACCTATCCGACCGACGGTAAAGCCACGCTCCTGCGCCTTTTCAAGCCCGACCCGGTAATAAACGCGATCTTTTATCCAACGTTTGAACCTCAAGAGCAGCAACAGATTTTCCGGAATGAGATCCTAAAGCAGATTATCTAAATTCGTATCGATACAGTGAAGCTTCTCTCTTTTTTTCAAGACCTTCTTTTTTCCGAGTTCGTGAGATTAAAAAGCTATCTGAGAAGTTTTCTTTGCCGTAGTTTGCCCCCGAATAGAGTATAAAAGACAATAAAGGCAACAACTCCGAGAACATATCTGTTAGTAAATATTTGAAATAAGATGTAATAATATTTTACATCTACCATGTAATTATATTTGACATGTTTTTGAAAAAGCCTTATGCTGGATACAGCATATATGATAGCCTAATTTTTATGGCAAAAAATAAACCACTAGGTGACAATGCGAGAGTAGGAGCGGTGAGAAACAGATCTCAGTTTAAAAACCCAGTAACAGATTTGTGGGTAAAAAGAGACGATATAACGGGCCAGTTTATGGATAACAAAACCTCTGGCGGATTTTTCAAAGGAGTAAGAAAAAAATAACTGCTTCATCATCAAAAACCATCATGCTTTACCGATACACACTGCTTCTCAAAAAAATGAGAACCCGTTTAGGATTCTCACAGGATTTCGTCGCAAAAAAGATCGGAGTATCCAGACCGACCTATATTCAAATCGAAAATGCCAAGACTGAAATGACTCTATCCCAAGCCGAAATAATATCGGACTTGTTTGGCATTTCTTTACAAGATCTCATGCAAGGAAAAGAGCCTTTGACATACAGGGTCGTGCTTGAGAATGAGAAGAAAAAAGATCAAAAAAAAGAGGAGATACGAATCAGCGTTCCGCAAAGAAACGTGAAAAAGTTCAAAGAAATTCTACTCTATATCTTGAGTAAAGTCGGGGCAAAGCCAAACGTAGGAGAAACGGTATTATACAAATTATTATACTTTATTGATTTTGATTATTACGAAAAGTTTGAAACGCAACTGATTGGTGCAAAATACATAAAAAATCACCACGGACCTACTCCGGTAATGTTCCAGAAGGTGGTTGATCAAATGAAGGAAAATAATGAGATTGAAGAAGTAAAGAGTAAATACTTTCAATATGATCAAAAGAAATTTCTTCCTCTCAGAAAGTCAAACCTGGCAGACTTCTCGGCTCAAGAATTGGAAATAATCAACGACGTATTACGTCGCTTGTCGGATAAAACAGCAAAAGAACTCAGTGAATACTCACATAACGATATCCCATGGCTGACAGCCGAAGCGGGAAAAGCTATTGATTACGAAGCTGTCTTCTATCGGACCGATCCATATTCTGTAAGAAAATACGAAGATGGAGTATAGGCAAACACTCGAGTTTGAAAAAGAGTTCAGGAGACTGTGTCGCCGCTTTCGCTCATTGGAAGAAGATTTAGAAGGAGCGAAAAGAAATGCAATTGAGTTATATCACATACTCCAAAAAAACAATAATAGCATATTTCCTATTCCTGGGTTCTGTTTTGATGATATCCTCATTTGCAAACTGAAAAAGTTTGCCTGCAAATCGTTAAAAGGACGCGGGGTTCAAAGCGGAATACGAATTATCTATGCTTTCTATCCCGAAACAACGAGCGTTGAATTTCTTGAAATATATTTTAAAGCCGACAAGGAGAATGAGAATAGAGAAAGAATAAAAATGTACTTAAATCGATCTTGGAATAAAGGATGATTCAATATAGGAAGAAATTTGATCTTGGTAATTCGCCTTAGCATCTCAGCATATAACAGCGGTTAATTCCAGTAACCAACTGAGGATTAAACTTCAGTCTAGCTCTCCCGTTTTCCCGCCAGCAACATCTCCATCGCATGCTCCATCGAACCGGCCGGCGTAATTTCGCCCGCATTGATAAAAAAGATCTGGTCGGCGTTTTTGATCGTGTTCAGACGGTGCGCGATGATCACCCGGGTCGTGGTAGCGGGGAGTTTTTCTAAAATATCCTCCAGCATTTTCTCGGTCACCGTATCGATATTGGCCGTAGCCTCGTCCAAGATCAGCAGTTCGGGTTGACGCAGTACCGCGCGCATAAACGCAATTAATTGCTTCTGTCCCAGGCTCACGCTGTTGCCGCTGGTCACCACCGGCGTATCCAGCCCCTGGCCAAAGCGCGACAAAAGTTGCGAAAGATTGACTTCCTCTAACAGTCGTTCCACCTGCGTGTTGGTATAATCCCGATACGTCGCGTTGCCGTAGAGGATATTGTCGCGTACCGTCCCGGTGAACAAAAATGGGTCTTGTAGAATAAAACCGATCTTGCGGGCGCGTTCCTCGGGAGTGTACGAGCGGATATCCCGTCCCGACAATCTGACCATCCCTTCTGACGGATCGTACAGTCGTGCCATCAGCGAAGCCGTCGTTGTTTTACCCCCGCCGGTAGGACCGACCAGGGCGTAGGTTTTGCCCTGCTTAAGCGTAAAGTCGACATGCTGTAACACCGCTTTGCCGTCGGGGTAATGAAACGCTACGTCGGTAAAAGAGAGCAACACATCTGTCCGGTCGTTTTGGAGTTCGGACGGGATCACCGGCATATCGGATTCCAAAGCCAGTACTTCGAAAATCCGGTCGAACGCAGCCAGTGCCAGTTGCAGTGATGACCAGATCGTCGAAAGCTGTCGCATCGGAAAATAGAAATTGTTTACATATAACAGGTATCCCACCAGCAGGCCCAACGTCAGATTTTCCTCCGTTATCAACAGCAGACCAAGCAGTACCGTTACCAGCTGGGCCAGATGCGCCGCCAGACCGTACAGCGGCAAAAAAACATTGTTGGCCGCGCCGGCTTTGAGCGAGGCGCGGAAATTTTCCTCATTCGCCGTACTAAACTTCTCCCGAAAATAATCGGTGCGATTAAAAGCCACGATCACCCGGAAATTGCTCAAGCCTTCCTGGATCGCGGAACTCATGGCACCGGTAGCCTGTAAACTAACCGCATTACGGCGTCGTACCCAGCCGGACAAAAGCTGCGACAACACGATCGCCCCCAAAGCTGGCAGCAGTGTCGTTACTCCCAGACGAATATTGAGCGACAGTAAAAAAATACCCGCCCCGCTCATGACGAAAAAATTCCCGACAAACTGCATCAGCGCCTGCGAAAAAAACTGGTTGAGTTTATCGGTATCGTTATTGATGCGCGAGATTAGATCGCCGGTTTTGTTCTGGTTGAAAAATGCTACCGGCAGCTCCTGGAGCTTGTTAAAAATACTGTTCCGCAAGCTGAACAGAATCCGCCGACCGACGCCGCCCATGATCTTGGTTTGCAGGTAGCTGGCAGCCAGGCCGACGACAAAGATGCCGAGTAAGACAGCGCTCCATTGTACGATACCGTAAAAATCCCGAATCGGTACATAGGTGTCCAGGGTATAGCCGATGATAACCGGAGCCAGCAGTGTCGAGAGCGAATTGAAGAAAATGGCGATAAACGCCAAGATCAGACTTGTGCGTTCTTCCCGAATAAATGGCGCCATGCGCCTGAAAGCGACTAGCAGTCCCCCCTGCTGCGGCCGGGATGTATTAAGCGTGTAATTCATACTGCTGCGTGCTATGTTGAGAGAGATAAATCTGGGCATACTCGGGAGACGTTTGCAATAAATCCCGATGGCTGCCCGTAGCCAGGATTTCGCCTTCCATTAGCAGAATGATCTGGTCGTAATCCTGAACCGAGGCGATCTTTTGGGTTACCGAAATCAGTGTAATCCCGGGATACTTGCGGCGCACGTTGTCGAGAATCTTTTTTTCGGTATTCGCATCCACCCGGGCCGTAAAATCGTCCAACAGTAAAACCCTGGGATCGAGCGCCAGTGCGCGGGCCAGCATGATACGCTGTTTTTGGCCTCCCGACAGCGAGGTGCCGCGCTCCGAAATGACTGTATCGAGACCTGCGGGCAGGGTGTCTATAAAATCATGCAATTCGGACGTGTCGATCGCTTTTTGCAACGCCTCAGCGCTGACGTTTTGATTGAAAGCGATATTTTCACGCAGAGTAAGGTTAAAGATGATGCTGTCCTGAAACACGAATCCGACCTGGCAGTGCAGCTTTTCCTTGTCGTAGAGATCAAGTTCCGTCCCGTCGTAACGAATCCGACCCGCAGTCGGTTTGACCAGTCCGGTAAGCGCGTACATCAGCTGGGTTTTGCCCGCGGCGGTCGGACCGATGATGGCGGTTCGGGTGCCGGCTTCGACGCTGAACGAGATATCCCGCAGCGCCGTTTTTTCGCCAAAAGCCAGTGTCAGCGTATCCACTTCGATACGGCCGGTAAGGTCTTGTATAACCGTTCCGGTTTCTCTGCTATCGGGAGCATCCAGCACCATCGCTATGCGCTGGTAAGATGCCGAGGCTTGCGCGATGACGTTGGTCATGATGCCGATCAGCAGCACCGGAAATATGAGCACGGCCAGATAGTTATTGAAAGCGCTGAAATCCCCGATCGTCATACTCCCGGAGACCAGATAGTGACCGCCCAGCGCCAAAATGATCAGCGTCGCCATATTGGTGGCAAAGGTAATTGCGGGAATAAGCGCGGCAAACAACGCCAGAATGCGTAAGCTGATCTCCCGGGCACGGGTATTGGCTTCGACAAATTTCTGATACTCGTAGTACTGGGAATTGAGCAGCCGAATCAGCGCCGCACCCAAAATACTTTCGTTGATCACTTTGTTCAGCCAGTCGATCGCCTCCTGGGCTTTTTTAAACAATTTCCGTACCCGGCTAAAGACCAGATAAAAGGTGACTCCCAAAAACGGTACGATCACCAGCACCGCCAGGGCCAGTTTCCAGTTGATCAGAATGAGCAGCGTACTGGCGCCGATGATCAGTACTCCCGAAGAGATGAGCGCCGAGATCGCCTGCGCTACAAAGTTTTTTACCGCATCGACATCCGAAGTCAGATTGGTCAGCAGCTTGGCCGGCGTGATCTCTTCGATCGTGATAAAGGTCTGGCGCGAAATTTTATCCGCCAGGCGGTTCCTGAGATCCCGGGCTACCCGTTCCGATGCGTAGATCTGTACCATGCTCTGGACATAGGTGAGCAGGAAAAACATGCTTGCTACCAGGCCGAATTCGACCACAAATGTTACCATGGCAAACGTCCCCGCCACATAGCTGTCGATTGCTCCGGCGATCATTTTCGGAACGACCAGATTGAGAGCGTTCGTCACCAGAGTCAAGATGACCAGCAACGTGAGCGGAAATTTGTATGGAGACAGTAAAGAGAGCAGGCCCGCTTGGCGGGACGCCTTGTAATCGGGATTGTGACGCAGGGTGGAGGACATGCACGGGAGGTTAAAGAAAACGCTGAAATTGATAAAAAAAGGAGAAGAAAGGGCAGAGCGCGTCTTTGCCGTATGAGGAGGCAGATTCATTCCGTTCTTTGTTTTTTTTGGATAACCTGCTTCTTAGAGTACTTCGGACAGTTCTTTCAGTAACCGGGTCAGACGGAGTGTTTTGTTGGTGCCCAGCTGACGTAACCCTTGTTTCAGACATTGCGCACCTCCCGTAAACGGGATCCGCTTCAATAGATTTTTGCCCCGTTTCGTAGTCCTCAGCTGGATCTTGCGGCGGTCGCTGACATCGGGGAGTCGTTCCAGTAATTTGAGCCGTTCCAGCGTATCGATCGATGGAACCAGCGATGGTGGGCGCATCAGCAGCGTGGCGGATATTTCCTGCAGCGTTCTGTGCTCTTTCGCTATATGCTTCAACACCGAATACTGCAACAGCGTGATGCCGGCTTTGTGCTTTACCAATTCTTCTTCCATGTCGCTGCGAATCCGCTTGATCAGCGTCCACAGCAGCTTTTGTACCTCCTGGGTGGAATCAGACATGAGCGAACTGCTTAATTAGTAATCTAATTATTAGATATCTAACTATTTTGGTCAAGCGTTTTTTGTTTTTCAAAAACCTGCCAATCTCCTTTGAATGTAGTCAAGAGAAACGTTCTTGGGATAATCCTGCTTTTTGCCCCGCCCGGGTGTCCCCGGAGTATCCTGCCGTTTGTTACACGGCACATTGTTCAGTGACAAAAAGATCGATCGGCTTGTTCCTACGATAAGAAAGTATTACGATCAAAACGTTCTCTGATGTTCATAAACATGACTTCTGTATGAAAAACGCGCTTGTGTTTCACGGTACCGGCGACACGCCCGATCGATACTGGTTTCCGTTTGTACGGGATTTTTTGGAGCGGCGCGGCTACGAAGTCTGGCTCCCGGCCCTTCCCAATGCCGCTACTCCCAATGTGCGCGACTGGCTGTCTTTCGTGCTGGAGCGGGGGCACGTTACCTCCGATACGCTCCTGATCGGCCATTCAGCCGGCTCGCAGCTCATTCTAAATCTCTTAGAGACTCTTTCGGAACCGGTTCGTCAAGCCGTACTGGTGTCGGGATATGCCCGGGGCTTGCGGAAAAACGCCCAAACCGAGGAATATGCTCCGCTGAATTGGGAAACGATCAAAACCAGAGCCGATCAATTTGTCTTTATCAATTCGGATAACGATCCGTGGGGCTGCGACGACCGGCAGGGGCGTCTCATGCTCGAACGTCTGGGTGGCATCCTGGTCATTCCGCACGGCGAGGGGCATATGGGCTCGACCAGCTTCTCTCAGCCTTATACCGAATTTCCCTTGCTGACCCGGTTGCTGGATGTTTAAGCCCGGGATACGAAAAAAGACACTGTAACTTGGTAGTCAGGGAGTGTCTTGGTCCGATGAACCTTATAAGCGGCGGTGTAGTATGGAGTGCCGCTCAAGGCGAATCACCGGAAAATGAAGAGTCACCTTTCTTCGGGTGTCCCCCGACGTTTGCAGTCGGGGTGTCTGCTGCCGTGCTTTGGTTTGATTATCCCACAAACCGGAAGGGTTGCTTTTGTAGCGACCGGATCCGTCCTGATTCCGAGCTTGACACTGGGTCAATGGAACAGTAAAATACGATCAAGCAAATGGTGTTTAAGAAAGTCTTGCTGAAGTTTTCAGGAGACTTTTTTATTGTAAGTCCTTGCTGGTGAAGCAAAAACTGTATCGCACAGCAGAGAAAGAGGAAATCGCGAGGGAAATTTTCCCGGCACGAACTGCTCTTTCTCTACTGGTCCAGATTGTCAACGATCGGCAAGGTAAGAAAGCGGCCGCTGTATCTCACCTGATTTTTTTTGAGATCTGTGTGTGTTATCAGAAAATTTTGTTTTCAAAACATAGTACTCCCTTCAAAAAAAATGGCAAATATTACCTCTTGAGCACAGACTATAAAAATGGTGTAATGATAATAGTGTGTACTAAAAGAGCTGTATAAAAGCCAAAAGAACAATTTCTTCATGTTCCCCAACGTCTTTTTATTACAGCATTTGAAGAATGGATAGTCAGAAGCACGCATGCCAAGAAAGCTCGCAAGCGTTGCTTAGGGGAAATAGATCGTGCAAAGCAATTTCGCCTTTTACGATGGACAATACTCTGAGTCAAAACATGCGAATTACACGACTTGAAAGGGGATTGTCTGGACGACTTTCATCTGTTTCATGCGGGCAAATCGTTCATCCAGATTATTTTCGAGTATCCACTCGTGATGGGTTTCGGCGATCATGTTTTTATCGTCGACCGAGATCCCCTGCCACTCGAAATCGACGGATACGTTGATAGCCTGGTCGGGATTTTCGGATGCCTGAAAGTTTTTCGGGGTATGTCCGCTCATCTTTACCCGCTCAGAGATCGAAGCGATCCACTGCTCGAATTTTTCCCACGAATCGGTGAGCCTGGTCGTGCTCAAATGCAGTTGGAACGAATCGGCGAGCAGTTCGCGGAAGCGCTCGGCTTTACCTCCCGCGGTTTCGATGCAGTAGAGCCAGTAGTGCATGAAGGACAACGCGCGGTTAGCCGGGTAGGCGTCGGTAAATAGGGGCGGATCAACCGGACCGGTGGGGATGAGTTTGAGCGAGGTGAAGACGGGCAGGTCGTTGGCGCGTTTTTTCAGGATGGTGGAATAGCGCAGCGTGTAGCTGTATTTACTCTGGTCGGGACGGATGTTTTGATACAGAATATCGGCTTCGAGCGAGAGTGTTTCGGCATCGAGGGGCTTTACTTCGGTTTTTCCGACATGGTGCGCATTCAACCAGCCGTCAAACATTTTTAAGCGATCGCGTAGACCTTCTTTGCCCTTCGATATACCCAGCTGCGATTCGATCACAACGTCGTCGGCCAGAATATCGAGCTGGTTTCCAAAGCGCGCGTCGTTGATCGGACGCTCGTAGATCTGGTACCAGCGGTGGTACTGGGTCAGAGCGAGGTGGGTGGTGGAGATGAATTGGAATGTATTAGACTGCATGTTTTTTAGCAAAAATTAGCATACCAATAATACGATAAGATACTCTATATTTCGTCAATAAG
This sequence comes from Candidatus Altimarinota bacterium, assembly GCA_039809385.1. Classification (GTDB taxonomy): domain Bacteria; phylum Patescibacteriota; class Gracilibacteria; order JBDHUY01; family JBDHUY01; genus JBDHUY01. The sequence continues at coordinate 33,546 of JBDHUY010000012.1, forward strand.
ATATTTTTGATCAATATTCATGAAAAATGTTTTGCCATAAACTGTCCAATTCCTTCAATCATCTTTAATACATCTTCTTTTGTATAATCAGCAAATTCTCCATGAGCCGCAGCGTTCCCTATATCCAGCCAAGCTTGGCAAAGTCTCCATTGGGGTTGGGGGTATATACCTTTTGATTTTAAATCATCATTCATTTTAGATGACTTGTCTTTATCATTAAGACCTTCTCTCTTGGCAATCCTTCTAAGTGAATCTTCAAGAACCACTCTAGCCAAAACCGCTGCGGGGTCTTTATATCCATTTGAATTTAAGTATTTTGCTTCTTCAAGAATATAATCAAATAACTCTCCGGCCAGAAGAAATTCGTGTCCAATCAAAAAGCCACTTTCTAGATCGTCTAATGAACCTAATAAAAGACCTCCGATGGCATTTACTTCATGTGAATGATAAGTCGCGATCTGAGTTAATTTCAATAGCTCATTAAATTGAATACTACTTTCTCCAAAAATTATTTTTATAATATTTTTTACTTTTATTAGCCAGGAGTGAAGTGATGTTGTGTCATCAATATAATAATATCGCTCCATTTGCATGAGATCGCTCTAATGCTGCTACTTTTTTACCTTCAGCGATTAAATCTCTTAATCGGTCTGCATAGAGTTTATTTTTGGTAAGATTCATAGGAGTATCAATTAACTTCTTATAAGCAAGCTCGCATAAAATAAGCTATTTTAAGTATATTCGTGTTGAAATAAAATGAAAACTTAGTGAGATTAAAAAACACTCGTCATTGCGAGGAAGCTCTAAATATGACTGACAGCAAGAGATTGTCCAGACGAAGCAATCCCTGCCTCCTGTTAAACCACGCACGAGATTGCTTCGAACCATCTCCGCTACCGCTCCGATGCTTCTCGCAATGACGAAAACGTTGCGGCGGAGCACTGACCATTAGACAAGCTCATCACCCAAATCCCTCCATTCCGGATTCATCCCCCGGATCAAATCAATCTTCCGCTGCCGCGAACCAGCCTTGATCTGCTTCTCGCGCCCAATCGCCTCCTCCATCGTCCCCAGCAATTCATAATAGACCAGTATCTTCACCCGATACCGGCTCGTAAAACTATTCTCATACAATTCCTCCCGATGCTTGAACGTGCGTGACACCAGATCGCTCGTCACACCTGTATACAGCACATTATGATTCTTGTTCGTCATGATATACACTGCAGGCTGCTTTTGATACATAGCTGACAATACAAAGGAAATACGTTGTACAATTCTTGCCCCCCTTCCCCGTCATTGCGAGGAAGCTGTGACAGGGCTAAAAGCTCAGGGCCTGGCAGACGAAGCAATCTCATCCGTGGCCAAACGAGAGGCAGAGATTGCTTCGTCGTATTTCTTCCGCTTCGCTCCAGAAATCCTCTTCGCAATGACGGGGAAGGAAAGGTTTACCCCATTTCAAGGATTGCTATAATAGACCCATCACGAGCGGAAAAGATCACCCCATAAGGTGTCGTCCTTACGGGACCTTTTCTTTATGCCCGGAAACAAGCTTCTTTTTCAGAGTATTGATAAATCGTAGATAGGGCAAAAAAATCTTGAATTTCAACAGAGCCGAAAATTTCTTCTCATTGGGAACCATAATCACTTTAAGTTTCTGCTGCTCCAAAAGATACTTCGCGAGACAATGAAAATCACCGTCTCCGGTAACCAAAACCGCCCCATCGTAATTTGGAAATTCAATCATCGCCTGCAATACCATTTCGACATCACAATTTCCTTTCGTAGTACCATCTTTGTAGCGGAGCGTTGGCCGAAAAATACAGATAAATCCCGCATCCTGCAGATATTTATACAAATCATTGTTTCCTTCCACATATCCGATGAATAAAAAAGCCTTCGATACGTCATATTTTTCCGTCAGATAAACACGAAAGCGTCGAAAAATCGAGCTTCCAGCCGAGCTCACGCACACTCAGGTTCAGATTTTAACTGTCGATAAAAGCGTAGCTGTTTTGCCGGGATGAAGAAGTCATACAAACATGCTTCGATAGAAAACAACAATTCTGCGAGAGAACTGCTTTCAGTATATACGGAAAGAGAGAAAAATAAAAAATGACTTTCCTAACAAAGCCACCAATAAACGAAAACCTCCGTTATTGCAAGGAAGCTCTAAATATGACTGATCATAAGAAATTTTCCAGACGAAGCAATCCCCGCCGCTTATGTTCACTCCGCACGAGATTGCTTCGTCTTCTCATTTCAGCACTTTTAGCGCTGTAAAAGCTTCCTCGCAAAGACGGCGAAAACTATCCATGCAACAGCACATTGCCACGTTCATCGATGGTCCAGAACGGATTATACGCCACCTCCCACAGATGTCCGTCCAAGTCCCGGAAATAGCCGCTATACCCGCCCCAGAAAACTTTTTGAGGCTGTTTGACCGGACTGGCTCCCAGCGTCTGAACTTTCTCAAAAAAAGCATCGACCGCTGTTTCACTCTCCAGATTGATCGCCAGAGCAATACCCGAAAAACCGCTTCCTTCCGGAGAAACGGTCGCATCCTCCGCCAGCAAATGCCGCGGATAGAGCGCAAAGACAAAACTGCCCATCGGGAAAAATGCCACGTCGTCGGTGGCCGTCGCCGTAGTCTGCCAACCGAGTCCATTTTTATAAAAATCGAGCGCGCGGGGAAAATCTTTCACGCCAAGAGTGATAACGGTGGGTTTTGAAGGCATATCAAACAATGAGTGGATAATCGATGCCAGTAAACTATACGATCATCCGAAAGTAAAGCTCCAGAGGAGGAAAATACCGCCATAGATCGTGGGAAAATAATTCGAATAGTCCATATATGTGCTTGACTTCGTTTTTTTGTAATGCTACCTTGTTTACACAAGGTACTATTTTACGAAAACAATGCTATGGAAGAAAAACTTGGTCCGATCCGCAAAGGGCTACTGGAATTGGTGGTTTTGAAGATTATCTCGAATAAAAAAGTCTATGCCGCCGATATTCTCGAACGCCTCAAAAAAACCGAATTCGAAACCCAGGAAGGAACGCTGTATCCGTTGTTATCCAGGATGCGCCGGGAAGGCAGCGTGGAATACGAATGGGTCGAATCCGAAGCCGGGCCGCCGCGCAAGTACTATCGTCTGACCAAAGCCGGACGAGAGCAACTTAAATCGCTCCTAGGATATTGGGAAGAACTGCACGAGATTATCGAAAAGATGTAACTGGGGTGTCGATTCTCGTAGTAATGAATCATATAGCATCAAGAGGTTATCCCAAGCCTTTATTCTTCTTATATTCAACTAAACCTAAACTCTCAAATCGTTATCCTAATGTCATAGATTCCCGCCGGAGTTTATCCTCGCGAATGCGGGGACAGGAACGACATACTCTGGAATACTGGAGCATTACCCTACCATCCTACCCCCTATACCTCTCTAACCCTATCTCTATGAACAAAGTCATCATCATCAACCTCAACGGCCGGGCCTATAGTCTCGAAGAGGACGGCTATCATCTGCTCAAGAAATACCTCGATCAGTCGGCTGCCAAACTCGAACAAAACCCCGACAAAGATGAAATTCTTGCCGATCTTGAGCAGGCTATCGCCGATAAATGCGAGCATTTTCTCCATCCGAATAAAACGGTCGTGGAGACAAAAGAGGTGGAGCAGATCCTGACAGAAATGGGCCCCGTCGAGACCGGAGCCGCAGAGAATGACACCAAACCGGAAGACGACCAGCAGCAACAAAGTAAAGAGGAGGCTCCCAAACGTCTCTACCAGATTCATGAAGGGGCCTGGATCAGCGGGGTCTGTACCGGTTTGGCCGCTTATTTCAACGTGGACGTGACCCTGATCCGGATCGCCTTTGTTATAGTCACTATCATTACCCACGGCATTGGTATTCTGGCCTACATCATTATGGCGATCCTGATTCCCTATGCCCATACTTCCGAGCAAAAAGCCGAAGCGCGGGGGGTCCCGTTTAACGCCCGGGAGCTGGTGGAGCGGGTTAAAAAAAAGTACGCCCACTTTGACAAACAGCACTGGCGCGAACAGAAAAAACAATGGAAAGCCTGGGCCAAAGAGCGTTCGCAAGATTGGCAAAAAAACTGGCAGCAGGACTGGAAACAGAACCAGGCCCCGCTGGCACGGGCCGGGGTGGGGCTCGGTATGGGATTGGTCTCAATAGCGATGGCCGCCGTATCGCTGCTGTGGGTTGCCGCTATTATTTCAGTGGTGACTACCGGCGCGGTATTTGGATTTGTGTTTGTCGGAATTCCGCTCTGGCTTTCCATTCTGATCCTGATCTGCGCTTTTAATATAGTACTGTTACCGCTGCGCGGTATTCGGGCTTCGGTATACGGCTATTCGCACTATCACCACGACCAGGGGTTCTTCGGCATTCTGGATGCGATCATGTGGTTTTCGTTCATCGGATTATCCGGCTGGCTGTTGTGGACGTATGTTCCCCAGACCCAGGTGTGGTGGGAACAACTGACGCACCATGAACAAACGACTTCCGCTCCGCAAAGTTCCATGATCGACGCCAATTCCAACGATAACTCCGCTCCTGCGGTCGATTCTGTCCCAAATCAGAACGCGGTATAAAACTGGAAAAACCAGGAAAACATCATCGGAAGACTTTTGCTGATATCAAATCGCTCTTTTGCAAAAGAACGTTTCGCTGTTTCCGACATTATTCCAAACTGATTTTCTTCACGTATAATCCTGTTTGTCAAGCTCAATATAACAGCTCAAAGACTTGTTATAAGTCTTTCGAAGTCATAAGCGACGATTTTTCTTATCTTTTGTTCATAAACATTGTAGTACAATTTTTTATCACCATACCGTGGGGTCGTCTCCTGTCGAGATACTGTTTGGGAGAGGAAGATCGATGCGTCGTGAAAGTCCGTATCTTACTTTCATTACTGCCGAACCTGCTATGTCGGACCCCGTTGCTCCCGGAGACGTATCCAAAATAGAAGATGACACTGCTAGGATAGCAGCACCGATCCCGCTTGAGGTCGTGAGCGAACGTGGATTCCTTCAACCACAGTTAGAAGAGGTTCTTGGACGTCTCCGAGAAGCTTTGAATAATGATAGGCTTCTCGCCGATCCGGACCAAGTGAGACAATTATTGAGCGGTATCCAAGGCATGGTCGAGGGGGTTATAAGCAATGAAGAAGCCGCTCGTATCGAATATCAAACGCAGCTGCGGGCGCTTACCGACCGGGTACGCCAGCTGGAAGAGATCTTGTGCGGGCAATCCAGCCAAAGTGAAATTGTTCGAGTATTCTTCCTGTATGATGGGAGTCGCGGATGCGCAGACAGCTCGTTTCGAGTACGCCAATCCGGCTCTTCTAACATCTTTGGGGTATACCGAGACGTATTTTCGCGACACGCCTTTTCTGGATCTGGTTCATCCCGATGACCAAACTACCACGGTTCTGGCTATGACGCGCCTCAATGGAGGGGGAGAGGTGCATGCTTTTATCAATCGTTACCGCTGCGCTGACGGCCGGTATCTCTATTTTGAGTGGAAGGCCTATCCTTTAAACGGGAAATATTACGCATTCGCCAATGATGTTACCTATCGCTATCAGAATCCGGTACCGACCAACGAGAGTGAGAATCCGGAAAAGAAAAAAAGATTCGGGTACTCTATCTGGGAGATAATGAATCCGATTTCCTTCTGGTAAGCGACCAATTTCCGGCTATAAAAAATAAAGAGTTCGAGTTTGACTGGGTAACCGATAAAACCGGTTTTCTTGTTGCCTTGGAAGATTCTTCGCGAAATTACGATCTCATTTTGGTGGATCATAATATTCCCGGCTATAACGGCATGACTGCCTTAAAAAAAACCAAAGAAATTCATCCTGATGTGCCGGTTGTGGTTATTTCGGGGTCGGTTGCCGAGAACGATTTGAGTGAACTTGGTAATACTGATGGGACATACTTTGTTTCGAAAAACAATCTTTCCACGGTACTCCAGAATCGAATTACCCAAGCCTGGAATCAATATGTTACGAAATGGAAAGAAAGAGAATCCCGGCGTGTCCTGCGATATCGTAACGAACGTTATCATACCTTGATCGAGAGTCTGGAAGACATGGTCGTTTTGCAGCTCAATGCCTCCGGGCAGATCCAGAATTGGAGTAGCGTCGCCGAGCGTATTGAAGGGTTCCGGTCCTCCGAGATCATCAATCAATCGATCGAAAGTTTTTATACCGATGCCGACGTAGCAGCGGGTATACCTCAAAAACATCTTGAAATAGCGAGTAAATTACCGTCTGGAAGGTTCGAAGAAACACGGGGGATTCGCAAGCGCAAAGACGGATCACAATTTGATGCTCATACGACCATAAAAGCTATCAAGAACGAGCAAGGGAAAGTCGTCGGGTTTTCTTTTGTATTGCGTGATATTACCCTTTCGGTCAAAGACCGAGACCAGATTGTGCAACAGGCTGAACTGCTAGATCAGGCTCAAGACGGCATTTTGAAAATCTCCCTCGAGGGGAAGATACTGTATTGCAATCAGGGTGGTCACAAACTGTACGACAAGGATGGGCAAATGATTACCGGAACATCTATCTCAGACCTCCTGTTTCAAGGCAAATTTGAAGAATATCAGCGTATCTTGGAACAAGTCTTGCGTGAAGGTACGTGGGTTGGTCGTCTCAAGCATGACCGCAAAGTTGTCAAGAGCAGTTGGAGCCTCGTACAGGACGCCAATCATAACCCCGTGGGTATTATTCTGATCAATACGGATATTACAGAACAGGTTCAGTTAGAAGAACGGCACTCCCGGGCCATGCGTATGGAGAGTATCGGAGGCCTGGCTGCAGGAATTGCTCACGACTTTAACAATCTACTAACTTCCGTTGTGGGAGGATTGCCTCTTATTAAGCTATTGATTGGCAAAATAATACATTCTCAAAAACCCGGCGTTCCCTTGACTTTCGACGATTTCAAGAAGGTATACGGTCTACTGGACATGATGGAACAAGCAGGACAGGATGCGGCAAAGCTGACCCAACAGATTATGGGTTTAGCACGAGATCGTAACGATACGCTGGTCCAGACCCGGCATATCATTACGCAATTAACTGAAATGTATAAAAGTACGTTTCCCAAGAATATTGTGATCGAATCTAATTTTTCCCGTGACCTTTGGCCGGTCGTTTGTAATCCGACTGAGATCAGACAAGTTTTGACCAATTTGTGCGTGAATGCCCGGGATGCGCTTTTTCCTGACGGTGGAAATCTAAATATACGTTCAGAAAATCGAGTCTTGGATGAAGTTTTTATCTCGACGTCCGGGATTTCCCAACAATTGACTCCCGGACCGTATGTATGTACTACGGTACAAGATTCGGGCTCCGGTATCGCTCCAGATGTTCTTCCGTATATTTTTGATGAATTCTTTACTACCAAAGGAGAGGCGGGGAATGGTTTTGGTTTAGCGACCGTTAAGAGTATCTGTGAAAAATACCGGGGAAGTATAATCGTCGATACGAAGCTCAGCGTCGGTACGACATTTCAAATCTATCTGCCCGCGAAACCTGATGTGAATGAGATGAAAAACGATGCGGAATCGCTTGAATTGCTACGGGGTCACGGTGAACGTATTCTGCTTGTGGATGATCAGGAATCTATCCGGACTATTACCTCCGAAAATCTTATGATGCAGGGGTATAAAGTTCTGGCGGCCCGAGATGGCACCGAAGCCCTAACTCTTTTTGTGGAGTCCTTGCAACAGGAAGAAAAAATCCATCTCGTACTGACAGATATGGATATGCCATCCATGGATGGCAATCAGTTAATGACTGCTCTCAAGAGAATAGATCATGATCTGGAAATCATGATCATGCGAGGCAGTCCTTCGGAATCGAAAACTATTCATCATCCCCAAGATGCTTCTAAAATTTTGAAAAAACCGTACACGCTTTTCGAACTTCTTTCTTCGATCCATGAAGTCCTGCAAGTGAATCGAGAAAAACCGACTACTTCTTGAGCTTTGAAGAAAGAATAAATGACCTGCCCTGATTGTTTGTCAGTAACAGTCGGTCTTGATGTAGATCGTTCCAAAATGCGTAGGGTACGAAAACTTACTCCTGCGTTTTCAATAAGTGTTTAAACTTCTCTTCGAACTTTTGTAGTTTGGGCGAAATCACGATCTGGCAGTAGGGCTGATACTGATTGTTATCGTAGTACTGCTGGTGGTACGCCTCGGCCGAATAGAATTTATCCAGCGCTTTCACCTCGGTCACGATCGGCTGATCGAAAGCATGTTCGGCGGTTAAACGCGCGATAGAATTTTCGGCAGCCTGTTTCTGGTCTTCGTTCTGGTAGAGAATCACGGAACGGTATTGCGTCCCGCTGTCGTTGCCTTGACGGTTAAGCGTGGTCGGATCGTGGGTATGAAAAAAAACGTCCAACAGATCCTGGTACGAAATCTGGGCCGGATCGAATTCGATCTGAATCGCCTCGGCATGACCGGTGTTCCCCATCGATACGCTTTCGTAGGTCGGATGTTCACTACTGCCGCCCGCATATCCTGACGTTACGGTAATCACTCCTTTAAGCCGTAAAAACACCGCTTCGGTACACCAGAAACATCCTCCACCAAATACCGCTGTCTGAATCGGTTCTTCCATGCTTTTTAGGTAATGAAAAAAATAAACTGCGTTTATTCTACCTTTTTCACCGGACTATGTCTATTTTCCAGCTTACTCTTGAATTATGGTAGAGAAAAAAACTACAATGACGAAGTACGGAGTGAGGAGAACGGAGTCGGGAGGAGGCTCGCCGCTTCACCCGGTGGGGCGGTATGAGTACTCTATGATAACGTAATACTGTATACTTACACTTGAACCGCGAGAACTTGTTGAAATTTATGGAAATTCATTGGTATCTGTCTTCACTGGCCCCCCGAAGGGGTATCCGTGCCTTGCTCACGGGCAGACACACGGGTCTGCCGCTACTGGCCGATCACTATCCGCCTGTCTCCCAACTCCCCACACCCTACTCCTAACTTTGTCTTCCATGTCTTCCCATCATCCCCGTCATACCGATCATCGTAATATCGCTTTGATTGCGGTTGTCCTCATTATTATCATCGCGCTCCTTGTGTGGTATCTGGTTTCCCGTAACAATCGCTCTTCTCTTTCGACGTATAACGAATTAACAACCAGTAGTGGCTCTGTCGTCGATACCGAGACCGCTACCTGGCCTCTTCAGGAGAATCCGGCTTTCGGTTATTCGTTCAAACTGCCTTCTGACTGGCAACGCAAAGACTGGCCCGACCGTGTCACCGGCCCGGTGCTGGTGTTTCAAACTTTTTCCTTGAATCTGCCCGAAGCGACCACCGCTCCGGTCGATCTGATCGACACACTTATATTGCAAGTGGTAGATCGGCCGTTTGAAAAAGTGCTGGAGGATCAGCAAAATCTGGAAAATCTCAGTAGAAGCACGATCCTTCTTCCGACCAATAAATCGATTACCAAGCTTTCCGGGATCTGGCCGCGCGATTCGCTTTATTCTGAACGACGGCAGTTGTATTTTGCCGCGCCGTTAGGTGGCCGCACGTTGCTCTTGGGGTTGCAAACCGCCAAAACGGGCAATCCGGATCTGGAAAGTCTGGTTTCAAAGATCGCCACCACCCTGATGTTTTAGTTTTTCGGTTTTTTACACTATTTCCCGTTCTTTTCTACCGGATTCCTCTTTGCCTATGACAGACTCGACTGTACTGCGCCTTGGCTATCTTATCTATACCTATGACCGGGTGGACGATGCGCGGATCCAGATGGAAATCGTGAGAAGGCTGTGGGAGCCGGTTTTCGGCTCCGTTTATCTGGTTCATGCGTTTAACGGGCTGAAGGAGTGGTATGACCGGCCGTATCTCGAAGACGATCTGCTGGTTCAGGACAATCCCGGACACTTCGAGGGAGCTGCCAATCTGATCGATGCCGGTATTGCACAACTTTTGACGCGGCAAATCGACTATATCGTCGTGTCGGCGGCAGACACCTGGTGGATCAAACCGGCGTTTATCGCCGATAAGATCCGCGTCATGCGGCAAACCGGCAAAGTGTTTCTCTCCACCCCGTGGGGACTCAAGGATCAGAATAATCCCAAAGAGATGGGACTGGCGGGCGATACGTTTGTTTTGGAAGCTGCCTGGCAGCGCGCCTATAACTTTTTCCCGGTGCAGTACCGGGATTTTTATGACCGCTATATTGAATTATTGCGCTATCTGGGACGCCAAAACGTTTCATATGAAGCGTTGTTATTTTCCAAATTCGTCAATGCGTGCCATCGTGAAATTATGCCCGCGAACGTTGGCATCAAACAGCAGGTTCAAAAACGTATGCTGCTCTTAGAGGAGCGTATCCCGGTGCATACCGCGGTGAACGAGGAAGGCTACTGGGTCCGCCGCTTTCAGTGGCCAGATATTGGACTGCTGACCGATCACGATCCCGAACCGAAACAGCAAGTTCTCAGAGCCCAAAATTTGGAAGTAGGTCCGTTTTCGCGCAAATTGATCGAATCGAACGATCTTGCGTACTATAACGGGCACATGCAACGAACCGTCCGGGGGCCGTATTAGCGGTTACTACTACGTTGTCCGGACAAATGTGTAAGGCTTGGTGATAACTCTCTATCTCTTCGGGTTTTTAAAAAATACCGCTACTATTCCAAAGAATCCATATTATTTAACCTCAGTTTCAATTCCCTGTGATATGCTTGCAGAGAGTTTTTTATGGTCTTCTAGTTTTCGTAGTAGTCGCTCTTTACAAAGACGTAATTCTGAATTTTCAGGAAATAGTGTCAGTATTTCTTCATAAATTCTTAAGGCGTCTTCATGTCTTAATAGCTCTTCTAAAAGAATAGCTTTCCGCAGGCGAACATGAATGTTGTTATGAAGATCTGACGCGCATTCATAGGCTTGCAGAGCTTCTTCTTTTCGATTCAGTCGTACTAATGTATCGCCCAACCTACAAAGTGTATAAGGGGTGTTGGGTTGAACTGTTAAGATACCTTGATATCCTTCTAGAGCTTGTTCGTATAATCCCAACTTTTCTAATATGTTTAAGTACGATATTCGTACGTTGATGTCGCTCGGATCAAGCTCAACCACTCTTTTATAAGCTCGTAAGGCTTCTTCATATGCTTTCATCCGGTAGCACAGGTTGGCTTTATCGATCAGATATTGCCTATTTTCGGGATCAAGTCGTACTGACTCATTGCACGCTATCAAAGCCTGTCGTAAATTTCCCATTCTGTCTAAATTCTTGGCAATGTGCGACCAGAGTATGGGGTTATTGCTTTCGTCAAGAAGTAGTATTTTATAGGTATTGACGGCTTTTTCGTAGAGTCTCATCTGTTCGAGTAGAGCTGCTTTCTCATATATCAGATCTCGATTGTTCGGATTAATCTTTAGTTCTAGATCGCAGACCTTTAGATCTATCTCGTTCAATCCATCCTGATATTCTTGTTCCAAACGTTTTCTGAAGTACATACGTAGAATTTCCGAGGTTTCTTGATCAAAACCTGCTTCCATTTTCTCTTTTCCCCGCTGATACCACTGTTCTAGCTTAAATTTATATATTCCAATTGCTTTCGCTACTTCCAGACGTTCCGCTGGGGGAGTTACATGCGATACTCGTTTTGGATCCTTCCCCTTCGCATCCAAAGAGTAAATTCCGGATTGTACTTTATAAATTGTACGCTCAATAATCTGCTCTTGTTCTTCAGAAGAAAAGTTTTGAAGCAATCCATCGAGAAGCATCAATAAATCCGTCTCTCCTAATTCAGAGTACAAATCTTGAATTGCACCTGATACGAGACCAAATCTCTCCTCAGGAGGGAGAAGTTCTAATATCTTTTGTATCCGTTCATATGCCTCATCTGGAGGTAAGTAAGTCTCTTTGCCTTCACTATCCCCGTTTCCCGGCAATTCCTTTTGTGTGGGAGTTTCGGCTGACATAGGTAAAATGTAATTTGGTGTAGAAGTCGGCTACTTTAAGCCAGTTTAGTAAAAAGTGTCAACATTTTGTGTTGTCAGAATAGTAGCATAATATGAAGAAAATGCCAGTCGCATCTGCCTGACGATAGCTATGTTTTTCTAGAGCAGCCACGTGGCCAGTCCCAAAAACGAGACAAATCCGCCGATATCGGTACAGGTAGTCACAAAAACGCTGGAGGCCAGCGCCGGATCGAGACGCAGGCTTTTGAGCAAAAGCGGAATAACCGTGCCGCTGATACCGGCAATTAATAAATTCGTGATCATGGCCAGCGCGATTACCACGCCCAGCATCATATTGCCGTTGAAAAGATATGAAATGACCCCGATCAAAAGACCCAGCACCAAGCCGTTCATCAGTCCGATACCAATCTCTTTCATCAAAACTTTTCGCACATCCCGAAATTCCACCTCTTTCAGCGCGATGGCGCGTACCAGCACCGTGATGGCCTGGGTAGCAGCATTGCCGCCCATGCCCGCCACGATCGGCATATAGGCGGCCAAAATGACCAGTCGCTGGATGGTATCCTGAAATAACGTTACCACGCTAGCGGCCAGAATGGCTGTTCCCAGATTGACCACCAGCCATGGCAGACGCCTTCTGGCTGAACGAAACGACGAGTCGAACACGCTTTCTTCTTTTCCCACGCCGGCCATACGGTACATGTCTTCGGATTGCTCTTCCACCAGCACGTCCACCACGTCGTCGGAGGTGATCTTTCCCAGCAATTTTCCTTTATCATCGACCACTGGCAGCGCGGGGAGGTCGGCATTTTTAAAGATATAGGCGACTTCCTCCTGGTCAGCCAATACCGGAACGCTCTTTTGGCCGGTGATCAGGTCGCCGATCTTGGTCTGCGGCGTGGCAATAACCAGGTTTTGCAGCGGGACGTAGCCTTTCAAAACTCCACGATTGTCGGTTACGAACACCGTACCTTCATTTTTCAATTCCTTGGCTTGCCGCTGAATCCGTTTGATCGTGTCGAGTACCGAGAAATACTCGGGTACCTTGATCAGCTCTTTCTGCATCAGATGTCCGGCGCTCGATTCGGGATACTGCATGATCTCTTCGATCTCCTGCGAATCTTTTTTGGACAGACCGCGCAGGATGATTTTGCGGCGTTGGGGAGGAATCAGGTACAATACATCGCTGATGTCGTCGGAATCCATCTCTTCGATCAGTTCGCGTACCTCGGGGTTGCTCATAGCTGATAGGACGTAGCGGCGCGAAAAGTGGTTCAAGTCCCAAAAAACTCCCTGCTTAAGGTCTACGGGGAGGAGACGGAATATCTTTTTTTTGCCGTGGGCGAAAACGTTGATATAGTGTGCGACCTCTTCTTTGGATAAACCGCTCAGGAGCTTTTTCAGATCACGGTCTTGGTGCTTATGCAAAAAGGTCTCAATGCTGTCGGCGAGGTTATCGTGAGGCATGACGGGAAAGCGAAAAAAACGACGATAGTTGCATGGTATCGCGTTTTGTCATGTAAGACAAACCGAACGTTAAAAAAGCGATTCTTCCGGTTGCCGATTTGGCCTTTGACTTTTTCGGGTCAACCAGTAAAATATACCTGCTTTGTAAAAAATTGGGGCGCTATCGTCTAACGGTTAGGACAGCGGATTTTCAATCCGTCAATCGGGGTTCGATTCCCCGTAGCGCTACCATCCTACGCCATAGGCGGAGGATGTCCTTCATAGCCTTAGAGAAGAAGGACTCATGATTTGCCCAAGAATCTTTCATGAAGGCTTCGGATGGCGCGGCCGTTAGTCCATAATCTGCGATTTGACCAGGCCTCGGCAATCAGTTGGAGAGGCGAGTAGCGAGTTTGCAAGAAAGAGACCTCTGAGTGTGAGGCAGTTTTTGTTATTTCTGGTTGAGTGATAATGTATGCTAGCTTTTCCTCTTGGTTCAAACAAGAGTATACTGTCGTTGGTCCATTTAACTTCCATAACCTCCGTTTCGTATGCTGACCAAGACTGATCTTGAGAGCTACTTTACTAAAGAATCTCAAACGACGATTAAAGTAATGCGGGCTTTTCCGGCGGATCAAAAGGATTTCAAACCGCATGAAAAGTCGCAAGAGGCGATTCGGTTGATGTCGACGTTTGTGTTTGAGATGTATTTGCTCTCTACGTATTTGTTTGGCGATGAACTGGATCGTGCACGGTTTCAGACGTACCAGCCGGAGAGTGTCGAGGCGGTGATCGGCGATTTTGAAAAAGAGACTGCCGGTGTGTTGAGTCGTCTTATGACGTTGCCTGACAGCGGTCTTGAAAAGACTGTGGAGTTTGCGGGAACGAAGTTTATGGCGGATGAGTTTGCGATGATGATGTTGCACGATCAGATTCATCATCGCGGCCAGCTGACGGTCTATGTGCGGATGGCTGGCGGGAAAGTCCCTTCTATTTACGGCCCTTCGGCGGATGACGAGTCGACGAATTTGTAGAGGATTTCAAAGCACATTTATCCTGGCTTGAAGTCTGAGTAAGGTGCTATTTACGTCAGATAGTAACTGGTTTTAGTTACTTCCTGACACAAAATAAACTTCTTCTTGGATGTTTTTTTTGTTAGAATACCAATCTTCTGCCCAGAACAAGGAGAGCAATTATTCCAATTTGTTCTAGCATGAATTATTGCTTAAGTAATTTTAGTTTGTTATTGGCAAAGTTGAAAAGATTGTTAAAATTGTCTTTTGTTGGTTTTGTCAGAGAGATCTGTCTTTTTTCAAAAAGAAGCTGGTTTACTGCATAATTGAGATACTCTTTAACTTTTTTCGGACTATTCTTTTTGCATTCATCGTACGACCCTTTTCCAAAAATAGCTTCATAGATTTCTTGTTGATCGATAATATCGATTAGACCTTCGGTTGCTATCTTTTTATTGAATATATCATTTAGTGTGAATATCTTATCTTTTACAAGAGGTCCAAATTCTTTAATGTAGCTGCTTTTTGATTTTACTCCATCATCACCATCGAGTAAAACTATGAAGTCTTTTCCCCACGCAAGGTATAATCTTATGATTTCATATAGTTTATCTTTCCCGCCTCCCGGATAGAAATTGAGTTTTTGGAGTCTTTTTAAAATAATCTGCTCGAAATATCGAAATGTATACCAATCATTTTTCCCTTCTGTAATTACAATATTCGGAATTGGTTCAACTCTACTTGGTTGATATTCTAAACGATCAAGTATGGGTTGAAAGTACGAAATATTATCATTTCCTATCCCTTTGCTTACATAAGTATAATATTTGATAGCGGTTATTCTTGCTTGATCTTCTGTATTTAGACTTCCTTGTAAAATTTCATTAGATATGCTTTTATTGATACATATATATGCGCCAGACAACCATTTAGGGTTAATCAGGTGATGACTATGTGTTGAGTATACAACAAGTGAATTAGTACTTAATTCA
The DNA here is from genome assembly GCA_039809385.1 of Candidatus Altimarinota bacterium. Taxonomy (GTDB): domain Bacteria; phylum Patescibacteriota; class Gracilibacteria; order JBDHUY01; family JBDHUY01; genus JBDHUY01. The sequence goes on from JBDHUY010000012.1 coordinate 49,002, forward strand.
TATATGGCCTCTAAAATCTTTGCCTGAGCGGACGAATGGAGATTTGAGGCTGGTTCGTCAAGTAGGAAAAGTATATTTTTACTTCTCTTTTTTCGGAACTCTGTAAAAAGTAAAAAAGAAAAAAACCATTTAAATCCTTTGCTCCGCTCTCCAACTAAAAATTCTTTCTTTGCTTCTGTTCTGATTTTGAAAGAAATGTCGAGCTTCCCGTTGGAATATTCAGGATCAAGTTTGATTTCTTTGAAATTTACTTTATCTTTGCCAAAAAGATCTCCCCAACGTTTTGTTATTTTTTCGTCTAGTGATTTCTCCATTTGAGAAAGGCGATTGCTGGCTGCGTCTTTATCTGATTCCCAAACATTCACAACATGTTTTTGAAAACTCATCCTTTCATCCACAGATTTAAGTACATCATTCAAAACGAGTTGCCAGATTTTGTTGTTAGTATCATTAATTTCACTGGTTCCTTCTTCACTCTCTTTAATGAAATTTACTTTTTGAGGTATTTCTAAAACGAAGTCATCGAAGTATAAAATTTCAGGAATGATTTCTAATTTAATATACGAAATCAGTTCTTGCCAAGATTGTTTATCGGCTTGAGATAGTTCACGTTTTGCATTTTTCATTTTGATGGGAAATGTACACGTACGTCTCGTTTTTTTATATTCGTGAAGTTCATAATCGAAAATTACATCGTACTTAAATTCTGGCGGGAATTCTAGTATACCTTTTTTTCCTAGAGTAGACTTCCAGTGATTATCTATCTTGTCTATGTCATCTTTTTCAAATAATAGGCTTGCACTGATCGTAATACCTCCGGTGAAGTTTATTCCTTTTGGGCGAAATTCATTTAATTGTTCATTGGATGGATCTTCGCTTTTTGTCATGCGATAAAATAAATTCATTCCTTCCATAATAGAAGTTTTTCCACTTTCATTAAGCCCAACTAGAGTTATTATCCTATTGTTGATAAGCTCAATATTCACTTCATCTATTCCCTTAAAGTTTTTTATTATGAAAGATTGATAAATCATATTGCTGCGAATTAGTTCGCCATAATTATGTTGTGATCTCACTATGTTTTTCAGAACTAGCAACTATTGTAATAGCTTATCTATTAATATGCAAAACCCGATCCAACTCTCGGCGGCTTTGAATAGTACTTAGCCTTTTATTATGTATTAAACCTCTTCACTAACTATCGCACGCACACCCCGGCGCCTTATGACACGTATAACTCCTCGATATGCACGAATCCCCGCACGCCTTTCCTGTTGAACAGTACCTACAGCATACCTTTTCAGTGACAGGAGGAGCGGTGACAACCTCGGGTTCGGGGGGAGCTACGATTCTCGGAGGAGTCGATGGTTCGGGAACTGGCTGTGAGGAAGCAGAAGGTAACGATTCACACGCGCTTCCATCTTTATCTGCATCCAACCGGTGTACATCCTTTCCGGTCTGTTCCAGACAATACTCAAAAACTTCCCGGGCCTCCTCGTGCGAAGCAAAATCGGAGCAATCGTATTTCTCTCCGCTACAATCAAAGAGCGCTATCTCGGCAGGCTTATTTCCTTCATCCAAGACAATCGTGCTTGGAACTTCCGCTGGCCTGGATTCGATAACGGTTACCGGGGCAGGCTGCGTTTCTTTTGAGGGCTCATACGTCGTTCCCGATGGCGTCTCCGCTGCAGTAGAATTTTCAACACTCAGCGCCTTTTCCGGCTCCGGCTGAGTCTTCACTGTTTTGGGTACGCGTACCTTGGGTTTACGTTCCGCCGGGGGAGCCGAATTGCTGTTCGGAGACGAGGAAAGAGCGTTCACATTTTCAGTCGTATTCAGCCGGGCCGAAAGGTTCCCTGAAGAAGCCGAACAACCCAAAATAGCCAGGCCTCCCAGTCCCAGCAAAAATGCTGCCAATATGGACAATCTCCTTTTCATACGGGTATGGGTAATGTTCGCAACACCGCAAAAAAATTGTATGATATATCACTGTACCTTACCTTTTCGTCTTACCAAAGGCTTTGCGGATAATATGTTTATAAAAAAAATTGCCGTTTTTGTATCGGTATATCTTTCACCATCTCACTCACAAACCTGCAATCAGAAAAAAACTCGGGTCGTACTCATGGGGAAACGCTATCGCCGCTGCTCATTGTCTCTCAATGTCTACGCCAAACTATCAGTTATTTCGCCGCACTCTCGCATGCTACCCCGTTGTGATCGCTGTCCAGTTCGTGAATATCTTTCCCGGTCGTTTTCAGACAATAGTCGTATATATGTTGTGCCGTAGCGGGAGTGGAAAAATCCTCACAGTTGTAGATATCTGCGTTACAGACAATACCCGGATCGGATACTGCGGTCTTTTTTCCATAAGATTCATATCCGTACGAACCTGGCAGCAAAATGTCACGATCGTTATTATCCGTATTTCGACTACTTATGGGGACAATCTGCTGCATCGGTGTCGGCTGCCCGGCGGATGCGGTAGTGGTATTTTGTGGAGAAATGGCCATAGCTGACGGACGTACTTTAGGTTTGAGGTGCGGCGGGGTCCCGGGCGCAGCCGGTGGCGCGGTTGTCGATGATGGAGCCGTAACCGGCGTATTGAGCTGCGCGGACAAGTTATTGCCCGGATGGTAGAGTACCAGCAGTGCTGCCAGAATGATTGCCGTGGTTGCGCCCGTAATTGCTAACGCTCGTTTGGCTGACATAAAGTTGTACGAAGAAATCATGAAAAATTCGCATGTGTTCATACTACTATACACTTTGTACAACAAAATGCCAAGCAGGAGCAGCTAACAATTTCTTAAAAAAAATTGTCCGGCCGTCAGGTCGCTGTTTTGGGTTTGACAATCCGGCCGGACAGATCGTGTTATCCGGCAATATTTATCCCAAATCCAGCTCGGCCGCTTCGGATCGAATCAGCTCGGCGATCTGTTCCGCTACGAATTCGGGGGTGTCTATCGGAGGAGCCGAGGTATTGTCTCTCTCTCTCAGGAAATCCGGCTCGGCTTTGGCCGAATTTTTCCCGAAATCGGTTGCCACTAATTTCGGGCGGATCAACGAGACGATAATGCCGTCTTTTTCCAATTCGGTCCGGGCGGTGAGCGACAGTGCGTTGAGCGCATACTTGGTTGAAGCATATCCTGCCAGGTTCGGATAATAGTTTCGGCTTACCATCGAACTGACGTTTACGATCATTCCGCCGCCTTGCCTCCGCATGACGGGTATGACCGCCTGCATGGCTTGCAAAGCGCCCAAAACATTTAGTTCCCAGACAGCGCGATAATCGTCTATATCCATGGCCTCGACCGTGGTCCATAATCCTTGTCCCGCATTGTTGATCAGGATATCGATGCGTCCGTATTGCTGTACGGTTTTTTCGACGAGATTTCGTACGTCCCGGACTTCTCGCATGTCGGTAGGAACACTCCACGTTCCGGGGAGTTCCGCCTCGATTTCCCGCAGTTTTTCGGCCGAACGGGAAGCCAGTACGATCCGGCCTCCCTGGTTGGCCAGATGCTGTGCTGTGGCTTTGCCGATTCCCTGAGAAGCCCCGGTGATAACGATGATTTTTCCTGCAATGTCCATATAGCTGACATAAAAAAATAAAATTTGTAGGGGGGATGAGGATGGTTTGTCGGATTTTTCCGCCGGAAATACCGACTTCCAAAGAAGTATGTGCCGGACGATTGACTTTATCCGGATCTCTTCTACACTGATCATAGTACTTCTTGGTTTCCAAAAGCAAGAAGGCACCTAAAAGTACCATACTATCTTTTAGGTAACTATTGTTATCTTATGCTTAAAAACGACGATCCGATTTTACAAAAAGAACGTTTCGTGCGCGAGATTCTCGAACGTGTCGCCGATAAATGGACATTATTGGTTATCGACGCGCTGGAGGAGGGAACGTTGCGTTTTTCCGCCTTGCAGCGCGCTATCGGCGATGTCAGTCAAAAGATGCTCACCAAAACGTTGCGCGAGCTGGAGCGCGACGGGTTAGTGTTCCGGAAGGTTTACCCGGCTGTGCCTCCGCGGGTGGAATACCGTCTTACCCCATTGGGCAGGTCTTTGGGGGCAGCGGTGTGCGGTATCTGGCAGTGGGCCGAGCGTTCTATGGTCCGGGTTCAAAACGCCCGCCGGCGCTTTGACCGTACATGACTTGAGAAAAAACACTATCCCCGTCTTTTATGAAATAAGACACTCGATTGAGGACTAGAAACGAGGGTAACCTTTTTAGCGGCTTCGAGTAATTTTAGCGTGACGATTACATGTGAAATCTCGTATATATTATTGAATTTTATGTCGACATAATTGCATACATCGAAAAGTTCAAAGCCCTTCTTGTTGTCAAGTAGCTCCAGTAAATAATTCTCTAGGTCATCGTTGCTGATTCTTGGATGAACCGCCGTATACAGGACATAGGAACTTCTGGCTTCAGGCGGAAGGGATTCACTCATACTCTGGGGAAATATCGCACCGGTTTTGAGACAAAAAAGAAACTTCATGCCGTGTTCCAACGAAAAAATATTCAACGGTTGTAGCTGTGATTTTAAAGTTGCTATTTGTTGGGTTGGAGCAATCGTACCATCATCCTTAGGGTTTAAATCGCTTTTCTTCCTTGCCTTACCAATCCTCGTGGTTTTTACATCTCTCTTTGGAGTAACAGATATTTCTGGCATCGTTATATTCGCATCGACAGAAACTATATTGGGGTCTAATAAAAGGGTTGCGATATATCTCTTTACGTCATTGCTTGTTTCTCGTAACAATACCTGTAGCGCTTGGGCAATCAACAGATCCTGTTGATCTGCCAGTTTATTGCGTTCTTCCTCCTCTCTCTTTTCGCGCATTCTTCCGTGCACACCATCCAGTGTATTCTTAAAACCATTCTCGTCCAATTTCCCTAAAAGATTTGTGGCGAATTCCCGTTCGATTCCGTCCAGTACCGTAGCAAGTTTTTGCACACAAGCGATGATTCCGTCCCGAATCGCTGCGTGGTCCAGTATCTGATTCTTGGCGCGAGAATACATTTGTGCCACAAGTTCCGTGTGTAATCCTGAAACCTCGCTGTATGTGTGAATAGACATGTTCTTTTGAAAAAAATGTACAAGAAGTACTCCATTGTAGAAAATACCCCTCCACTGTCAACCGTAATTCTGCAATTACCTTGATAAACAACGGTTATCCGGTTTTTTTCCCGAGTTTTGCAGCAAAGTTTTTCTGCTGTTTTCATATTGAACATACGTTTGTTGCAGATTTTCGTAGCACTGCATCCCTTCTACCCAATCGGGTGTTGTCTTGATCCCGCAGAGCGTTTTTATAGAAAGTGCGTGGCAGTAATCTATCAATTCTCCCAGGGTTGTCATCGCACCCAGTCGTGTTCTCAAGCATTCTCGCGCATATTCGGGAAAAGAGGCAAACAGGCGAGCGGTGATCGATACTATCTCGGTTTGGGCGAAAAAATCCGCCAGACGCTGCTCCAGGTATACATTGCCGAAGCGGCCGCTTTGGTAGGCAAAGCTTTGTTTCCCGCTTTTCTGTACTTCTTCAGGCAAGACCGGCGTTACTTTTATGCCGGTATCGTTCCACAGTACGGTAATCGGATTAACACGCCAGGTACTTATATCGGCATCCAGCAGCCTGGAAACATCTTCTATGCTTTCTTGAAATCTTATCAGATCTTTGTCTATTGCTTCCAGATTTCCCGAAGTCGCTTTCAACATGGCTGCAGTATGCGGGTTATTCTGTGAAAAATTTTTCCAGGTCAAGTATGCCCAATCCAAGGCAATGCGATTCCGGATACATATTTCCATCAAATTCTTTCTTTCTTCCGTAGGGCTAAAATGTAATTTGTACTTGTTAATCCAAAAAACGCACAATGCACTTTGTGCATCTTCTTGCGTCAATAGTAGTACTTCTTCTTCCTGTAACGGATTATTTTTTAGAATGGGCTTTGTCAGGAATAAATCATTGTTATTCACGAGGAGTATCTGTCTCTTCTCCGGCTTCGCCCTAATTTCTTTTATGACAAAAATGAAGAGGTATTCCAGGTAGTCTCTATGGTTTTGTGCTATCATCCGATTTAACACTTCTTGTGTAATCCCGCGAATTTTTTCTTCGGTTTCGATCGACCACCGTATCAGCCGGAGCGTTTGTACATGAATATGCATTTGCAATAGATCCCGGACGGATATTTTCTCGTCTTCACTATCTGTCGTACCGTTTGTCTGTGATTCCCCTAGTGTGGTTCGGATATGTGTTGCGATGTCATTGCAAATTTCCTGAAATTCCAGAAAAATCCACTCTATATCATTTGGCTTCCCCTCTATAATCAGGCCTTTTTTACACAATTCGAGGAGATACGTCGAATCCGATATTGATACTAATTTCAGCAACAATGATCGTTGGCATAAATTCTGGTACAAGACGTTACGAAGATCATATTCCTCATTTTTTTGGTACAAAATTGTCGGTGCCGTTGTGATGTCGGGCGCATTCATACAACAAAAAGGTACAAATGCTAAGCACAGGTGAGTTACAGACACCTATCATACTAGAGTTTTTGAGACTTCTACGCAAGCGGGGAGACCGTACAGGTTAAACGACAAATACCAAAGAAGAAAGCTCGCGTTTCCGGAATCCGGTCGTCAGGGAGTCAGGCGGTTGATCATGCGGGGGAACGGAATGGTCTCCCGTACATGGTGCAGACCGCATACCCATGCCACGATCCGTTCGAGTCCGTAGCCAAATCCGCTGTGCGGCACCGATCCGTATTTGCGCAAATCCAGATACCACTGAAACGGTTCCACCGGTAAATTATGCTCTCGTATGCGCGAAAGGAGCGTATCGTGATCGTCCTCGCGCTGAGATCCTCCAATGATCTCGCCGTACCCTTCAGGAGCCAGCAGGTCACTATTGAGACATACCGACGGATTTTCGGAATCCCGCTTCATATAAAACGCTTTTACCTCGGCCGGATATTTTTCGACAAAAATGGGCCGGTCGTATTTCTGAGTGAGTTTGGTTTCGTCGTCGGCCCCGAGGTCATCTTTTTCGCCGATATCCGAGCCCATACCCTGTAGTTCTTTTACCGCTTCGGCGTGCGTCATACGGATAAACGGTCCTCGTACTTTTTCTAAGGCTTCGATATTTCGTTCCAGCAATCCCAGCTCGTAGCGATTTTCGGTGAGTACTTTATGCACGATCGCCAAAATCAGATCTTCCTGAATCTGCATATTCTGTGCATGTTCCACATACGCCGCTTCGGCATCCATCATCCAGAATTCGGTCAAATGCCGCCGGGTTTTGGATTTCTCTGCCCGAAATACCGGTCCGAAATCGAAACAGCGTCCCAGTGAAAAAATGGCAGCCTCCAGATAGAGCTGACCCGACTGGGATAGATACGCTTTGGCCTCCTCGAAATAATCGATCTCGAACAATTCGGTCGTGCCTTCGCAGGCGTTGGGGGTCAAAATCGGAGAATCCAGCTTCGTAAAACCTTGACTGTTCAGATGTGCGTATGTGGCGTTGATAATCGTGTTTCTGATGCGCTGAATGGCCCACTGGCGCGGGCTTCTCAACCACAAGTGCCGCAGATCCAGCAAAAAATCGGGGCCGTGCTCCTTTTTGCCGATCGGGTATTCTTCACTGAGTTGTACAATCTTGAGGTCGCTGATTTGCAACTCGAATACGTCCGTTTTCTTAGGATGCTGTGTCACGGTTCCCGTTACCTCCAGAGAGGATTCAAGCGTCAAGCGCGTAGCCTGTTCCCATACGGTTGCCGAAACTTTGGTCTCTTCGATCACGCCCTGCGTAAAACCCGACCCGTCGCGTAGTTCCAGAAAATAAATTTTGCCGCTGCCGCGTTTGTTGTACATCCAGCCTTTGACGGTGACGGTCTGTCCGACATGCTGGCCGAAATCTTTGATAAAGGTTTGCATAGAAAGAGTAAAAAAACAGCTCCAGTCTAGCAGAAAAAAATATAAAACAAAGCGGTTTCCTCCCAATTATCTTAATAACTCCCTTTTCCTGTCTTGTGTCCGGAACGTTCTCACGGTACAATGGATTTGTTCGTTTTTTATCATATTACCTTTACCGTTGCGGGTATACCTGTATCGGTTTTTTATTTCCTTATTTTAATTCCGCTTATGATGACTAATCGTGAATTTTTCCTTCATCATCTCAAGATAGAGACACCGGCTACCATCAATGTGCTGAAGGCCGCCCTTGGCAATAATCTCGAGTATCGCCCGGATCCCAAAAGCAAGTCGGGTCTGGAAATGCTCAAACTCTTTGCCGGAGAGAGTGGCATGCTGGTAACCTTTATCGAACAAGGAATGGTGGATGTCGGACAGGAAATGGCTATGGATATGACTCCCGAAGAGCTGGTTTCCCTGTTTGAGAAAAACTGGATGATGTTTCAGGAAAAACTGAGTGAGGTCAGCGACGACGACTGGGAGAATAAAAAGATTTCCATGATGATGGGCGATAAAGAGGTCTATGCCGATACGATGGTAGGAATGTTGTGGATGCTGTTTCACGATATGATTCACCACCGCGGACAGTTTGCGGCGTATTTGCGCGCCATGGGGGGGAAAGTCCCTTCTATCTACGGTCCTTCGGCCGACGATCCGGGACCCATGGCAAATATGTAGTATAAAACTTTTCGGGTAACCATATGTATTGAAGGCACGAACTGATCCGGCCAGTTTGTGCCTTTTTCATGGTTGCGCCTTCGCGAATAGATTGATTTCTTGTTCGATTTGGGCTACATTTCAGGACGCGTATTTCCGGTTTGTCATTTTTTTCGTATGATCGAATTTCATTTAACCGACGTCGAGGGAGCCCAATATCGCTTTCAGTTGAAACTCGAGGATCAAATCCTCAAGACGACCGTCGAATTTTTGAGTAAAGATCCGGTTGAACAAAAAACGCTCGATCTGAGTACCGACTTGTCGATTCTCGAAATCGGCGAGCAATTTGGCATAGAATTACCCTATTCCTGTCGCGCCGGAGCTTGTACTACGTGTCTTTGCAAAGTCGAACAAGGGAAGGACAATCTAAATCAAAATCTCTTGGGTGAACCTATTATCGATCTGATGGAGGACGAATTTTTGAGCTGTATCGGCGGTTTTCAGAAAGATCTGCTTGAAGGAGAGGAAAAACATGTTGTGCGGGCTATATGGCAGAATAGCTAGGAAAAGCAGTTCCCAGTGAATCATAGTTATTTCCGATTTCTCGCGAATCGAAAAAATATCTACATTTGGATTGAGACGGTTCTTTTGTAAGAATGTCACCTGTTGTGGTATAGTATACAGATAGACCTTCTTTTTCTCTATGAGCGACCAACCGATTCCACCAGCAGGACAAGCGCAAGGAGGCGTCCAGCCACCCAAACGATCCTTCACCATTCCGGAAGATGTAAAGACTAAATATCCCGACCTGATTGATCTGGTTTTGGGCAGTTCATCCATGAACGACGATGAGCGGCAATACTGGTTTTCGATTTTGCCAATCATGACCGATGAGCAAGTGCAACGATTGCGTGAAATTTTGCTAACCGAAAAACAGAAACTGGCTGAAATCGACGCCAAATATCAAAAACAGCTTGATACGATCAACGATCAGCATTTAATCGAATGGCAGTCGATCAAATCAAAACAGCAAAAAGAAAATTTGCAAAAAGCCGAAACTACTACGAAAAATGCCGAACAGGCCGAAGAACAGGCGTTGCTCAACGAGCTGGATCAGCTGTAAGGGAAAACTTACAGCTCATTCGCCGCGGTGCTCAAATGTTGGTAGAAAGTTCAAATATCAAATGTCAAAACAAGTCCAAAATCCAAATATCAAACATGATACAGAGTTTGAGCTTTGATATTGGGATTTCTTTTGAACTTTGTCATTTGGTATTTGATGTTCATTTCGGTTTCTCCTAGATCTCATACCTGTTCCTGAGGTGCTTCCAAGAGATTGCGTACCTTATTTTCCAAAACGCCGCCGCGCGAAATTTTGAAATTGGTCCGGATTACTTTCCCGCCCATGTGAATGATGACTTGCTGTTCTCCGCTGGTTTCTGTTTCCAACACCGACCGTAGTTCTTTGAGAACCGTCGTGTCAAAACTCTGGGGAATTTCGATAATGTAATCCTCGCTGATTTGCCGCTCGATAAACATAGGCGTATTCTCTTCCGGCATAGCCGGTTTCTCAATTTCTTCTTCAATCAGTATCGTAGAGGGAACCGGTTCGCCAGGAATAGTTCCTAGCGAATTTTCTGCTAGAGGTATATTTACGACCGGTAAGGCTTCGCCTTCGTGTTCGTCTTGCTCCACATTTACTTTTTGCACGACTTTCAGGGTGGGATCGAAAAAACCTTCTTCCTGGGCGTTGGCGATCACCTGATCGATGCTCAGAGTTCTGAGTTCGTTGCAGCTCACCTGGAAGCTGCCGTTTCTCCGGTCGAGCCGGCCGCGTATCTTGACCAACGTATCCTCGCTGACCGTTCCGGGAATCGTTTTGAGCGTTTTGGGAAAAATGACTACTTCGATCAGACCGGTGGGGTCTTCCAGTGTCAGGTACATCATAGCCTCCTTATTTTTGGTGTACATTTTTTTGACCTTCGTTACCAATCCCATGATCGGAATCTCCTTGCCTGCGTCTTTTTCGCTAATCTTTTCGCTCAGATAGGCTTTTTTTCCGATATATTTTTTCAGCCCATCCAATGGATGCCCCGAAATATAAAGGCCGAGAAAGGCCTTTTCCCATTTCAGTTTTTCCATAGCAGTTTCGACCGTGCCGCCGGGGATACAGATCATGTCTACGTCGGTATCCGTTCCCCCCATACTAAACAGGCTGGTCTGCCCGGCCGAGGCGGACAGCTGATGACTTTTGGCCGTTTCGACGATGATATCCATGACCTGGAGCAGTGCCTTGCGAGGACCGAAGTTATCCATGGAACCGCTTAGAATTAGGGATTCGAGCGATTTTTTATTCAACGTATCGACCGGAACCCGGCAGGCCATATCTGAAATATCTCGAAAGGGGCCGGTCTTTTCTCGTTCTTCTAAAATAGCCTGGATCGTATTTTCCCCCAGTCCTTTGATCGCTCTCAATCCGAACCGGATGATCTTGTCGGAGACCATGGTAAAGTTCGAACGCGATTCGTTGATCGACGGGGCCAATACTTCGATACCCATCTGACGACATTCGTGTACCTCCAGAGCTACCCGATCGGTGTTTTCCGCGTCGCTGGTCAACAGTGCGGTCATGAATTCGGTCGGGTAATGTGCTTTCAAATACGCCGTTTGGTAGGCGATCAATGCGTAACAGGCGGCGTGCGATTTGTTGAAGCCGTAACGGGCAAACGGTGGAAACAATTCCCAGATGGCTTGAGCAGTCTTTTCGTCGATCCCGTTCTGGACCATCCCCTTCACTAGTTTTTCTCCTTGTTCGTCGAGCAGCGATTTGATCTTTTTTCCGATCGCTTTTCGTAATGTGTCGGCTTCGGCTAGGGTAAATCCGGCCAGATCGCGGGCGATCTGCATCATCTGCTCTTGATACACGCCAATCCCGTACGTATTTTTCAGAATCGGTTCGAGGCGCGGATGGATATAGGTAATCTTTTCCAGGCCGTATTTACGTTTAATAAAGGATGGGATCAGTTCCATCGGACCCGGACGATACAGAGCCACCATAGCGATAATATCGTCGAAACAAGTCGGTTTCAGGTCTTTTAAGTAACGGCGCATGCCTGCCGATTCGAACTGGAACACGCCGGTAGTTTCGCCGCGGGCAAATACCTGATAGGCTTTCGTGTCATCCAGCGGAATGGTAGATATATCGATCCGTTGTTGTTTGACACGTTCGATGATGCTCAGGCAGCGCTGAATAATCGATAGATTGCGGAGTCCCAAAAAATCTATCTTGAGCAGACCGATCTCTTCTAGAGGTTTGGCTGACAGTTGCGTGATGACCGTACTTCGTTCATTGGGCGGCGTTTGCAGCGCCGTATATTTGGTCAGCGGTTCTTTGGAAACAATCACCGCGCAGGCGTGTACCGAAATGTGTCGCACAACCCCTTCAAGCTTGAGTGCGATATCGAATACCTTTTTATACAGTGGATTTTCTTCGTACAGTTTTTTCAGCTCGACCTGGGTATCGAGGGCTTCTTTGAGCTTCGTTCCGGGCTTTTCGGGAATGAATTTGGCTACTTCGTTCAGTTCGCCGAACGAGATTCCCATGGCGCGGCCGACGTCTTTTACCGCTTGTCGTGCCGCTAGTGTCCCGAACGTACTGATTTGGGCGACGTGATCGGATCCGTATTTGTCCCGGACATATTCGATAACTTTGTCGCGGCGATTATCGGCAAAATCCATGTCGATATCCGGCATCGAGATACGGGCCGGATTCAGGAAACGTTCAAACAGCAGATCGTATTCGAGCGGATCCAGATCGGTAATTCCCAAGACATAGGCTACCAGCGCTCCCGCGGCGCTCCCGCGACCGGGACCTACCGCGATGCCCTGTTCTTTGGCCCAGTTCACGAAATCCTGTACGATCAGAAAATATGTGTCGAATCCCATCGTATTGATCACGACCAATTCGTATTCCAGACGTGCGATCATATTCTGGTGTTTTTCCGCCAAAGCTCCCAGTACTTTCTTTTTGGCTTCGGAAACGCTTTGGTGCGAGAGTTCTTTCAGTTCTTCCGGTGTAATATCTCCCAGTGATTTTCCGCCCAGATCGTAAACCGGCGCTTCGGCCAGTATGCCGATATCCACATCGGCCAGTCCGATTTTGTACCGGTTCTCCAGTCCCCAGAAGCACAGTTTGCGCATATAACTCTGGGTCGATTCTTCCGCGGGAACTTCGAAGGACGGGATCAGGTTTTGCCCCAGTTTGATATCGACTTTGCAGCGTTCGTTGATTTGCAGTGTATTACTCACCGCTTCGGGAATATCCTGAAACAATTCGATCATCTTTTCCGGAGAGCGAAGCGAGCAGTCGCACTCCATCATCGAAAACCGCGACGTATCGTCTACGGTCTTATTGGTCTCCACGCACAACAGGATATCCTGGGCAATATTGTCAGTCTGTTCGATATAGTGCGCGTCACTCGTGGCAACGACCGGGATATTATACCGCTTGGATAATTCCTTGATCGTATTGTTGACTTTCACCTGCTCCGGCATCTGGAAATGCGGCTGGAGTTCCAGAAAAAAATTTTCGGCCCCGAAGACGTTCTGGTACTGTCTGATGGTTTTTAACAGCTCTTCCTCGCCTTTTTCGTTATTGATGGTCTGGGCGATCTCCCCGCCCAAACAACTGCTGAGCGCAATCAGGCCTTTGTGGTATGTTTCCAGCAGATCCCAGTCGATACGGGGTTTGTAGTACATGCCCTCCATATTGGCCTTGGTGATGAGTTGAATCAGGTTTTCGTAGCCTTCGTTAGTCTCGGCCAGTAATATAAGGTGATAGCGTTTACTGTCGATACTCGGATTTTTGGAAAAACGGCTGTTGGGAGTCAGATAGGTCTCGCATCCCAGGATCGGATTGATCCCGTGTTTTTTGCCGGCAATGTAAAATTCTACTGTCCCGTAGAGCACTCCGTGATCGGTCAACGCTATTCCGGGCGATCCGTGCTCTTTTGCTTTTATGATATATTCTTCGGGCTTCGGCAGCCCGTCGAGCAGGGAATAATAGGAATGGTTGTGCAGGTTGACGAACATAGGAGGTGTGTGAACCGAGTTGATCCGGTTCTATGTAATCATGTAAATAGTCTCTTTTGTACGTGTCGAATAGAATCTCAAAACTCAAAGTTCAAATGTTAAAAAAAGTTCAAAATTCAAATATCAAACGTAGTTTTTTGAACCTTGATCTTGGGATTTATTTTGAACGTTGTCATTTGGTATTTGATATTCGGTTCCGTTTAAGCCCAATGGCAAAATCTTAATACCACTTGTTTCCGGCCCGGTCATTCTTTCTCCGGGTACAGCATTTTGAAAATGCGATTCATTTCTTTGAGTCCGCGGTGTAACAGGATCCGTACCGCTCCCTCGCTCTTGTCCATGATAGCACTGATTTCTTCGTTCGATAAATCATTTATAAATTTTAAAATAACGGCTTGTTTATAATCTTCTTTCAGCATTGACAGAGCTTTGGTCAGTTGTTCTGAAGTAATATTCAGATCGGTCTCCCGTTCGACTTCCATGTCCGAGTATTCCATCTCAAGTCCCTCGATCTCGTCCAGCGGGATGGTAGTACGATTTTTGCGGTAGTAGTCGATCACCATATTGTGCGCGATGGTGAATATCCAAGCCCGGAACGAGCCGTTCTTTTGCTCTTTATACGTCTTTATTTTTTCCCATACTTTTACAAACAGGTCTTCACACAAATCTTCGGCGTCTGGCGGCGACACCTTGAAATACATATACCGGTAGATATCGTTTAAAAAAAGGTCATACAGTACCCCAAACGCTTCCGAATCGCCTCGTTGTATGCGCAAAATGAGCTCCCGAACTTGCTGTTCTTCCACGATGGGCCGAAGACAAAAAATAAGCGGAGCTATTATAGCGATTCATACAGCTGAAAACCAGCCGTAACACAGGTTTCTTTTTTTCTCTATCGGATCTTTACTGCAGCAAGAACCTCAATGATTTCCAAATGGATAATTAGAACGATCTCTTTTCTCTATCCTACAACTTGCTTTTCTGCTTCACGTTTGTCAACGGGAACGTTTTCGTGTAATTTTCTAAAGATTATACTTCCTGGTATTTTTCCAGTGCCTATGAATTCCGAATTGAATATGGTGAAGCTTTTGCGCATATTCTTGGGTCTTTTCGGGGTGACGTTGGCTATCTCAATCCTCTTTCTGGGGATGCGGGCGGTACTGGATGTCGGCGGTTCCTGTGCCGAAGGCGGCCCATATCAAATTGCGGTCCATTGCCCGAAAGGAACAGCGTGGATGATTCCCCTCTCGATATTTGTCGGTTTGGGATCTGCTGCGTTGTATCTTGTTTCTCTACCCTCCGGTGCTCCTAATATCGCACTGTTTTTTTGGAGTGGTCTCTTCGGTGCTCTCGGTTGGAATTTTTTGGAATATGGCCTTAAACCTCCTATGGATATCTCCTGGCTCATTTGCGGAATCGTATTTGAAATCATGGCGCTAGGGCCGCTTCTACTGCTGGGAAGAAACGGTTTGCGCGAAATGTTCTGGGGCGGTGAAACGTCCTTTTCGTTTACCACCAACTCCCGTGAACGAGTAACACTCTCCGGGACGCAGAAAAGAAATATCCTGCTGATTCACCTGATAGCCATTAGTGCCGGAATATGGTTGGGAGTATGGTTATATGGCCATGCATAAGCAGTATCGTATTGTGATATTTTACTATGGAGAGTGTTCACATAAGGATAGATAGGAATTTTGATTGATATGCTTTGAATATCTCTTGGGTGGTAAGAGCTAGCCAGAGTTTGATAGATATATGAATCATTTCTTCGCTCTTTGAAACAA
>JBDHUY010000013.1:0-63010 GCA_039809385.1 Candidatus Altimarinota bacterium
TAGGAAATGTCTTTGTTGGCTCGCCCTCTGCGAGGGCTCGCCAGCCGATTTTAAGCGCAAATTGGAATTTTTTATCTTTCAAAATGAAGTTCGAGCCGATATTTTTTAGGAATGCTCGGATTTCTTGATTGTCGCTTCGCGACAAAAGAATTTTGGCTTGGCTACTGGCTAAAATCATTTCTTTCATCGGTTCGAGCCAATTATTTCCTTTTTGTTCAAAATCTTTTATTTTCTGTTGAATATCCAGCTTCTCGTTGAGAAGTTTTTGTTTTTTCTGCTGATATTCCTCTGGCTCAATGCCTTTTCCGCCAATAAACAGATCAAGTAAATTCTCGGTTTTGGCTTCGATTTCTGTTTTCTTGGTTTGGAGATTTTGAACAAAAACTTTCGTTTCTTCTTTTGCCTGTTCCCGTTCTTTGTCTATCTCGGCAAGCATATTTTTTGCCCAGTCGTCAGGCAAAGAAACTTTTTGAATAATCGCTTTCATCTGTTCAACGAGATTTTCTTCCCGCAAATATTTTTCATTACAAGGTTGCTTTTTCTTGGTGCAACGATAATAGTGATGTCCTTTTTGCTTTTCGGCAGTTATGAGGCAGTCGCAATTTCCGCATTTCATCAAACCAGAAAAAGCAAATTCGTGCCTTCGCTTGCGTTTCTTTTTTCCTCGATTGCTCATTACTTGTTGAACAGAATCAAAAAGTTTCTTGGAAATAATTGGCTCGTGCGTTCCATCATAGATTTCACCGTTGAAAGAAAATACACCGTAGTAAATCGGATTTTGCAAAAGTCGCTGGACACAGGAAACCGAAAGAACATTGCCTTTGTAGCTTCTTAGCCCCGCTTGATCCAAAATTTTAGCAAGGGCTTTTAGGGTATATTCGCCAGTTGCGTAAAGTTCAAATGCTTTTTTGATAAATGGTGCTTTTTCACTATCAATATCAATCGCCCTTGTTTTTGGATTATTGGAATATCCAAGCGGGGCAAAATTTGGCCAAATTCCTTTTCGCAGTTTTGCTCTATGCCCTCGTTTAATATTCTCACTTAAATTGTCGATATAATATTTACTTTGGCCAAAGGCAATGTTCATCATGAATTTCCCTTGTGGTGTGCTATCAAACCAGAATGTTGGAAACTTCAAATCTAAAATCTTTCCTGTGTCCAGCAGATAAATGATTTTGCCTCCGTCTATTGAATTTCTAGCCAGTCGATCCGGATGCCAAGCCAAAATTCCTTGGGCTTCACCCCTTTCAATCCGAGCAAGCATTTCGCCGAACACAGTTCGGCCAGGTTCTTTGGCAGTTTTTGCCTCGCAAAGCGAGGCGACGATTTCAAGTTTTTCTTTGGCGGCAAATTCTTTTAGCTCAGCAAGCTGAGCTTCAATACTTAAAACTTGTCTTTCTTCGCTGTCTGTTGATTTTCGAGTGTAGATAAAATATTTCATAGTTATCCCTTAAAAATTAAAAATGAAAATTCGGGAAGCCCGCTTTTGGCCAGCCCCTTCGGGGCAAAGATAAAAAATTCCAATTTGCGCTTAAAATCGGCTGGCGAGCCCTCGCAGAGGGCGAGCCAACAAAGACATTTCCTAACTGGCGGTGTGCGTTCGAAAAAATTCGAACTGATTTCGCCCAAAATTTGTAGGGCGGGCGGAATTCCCCCCAGCCCCCCCCTTCCGCCCGCCCGCAGAAGCGACCCTTTCGAATTGAAAAACTGCCAAAGAACCTGAAAAAATATCGGCTCGAACTTCATTTTGGGCCAAAAGCGGGCTTCCCTCATTTTTAATTTGATTGATTTCATAAAATTTGTTAGTATATTTATGAAGGGTTAAATAAGCACCCATACTAATACTATCATACTTAGGAAACTATGAAAAGTCAAAACGATAACGAAACAATTGGGGATAAGATAAAACAGCTTAGAAACAAGCAGGGATTAACGCAGGACGAATTAGCGAGAAAATCCGACCTTCCCTATACAACACTGACCAAGATTGAAACAAATGTTATTACTAAGCCGACCATTCAAACTGTAGTAAAAATAGCCAAAGGACTTGGCGTAAGTCTTGATGATTTAATGAAATAAAAATATGTCTAATATTGATATATTAATCAATAAAATAAATGGGAAGTATTTTAAATACTATATCTCTAAGCGAGATACTATTTCGAGTGAAGAAGATTTAAGAGTCGCATTTTCATCACTAATTGACATAATCTCAAAAGAAAATAACGTAGCTATTCTCGAAGAACACCACGAGTATAGCGTGTTAAAAGGACGCATTGACTCACTTTATGGCGAAGTGATAGTTGAATATAAAGAACCCCATTATCTAGATAGCTCTAATAGTTCTTCCAAAAATATGAAAGCTATTGAGCAAGTACAACGTCATATTGTCGGAATAGAGAAAAGACAGAAAATTAATATTAATAGATATTTAGGTGTAATTTTTGATGGATACAAGATAGTTTTTGTTAGAAGAAGAAATAATTTATGGGATGTAGAAAGCCCAGTGGATGTCAGTGAGAAATCATTTAAATTGCTTCTGCAAAGACTTTTTTCTATTGGCATACAGGGCAAGGCCTTAATTATCGACAATTTAATTAAAGATTTTAGTATCGTCTCAGATGATACTATCGATGATGTAAAGACATTGTTGGTCAATTTTGTAAAAAATGATAAGGGTAAGATCAATTTATTATTTGAACAATGGAAGATTCTTTTCAGGGAAGTTTGCGGATATGATTTTGATACAAAAAAAATTGAAATTAAGGAACTCGCTAAAACTTTTCGAATAGAAAGTGAGGTTGATGACTTACCACGAATAATATTTGCTATCCAGACATATTATGCGCTCTTTATAAAATTACTTGGGGCTGAAACACTAACTTATTTCCGCCATAGGGACAGGAGCTTCATCTCATCTTTAAATAAAGATAATCTTGAGCATAGAATAACATCTTTAGAAAGTGGAGAAATTTTTAGGCTGGAAGGTGTAAACAACTTCAACGAAGGAGACTTCTTTAGCTGGTATTTATTGTGTTGGAATAGTGAAATAAAAAACACAGTTCAAAAAATATCTACCAAACTTAAAGAATATGATTTTAGTTCACTAAATTTGGAACCTAAGGAGGCCAAAGACCTTATCAAGAATATTTATCATTACCTTTTGCCACAAAAACTAAGACACTCATTAGGAGAGTACTATACTCCAGATTGGTTAGCAGAATTTTTAGTAAAAAAACTTGATATCGATTTTTCTAAAAAAATTAGAGTATTAGACCCCACCTGTGGTTCAGGCACCTTCTTATCAATCCTTATAGAAAAGATAAAAGAAAATAACGATATTTTAGAAAAAAACAAGTTAATTACCTGTTTAAACAGTATAGTTGGTATAGACTTGAATCCCTTAGCAGTAATTTCTGCAAAAACAAATTATTTAATAGCCTTGTCTGAATACTTGAATGACATCGAGGAAGGCGGAATTGATATTCCCATTTATTTAAGCGATTCCTTATTAGCGCCACTTGAATTTAAAACAAAACATAAAACATACTACGCTTTACCAACTAAAGTTGGCATATTTAAAATCCCAGTTTCTTTAATTCAAAATAAACAATTAGATATATTTTTAAATCTTGTAATCGCCTGTATTGATGTTGAGCTAAGTGTTGAGAAATTTAAGATTAAATATACTAGCCTTGAATTGAATCTTTCTAATGCTGATAATGATTTGGTTTATGAGTTTTACAATACACTTTTAGAATTACAGAAAAAAGGACTTAACGGTATCTGGGGTAAAATCATTAAGAATATATTTGCACCCGCTTTCTTTGATAATTTTGATTATATTATTGGTAATCCGCCTTGGATTAATTGGCAAAATCTACCAGAAGATTATAGAGATTCTATAAAAAAATATTGGGAAGATTATAAAGTATTTTTGCATAAAGGATTAAAAGCAAGATTAGGTTCATCTCACGATGATATTAGCGTACTTTTAACATACGTTGTAATGGATAAGTATCTAAAAAAAGATGGGCTTCTTGGTTTTGTACTTCCTCAGAATTTATTACAATCGTCGGGGGGTGGCGATGGATTTCGTAGGTTTCAAATTAAAGACGAAATACAAGTTAAGGCAGTTGTCGTAGATGATTTCGTTGCGGTGCAACCATTTGCAGACATTGGTGCTTCAAATAAGCCAGCGACTATAATTTTACAAAGAAATAATGTAACTACATATCCAGTCCCTTATCGTAGGTGGTACAAAAAAAGCAAAGGTACAATACCTTCTGATCAGCCATTAAGTGCTGTTCTTCCTTTATTACAGAATGAGGAACTTGTAGCAGAGCCAATAAAAAACAAGACCCCAGGCTCCTCTTGGCTTATAGCGGACAATAAAAAGATAAAAGTATTAAAAGCCTTAGTTGGTCATTCAGATTATCGTGCTAGAAAAGGCGTAGATTTTAGTCTTAATGGCTTGTATTGGGGAAAAATTTCTAGGTCAAAGATTAAAGGGAATATAGTATTTGAAAATGCATCAGATATCGGAAGAAAAAAACTAAAGCCCTATCAAATACCTCTTGAAAAGGATGTTATTTTTCCAATACTTCGCGGGAAAGATATAGAGAGGTGGTTAGCTGAGCCCAGCTATATGGCAGTGATTCCTTATGATAATAGTGGTAAATGCATCCGGACAGAAGATTTAAAAAATGAATATCCAAATACTTACAAATTTTTTTACAAAACTGACGAGGAAATTACGCGATGGCTAGATACAAGAGGAATTTATCAAAAACACCTTAAATTAGCCAATATACCACTACATGGTTTATATGATATTGGAGAATATACCTTTAGCAAATACAAGGTTGTTTGGAAAGCATTAGCTAGTGGAATGATAGCAAGTGTTATAAACTCTATCGATTATGGTTTATTGGGTAATAAGTTGGTTATTCCTGATCATAATGTCTTAATGGTTCCTTTAGATACGGCAGAAGAAGCCCATTATTTGTGCGGCATATTGAATAGTGAAATTGTCAATGAATTTGTCATTGCTTATATTTCTTGGTTTTATTCAAGCCATATTTTAGAACATATTAATATTCCGAGTTTTAATGTAAATAATCGAAATCATCGAAGAATCAGCGAGCTATCACAAAAAGCACATTTGCATAAAAAATTAACAGAGTTTGAGCAAGAAGAACTTAATAATATAACACTGGCAATTTTAGAAAAAGATTAAGAATTTGCCAGCCAAACTGGGTGAAGCCCAGAGTTCCGCTTTTAGCGGAACGAAAAACTTGAAATCGTCCAATCCGAAAGGGTCGCTTCTGCGGGCGGGCGGAAGGGGGGTCTGGGGGGAATTCCGCCCGCCCTACAAATTTTGGGCGAAATCAGTTCGAATTTTTTCGAACGCACACCGCCAGAATCCAATCGAGTTATTTGAGCTATACAAACTTCAACAGGCATAGGAGCTGTACTTTTTATCCATATATTCAAAATTACGTTCATAAAGATTATCATGAAAATCTATATTACCGCCCCTTTTCAAGGAAACAAAAATCGAGACCAGATCGAAAATATGTGTGCAATCGTCAACAAATCCGGTTTTGAAGATTTTTGTTTTGTACGCGATGTCGAAAATTACCAGAAGGTCTTTCATAATGCTCATGAACTAATGCAACGAGCCAAAGAAGAGATCGAAAAATGTGACGCATTGCTAATCGACTATGACGGTCCGGCCAGCGGTCGTATGATAGAACTTGGCATCGCGTATGCCTTGCAGAAAAAAATCATGTTGATAACCCACAAAGGAACTACTGTAAAAGAAACCGTAACTGGAGTTACGAATGCAATCATTGAATACGAAACTCTCGAAGATATTGTTGAACCGATGACAAAAATTCTGTCAGATTGGACAAGAAATGAGAATATTGCTCAAGACCTTAGCAGAACTTAGTCATAGAGATTCTTCATAATGAGTTTGCTTTAACAACAAGCGAGTATTTTTCTGTCTTACCACTTTCACGCTAAAAAATAGATAATATATGGAAGTGATACGTCAAATAATAGGATTTGTTGGTATTGTTATCGTCATCCCTATTTGGGGACTCACAGGAGTATTGATTATTATGGGCATCGTTGGCTTGGTTAAAAAGGATTTTGCATATTTTAAAAGGGTATTACGAGTTTGGTGCTATTGTTGGCTAGCCTTTTTAGCCCTGTTGCTCGTCTATTTCATAATTACATTTATGTCTTCGCTATAATGACCGCATCAGCAAGAAAAAGCTCTGCGCGATATTTGCTCGCAGAGCTTTTTTCAAATATACAAAACAGAATGTTCTTTGAATTATAAATTCCCAAACGCTTCCAGAAACTTATACAGAATCTTACCGATCTCGGCCCGATTGACAAACGAATTCGGCTTGAACGTTCCGTCGGGATTCCCGCTGATCATCCCCAAAGCTTTGGCTTTACAAATATCGCGAACATATTTGTTACTGCTTGAAACATCCGAAAAACAACTTCCGGGAGCATCGGACGTATCGATACCAAAGACATCCATTGCAAATCCGATCACCTGTCCGCGCGTAGCCGCATTGTTCAGACCGAAATTATCGTCGGTCAGAATGCGATAGTTTTTAAAGAGCACTACCTGATAAAACTTCTTGGCCCAGTGTGACATAGTATTCTTTCCGACATCCTGACTCTCGACCGACGGATTGGCAAAGAGCGTAGAGCCTTCGCCTTTATCGGACGCATTCAATAACATTTTGAACAGCTCGGCGATCGTAACGTTATTGGCGGGTCTAAAAAGACCAAGAAAATTTCCGGCAGCATCTTTATAACCGCCGACAATCCCCAAATCCCTGAGTTTACGCACAAACGGAAAGAACCAGGTACTGTCGTCGACATCGGTAAAGTTCAGCAGATTCTTGCCGAATTTGAGATTGACGGCTTCCTGGGTCGCTTTGTTGACCGAGGCGGTAAGCTCGGAAAGAGCTTTTTGCAATCGCTCGCTGGTAAGCGTCGGATCCACAAAGAGCGTCTTCATGTCCGACAATTTATTTTCCAAATCGCCATACTGGTCTTTATACCACTGATAGGCTCGGATACTACGCAGGGTTTTGATTCCCTCGGTAACGTCGATCCCCAGCGCGTCTCTCAGCTGGAGTAACGTATCTTCCAGATCGAATATCCTTTCGATCAGACGATTATGCCGATCGACCAGACCAGCCAGAACCCGATAGGGATTATTATAGAGACTTTCTATGTGATAACCATTACCATTACTGTCCAGTTTTTCCGTCAGATCGATGGATCGAAGTTCGTCGAGCGTAAATGTTTTTGTGACAGAATCGTTCACCTGCAAAGTGACTTGGGTGACTTCTTCGGGAGCATATAGCAGAAGTCCGTCGTAGTGATTAAGGGTTTGGGTCGAAAAAGAGACATCGCTGGAAGCCGGACAACCGTTTACGATTGAGCCGCTCCCCGACATATTAAACGTACAATCGGTCGAGGTAGCGGGCGTCACTTTGTCGTTTGCATCGAAAAAAAGTGTCCGGACCAACCGTCCGCCGCTACCACTAAAGGTGACCTTCCCTTGCCATTCTTTTTTGGTAGTTGTAAATATCGTTTCGAGTTGGGGAATCTTGCCCCACGTCACTGCGAAAAGTACCGGCCATTGATCATCAGTACCAATATTTTGAATCTGGACTTTATGTCCCAGCGTATCGGTCGTAAATGTTGTGTTAATATTGCGCAGCTCTTTGACGGTATAAATCTTCGTCACTTCGCCGGTACGGATCTTTACTTCCTGATTGAGAGACTTCGGGTACAATTTAACCTTAACCGCATCAAAGGTTTGGGAGATTGTCGAACTCCACTCCAAGCGGGCAAGGTTTGCAGGATCGCGGGGAAGAACAGTATCTTCGGGTTCGAAGAAAACGGTTTTTTTCAAGAAAGCCCGTCCCTGTCCCTGCATGTCGACATACCCGTCAAAGTTAATCGTGGAGCCGGTAGCGGTACGTTCAAAATAGCCCCATTTGACCATGAGATTGATCGGTCTCAAATCTTCGTTGAAGCCGACACCCTCGCAAATACCGGGGTAGGCAATCGGAGTCCCGGTAGCCATGCAGTCGTTGCTGTACGTTACTCCGTTGACGCCGCACACCGGCAGATATTCTTTGGTACAAATGAGCTCCGCGTTACTTTGAGAAAGGGGCATGGTGAATATTATGCCGCCGAAAAGCATAAAAACCAGAAGCGAGAGAAACGATCGTTTCATAGAAAGAACAAAAAATAATGGGAAATAAACTGCCCTTTATTGTAGTACAAACAAGAATTCGCGCAACAAAAAGCGCTTACTATCAACTGGAAATATGCGAGACAAATCTGAAAAATAGATGCATTATACTAGAGACTCCATCGTAGTTATTCACTCCCATTTCTTATTATGTTCTCAATATCCTGCGAAGGATGAAGCACTCGTACAATCTCAAGGGCATCGTTGGTAATATAGTAGAAAACCTTTTATAAACCATACTCGCATATTATAAAAAGTTGACTGGGATAGCTTGTAAACTGGCCCCAGTGAGGAAAATTTGGCTATATGTTCTACTCATGCGTCCGGAAACACGTAAAAAGCTGTTTTCGTACAAACGAGAGAAACCAGCAAACCATTTCTGCTTCCAGGTGCAACCCGAAACCAGAAGTTTCTTGCAGATTCTCCAAACTCCCTACTCCTAACTCATGCGCCCTGGTGTCGGCTGTCAGCTGTTCGCTGTAAGCTATTTGATAAAGCTCTTTCCGTCAAAATTGATCGTATCTTCGCCGCCATATTGAAAGAACGTATGTCGGGCCGAAAATCCGCTGTCATAGACAAGATCAATGGCATAGTTGGCTATTTTATACGTTCCCGAGGCTTCGCCATTCAGACTGCCATAGCCTCCGGCATAGGGTCCGTCGGTAGTGAAACCGCTGAAATTAGTCGTGGAAAAGGTACCGTCGCTGCGAAACGTAATTTGCTGTTCGCTGCCGATACCGGTACTGCCGGTCACGACATAGTTACTGCGATGCCACGTTCCGTTTAGCGTAAGGCTGCCGGCCCCGCCGGCTTTGAACAGGGTGATGTTGCCGTTCAACTTGATTCCGCCGTTATTGAGAGAATAAGTATTCGAGGTTCCGTCGGGGAAGGTGACGGATATTTGATTGCCGGAAACACTGTACGAACCGCAAGTATTCGTATCGCAATATCCCTGCACGTTGCCGTCTGAGGGCAGCGAGTTATACATTTTCCCGTTGCTTAAGAAAACCCAGTTGTATTGGATAAGACGATTTACATAAGAACCTCCTCCTGGTTGAGAATAATTGGGTTGAAATTGCAGTTTCGATTCGACACCCGCGTAAATACCGGCAAAGCCTTTCTGGTCGAACGGCGTGATACTCGAGAGCGAAGCAGAGCCGGAAGAAGATCCGGCGGTAGAAGAAGCGTTCAATTCAGCATAGGTACGCGAATCTTTGGTCGTGACTCCGGCGATAATACGATACATGACTTCGGCTACCTCGCCGCGCGTGACCTTTTGATCAAAGGCATTAACAGTTGTAGGGATAGCACGGAGCTGCTCCAGAACGAGCGTATATGCCTGATACCACGGATCGGTAGCGGGAAGATCGATCGTGGCGTCAGATGCCTGAGCCGTGGCTACGATAATTTTGGCCATCTCGACAAAAGTGATCGGATTGGCAGGCTTGAAAGTGCCATCGGGGTATCCCTTGATAATATTTTTGGCGCGGGCGAAACAAACGTACGGAGAGAACCAGTCGGAATCTTTTACATCCGGAAAATCTCGGCAGGAAAATCCGTCGGCCTGACCGGGCAGTTCGGCTTCGACCATGATCTTGGTAAATTCGGCCCGATTGATGATTCGTCCGGGACCGAAGGTACCGTCGGGATACCCTTTTACGATCCCCTGCTCCTGCACAAAGTTAATCGCATCGTTATTGGGATGAGAAGACGGGACATCCGGGAAAGCGGCATAAACACTCGAAGGAATAATGGCGAACAACAACAAAATGACAAGAATAGATTGCCATAGTTTTTGTTTCATACGGAAAACATCAAAGAATAATAGGATTTGTCTAGATGACAAAACACAGTAACTGTATCGAAACGATCCTCGAAAGTAAAGCCAAGAACCGTTTTTATGAAAAAGGAAATTTGAGCTTTTCAATAGCTTGTTTGGTGCGATTAGTCAATTCCTTCACCGTATCGGCGCGGCAGATGATTTGTAACATTCCTTGATGCGAGATAAGAGAAAGTCCTGATATATCGCTTGATTGTACAATATTTCCCACACGGCCTATCAAACTTTGCAACTCTTGGTCGGACAATGCGGATGGGATAGGCAGGTTTACCGCCCATTGCAACGGAGTAAAAGACTTATCCATATTATCCAGCCTATTAGGTCCGCCTACAACTCCGCTTATGGTAGCTAAGAACTCTTCAATCCATGTAGCATATTTTTCCAGTAAAGCATGCGCGTTTTGTACACCTTGAAATCGTTGAAAAGTGAAGCGGTATGAGAATTTTCCGGAAGAATCCTGGACTGTATTATACGATTGGAGATTCTTAAAAGCAGTTACCAGGTCGTTTAACCGGCTGGGATCCGGCAGAAATTCGATGGGGAAATGTACTTCCGGTCCGGGGATATGCTGAATATACTCGGGAGTCTCTCCTGTTTCGGGAGGTTTATCCCCACCGCCGCCCTGGAATACTTTGAAATTTGCCATATGCGCGCCAATTGAGTATAATGAACAGATACTATTATTTTATTCTTCCACCCATAATCTATGAAAAACGCTGCCCCAAGTAGTCATATTACATTAAACAGCGCGCCAGTCAAGCTAAGCGATCAGGTTGTGAATGCTCTTGAAAAACTGGGGTTACAACCCGATGATATCAGCATGAAGGGAAAGAGGATGGAGGAGCAACGGGAGGTAGCAGACAGTATAAAAAAAATCATCGAGATTATGTGGGAAGAAGGGCTGCGTCCAATTGTGACTTTGAGTCATGAAGCGCAGGAATACCTGACCAATCCACAGAATACAGGCACAAGTGTAGATACAAAAACATTGACTCAGAGTATAAGACCCGTGAGTTTTGACAAAGGAAATACCTGGATACACGGACCTGGAACGACTCAAGTCGCTATCAATGACTTTGTCATTATGTTACAAGATCCGCGTACGGCAAACGGGAACCCAGATGCGTATGTTCTAGACTTCTCGAAAGAGTCGTTTCAACCATTTTTGGTGGGACAACAATTTACCGGACGACTGGAATTAAAAAACAGCGAGGTCGATATCAAAAAGTTTATCCCCGCAGCGGAATTTAAGCTTCCTGCAGAAAAAACACGAGAGATTTCAGGCGATACTAAACAAAGAGCATTACGTTTAGTACAATGATCATAAGAAGTAGGTCCTGCCTCAAGAAGCTGGTATGTCCTTCCCACGAAAGTGTGAATCTGCTACAGATTAACAATGGAATTGAGAAAGATCAAAAAACAAAGAAAAGAGCTTTCAAAAGCTCTTTTCTTGAATATATCTCTGGAATACGACAGGATCTATTCTTGGACAATGAAACTTCCTTTCATTCCCATGGCTCGATGACTACCCACCGAGCAGTAAAATTCGAAGGTGCCGACTTTATCCGCGACAAACTGGACGGTTTCTTCCTGGCCGGTACTGATCTGCTTGGTAGCGACGTTCAATTCGTCGATGACCAAATCATGGAATCCTCCCACGTTTTTGAAGGTTATTTTTACGGTATCGCCTTTTTTAACAGTAATGGTGGAAGGTGAAAAACTGTGATTCTGGCCCGATACGGTAAATTCTTTGACCGCTGCGGGAGCAGTCGCATTGGTGTTGGTATTCATCACCGGTGCATTAGCATTCCCATTGGAAACCGTGGCTGCATTCATATTTTTATTCGTCGAAGAATTGACGGGAATACCGGCAAGTTCTTCGTAGGTTTTGGAAGGTTTGCTAGTAATATCCTGGTGAAGTCGGTAGGTCATTTCGGCCATCTCGCCGCGGTTGATCAGCTGGTCTAATTTGTTGATGGAGGGGGCAATTGCGTTTACTTTGGCCAGGTTCTGGACATAGACTTTATACCAAGGGTCGGTGGCTGGGGTGGCAGAAAATCCTTTGAGATTGGAGAGTACCTTGGCGGCCTCGACAAAACTGATATTCTGGGCCGGTTTGAAGGTTCCATCCGGGTAACCGTTTATAATGTTATTTTCCAGAGCATAGCAGACGTAGGTGAGAAACCAGTCGCCGCTCTTTGCATCCGGGAATTTGGTACAGGTTTTTCCATTGGCTTTGCCTGGGGCAAAGGCCTCGAGGGTGATTTTGAGAAATTCGGCGCGGTTGAGTAATTTTTCAGGCTGGAAGGTACCATCACTATAGCCTTTGATGATCCCTTTATTTTGTAAAAAGTTGATGGCTTCGTAGTACGGATGGGTCGAGGGCACGTCGGGAAATGTCGCGCTCGCCACCAGCGGCAACACCAAAAGTCCTGCCAGAAAAACGGCTAACCGTTTGGAGAGTTTCATAAAGGAAAACTGTAAAAAAATAAACTGCGCTTATTGTACGCGGAAAAAAGTCTCGAATCAATTATTTAGAGAGATATGGGAAAGAGGCCAGTTCACGTGAAACTGGCCTTTGGGATCTTAATGAGAGGATATGCATTTATTCGCTGAAATGTTCAAAAATCAACTCTTCTGTATAATCTATAGAATCAAAGGATAGGCTTAGCTTTATTGAATCACTTAGAATAATTTGTTCAATACTTTTACCTTCCTGAATATCATTATAAATACAACTATTATTTGCGGATAAATTAATTTGAAGAGTTTCAATATTTTTAACCGCTGTTATGAACAAAGTATAGAGTTCGTTACGTCTTACCATATAGGTATTCGCAACTTTTTCTACTTTAATACCAAATGAATCTTGAACTTCGACTATATAATAGTCTTTTCGATAAAATCCACCTGACATTTTGATGCCGCCAAATAAAGAGTTGAATATATTCTCTACTGTAACAATAATGTTAGAAAGTGACATTTTGAATTCTCCATAAAAATATTTGATACCTCTCATGAAGAGGTCGTCATGGCAAAGTCGGTTACCAGAGAACAATCTCGATAACGGATCATTGTAACGACGTAACTCTCCACGAGATCCATATTGTCAAAGAACATTGACGGTAAAAACCGCAAGTGAAGGAATTCTATACAAGAATAAAAAAATGTAAAACAAATATTACATTTCGTGATAAAAATCACCAAAAGAAGCAAGTACTATTCTCATAAATGAAGAGCCTATAGGTAAAGTATGCGTAGTGTCCACTTCACCGTCATGCTGGCTCCGCCCAGCATCCGGATACGCATGGAGCTTGTTTAAAACGCACATTGAAACTTAATTCCATGTAATGCGATCATAGGTAATAAAGTAAACACCTATCCCCGGATTCCGGGCAAGAGCCGAAGGCCCCTTTTCAAGGCCGGAATGACGGATAATACGCCCTGAAGACTTTTTGGACACTTGCTATAAAACGATGAGAACTCAAATTTGAGTGCAAAAGAATGAAATGCCAGCTTTTCTTATCAGAACATTATCCCAAAAGTAACAGTGTCGCAGCAGCCACACTCGCCGTCTCGGCCCGCAACACCGTATCCCCCAGCCTAACGATCGGAATCCCTGCATTCTTCGCAAAATCCAGTTCCTCCGCACTCCACCCCCCTTCGGGACCGATAAACAGTGAAGCAGCACTCCCCTTTTCAATAGTTTTACGAAAGTCCCCAAAAGGAATTCCGCTTCCATCCAACACCGCAACCCGGCCTTTCACCGTAGGGAGAATTTTCAAAAAGCTAGCCGGTTCGTACAAAATCGGCAGCGTAGTTCTGCCCGACTGCTCGGCCGCCTCCCGAATAATCGCGCTGCAACGTTCAACGTTGACCTTCCCTTGATATTGAGTACGTTCGCTGAGAACAGGGATAAATGTATTCACTCCCATTTCCGTCCCCTTCTGCAAGACCCACTCGAACTTGTCAAAAGGTTTCAATAAACACGGATACAGTATAAGATCGTACAAGGGTTTCGTGGTAATTTGTTCCTTCGATTCGCCCCAGACAACGATTTTTTTGGAAGATACCGACCGAATCACCACGCTATATTGATCCCCGCTGTTATCCAAAAGAATAAGCCGATCCCCCGTCTGAGCACGCATAACCCGCTGAATCTGATGGCACAGTGAGGGATCGTTCAGTTCTATTTCTTTATGAAGCTGGAGCTTTTCGGAGACAAAAAAACGTTGTTGGGTACGCATGGAAAAAGGCAGAGAGTATTACGTATCTAGTATTATGTATAAAGTATAAAGCACATCAAATCTTGTGATATCAATCTTATTGGTTATTAAGGAAGGTCAAAAAATCTTTTGGTTGGTCATTCCCACCGCTGTCATTCCCACGGAAGTGGGAATCTCATGTACGAGAACGAACAACCTTGTCTGTTCATCGCTTCTTGTGCTAGGATAAACAGATGGCTTTATTTTACAAGATTTTACTATGGACTACTACCTTCTGCGCGCACTGATCGATCTCGTATTTGCAGTATTAATATTCGTGATGTGTCTCTACATATTTCTGATTGCGCATTCCCTGGGAGCGTGGGAATTACCTTATGTTCCTACCAGCTGGGACGCGAGACGAAAACTCAAAGAGATTCTCAAAAAGATTCCTCTTACCAAAGATACTCGGGTGCTGGATCTGGGATCCGGACTGGGGCGCATGGTGATATTCTTTGCACGCTATCCGGTACAGATAACCGGCATCGAGCTAAAAAAGTTACTACACATTCTTGCACGAATACGCATGTGGTTTCATCCATTTAAACAAGGAAAAATAATCCTGCTTCAGGGGGACTTTTTCCAGCATGATTTGAGCAAGTACGATATAATTTATTGTTTTCATATCACCAAAGTCGCTGAACGCATGGCTCCCAAAATGGCCCGCGAAATGAAGAAAGGTGCCATCGTCATTAGCAACACCTTTTATTATCCGCTCTCTCCCGATCATTTTAGTGAAGAAAAAATCCAGTTCGCTAAAAAACATTTCATGTACGTGTATACGAAAAAATAAGACGGAAGAATTTCACGTCTCATCTTCTCCGAGCATGAAAGGAATCCTACTACATAAAGAGTCAAAATACCAAAGTTCAAAAGAATATCAAAATCCAAATCTCAAAATGGTGAAACATAGGCATGAATCTTGTTGAACCTTACATTGGAACTTGGTCTGATATTTGTCCGCCGCGGCGGATTGTCATTTGATATTTTTTTCTATACTCTGACACACTGTATACTATTCAGAGTACTGTTCCATTTTCTGCTTTATAAATTTTACAGACCCCAACCGGGGCCCTTCGGGCTTTATACCTTTAAAACTTTCTTGGTATGTTCGACTTCACGATCACCGCGAAAAAAGGTGCTATGCGCACCGGCACATTCACCACTCCGCACGGGATTATCCAGACACCGGTATTCATGCCCGTGGGAACTAAGGCTACGGTTAAAGGATTGAAGCCCGAGGATCTGGTCGATCTCGGTTCTCAGATCATTCTGGCCAATACCTACCATTTGTATTTACGCCCCGGCCATGAGCTTATCCGGGAGATGGGAGGACTTCACAGCTTTATGAACTGGAAAGAGCCGATCCTGACCGACTCGGGCGGATTTCAGGTATTTTCGCTGGGAGCCGATTTTGACGACAGAGAGGCTCTTCCCAAAAATCAGGAGAAGCAGAAAAACATGGTCAAGATTCAGGAAGACGGCGTCGAATTTAAATCGATTCTGGATGGCAGTAGTCATTTCTTTACACCCGAGAAAGTCATGGAGATTGAGCATGCGCTGGGAGCCGATATTATCATGGCGTTTGATGAATGCGCCGCCGCCGGGGTAGATCATCATTATGCCCGTGCAGCCATGGAACGCACCCATCGTTGGGCCGTACGCTGTCTTACGAAACACAACGAACTATCCAAAGAACAGCCCATGCCCCAAGCGCTGTTTCCGATCATCCAGGGAGGCATGTTCCCGGATTTACGTCAGGTGTCCGCACAGTTTATCTCGGACCTGGAAGTACCCGGTATCGCTATCGGAGGCCTGGCGATTGGCGAATCGCGCGAAATTACCTGGGCCATGGTCGACGCGGTGATGCCGTTCATCCCGAAAAATAAACCGCGCTACATGATGGGCATCGGTACCCCCGAAGATATTACCGAAGCCGTGAAACGCGGAATCGACATGTTCGACTGTGTCCTCCCTACCCGCCTGGGACGCCACGGCGCCGCATTCACAAAAGATCAGGGCACTATCCACATTTCCAATGAGGAAAACAAATTCTCAAAAGAGTCTCTCGATACCTGGTGCAAATGCTACGTCTGTCAAAATTATACCAAGAGCTACCTCAGACACTTGATCCTGGAAAAAGAGATGCTGGGTGCGCACCTTCTCTCCTGGCACAATATTGCTTTTTTACATCAGACGGTAGAAAAACTGAAAGAGGAAATTCAGGGAAAAGTGACTAGCGGGCAGCGATCACCGGGCAGTAAATAAAGCACTGCCCCTGGAGAAGAATAAATTCGTATTAGCAAGAGCATGACCTCCTGACCTGCTCTTCTTTACAAAATCTACTCTTACCCTAGCGTCTTGTTCAGTGCAGGCTTTGAGAACATCCTCCCCAACTGGGAAAACTGATCCAGCACATAGAATGAGAAGTGCGATTTTTTCAACCAGATTCTAATATATTTTCAAAAAATCTACAGGATCTGCCGAAATCTATTTCACTGGAAATCGCTCCAACAGATAACCTATATTGATCGTACTTCTATCTATTCATTCATTTTCATGGTATGGATTCACTCAGTTTTTACCAGATGCAAATTATCAACATCCTGCTTTTTAAACAATCCGCGCGTTTCCGCGAGTTAAATCTGACGCATATTCCCACAGATCATTTAAACTATCATATCAAGACATTACTCAATGAAGGTTTCGTAGAAAAAAAAGCCGACCAGCAATATTGCCTAACTGAAAAAGGCAAGCGGTATGCAGAGCGGCTGGATACCTTCAATGCAAAAATCGAAGAGCAGCCGTCGAGCATTGTGTCGGCTATTGTTACAAAGCAAGACAAGGACAAGCTCTTATATCTAATCCATCAGCGCAAAAAACATCCATTTTACGACCATATCGGTTTTCCGGGCGGGAAAATCAAACGGGAGGAATTTCCCTCCGAAGCTGCAATGCGGGAGTTGATAGAAGAAACGGGCATAACCGGGGACCATACCAAACTGAGAGTAGTAAAACAGATTCAGAAAAAAGATGCCCGCACAAAAAAATTATTCTCTTCTTACAGTATTTATTATTTTACTGTAAGGTATCAGGCAGGAGAGATAAAAGATATGATCGAGGGAACAAATTTCTGGATGTCAGAAGACGATATTCGCAACGCGCCGCTCCGGCTGGAACATGATTTCAGCATTCTTCCTCTTCTGACAGAACCGGGAATCCAATATGTCGAAGAAACACTGGAATATACGATGATATAAAAACCACTCACTGCAGAGCAGTTTTTGGAAAACCTACTCCCGTAATGAATCAACACTCTGAGATTATCTTTTTTGAAAGCCTAAGCATCCTGTTCCTTCTTCTTGTTTTTGGCAAAGGACTCCCCTTCCGTTTCCTCCTGCATCAGACGTTTTTTATTATACGCTTTTAACCGCTCATTCTGCGGTTCCTTGGTAATTTTCTCCATGATATCCACGCACAACTTACCGTTCAGATGATCGGTTTCGTGCTGGATGATACGAGCGTTCAGTCCTGACAGATCAAGAGTTTGTTGAATACCTTTTTTGTTCGTAAAACGAACCTTAAGTGAAGAATATCTTTGTACTGAGCCAAAGACACCTGGGACGCTCAGACAGCCTTCCTCATCGGAAATAGTCTCTGTCGAAACCGAAATAATTTCCGGGTTGATCATTTCCTGAATCGAATAGGTATCGTGGGTACCATTGCGGTCGTCCGACGGTTTAAACAATTTCATCACAAATACGCGGATATTTTTTCCAATTTGCGGAGCTGCCAGTCCTACCCCGTTAGCCACATGCATCGTATCAACCATTTTGGGAAGCAGCTTGAGTAATTCTTTATCGATTTTTTCTACAGGAGCAGAAACTGCACGCAAAGTAGGATGATCGCGCCCCTGTACAATCGGCAGATCTTTCATGGGGAGTCAGGTAAAAAGTTAGAAATTTGGCAGAATTTTACGGTTTCTGGGCATGCGAGGCAAGAGCAGACTGAATAAAAGGTTCGACATTGCCGTCGAGCACGCGATCGACATTCGTTTCTTCATACCCGGTACGATGATCTTTCACAAGTTTATACGGCTGAAGCGTAAACGTGCGGATCTGGGAACCGAATTCGGCTTTTTTGAGCTCACCACGAACATTTTTGAGCTCGGAAGCCATACGTTCTTCTGCGGCTTGCGACAGTTTAGAACGTAAAATCATCAGCGCGCGTTGCTTATTTTGCAGCTGCGAGCGTTCAGTCTGACATTGCACTACGATACCGCTTGGGATATGGGTGATCCGGACGGCAGAATCGGTCTTGTTTACTTTCTGACCTCCTGCGCCCGACGAACGATAGGTATCGATTTTTAAATCTTCTTCCCGGATCGCGATACTGGAATCTTCAAAGATAGGCGTTACGATAACACTGGCAAAGGATGTCTGACGCGAATCCGTCGCTTTAAACGGAGATAGCCGAATCAGACGATGCACCCCCTGTTCTTCTTTGAGTTGTCCGTATACATATTCGCCTTCTACTTGAAGGACGATGCTCTTGATCCCCACATCGCTCTCGGTCTGGTCGATAATCGCGCACGTCCATTCCTTTCGTTCAAAAAAGCGCATATACATTCTGGTCAGCATCGATACAAAGTCTTCGGCATCATCGCCGCCGTTTCCGACATGTATTTCGAAAATAGCGTTGAAGCTATCGTGTACCCCGCTCAAATACAGCCAAAACTCCAGCTGGGAAAGCGTTTTTTCAACACTCACAATCTGGTCAAGCAGGTCTTCCTGCAAGACTTCGAGTTCAGCAGGTTCCATGGACAAAGCATTCTCAAGACCAATCATACCCTGCTCCAGCGTATGCCATTCTTCCAGGCGATCGTTTACAAATTTGAGACGCTTTAGTTTGTCGCGGCTGGCATCGCTATAAGACATGCTCTGAACTTCAACAGAAAGAGCATCGGCTTCTTTTTGTAATCCGGAGACGTCAAAGATGGTCCTTTCTCTGTTGGAACCGCTTGGCCAAGTCGCTTATGCGGGCTAAAAGATCGAGCATACGAAAGATTGTAATACATGTGAATATGAGTATACCGGCTCGGGGGAGAATATCCAAGGGAACTGCTAGAAAACCACAAATGCCGAATGTTCAATATCAAAGTTCAAAAGAAATTCATAGAAATTTATTGCATCGGCACTATTCGATATTTGGATTTGGATATTTGTCATTATTTTGGTATTTGAACTTTGTCATTTGGATTTAAGCTCTTCCGTGTTGTTCAATTATATCCTTGATTTTTTCAATAAATACCACTTGATCGAATCGTTCGGCGTGCGCACGAATGTCGGCGGCATCATAGCTTTTCTCATGCAAGAAAAAACGCACCAGCCCGGCTTCCAAACTTTCGGGGTTTTGATCTTTAAACAGTTCTCCAGTGACTCCCGGAAAAACAGTCTCCAATGCTCCTCCTCTGGCAAGCGCTATAACCGGTTTGCCGCAACTCATTGCCTCGACCGGCGCAATACCGAAATCATCATCGCTCAGGAATAAAAATGCCCGGCAGTGCTCCATATATTCTTTAACCATCGCATCCGACTGGTATCCCAGAAATTCGATATTTTTTTCGCTCATCTGTTCGAGTCGTTCGCGTTCGGGACCATCGCCGATAATCACCAGTTTACGCCCGATTCGGTTAAACAATTCTATGGCAATATCAAGACGTTTGAACGTCGTAAGCGTCGAAACAACGAGAAAGTAGTTTTCATGATTCTGCTGTACTGTAAAGCGTTCCACATCCACTGGGGGGTATATGAGATGCGAGGGAGACCGAAAGTATTTCCGGATCCGTTTTTGTACATTTCTGGAATTAGCAATCCAGGTATCTACTCGCGAAACAGCAGCCCGGTCCCACATTCTCAAATTGTGCAAATAGCGGGTAATAATCATGCCGGTCAGTCCGTTGAGACGAGCTTCTTTCTTGTACGGATGATAATAGTCCCAGATATAGCGCGCCGGACTGTGACAGTAACAGATATGTTTCTGATGGGTCGTGGGAACGATACCATGAATAAGCGCGGTATTGCTCGAAAGGATGAGATCGTAGCCAGTCATGTCCAAACGCTCGACGCCAAAGTCCATCAACGGCAGCAGGAAACGCTGACGACGACCGCTGAGCGAGTATATTTTTTGGAGCGGCAAGCCACGTATTCGTTCTTTTGGAAAAGTGGTACCAACCGCTTTCTCGTCATAAAAAAGCGTAAAGATCGGAGCTTCGGGATAGAGATCCGCAAAGACTTTGAGCACACGCTCGGCACCGCCAAGTTTTACCAGAAAATCATGGGCCAGAGCAACCTTCATCAATGAGGATTTAGATAAAAAAATAGAGAGAGGAACAAATCACGAAGAACGGGAAGACAGAATCTAGTGTTACGACAACATAATTCTACAACCTGCCATAACGATGGCAAAAGCACTAAATATTACTATCGAAATCCGAAATAAATTCGAAGTACCAATACTCAAATTACAAACCTTACTCACACTTTAATATTTCTGATTTCGTATTTGTGATTTGTTTCGAAGTTAACATTTAGCATTTCGGATTTTAGGCATACGTTGACGAATTAAATTGTACTGATACTAGTATTAGGTATTTTATCTGGTATCTGGCATTTTTTATCTGACTGCTGACTGTACTTGTCCTGAACCCCCTTTGTCCCCCTTATCAGGGGGAACAGAAGCACAGATCACTGACCGCCCCGAAGGGCCCCCCTTGGGGCTGATTGCTGATCGCTGACCGCCATCAGTTCATCATTAGGAGGTATCGCTCAATGTTTTTTTAATTCTCACCAGAGCCCCGATTTCTGTTTCATTAAAACCGGTTTAGTGTCCATATGCAAGAGGAAAACGATTGTTAAAATAGCAAAACCATGCTATACTAAAGAGATAGATAAAAATACAAATTTCGGCCATCCGATGAGACAAAACCATCCACATACGTTTCTCTTTCAAATTCTCTTTCTTGTGCTTACGGCAGGGTTGCTCGGGCTATTTATGATTTATTCTTCCAAACCGGCACATTGGGGCGGAAATATAGCGGGCAGTTCTTTTGGCAATCGCTATCTTTCCGGGGCAGAAAAAAAGGATTTTCTCAAACGTCTGTCTGACCCAAGTACGCTTGCAACCAGACTGATCGATGAGTCGAATATACGAATGTTACGCGATACAGTTTTAATAAATCCCGATACGATCATCGGCGTTAACGAGCGCGACCAGCTCTCTTCGATTCTGACCCCACCGATCGAGATCGATCCCGAAAATCAAATCATCACGGATCCTATTATAGCGCAACGCGAACAGGCTGAAACGCTCAGCCGCGAGATCTATCTTCAAAATTACGATCAATTCGGCATTGAACCAAACGTGGCCGACAATCTTTACTTTACAAGTTCGACGTATAAGGATACCTACTTTTCAGTCGCCCAACAGACCTTTATGCGACTGCCCGTAACCGGCGGATATGCGACAACCTCGGTAACCAATACCAAAGCACTGATCGGAGTAAGTGCGAATCTATACAATATTCCGTCGGATACTTCGATCATTCCTGCGATCAGCCGGGAACAAGCTTTTTCATGGGTTATCTCACATGAACATTTGAACGCCGGACAGATTCAATTACAACCTGGCGCAGAACTGGTCATTTTACCATACAAGCACCCGCAAACCAATGACCTACGCTATGTTTTAACGTGGAAAATGGAATTGAACCGTACTGACATCCTGGAAAATTATATGGTCTGGATCGATGCGGGAGATATACATGGAGTGGTATGCGTTGATAAAGAAGGTCAGTCGACCCGGGAATGCGCGCGACGTAACTTGGTGGCCGAAGGAAAAGTCGAAGGAAGTATCGATCGACAACAACCGCAAACGGTCGGATTTCCGTTTTTGGCAATTCCGGGAAACGGTAAAAGCGATGCGACAGGCAATTTCCCCGGGACGGCCAATGTATCGAATCTGGTACTGAGCGGCGATGCCGTAAACGTATTCAGAAGACAAGTCGGAGGTGCGCGCGGCAACTACACCGGGCCGGGATCGGTGATCAATCTGGATAATGCCATGGACCTGGACGAACGAACCGCCTACGCCTCAATCGCGCTGGTACGGGATTACTGGGAAAGACAACAAGGTCTCAATTTCGGGAACGCCGGCGCAGTCTTTGCAATTGTCCAGTCGGCCGAAGTAAATAACGATCCGCAGGTCAACGGATGCAACGCATTTTATCGTTTCGGACAAAATACGATCCAATTCGGATCTACCTGTGCCAGCGGACAATTGGGGGGAAACAATCTGGGCGAATTCAGAAGTATCGCTTCCCATGAATATGGTCACGCTATAACAGAGTACGTACCTAATTATAACTGGATTCCCAGCGGCACCGGCACAGCATTCGAGATCGCTGCCAACGAAGGATTTGCTGATTATATTGCATGTACGGTTACGGGAAATTCGGTTATCCCGCTAGTGGGTCGAAATTGTAGCAACACGTATACACTGCAAAATATTACGACCCGCTGTCCTCAGGAATCCTACGGTCCCGAAGTTCATTGTGCCGGGATGGTACTTTCCGGCAGTCTGTGGGATGCGAGACAAAAATTGGGAGCCGAAACGCTTGATCGCATCATCGCCGAAGCTCAAAACCGCGGAGGCACACTAGAGAGCTACAGCGCCTTTTTAAGCGATCTTTTAAAAGCGGACGATACCGATAACAATATCAACAACGGTACACCGCATTGCGGCAGTATCACGAGTGCTTTTGGCGCACACGGAATTACGTTCCCGGGACTTTCATGTGTCGATAGCGGAGGCAATCCCGGCAATGCCAACCAGAATCAAAGTCCCTTGCCCAAATCGATCGAGTTCGGAGCTGTCCCTACCAGCGGTACTGCTCCCCTCAACGTCACCCTCTCGATAACCCTGAAAAACTTCAACATATGCCCGACACCTTTTACCGTCGAGTTTGGAGACGGTAAAAACGGCCTGCTGGGCCAAGATTGCGCCGGAGGAAATCCGGTAGTAGCGCAACAGACATTCGAG
Source organism: Candidatus Altimarinota bacterium (assembly GCA_039809385.1). GTDB lineage: Bacteria > Patescibacteriota > Gracilibacteria > JBDHUY01 > JBDHUY01 > JBDHUY01. The sequence goes on from JBDHUY010000013.1 coordinate 23,507, forward strand.
GCAAGGCATACGTATGATCAGAGCGGAACGTTTCAGGCCAAAGCAAAAGTCGAAACATTCGAAAGCTCGAGTATTCCCATTGTAGTAAGCAGGAACAACGCTAATGAAAACAGCAACGAGAATCAAAACGGCAATATCAATACCAACTCGCCACTTAATGGTAATCTAAATAGTACGAACGGGAATGCCAACAATGTGAACCAAAACAACAGTACAAATTCTAGTCCAAACGTGAATCTAAATGGCCCAGCAGGCAATGTCAACAATAATGCCACTAGTCAAAATAACAATATCAATAGTGCTAATGCTGCAACATTGAGCGGTACGGTACGCTGCAACAACAATCCGGCTGCCAACGTGCAGGTACGCATTGTCAAAAACGACCGGAACTACGGACCCGTCAGTACCGGCAGCGACGGCAACTACGTCGTCACGAATATCGAAACCGGCAGCGGGTATACGGTCATGGTGAGCAATGTTCAATCCCCCTGTCAGAACGATCCTGCGGTCACAACTGCCCTAACGATCAACAGCGGCAATACCACGTTTAACATCGATCTCAAATCGTGTACCAACGACGAACAGTGTCGTCCAGCAGGAAATGGTCCTTTTTGCAGCGGCACCAGTGAAACGGTATCGTGGCAGTGTAATCAGGGACAATGTGTGTACCAGACCAACGCTAACTCGACCAACTGTACCGACTCGGTCTGTCAGAACATGCAATGCGTCTCGCGTCCGGGCAACGGGAACCGTCAGTGTCAGAGCGATCAGAATTGTACCGATAAAGTATGCGATGCGACCACTAAGAGTTGTAAAAGCGTCCCAGGCAGCGGACGAGTCGAATGCGCGGCAGACACAGACTGTCAAAATCAGATTCGCAACCTGTATATTTTTACGAATCCGTTCAACGGTCTGATGATCGGGTATACGGTAGAAAATAATATCGTCAATCTCACGGCCCAAGGATCCGAAAATCCCAGTGCCTACACCTGGTCGCTCCGCGGAAATGCCGGAGGAGAACTGAGCAGCAATACCGGTACTACCAACGCTTACCGTGCCGGAACGATTGAAGGCGAAGACGTAGTAACACTCAGCGACGGACAACATAGCGCGTATGCGCGGATCAAAATTTCTCTACAAAACGATCAACCGTCTTTTGAAATTACCACGACCAATCTGGTACAAAATCAGGGAGCTTTTCCGTTAAACGTAACTCTCGGTAGCGAGATAAATCAAAGCATTGCATTCAAAGCGTTGGCCGAAGTGGAAGATCAGGTGACTTCGCAGATACGCTTCAACGATGTTACCGCTTCGGTGAACTGGAAAAGCAGCGACAGCGACATCGGTAGTATCGACGACACCGGATTATTTATGGGAAAGACGAGCGGAACTACCCGTATCAGCGCCACCTATCAGGCTCAAACAGCCAATACGGTAACACTGGAAGTTCTACCGTCTTTCTTGGAAGTAAATCCGGACAGTTACATGGCACGGTTCAATCCCAATCCGGTGGCACGCGGATACAGTACGCGCTTTTGGGTTTTCGTGGACAACGGTCAAACAAATGCGAATCGATCCCCTACTGTTTCAGTCGATCTGTCGGCATTGAACATTACTCCCGAATGTGCGCAAAGCAATTCGAACATAAGCGAATGCGACAGTATATGGCATTTAATCCCGGCTGAATCCGAGGGAACGGGGCGCTGGTACTATAACCAATTTCGTATACCATTCACCGTTGTTCCCGACACGTACCCAATTCGCGTACAGGCAAGTATGGACGACGGATCGATCGACCGTACGGTGACGATACCGCTGCGTGTGGCAGACGAAGTGGTCGAAGGAGATATCAACGGTGACGGTAGTACCGGAATAGCTGACGTAATTTTCGCTCTGAGAATTTTAGCCGGTTCGTTATCGCCCAACAGCGGGCAAGTAAATTTCAGCGCCGATATTAACGGCGATGGTTTCGGGTTTCCCGAAGTAATTTCGCTTCTCTCAAAACTCACGCAATAAGACGTAAAGAGTAAAAACAGTATTTAGGAAGAATACGCTTTGAATCGTCATACCCACAATGACGGCAACCATTTTCTTATGAATATTTTACAATCACGCGTTTAAACTGACAGGAAAACAAAAAGAGTACTCATTGAAAAAAATAAAGAAAGAAACGTTATCTTTTTGTGAAAAATAAGAGCAAAAATCTTGACAAGGATTTTTATAATACTATGCTTACTCAAGCTTTTTTATTTTTTTATTATACGTGTTGTATGGCCATGAAAGCCAAAAAGCCCGCCATGAAAAAGATGGTCCTCAAAAAACCAGCTGCTAAAAAAACCATGGCAATGAAGAAACCTGCTGCTAAAAAAGTAGTAGCGAAAAAAGTAGCCGTTAAAAAACCGGCTGCAAAAAAGACGGTTGCCATGAAAAAACCGGCCGCCAAAAAGATGCCTGCAAAAAAAATGGTTGCCACGAAGAAACCCGCAAAGAAATCTCGATAGTTTGTACACCGAGATTTTTTTGTGTCGAAAAGATCCCGCCCCGGCGGGATTTTTTTGTATAGAGCAATTTTATAGGCCGATATCCACATCATAAAACATATTAAATTCGAAACTACGAACTGCACTACCGGAAAAGAAACAGCTCCTGCATTATTGCGAGGAAGCAGAGTCATATCTAACGGTCATACGTAATGACGACAAAGGCTAAAGAGCTTTTGTACCCCCAGGAACTGTAGACATATTTTACAAAGGATACAATTTGCCCCGAATCAATGAGGAGGTATCCATAGCGTTTTTTGAAACTCGCTCATACCTGCTATCTTGAACACTGTATAAACGTCATGGATCAAATCAGGAGATCTAATACTGCCAAAGGTCTTCCCCTCTGAACTTCCTCACAATAAGTGAGATAAAAAGTTATATCAACGACATGCATTGCGTAATTTGAAGTACATAGATGCATATACATATATATATTTATCTATGTTAAGAAACAGATCCAAAACAGAAAGAATCTCCTGACTTCCAGATTCACTATAAAAACGATGCACATGCACACTGTTCTGCACGGTATTCCCGAATGCTGCTTCGCGCGCAAATTGATATAACTATTCAAATATTAGAAAGCTTGAACTAATTTTGCTATAGGAAATTAGCATGAATCCTACGCCTGATCGAAAGCAAAGGAATAGGGCACGGAGAAAGTCAATCAAAAAAAGAGCTGCACGGCATGCAAAAAAAGTCGGAGCACATGTTGTGGAATCCAACCGGGAAAAGCGGAAAATGTAGAATTGTTTTTTTATAGAGAACGCCCGGCACTGCCGCCTCCTGCGGTAAACGCGTCGATGATCGTACGAATCTCGGAAAAGATACGATTGAAATCGATGATCTCTCCCAGAAAATTATATCCGAAGATCCGGCCCAGAACTGATATAATGGTAGTAGCCAGTAGTGTAACGACAAGACCGATAATAGCGTACCGAATCGTACGAACAGCTGTTTTCACTTTATCCTCTTTTCCTCCCGACAGTATAAACGTCAAACCTCCGTAAAAAATGAACATGACCGAGAGCAGAAAAGCCAGGATAATCGCCCAAGCAAGTCCCCGATTAATCAAAAAGATGGGGTCCGGATTGCGTACGATATTGATACCGGGATCATCCAGGATCGGTGAAGCCATAAGAAAAAAGAGATTTAATCGGTAGGTTCCAAAATCTTCATATTGACGCGCTGGTTCATTTTCGACCCTACCACACGCAAAAGAATACGTAAAGATTTGGCAGTTTGACCGCCTTTGCCAATGATTTTTCCCATGTCGTCTTTAGATACTTTCAGGGTGACGAGTATCCCCAGAGAATCGACCGTTTCATCGACCTCGACCAGTTCTGGCTGTGCAACCAGCAATTTTACCACATATTCGACGAAATCTTTGGCACGAGAACTGTTTTCCATGGAGCAACAGAGATAACTTCTAAAAAAGAAACAGAACGATTCACAAACCGGAAAGTAACCTATAGTATTTTTTCGGACAGCGGATTTCTATCGATCCATGGTGCGGTTACGCAATATCTTTTTCTACATAACCGTACTTTCCATATGTTTGCGAGAAACTACTTGTCTTCGGATTTTTTAGCCTTAGGCTTTTTCTGAACAATAAAACCTTCCAGTCCTTTTACACCGTTTCTTTGCAGAAGACGGGCCAGAGAAGAAGAAGGTTTGGCACCTTTTTTAACATATTCGTGAATTTTCTCTTCCTGAAAAACACATTTTTTTTCGATCGGATGATAATACCCGATGACATCCAGGTTCCCGGCTTGAGGGTGCTGTTTCTTCTCTTGGACGACCATACGGAATTGCGGATGATTTTTTTTACCCACTCGGGCAAGGCGCAAAGTTAACACAGATTTTCGTTTTAAAGGAATAAAATGCTTCTTCAGTGTACTGGTACTGCTGGAATTGTCAATTTAAAAATAGCGGCTTAAACTACCGAATCATCGCACCATGATCGGCACATATCGATGCCGCTGACCAGTGAGCTCGTCTCGGTTTCGAAAGACAGGTAACTCGACAAAAATAACAGCGCAAGAAAAACAAGGAAGACCATTACCATGTATACAAACCGCTCTGCCCAGCAGCCCTGTAAGAAATGAAGCCAGAAAGGGGTGTGATTATTTCTTGTCATTCTTGTCATCTTCGTTCTTCGCAGCCGCAGCGTTTTTTTCAGCTTCCTGCTTGAGACGTTCCGCTTCCGGCAATACATCAGCAGGGCCGGTACTTTCTTCCTCGGTACGGGGAGGCACGACATTTACGACTACAGTTTCAGCATCTGTTAGTAATTCAACCGCCGCGGGAACACGCATATCTTTAACTCTGACCGGTTCGTTAAACGCAGAGATCGCCGAAACGTCAACTTCGATTTTTTCCAGCAAATCTTTCGGCAAACACCATACTTCGACCTCATCGAGCTCATGCAGTAAAGAACCTCCGAAATCTTTCACCAGACTGCATTCTCCGACCAGTTCGACCGGAATAGTGGCTTTAATCTTTTCGTCTTTGTTGATCTTGATAAAATCCACATGCGCAACGCGATCCCGCACCGGATCGAGATCGACCTGGTGAATCAGAACGTCATATTTGTCTGAGCCGACTTCGAGGGAAACAACCGTATTGGAACCGGCCTCTTTATACGCTTTTGAAAAATCTCCATATACCAGCGCTACCGCCTGGTTGTCAATGCCGTGACCGTATACAATCGCCGGAATATGACCGGTTTTGCGTAAGTGAGCGGCTTTTTGTGCGAGCGCATCGCGTTTATCGGCTTTGATAACAATATTTTTCGAAGTCATAACAGACAGTATAGTGAATTAAAGAACTCTTCCCATAAAGAGAGAAGCAGGACTACTCTAACAAAAATTTCGGTAAATGCAACGGAAACTGATTAACTGATTGTCTGCCACTTTTCATTTTGCCTGTATTGATCCATGACCGTTGATTACCGGCTGCTAACCATGCTGAACGCTCATCGTTAACCGTTGACCGGCAGACCAAGGGCAGACACATGGGTCTGCCCCTACGTTCGTCGCGATTTTCCATAAATAGCTACCCTTATCAATCAATATTCCCTACAATATCATCATTGATATATTCGCATTTTTCATGTTTCGAAATTCATCATTTATAATCGATAATTCTTAATTTCCCCATGTTTTTAGCGTTTCTCGATCTGGAAACGACCGGTCTGCACCCCGAATACGGCGACAAAATCATCGAAATTGCCATTGTACGGTATCGTTTTGATCCTGTCGCCGGCATAATGGAACAAGAGCAACGCCTGGATACCCTGATTAACCCGGGCATAGAGATTGATGAGAAGATTAGCTTTATTACCGGAATTCATCAAAAAGACGTACAAGACGCAGCTTCATTTGAAACGATTCGCTCAGATGTGGAAGAGTTATTAAAGGACAGTCTGGTAATCGGACACAACATTGCGTTTGACCTGGGGTTTCTGGCGAGCTACGGCATCAAGCATTCGGACAGCCTGGATACGCTCGACCTGGCTTTTCTGTTTGAGGCGGGACAGGGATCATTGAGTCTGGAAAGCCTGAGCAGCAAATACGACATTGCCCACAACTCGCACCGGGCTCTCGGGGACGTTTTGGCTACCCAAAAACTGTTTGAGCTGTATGTAAAAAAAAGCCGCGAAATGCGCGCTCCGCAACGCAAAGTTGTAGAGTTCATCTTAGAAAAGAGCGAGTGGAAGGGGAAAATATTATTGGATGTAAAAAATGCTTCCGAAAAATCCGGAGATATCGAGATTAGAACGCTCCTTGCTCACAGCTTGCCGGTTCGCGAGGAAAAAGCTGTTCAGCCGACTGTCCTCTCCCCTACCCAAACAAAAATAACGGCGGCTCTCGGACAAGTATGGAATAATCCCGGGAACACGCTGGTGACGTTCTTTCCCGAACACGCAGAATGGGACGCGATCTTTCATAGCATAGCTGCAAAAAGAACAGAAGGGAAAACGCTCTTGGTAGTTCCATTTATTACCGAACAGCTGCACCAAACTATCCAGACCCAGGGCTTGGAGAAGATACTATGCCCCTTTAACAGCGCCTCAGCGCTGGTATCGCTGCGAAAAGTTGAACAGGAACTACTACGACGTACTTCGTTCGATACAAAAGAGACTCTTTTTTTCTTAAAAATAGTATTATGGCTGCAGGAAACCGAAACCGGACTGCTCAATGAAATACGTTTTCCCATGCCGTTATTGGGAGCAAAAGCGCTGGTTCCTACTATACAGGCAGCAACGCAAGAGCAGGAAGAACCCTTTGTCGTACGTTTTGAAGAAAATCTAAAGAAGGCTGATGCCGTCGTCGTCAGCGCCCGCGATCTCTTTAGCAACATCGATGCGCTCGATCTGACATCTTACCAACGACTTCTCATCGCAAAGGCTGAACGGCTGGAGGAGACGTTACTGTCGGCTACTACCGACCGACTCCAGCTTGAGTATGCGCAACGTATGGTAGACGATCTGGCAGCCGGACAATCGCCCGAACAGATGGGGCAGATGCGTTCCTCTCTCACCTTTCTGTTTGCCTACCTGGGCATGTATGCCCGGCAATTCGAACAAAACGAAACCGGATTTACTGAAATAACCGTCGAACCAGGTCAAACCGGTACGTTAGCGTTTCAAAAAGTTCTGGCTGCTACTGAGAGCCTGATCAGTGGAATCGCAGCAATCGAAAAAACGGGCCAAGAAAATGCGAGAAAAGCAGACTGGCTACAAGGAATGCTCCGAGACCTGGTTGCAGGTTCTTCGAATCAACGCTTGATGACAGTTTCTGTAAATACGAAAAACGAAGAGGTCGCGCTGCAGCGTATGCGTCTCGACATCGAAGAGATCCTGCAAGAACGTCTGGGCCGTTTTGAAAGCGTCATTTTTCTGTCACGTCCCGGTATTTCACTGCAACAACAACTTAATGTGGATTTTACTCATACGCTGGACATATCCGACCGGGCGATTTCCGATACGGGTTATCGGCTCGTTTCTGATCTGCGTCCCGATGCGAGTTTTGGGTATCAGAAACGTTTGCTGGAGCGTTTACACCAACTGATAGCGGAAACATCGCAGAGCATGATCTGGCTGGTTAGTTCGGCGATTTTGATCGACCAGGTGAGTCTGAGTATTGCGGCGAAATGCCAAGAACGGGAGATTCGACTGATTCCCCAAAAAACGGGCGGGAGCGACGCCAAGATCCGGCAAAAATATCTCGAAGCGCGGGGAGGACGCAGTATTCTGATCTGTACGCCGGATTTTTTCTGTAAATTGGATCCGGCGTCCATTCACAGCCCGATCATTGTCCTTCAAAAACTGCCGTTTGCGTTTACGGGGCAGCTCGTCGATATCGAGCGGAAAAAGAAGTACCAAAACGAGTTTACCGACTACGCGCTCCCCAAAAGTCTGGTGCGCTTCGGGGATATTATCGGACAGATTGAGCAGATTCCGTTGCAGGAGAAACAGGTGATCGTACTGGACAACAAGATCATTTCACCTCAATACGGGAAGGAGTTTCAGGCGATATTGCCGGATCAAAATAAAATTTCGATTGAGTAGCTTCCGGATACGCCAGATCGGAGAAATACCTAAAAATCGTATTTATTCAGATTTCGGAAGATACTGTAACAAATATTCGGGGTGTGTCAGAAAACCGATATAGAGTTCCCGCAGGGAATTTTGTACGACTTCGGAAAGATTGTACGTATCGATCAGCTTCATAAAGGTATCGCTCATCGATTTGTCGGGACCATTCTTTTTTATTTGATCCTGAAGTTTTTTTTGCATATCGGACGGGAGATTTTCGGTGAGTGTGGTCACAGTCTGCACATCAAACTCGTGTTCGACGGCTTCTTTAAGAAGTTGTTTTTCTTCGGGCAGCAACAACCGGAAAACTTCACTTTGTAAGATATACTCGATCATTTGGTCGAAATCTTCGATCATATATTCGGTAAAGACCGCTTGTATCTCTTCCATGATAAAGGGTACCAGCTCGGGATTTTCCTGTAAAAATCGGGCGAACACTTCCTGCATGCGTTTCTCGTTACCCGTCGATTTGAGGTCTGTAAATAATTGTTCCTCTTGTTGTTCGGGAGCGACGCGAACGATTCGTTCAAAGACTCTCTGCTGAAAGACACGCAGGATATCCATACGCGTTTGATCATTGTCGTCAAGTTTATTGTGGGCAATAATCACGCTTATCAATTCGTCAATAGTCATTCCCTGGTATTTTTTGGTATCAATCATAATGCTGTTAATTGACTAGGCCAATTCGCCAAAACGAACTTTGTTTATAATGCCATTATTGTTAAACGTAGCCCATTTCGCAAATCGTTTTATGAGTTTTTCCTGTTTGTAAGTTTTTCCGCGTAATGTATCCGCAAGTAACAGGACAAGAGAAATTCCAACTCGAAGGCCGAAAAAAGAAAAGAGCGTTGTAATACCGATCACTCCCAATGCTACCCGTTTAATAAGTTCCGCGCCGGTTTTGGTATAACTCCACGATTTTGCTGCCGCTTCTTTTGCTAATTCGGAAACTTTGTCTTTTCCTCCTACAAATCCTTTTTTCCAGACAGTTTCGTGCAGAAATTTTTTACCGACCCCGTCCAAAATACCCTTATCCCAAACTGTGTCTTTTATTTTTGCCCCAACTTCAACGCTTTTATCTCTTAAGTATTTCAACGCAGAACCGACTCGACCTCTTACGGTATTTTTGCTCAATTTTTGCTGAAATTCTGTATGGGATTTTGCAGCCAGCTGATCTCCGCTTTTCCTTTCCATTTCAAGTGTCGTCAACAGATCCTGCACAGTATTGTTATATTCATCGGGTTCTTCCACGGATTTCAGCCGATTCCACAATACGTCTTTTTCAACGTAGGCCAGAGCTCGGCGCAGATTCTCAGCAAAGCGGAAAACTTCGACGGCTTTATACCGGGAAAAACTGTCAGCCAGTTTTCTTTCCGTCAAACGGTAGAAGAGTTCATAAGCCTGTGCCCTATCTATACCTCCTTTTTCTTTGCCTAATACTAAAAGATTAATAATATCCCGCATACTGCCAGATTGTACAAAATCTCCAATACCTTGCCACCCTTGAACGGATAAACGTCGGTAGAAAAGCGGATTGGAAATCTTATCTGTATCAATATTGGCAAACGAAAAGGCGGTTTGTAAAAGATTGGAAACCGAGACACTGAATTGCATCGTATTTTCTTGCGGTCCGGCCAGATTTCCAAATGGATATACTCGTTTCACAAAAGTACGTGCAGCATGTTTAAGATAGCCAAATAAGCCCTTTTCCATCTCGAGTTGGGCATTTTCGGTTGTTTTATAGTGGGCAAGCTTCTGTTGAATATCTTCCTCGCAAATCTGATCAATCATCCGCATTCCGGAAACGCCGTGGAGCGGCATCAAATCATACGGAGGTAACCCGTCCGCAGCTCGTTCAACGGTCAAATGATATTTCTCGACCTGAAGCATAAAGGCCTCCATCGTCATATTAGGCTGCAGGTCGGCAATTTTGGTCTGGCCTTCTTTGAATCTGGACAGGTTTTTGGCCCACTTGTTCGAAATTCCCAGAGCTCCGTTGAGGAATCCAACAGTCGAATCATTACGATCATCTATCGCATGAGCAGGATTCTGATCATCCGGAAGATTGCCAGTAATTTCGAGCTCTCTGGTCATAGCTACGACCAAAGCGTCGGACTGTTTTTGTGCGTCAGGGTTAGCTTGTATGATTTGTTGATACGGCGCCTGTCCTAAAATAGTTCTAAAAATCTCAGCCGATACATCCTTAATACGAATGTCTCGCAATTCCGAGGTAAAATTATTCAGTGTTACCGGGTAGGTACTTTGCGCATCCCGGATTTCATCTAACGACGTGGCTTCCTGAGTCAGGAACGCCTGATAGCGATTACTCAGCTCAATGATAACGTTTTGCGGTGTTCCCGGAGTATTGAGAGCCTGCATATACGTCTGATATGAGCGTTGTTTTTCTATTTTTGCCGATTTTAATTTTTCAAAGGCAAAATGATATTTATTTCTCAGTTTGATGAGCTGATCGATAAGATCTTTGAGCGTATTGATGCCCTCATTGAGTTTGCCGCGCTGCACATCATCGCTGGGTATGCCTTCGGCTCCTTGATAAAAGGCTTCCAGATCTGCCAAAAAATCACCGTTTAATGAACGTCCTTTGAGTTCGATATTATTAGCTTTCCCCAGGAATTTGCTGGCATGAGAATCGATCATTCTCCGCAAGATAGTAAGATATCGGCGATGATCTTCGTACGAAATCTGCGGAACGTATTTTTTGAGCCATTGTTCGAGTGTACGCCCTTTCAGCGATTCTATCTTGGCCGGACTGGCATTCTGTACTGTATTGTCGGCCTGAGAATAAACACGCATATATTCGGTCACAATCAGGCTATACGCCCGCCAAGCCGGATGGGCGATAATTTCGTCCTGTATCCGCATCTTTTCCGCCTGAAAATCGGTTTCGGTCAGATTATGCTGAAGGAATTTTTGCTTTGCATCAGCCAATACTCTTTCAAGACAGGTGGTGGGTAATTCAGTCGAGAAATAAGACTGGCTAAAATCGATCTCAAAGTCGTCACTGGGAAGCTGTACGTTTCTGTATTGTGAAAACAAGGAGATTCCGACTTTACCAAGAGATTTGGTCATTTCTCCCAGATTGCTTGGATTTTTGGGAATCTTGAGCATGAATTCGCGCATCCTGGTCGAAAAATCGATATTTCCTTTCTGGGCTTTGTTAAACATCCGCGCTCCTAAACTACGACCGCCTTCAATCGAGTCGGTGATACCGGCCTGGATCAGATTGCCAACCTGTTGCATCGTCAGGTGGTGAAAATCGAGCCGGTTTTGATCGACGTTCAACTTTCCCCGAAATACTTCTTTAAAGTTATCGGCTTGAGGAAGCTTATTCAGACCTCGCGAGCGTGTGAACAACTCCATATTGCGTACGGAGATATTCCAGTAATTTCTGTTTTGTACGAATAAAAAGCGGTCGGTCTCACTGGCGCCGAATTCGGTACCCCGGGCGCCGGGCTCGGATTCCTGTACGGCTTGCTGAATCTCCGGCACTTCTATTTTTCCGGTGAATGTGCCGTCTTTGTCCAGAAGGAAAACAAATCGACGATGTCTATGGTGAGAGAAACAAGGCAGATACATATCGCAAAATAATTCTTATGAGTATACCATAAATGTTTAAAATAACCTATATCAGACGCAGGAAGACGTACGAAAACGAGACAAAAGGAATTGCCATATATTTATTTTAGTATTTGATACTATTACACTCACAAAAAAAGGCAATAGTTCTTATAGTACAGTGAACCGTTACCTATTAATAAAATCTTCCTAAAATAAATTGACTTTTTCTATTCTACAACTAGGATAAAAACACAGATTTTTATCCTAAATTAAGGATCATGATGAACATTGAAAAAAGACTACCTGGTAGTGATACTTACGACTCTATAACGAAGATAGCCCCCCCAACTGTGGTCATTGCCGGACCAGACTATAAAGCCGAAATTGCAGAATTACTCGAGACATTTTTTTCTGAGGCAGGAATACAATCTGTCAATCTACATACTGACACATTAACAGCAGATCAAGTTGCTCAAGCCATTCATCCCATCAGAAAAGGATCTTTCTCCCCAACAGCAATACTTATTACCGGAAATCGAACACAATCAACGTTCTCACACTTAACAGAACCAGGAAGTAACACGCTAGGAGAAGGTATAGGTGAAGATACGGTACGGGAGATACTAAAACTTTTCGTTATGGAAGAACTAAGTATCCCCCTTTTATTTTTACTGAGTGGTGGAATACTCGAAAGAGAGGTTGATACGATTAAACAAAGAATTATAAACTCTATCCCACACCGGACAGCGAACAAAGCAGAATTATACAAGCAAATAATAATTCTGAATGAAATGGTAACTCATCCTACATTGAAAGCAATCACAGAAGAAATACGCAACAAGTGTTACGGTAATAACGATGTTATCGACATACCGTATTCTGAAATTTCATAAAACATAACACAACGCAGGAACAACTTGAATGTTGTCACAGTCAGACAATCTAGGGTACAATAGAATAGTACCTTCTTTGTATGTGCTTGGCTATGACCGATTTCCATTCTCAAAACAACCTGAATGCCCTCATCTTCGACCTCGACGGCACCCTGACCTTGACGCAGCATTTTCACTATGAAGCCTTTACCCGCGTCTTCGGGAAAGCGGGACTGCGCTATACCCAGGAAGATGATCAGAATTTTGCCGGAAAAGGCTCGCGCTCAATTTTTCCCGAGTTCTTTTTGAAACACGGCAGAACGCTAACCGAATCAGAAGTCGAGGATTTTTCAAAACAAAAAGCCGAAATATATAAACAAATTCTGAAAAGTTCTGAGGTTAAGGAAGTACCTGGAGCCCGCGATTTTGTACGGAGAATGAAAGAACGCGGACTGAAAATCGCCATCGGCACGGGAAACAAACCCTATGTCATCGATTATATATTGCAAAAAACCGGTATGACCGAGTTTATCGATGTTATCTTAGCCAATAAATACGTCAAACACTCAAAACCCGATCCGGAAATGTTCCTGATGGCCGCCCACCGCTTAAACACCCTGCCGCAAGAGTGTCTGGTATTTGAAGACGCGGTCAATGGAATAGAAGCGGCCCGGCTCGCCGGTATGACTTCCATCGGCCTAACCACCGGCGTAGGAGCAGAAAAACTTCTGGCAACAGGAGCAATCGCCACGATCCAAAGCTACAATGAGGTAACAGATGAGGTATTAACCAATATTGCCGAATCTATCAAATCAAAAGAATAATGTGAGCTAGTATAGGCGTATTATCTGTTTGCTACATCACAAACCTAAAAGCTTTTCAAGCTCGGGTTGTGTCACAAAAGCTTGACGCAAAATAGACTTCAACGTGCCAAGCGGGATTTCTTTACGGTTTGCCGGAACAATAACCACATATTGGTCTTTTCCAAACTTTTTTTATGAGACTTCCCGTTTGATCAACAAACACAAAGCCACATTTTAAAAGAGCCTTACAGATTTGCTGAGTAGAAAAAAGTTTAGGCATAGATAATTAGCTGCTCCAGACGCGGACGCGTAATGGATACGACATTACGACGTTTGGCAATCGGTTCGTCTCGAAAATATAACGCCAGGGCATCTTGTAACATTGCTACTGCCTCTGGTTCGTTTTTCCCAAAACTACTAACATCTACTTCCAAACATTGTGCAATATAATATTCCCCTTCTTGATATATCACAGTATTCAATTGAAGCGGAACCACCGCGGAGTTTTTTTTACTACGCTGTAAAGTCATTTTCATATGATACTCCATAAAGCATATATACTACCTGTATTTTAGATTGAACATAGAGATAAATCGACAAGAGTTCTCTTATCAAAAAGGTGAAAACAGCATATTTTTAAAACATACCAGTATACGGTAATCAGGCAGAGTTCTCTTTCCAAAACAGGCCCAAAGACCGTATAATGAAAAGAGCATCTTTGATTTTTCTAAAACACAAACTCTATGACAACACAACGACAACCGAAAAAATCACAAGAAGAAGTTATTATGTCGCTGCATCGCTATTTTCGTTACGTCAACTACCTGAGCGCCGCGCAACTCTATTTGAAAGAGAACTTTTTATTAGAAACCGAACTCAAACCGGAACACATAAAAGAACGAATTCTGGGTCACTGGGGCACAGTACCGGGCCTGAATTTCATCTACACCCACCTGAACTATCTCATCTGGAAAGAAAAATGCGAGATGCTTTTCATCGCCGGACCCGGCCACGGCGCCCCGGCTGTTATAGCCAACCTGTTTGCCGAAGGAACGTTAGCCGATTTTTACCCCGAACTAACACGCGATAAACAGGGTACTGAAAAACTGATAAAGATGTTCAGCTGGCCTGGAGGATTCCCCTCGCACAGCAATCCGGGCACGCCGGGAGCGATCCTGGAAGGCGGAGAACTGGGCTATTCGCTCGCCACCGCCTACGGTGCCGTACTTGATAATCCTGACCTGATCGCCGCCTGCGTCATCGGCGACGGAGAAGCCGAAACCGGCCCGTTAGCCGCAGCCTGGCATAGCAACAAGTTTCTAAATCCCAAAGAATCCGGAGCAGTCTTACCAATCCTGCATCTGAACGGGTATAAAATTACCAGTCCGACCATTTTTGGAAGTATGGACAACGAAGAGATCCGCAAATACTTTGAAGGATTGGGCTACGACCCGCTGTTCGTGGCAGTCAGCAATCAGCAGTCAGTTGTCAGCGGTCAGAAAGAAGAAGCCAGCAAAAAGAATATCCTGTTCCCCCTGACAAGGGGGGAAGGGGGGTTGCTAGAAACAAATTACGAAGAGAAAAATCAGAAAAGTACGCTACCCGGCTCCCTGTCAACGCACGAACAAATGATATCTACACTCGAAGCCGCCTATCAAAAAATCCGTTCAATACAAAAATCAGCCCGAAGTTCTCAGAAACCTGCGCACAAGCCCGCTTGGCCGATCATTGTCTTCCGATCTCCCAAAGGCTGGACCGGCATAAAAGAGCTCCATCAAAAGAAAGTAGAAGGGAGCTATCGCTCGCACGGCATTCCGGCCCAGAATCCACATCACGATACCTCCGAATTCGAGGCAATTAAGGCTTGGCTTGAAAGCTATAAAATTCAAGAACTGATCGATCGCGAAGGAAAACCGCTACCTGACATAACCGACTATATTCCCGAAAGAAACTTACGAATGGGCCATAATCGGCACACTCTGGGCGGAAACGTACGTAAAGATTTGAAGTTACCCGAATTAAGAATGTACGCGGTCGATTCGGACCAAGAAACACTCTCGGGAAGTACTACAGTTGCCGCTGACTATATCCGCGATATTTTGAAACTACATGATGCCGAAGCGAACTTCCGATTCTTCTGCCCCGACGAAACCGAGTCCAACAAACTTCAGGCGCTCTTTGAAACCACATCGCGGGCTTTTACCTGGCCGCTGCAGTCTTACGATGAAAATATCGGCCCGGCGGGCAGAGTGATGGAAGTTTTAAGCGAACATACGTTACAGGGCTGGTTGCAGGGTTATTTGCTTACCGGAAGACATGGAATGTTCGCCACGTATGAGGCGTTTGCCATGATCATCGCCAGCATGGTCGACCAGTATGCCAAATTCTTGAAACAATCGAGTCGTATTCCCTGGAGAAAACCCGTTTCATCCCTAAATTATCTGCTCACGAGTGTCGGCTGGCGTCAGGAACACAACGGGTATTCGCATCAGAATCCGAGTTTTATCAGCAATATACTGGAAAAACACGGTCCCTTTTCAAGCGTGTACTTTCCGTGCGATATCAATAGTATGCTCGTGATTCTGGAGGATTGTTTCAAGAGAACGAATGCGATCAATGTCATCGTGGCGAATAAAAACCCGATGAGGCAGTGGTTGACGATCGAACAAGCCCGGGAAGAGCTCCGGAAAGGGCTGGGACGCTGGGATTGGATTGATCCCACAGGAAGCGAAAATCCGGATATCGTCCTGTGCGGAGCAGGCGATATTATGGTACAAGAGTGTGTAGCGGCAATCGAGCTCCTCAAGCAGCATGCTCCCGAGATAAAATTGCGTTTTGTAAATATCTCGGAATTGACAGCGCTGGGAATCGGCGACGAGCGCCTTCCGTTAGCGATGGATAACGACGCATTCTACCATTATTTTACCAAAGACAAGCCTATTGTTTTCAACTTCCATGGCTATCCGGGAACAATCAAGCAACTGGTATGGGGGCACGAGTCCGCCAACCGCTTTTCGATCCACGGCTACCAGGAAGAAGGCACAACCACGACCCCCTTCGATATGCTAGTCAAAAACAAAACCAGCCGGTATGACCTGATCATCGATATTGTCTTTCGCCTGCTTGATCAGAATACGATTGAGCGGAAGAAAGGACTACAATTGATCAATTTTTTTGAACAAAAGTTAAAAGAGCATGCAACATATATTGTAGAATGGGGCAAAGATATGCCGGAGGTGGAATAAAATTATTTCTACATCTTTTATTTTTCCTCAATTCGGCTATTCTTCAAGTAACATATTCAATTTTTGAGATTGGTTTCATGATCATCACAAAAGAACTGCCTTTTACCAAAGCAGAAATCGATCAGCGCAAGGAAGCATTCGGAGACTGGTCATCGACATAGCAAAAAAAGTCTGTTCTATCGCATGTGGTAGACATTTTTAATCGGATTAGACCTGATAGGTTGTTTCGCTTTTCACTTCCATCCGACACAACACGCTTTCTCCATGAACGTACCTCCCTCCGCCAACCTACAAAATACAGATCCTCCCCAGCCCACACGTCCACCAAACCCGGCAGAAGAACTGGCGAAAATCTCGGCCCTGCTGGAGACCAATACGGCGTTACTTAAAAAATTGGTAGACTATAAGCAGGAAGAACGCAAAATCGGACAGATCAAGTTCATCTATTACCTGATCACGAACGTTCTGCCATTTTTACTGGCGATCGGCTTCAGCTATTATTTGTACTCGGTAACCACCGGACAGATAGACGCGCTGAAAAGTTTCATGAGCGGACTGGTACCTAATCTGGACGGGATCCAGAATTTGAATCCGTTCAAGTAAAAGATCGCCATTGATTCTCCCGAAGAACTTGTTGTACTATGTAAATAATCGTTTACTTTTTTTCTTATGGCTCCAACAAATAAATCCTGGTATCTCAAGAGATATTACCTTGTACCGCTGATCGTGATTTTAATTCTTATCCTGGCAACTCCGGTTGGCATATCGGTCTATGTCGGTACCAGCCTTGTACACCCTGTCAGAGAAAGTATAGATACGACACCTGAGGCAGTCGGTTTATTGTATGAAAATGTCGAATTCCCGAGTCAACCGGATAATCTTACACTGTCAGGCTGGTGGGTCGGTGCCCAAAAGGAGGGAAAAATCCACGAAAGCTCCAAAACGATCCTTTTCGTCCATGGCTACGGTTCTTCCCGGCTCATCAAACAGGCGAATGCTTTGTCTCTGGCAGACACGCTGGTACATGCGGGATACAACGTGATGATGTTCGATCTCAGGAATAGCGGAAATTCCGCAGGAAATCAGACGACCGTCGGAACCAAAGAGCGGCAAGACGTCCTATCGGCGATACGTTTTGCCCGCGAGATAAAGAAGAGTAGCAGTATCGGCTTGATCGGCTGGTCGATGGGAGCCGCGACGGTACTCGTCGCCGGAACAGCAAATCCCGATGTCAGACTCATTATAGCCGATAGTCCCTTTGCCGATTTACGAGCGTACTTGAGCACGAATTTGCCGTACTGGTCGGGACTCCCAGACGTTCCGTTCACTAGATTGATCCTCCTGATAATGCCTCTTATCAGCGACGTGCGCCTAGAGCAAGTTTCGCCCCAACAAGCAGTGCAAGATTTGGGAAGTACGCCTCTCTTGCTGATCCATACACGCCAAGACAAGGCAATCCCCTACCAAAACAGCGAACAAATCTACAATGCCATCCGGGACAAATCACATACCGAACTGTGGTTGCCCGAACGCGGCGATCATGTCAAAGCCCTCATCGAATACCCCGAAGAATACAAACACAGGGTGCTTAGTTTTCTGGAGCAGTACATGTGATACTCGCAGACTCTTCACTTCGTCCAGAGTGACAGTACAGCGGATTAAGAGATTACAGCCAACAGTGTATAGCCAGGCAACGATTTAGAAGACAAAAGTTAGCGATAGGACAATGATCCATTGGCAACCAACGAACTGATTGTCTGCCACCGTACATTCATTCGTCGTTCCTCCTCAAAACAAGTTTTGCATCCTTCCCATTGTCAGGACGAGCTTTTCACTTTGCATTTACTGACCGCTGGTAGCTAAACGTTTGCCGTATCGCCTCTCAACTCTTGAGCCGCTTGATACGGATCCGTTGCTCCAAAAAGAAAACTACCGGAAACGATCACCTCTACGCCCGCTCCCCGGACCAAAGCTGCCGTTTCTTGATTCATACCGCCATCCAGAAAGATTGGCAAATCAGGAAAGGAGTCTCTGAGATATTTCACTTTTTCCAATACGGCCGGCACAAAAAACTGGCCGCCAAAACCGGGGGGAACTCCCATGACCAGAACATAGTCGATCTCAGCCAAAAATTCGTCAAGCAGATGCACGTCGGTATCGGGACTGATCGCCAGACCCGCACGAGCCCCGCCGGCTTTTATCTGAGCAAACAGATCGTAGAAACGGTCTGTACAATGGCCCCACGGACGATGCTCGGGCCCTTCTCCTCCCATATGAGAGCATTCGGGAATCGCTTCGACATGAAAAGAGATAGATTGTACGCTCTTTTTCAGCAAATCCGGAATGTACATTTCGGGGTTTTTCACCATCATATGGACTTCAATCGGCAGTCGGGTTTCTATTTTTTGCAAAATAAGCGGCCCGAAAGTGAGATTCGGGACAAAATGACCGTCCATAATATCAAAATGAAGACCATCGACAAACGGTTCGATACGGGCAATATCCGCGTTTAGCGCTCCAAAGTCGGCAGCCAGAAGAGAAGCAAAGATTTGAGGAGTTTTCATAGTTTAAATAGGATAGAACAAATCGTCCCCTTTAACTTTAGCGATAACCGGGTGTTGCATCAAGTAATACTACCTCATGTCGACAATCTTGGATGTTCAACAAGACGGTATGATCATGCCAAAGTTGACATGGCAAATACAAAAAGAATCTCAAAACTCAAATGTCAAAGTCGAGAGCAGCTCATAGAAATTGATTATTTGAAATTTTGATTTGGACACTTGCATTCTTTTGGTATTTGTCCGCCGCGGCGGATTGCGTTTTGGACTTTTGCTTTCATCCTGCAAGTTTTGCAATCATGGAGAGTTGAAATCGGTATCAGAATACGAGGAGTCAATTTTCATCCTGCTGAGCAGTTACGAATTTGATTACATCCATATCTTTGTCGACCAGCGTCCCCTGGTTCCACAGTTCTTCAAGCTCCTGGAGGGTAAACCAGCGGGCTTCTTTTATTTTTCCTTCCATCAAAGTAAGTTCGCCGCTGACGATCTTTACCGTTACCGGGATAATCACAAATTCGTAGTCTCCGTCGCTGTCGCGAGAAATAACTACCGGTGGAATCATGGGCAGAATCTCCTGGACTGCGACATCAAGTCCCAGATATTCCTGCATTTTTCGAATAATATTGTCTTTGACGCTTTCGCCAAACTGCATTTTCCCGCCCGGCAACTGCCAGTGACCTTTGCAGGCAGCGGAAAGAGCTTTTTCTTTAAATACCAGCAAGAATCTTCCGGTATCGTCGCGGGTGATGGCAATCGGAATCGGCAGAATACTTTGATCCATTTAGCTTTTCTCCTAAAAAACGACAATACTATTATTATAGTATTTTATGGACACAAAGCAATAATCTCACATAATAAATCAATAAAAAATTTGTGCCATCAGGATGGCGTCGTCTTTTGATTTGGAAAAACCGATGCCAATACGAGAGAACCGGTCCGTCAAGAGCAGATTGCGGTGGCCGGCGCTCCGGAAAAGACCGTAGAGTGCCAGAACCGGATTCAAATCTTTTGCCAGATTCTCCCCCACCGTCCCGGTAATGCCATACTCGCCGGATAGATCCAGAGCGTTTTTCCCTTCGGGAGTCGTGTGAGAGAAATAATCGCGTTTCGCCATATCGTCAGTCCGCGCCTGGGCAAGACTATTAGCTTTGGAATCGAGCGAAAGAGGTGACAATCCCAGAAGTTTTCGTTCGGTATTTATGTCAGCCAATATCATTTCGCGCTGTTTGGCGACATCCAGATTGCTTACAGTCTCGAAATTAGCCTGAATATCGCGCGGGTTTGGCAAAACAGGAAATACCCCGGAACTGTAAAAAGGGAAATTAAAGACGGCTTCGCCGTAGAGATCGTTTATTTCAACGATATAGGTTCCGGTCTGATCTAGCGGAATCGAGAAAGAAAATTTCTCACCGGCGTCGATCTGTTTTTTATCGGACAGCGCAAACGCATGGGGAAATCCGTCCGGGGCGATGTACCATCCCTGACTGTTTAAAGGAATACTGGTCTGAGCTTCCAGCAGCAGAGCATCAGAGGGCAAAATCCTTGAAAAAGCTGAAAACACAACCTTGTCCTGCTTGTAAATCTCATATTCGTGGCGGGCCGGGGTAACCGTCAAAACGCCGGCTTCCGACCAGGGAGTATTGCGATCAACCGAGAAGTCGCTCGAAGTACGTCCGCCCCGTACTTCCACGCGCAATGGCAGCTGGGGCGCGAAGTCGACAAACTGGTCGTAGGGTATCGCGAAATGATTTTCGCCGACATTATAAAAAACTTTTTGTTTTCCGCCTTGGGAAAAAATGATTTGGAATAGATTAGAATTGTTGGGATCCCATTTCAGCATACTTCCGAATCCCCCGTATTCCATAGTCACTTTCAAGGGAGCATTGGTAGGCCCGATCAGGTTCGAGATGCCGCTTTTTTCAAAAAGATCGGGGGAAACGACAAAGACTTCTACGGCTCCCACGCCGGTAGTTCCGGGAATAATGCTCAGACGAAACGTACCTTCTTTGGGAAAAACGACAGGCAGGCTGAACGTACCGTCGGTTACCGGAGCCTGAAAAACGAATTCCCGTTTATCCCCCTGATCGGTAAGCAAAGCGGTCACGATACTGGCCGGAGCAACGGTGTTGCCTCGAAAGGTATAAGACTCCCCGGGCAGAAAGATGCTGGGAAATGTTCGTTCCAATTGTATGCCGCGGTTACCGGTTGCATCGAAGAAGCTTTGCGCGTCAATGTTATGTTTTTTCAAACCGGGAATAACGCCAACCGGCACTACTTTTACATTAGCCAGCCCCTTAGAAAAAGATTCTATCGCGCCGAAAGCGGCTTGTGAAAGGTCGACAACCCGCCCTTCCACATACGGCCCCCGATCATTTACCCGCACTAGCGTACCGGTACCTTTATTGGTGTTAAATACGACCAAAAAGGTACCAAACGGCAGATAGGTGTGAGCAGCGGAAAATTCTTCATTGGAAAAATATTCTCCCGAAGCGACTTTATTTCCTTCGACGCCATTACCGTAAAAGGAAGCGACGCCGCTTTGGGATGTATCGAAACGCTGCAAGTCTCTTTCACGGATCAGTATCAACCGGTACATCATTTCCAACAACTCACCCCTGGTCATCTCCTCCGACGGGGCAAACGAATAAATGGTTTTATCATCAACCACGTTGCTCTCGTCCGCATAAAAAACATAGGGCTGGTACCATAGGGTATCGGACGTAATGGGGGTATCTTGAAAAAGGGCTTTCTGTCCTAATGCGACGGTTGGAAGTGGAATATTGTTGAGTTTGGTCAGCATTTTGAGACTTTCCACCTTATTCACGGTTTTCTCGGGGCGAAACATTCCGTCGGGGTATCCCTGCGCTATACCCAGATCGAGCGCGGTCTGGACGTACGAACCGTACCAACTGCCCGAACCGGTATCGGGAAAGGGCAAGACGCGTTCGGGAACGATGGTTACACCGGACCCGAGTTGAAAAATCTTGAGCGTTTCGGCCCGGTTAGCCTTTTGATTAGGTTTGAATGAACCGTCGGCATACCCCTCGATCACATTGCGCCGTTTCATTTCGACCGCAGCTTTGAAATACTTACTGTACTGATTTATGTCGGTAAACGGTTGTTCAACGGAAGACTGGGCCAGTACCGCCAAAGAAGAGGTGACGAGTAAAACCAAGATACTCAGTTTAACGAAATTCTTTTTCATACACGAAAGAAACGACAAAATAAAATTCTATGAGGGATTCTAACAGAAGAAACGGGAAGTTTCCAGTCCTGCACGTAATAAAAACAAGAGTCTGCCAGTACAGCACTGTCTTCTACTACCCTTTGCTGGCAAAACTATTTCATTGAAAGTTACTGGAAAAATACCTTCATTCAAAAGAACCTGATCCCATTTCCACTTCAAAGTGATACATATGTATTAGTTAATCCCAAAGCTCAAAATCCAAATGCCAAAATAAACTCAAGTATCCAATATCAAACGTTGAAACCATGCATCATACTTGCTTGTGACAGTTTTTTGGAACTTTGATATTGGGTATTCTGTTAGCATTTGTTCGCCTCGGCGGATTGTGATTTTGGCTTTCTATCAGCGTACCCGTGGATTTTGCTATCTGTAGATGTGGAATTAGTATAAGATTTCTTTTTATTTAAAGAGATTACGCCAATCCATCAGCATTGGGGGTCATATAGCAAACCTTAGGGCGGATGCCGAGACATGCAAAAAAAGGATCCGCCTCAAATCGTGAGAAGATATGCTCGTTACGGAAGAAGATTATAGTTTATAAGCTTTCCTTCTTCACTTTTTCGATTTTGTAGAATTCCATGATATCACCCACTTCGATCACGACCGGACCGTCATAACGCACACCGCACTCATAGCCTTCTTTCACCTCCGAGACAACGTCTTTGTCTCGTTTCAGCATCGAGATATCTCCTTCTCCGAGCAGTTTGTCCTGCCGAATGATCCTGACCTTGGCTTTCGTCTCGGCTTTGCCCTTGGTAACCCGGCCTCCCACGATCATTCCTTTTTTATCCTTTAAAAATACGGCGAGCACTTCGAGATCACCCAAGGCGATTTCGCGAATTTCGGGATCGAGCAGGCCAAGCAGGATTTTTTTGATATCTTCCAAAAGCTGGTAAATGACGCGATACTGACGCACTTCTACTTTTTCACGCTGAAAGGCTTTTTCCACTTGGGGCGGGACCGAAACGGCAAATCCCATCACAATTCCTCCGCCAGCAGAGGCCATCAATACATCGGTTTCGGTAATGTTTCCAACGCTGCTGTGAATCACTTTGGCTTCGACTTCCGGGGACTGGATCTTTTCGATCGCGGCGGTAATTGCCTCGAGCGATCCTTTCGTATCGGCTTTGAGAACGATTTTGAGCGTTTTGAGCTGGCCGGCATGAATCCGGGCGATGATATCGCCCAATCCTCCCCCGCTGCTCAGGTGTGCGGTAGTACGCAGGCTCTTTATTTCTATCGCTCGTTTTTTGGCGTTTTCAAGATCCTTCTCAACTTGAAGAATGTCGCCAACTGCGGGAACTTCGGACAAACCGGCTATCTGCACCGGCATACTGGGAAAAGCGGTTTTAATTTTCTTCAGCGTATGGTCGATCATGACTTTGATACGACCGTAAGACTCGCCGACTACGACGAAATCCATGAGATTAAGGGTTCCGGTATTGATCAGAATCGTGGCAACGGGTCCGAATTTAGGGTCAAGGTTCGATTCGATAACCGTTCCAACGGCAGGCCGATGCGGATTAGCTTTGAGCGGATTCATTTCCGTGACCAGCAAAATCATATCAAGCAACGTATCTACGCCTTTCCCCGTCACTGCTGAAACGGGTACCACAATGGTCGATCCTCCCCATTCTTCCGGTACCAGACCGATCTCGGCCAACTGGCCTTTGAGGACTTCGAGATTGGCTTCGGGTTTATCGATCTTGGTAGCCGCTACGATAACCGGCACATTGGCATCTTTGATATGATCGTACGCTTCGCGAGTCTGCGGTTTGACTCCTTCGTCGGAGGCTACGACCAAAATGGCAATATCGGTTACTTTGGCTCCCCGGGCTCGCATCGCGGTAAAGGCTTCGTGACCGGGAGTATCGAGAAAAGCGATTCTATTATGCTTGTATTCGACCTGATAGGCCCCGATTTTCTGCGTAATACCGCCAGCTTCGGTATCCAGAACATTGGACTTGCGGATATAATCGAGCAATCTGGTCTTTCCGTGATCGACGTGTCCCATGATACTGACAATGGGAGGACGGGACTCTAATTTGCTTTTGTCTTCGTTGGCAAGCATTTTCTCCAGATTTCCCTGAAGCAGATCGGCAGAAGAAATATCTTCGCGTTGCCGGTTCAGCTGGATGGAAAAAGAATCGGCTACGATCTCGGCGGTATCGAAATCTATTTTATGGTTGATGGTGACGATCAGGCCGTTTTTCATCAATTCGGCAATGATCTTACTGACCGGAACCGAAATCTTTTCGGCAAATTCCTTGACTGAGATAACGCTTGGGATTGTTACACTGCCTTTGGGAAGATGGACTGGCTCTTCTTCTTTTTCTTCGGTCTTTTCTTTTTCAGCAACCTTGGTCGAGGTAAGTTTCTGCTTCTTCTGAGCCCTAAGTATTTCGCGCTCCACTTCGCGCTCCACTTCTTCGATCACAGCCTCGGTTTTGGTATGTTCTTCCTCAGCTTCGATAATCTCTTTCAAAAGCGGATCTTCCTCTAAAGGGGGCAACTCGATATCCGGCGTCGGCTTCTTTTTCACGACTTCCGGTTTGATTTTGACAGGCACAGGCGTTTTTTCGACGCTCTTTTTTGAAGAAGTTTTTTGGGGCTCACTTATATCTTCGGATGCCTTGGCAGGCGATTTTTGGGCAGGTTTGGAAGACTTCTTCACAGCGGGTTTCGATTCTTTTTTGACCGTTTTTTTACTGGCGGGTTGAGACTTTTCCTCAAAGTATTTCTCCAGCGATTTGACATCTTTGGCGCTCAACGTTTCTGCGGACATGTCGATAGTGAGCTCTTTCATGGCATCTTTAAGAACTTTTTGCGAGATTCCGATTTTTTTGGCTGCTGCGCTCAACGTCATTTTTACTGGGATTGAAAAAGGAAAAACATACATGTTTTATTGTACCGTTGAAGTATCAGAAGTCAATTTTTTTGCATGAGGACAAGCAAAAAAAGCATATACCAGAAAATATGTCACAAATATTTTACAACTATAACCCGACTATAAGCACTTTGGCGTATGGTAAGGATATCGAGCTGGTATCTTCAAAAAATGCAGATATAGAACTGCGTAGAAAAAGATATTTTCACTTTTTTTCAATACGTCTCTTTTTAATTTTTGATTACATCGGACCTAATTTTCACCGTTCCCTGCCTTAAAATTCGTATCGTTCTTGACGAAACATCAACCACGGTAGACGGAGGAACGGCGGGTAGCGTTCCAGCGTCGAAAATAATATCGGGGCGATCTTCGCGATGCTGAAAACTTGCTACAATTTGCTCCAGAGCATAGGGGCTCTCTTCACCCGCCAGATTAGCGCTCGTGGTAATAATCGGAGTACCCAGCAAGCGAACCAGTGTCAGGCAAAATGAATGATCGGGAATACGTATACCGATCGTATTGCTGCCCGTATTAAAGTATTGGGGACATTTCTTATTCTTTTTAACGACAAGGGTCAACGCTCCCGGCAAATAGCGTTCGACCAGCATACGTGCAGAATCGTTCATTAGACCGTATTGCGCAAACATATCGGTATCATCGACCATAATGCTAGTAGGTTTTTTGGCTTCGCGGGATTTTATTAAGTTTATTCTTTGAACACTTTTTTTATTCAACAAAGAACAGCCGATGCCATAACAAGTATCAGTCGGGTAGACGAATACAGAATCGCTAAGTCGATCCTTCAAAGCAGCAAAATCGGCAGCGGAAAGATTTGAGAGGGGAATGATTTCCATAGGAGATCTTGAAAACAAACGATGCCCAGACTAACAAACTCCCGACCGGGGCGCAACTGTCAAAATAAAGCAGCGACGATTGGATTGAACCCGACCGGTTTTTTGCTAAGATAGCAAGCAGGGATCGACGCTATCAACAATCAGCTGGCAGTAAATGCAAAGTGCAAAATGTAAAGTGAGGTACAACAACGGTAAACAGTTTGGCATACATCATTGTCTTCCTCCAGTTCTTAACTTCTAGCTTCTATGATCTAAGGGCCACTTCGGAACTGTAAGCTGTTCGTTGACAGCTGTAAGCCTCTGTCTCCTGTCTCCCTCTCCCTGCTCCTAACTCCCCTCCCCTATGCACCCCTCCAAACGTATCCCTTACAAAGGCGGACAAAACCTCTCGAGCGAGCAAATCGATTTTTTAAAACAATATTTGTCTTCGGCTGAAAGCGATATCTTTGCGCTAAAAGGATTGGAAGGAGTAGTGGGTGCGGCATTTGCGCGATACTCGAGACAAAAAGGCGGAGTCAAGGAAACGCTGCTCGAACTGGTCAAAGACGAACGCATCGACCCGGTAAAATCGACCGAACTGATCGAACGGATTTTAATCCAATACGGCGACGATAGCGTGGGCGAGCTGGAAGGAGCGCACCTGGCGCTGGAAAATATTTCCAACCTGGCTACCAAGGAGATCGAAGACCGTCGCATCGGCGGCTCGCCGATCGAACAATCCTCGCGCTATGTGGTGTACGACCATAAAGACGAAAACGGTAATTATCGCTACTATAAAGATAATGTCATCCTGGATTCACCGGTCGGAGAACTCTATGTACAAACCATGGACCGCATCTTCGATACGTATTGTCGTCTGCAAGAACCGTTAAAGACGTTCTTTAGTACCAAGAAGTCCCTGGAAGAAGCCGAGTACGATATTTTAGGTACTGGGAAGAAGCAACGTTTCTCAGATATGCCGGACGAGAAAACGCAAAAAGATTTCAAGCGAACCTACAATATGGATCTAAAAACTAAAACCTGCGATACGCTGCGTTGCATGTTGCCAGCGGCTACGTTGACCAATATGGGCATATTTGGGAACGGTCGGTTTTTTCAGAACCTCTTGTCGCATCTCTACAGTCAGGAATTACCCGAAATGAGAACCATAGCCGGCAATGCCCACCAGGCGCTCAATCAGGTCATCCCGGTTTTTGTAAAGCGGGCCGCGAAACTCGATTATATCGTACAAAGAAACGACACGATCCGGGAGTTTGCGGCATCGTTTCCTGACGGGGTCAAACCGAAAAAAAACACGGCACGCAGCACAAAACTCCTCGCCCGCCCCAGGAACGACCGGGAATTTCTGATATTTCTGTGTGCCGACATTCTTTTTCCATTTACGCATTTTTCGGCCTCTGAGCTTAGAAAAATCATTGCGCGACGGGAAAAAGAAATGCCCGGAATTTGCAAAAAAATCATCGACATAACTGCCGGAAATCGCCAAACGCGACGGGACCGGGTGTCGCGGGGGTATGAATACGGGTATCCGTTTACGTACGAACTGGTCAACGATTTCGGAATATACCGGGACTTAGAACGGCACCGCATGCTGACACAGCAACGTCAACTTTTAACGCCCTATCTGGGCTATAACATGCCCTCTGAACTACAGGAGGCCGGTGTAGAAAAAGAAGTAGAAAAAGTATACCGGATGTCCAAGAAGCTCTTTGAAGCCATGCGAGAACAATTGGGCGACCAGATGGCTCAGTATGCAGTTTGCTATGGATACCATTTACGCTACATTTTCGGGATGAATCTGCGAGCGATCGAACATCTGACCGAGCTTCGATCATCCCCGCAGGGACACCCGAACTATCGTCTGGTAGCCCAGGAAATGGCGGCTCTGCTACCCGAGGTATTTAAGCCCGTGGTACGATTCGTGGACTATAACAACTACTTCTGGGCTCGCGGCGACAGTGAAGCAAAGCAGCGCCAGAAAGAACGGGCGTTTGAGGAGAGGCAAACGTCCTGACGCGTAAGTTCACTGCTATCATCTTGATTGTAATGATCTACGGGATTCTTTGTTCTCGCTAACGCGGGACTCAGAATGACCAGTACCGGTCATTCTGAGAGAGCGCGAAGAATCCCGTAGCCTGCCGTTAACGCATCACAACCTGGTTACTTCTCCAGATCGATCTTCACCTTCTTGGCCTGGCTTTCCGGGGTTTTGGGTAACGTCACGACCAGCGTGCCGTTCTTCATATACTTGGCGCTGATCTTATCGCTCTCTACGGCAGTGGGGAGGGAAAACGAGCGGTAAAATTTCGTATGACGTTCACGCAGATGATACTGCTTCTTGTCTTTCATATCGTCTTCCGTTTTTTCGGATTGTTCGGCACTCAGCGTAAAGATGCCATCTTGAACCTCGACCTGAATATTCTCGGGATCCATACCCGGCACGTCGGCTGTAACGACAATCTCGTGTTCGGTCTCTTCCATATCGACTCTCGGCATGGCGGCACGGGAAGAGACGCTCATCGAACGCGGCCAGTCAAAAAACCAGTTCATCAAGTCCTGCGTATCATCGGTCACGGGCGTCATGACCGGATGATTATGACCCCTGGGAGCCCATCGAATGAGTTTCATAAAAATTGAATAAAGATATAAATTAGCACTTGCTATATTAGAGTGCTAGCACTGAAAAGTCAAGAGGAAGATTTTATTGCAAATGTATTAGGTATTAC
Organism: Candidatus Altimarinota bacterium; assembly: GCA_039809385.1. Taxonomy (GTDB): domain Bacteria; phylum Patescibacteriota; class Gracilibacteria; order JBDHUY01; family JBDHUY01; genus JBDHUY01. The sequence goes on from JBDHUY010000013.1 coordinate 52,429, forward strand.
GTATAAAGTATCTAGTATGGTACACTTTTTGTAAGCTCCAATGGGGCCTCTTCGGGGCTGTAAACCTGCCCTCTGCACCTCTCCCTTCTCCAGACTCCTAACTCCCCCCTCCCATGCCCGCTACCATTACTAAAGACATGACCTTGACCGAAATTATCGACCAGGTGCCGGCAGCCCCGGATATCATGCTGGACTACGGACTGCATTGTTTCGGCTGCGCGTTTAACGGCTACGAGACGCTGGAACAAGGTATTCTGGGACACGGGATGAGCGAGGGAGACCTGGAAACCATCTTGCGGGAACTGAACGAAGCGTCCGAAGATTTGCCAACATTGACGGTAAAAGGCATTACCCTGACCGAACGGGCTTTGCGAAAAATAGAAGATATTCAGGAGGAGGAAAGCAAAACGGGGTGGCTGTTACAAGTGGACTTTCTGAAAAACGAGCAGGGAGACCGCGACTTTTTTCTCGATTTTATTGAAGCTCCCAAAAAGACATATACACCGATCCGGTTTGAAAGTATTACGTTGGTATTTCCTACTAAAGCAGTAAAGTCGTTGGAAGGGCTTCAGATAGACTACACGACGATAGGCGGCGAGGAAGGTTTTCGATTTGTCACCAAAAAGAGTTGACATTATTGCCAGACTAATTACAATAAAAACGGTTTTTTTAGCAAAATTTATGCGATCTACCTATACCCTTCACATCTCGGCTGTCATTTGCCAGAATATCTCCTTTCCCTGGAAAGGTGTGAAGCGGTGTGTTGATCAAGGCTAACAAAGCCATAAAGAGACAATCAACAAAACCGCTTCGAGGAAAGAAGCGGTTTTTTGTTCTTGAGATAAAGAATGCGTCCTAATAAGCACTCTTACAAAAAAAGACGTTCCGAAATTGTATAAAAAAACACGAAAAAATTATTTATCATAATAATAAACCTACAAAAAATGGAAGTTATTGAATTAAAAGTTACGAACAATAGCCAAGGCATATTAGAGATTGAGTGCGACCAAGCGACATTACCAATAAATACTGGTACAGAATTGGATGATAAGCTCAAGGTATATATAACCAACAGAACAAGAAGTAGAGTTACCACAACTCTTAATTTTGACGGCATCGTGATCATGCAGGGAAAGGAGATTGTGGGTGGACGCGGCATCAGTGCTCCCCAAGAAATTCCACATGCACATAGGGTACAAAATCATAAACAAGGACAAGTTCTGAATTTTGACAGAACTCCAATAGAAAAAAAACCTACCCATACGCGGAATAATGCATCCTCAGAACCCTTAATATCCGTAAAAGAGGGTATCATGACGATACGATTTTTAATTACTAGATTGGAAATAGAAGAACAGGATGAAAGAAATGATGAGTCCATGGAAGTGGAATACTCTTGGACAAAAGGCCAAGCACCAGTATTAACAGCAATGAATCACGCTTACCAAAAAAATCCTACCGCTAAGAAAGAAGTAAGAACATTTAGAAAAACTGCAACCGGATAGGTATATTTGTTATAGAATTGTGAGTGAGGAAAGCAACCATAAATACGTTCCTCACTCACAACCCTATTTCCTCATGATCACAGAAACAGCGTGGTCTTTTTTGGCGTGAGAAGCCTGAACTAGAGAGTGTTCCCTGGGAGGGAGTGGTAGACTGGGAGTACGGGATTCTTCGCTCCCGCTAACGCGGGGCTCAGAATGACAGTCCCTGGTCATTCTGAGCGTAGCGAAGAATCCCGCCCCCACAGGCAATCCCTTCCGGCTTCCACCGCGCTGTCCGACCAGGAATCCCCGGTGTCCCCTTTTGCCTCGGGGCCGCATCTGGTAAGATGAGAAGAAACGGCAGGGAAAAAGAAGCATGAAGAGAGAATTAAGAATTAAAGGAAAGGGGGCATTAAATTAGTAGAAATTCATAGAAATTGGTTGAAACCTACCCTGCTTAACTCCTCCATGCCAATACCTTGATTCATGATTCACCTCCTTCCCCTGCTGTAAGCTGTCCGCTGTTGGCTGAAAATCATATCCTCCCATGCTTCCTTTCTTCCAAAAGTACGCTCCCCTCCTCGTCTACGCCATCCTGCCACTTTTCATCCTGTGGCACCTCTTGCTACCCGGCTATATTCTGACGCTGGACATGGTGTTCACGCCATTCATCCATTTCCGCCCCGACTACGGCAACCTTGTCTATGCCTATCCGCTCTACGGCCTTCTGTGGCTGTTGAGCCAGATCGTTCCGGTGTGGATCCTACAAAAGCTCATGCTCTGGACGGCTTTTTCGGGAATGGGCTACCTGGCATATCGTTTTCTACCGCTGCCCGACAACAAGCCGGCCCGCCTGGCCGCGGGCCTCTTCTACACGCTCAACCCGTTCGTCTACACCCGTTTCATAGCGGGACAATGGACTGTTTTACTGGGATATGCATTACTCCCTTTGCTAATTGCCAGACTTTTAGATCTGCTGCGTACCCCCTCAACGAGAACCAGCCTGTTCTACTTTTTAACCATGTGGATTCTGTCCATATGTTCGATCCAATTTTTCGCACTGGCCTGCTACCTATCCCTCTTTACCGGAATCGTTTTTTTCATCGCAAATCTGATATACCGCCGAATCGACTGGATCAAACGCACCATAGGCTACGTGGTTGTCGGGGGTATCGGTTTCTTACTCGTAAACAGCTACTGGATCGGCGGACTGTTTACTCGATCACAAGCATTTGGAGAACAATTCGATTTACGCCACTGGGAAGTATTTTCCGCCGCTACACGTGGTAACATTCCGCTATGGCTCAATATGTTGTCCCTGAACGGCTTCTGGAGCGAAGATAACGTATGGGCCAGAAGTTTTCGCTGGCCCCAGGATTTTCCGCTCTTTTGGATAAGCATATCATTTATTTTTTTGCTTATACTCTTCGGCATCGCGATAACCGGATCACATCTCTGGAAAGGACATAAAGGTATTCCGAAAAACAAACGTATTGACGAAAAAGACACAAGTTCAAAGAAGCAGAGAATCGGACTCGATACGCAAGTACTCTCTCCTTCAGTCGTTCTTTTTTTTCTGACGATCGGCATTGCCGGCTACATCCTGGCCCACGGCGTCAGCAATTCGTGGTTCAAAGAATGTAATACCTGGCTGTTTCATACACTCCCCGGCTGGGCCGGGTTTCGCGATTCTCAGAAATTGAGCGCCCTGTTGAGTATCAGTTTTGCCTTTTTCTTTGGCTGGGGCGTCGCAACGCTCACCGACTGGCTGGCCAAAAAGAGGCTGCAAAAGGTATATGTCACGGTGTCTCTCTTCGCACTTCTGTTACCATTCGGCACCGGCTTTCTGCTGCTGGGCGGAGCCCAAGGGCAACTCGAACCGGTTCAATATCCCGCCGGCTGGTTTGGCGTGAAAGAAACAGTGGAGCAAGATCCCTCGAATGCGAAATTATTACTGTTGCCCTGGCACCGTTACATGCCGTTTCATTTTGCAAATAATCTTCTTTTGGATAATCCGGCCAATCGCTTTTTCGGTAACCGCGCGGTCGTGGCCAAAAATCTGGAAATCGGCGCCATCTATGACCAGGAGACCGACAGCGAATACCGCGATATCGACCGGACGATCCAAAACAACCGCGCCGAGGCCGAGGCATCGCTTCAAACACTGCTACGTTATAATATCCGGTACATCGCAAAGTTTAAGGAGATTGAGGGACAAGACAGATTTGTGTACCCATTTCTAAAATCACCTCGCTTAGAAATTCTACTACAAACGCCCGAAGTAACGCTCTTTCGGATACGATAGACCTGCCATACCGGGACGAAAAGACGATCATTTTAATACTATTCCTACAGAATTTTAGAGACATCCATGCTTCGACTATAGCGGATTTCGGATACACTGAATGACTTTGGGGGGAGAGACTGATATTTTTTTGGCTAAACTTTCAGCAGAATAACAGACCGTACCTTTACAATGAAGCGCGAGCCGCTAGAATGGGAATGTTTTACCTTGTCTCTTTTTCAAGCATATTATGAACACCAGCCTGATACTGTCGGAAATGGAACAATGCCGCCAAAACAATGCAAAAATACTAACCCTGGAAGAAAACTTGGACCATATCGATTTTCCCTTCATCCATCGTGGGATGCTGGAAGACTGGCATTTTTCACTCGATGGCAACCGCCCTGATAAAAAATACGTACTGGCCATGGCCGAGTGTATGGATGACCGCAATACCCATAACCCTTTGATCTTTCTGCTCTCCCTGATCCAGAACCACAATATTCCTATCCAGACGCTGGATGCAAAACTGCTCAAAACACTCGAAATATTTGCACCGAAAATGCTCAATAAGATCGCGGGTGCCGGCCCCTTTACCCTACGTGATATTCCCAGAGAGTATCTTCATGCGCTTTCAAAATTGTATGAAGATCATATCGTGGTTATGCCAATCACCGCCCATCTGGAATGCGGAGCTCACGGCAAGAACAACCTTCAGGCAGTCCTTAGACGGCTGCAAATTACGGGTGAGATCTACGACTATCATTTACCCAACCTGATTCCGATTCCGATGATCAGCTTTACCAACGAAGACCACCGTCTGATGGTGCTCGATTCATACGAGGAAGTGCTCGATCTAGTCAGTAAATTCGCCGATAAAAGCGAAGATCTGGACGAATTGCAAACGATGTTCCTGCGCTACGAACAGGTATTGCGAGTCAACGAAGAACTGAACCACGAAGCCAAGTTCGTCACCGAACTCCTGGGCAATATTCTAGAAAACGACAAATCGGCCTATGTCGCGCGTTTTTTGGAACTGGACGACGGGGCAATCCGAACCCATGCAACGAAATACATTCATTCGAACATCGAAACGATCGGACTGGCCCAATACCTGCTCAACCCCGACCTTCCGCGAACCGAATATCAACATTTCGAGACAGATGTGATCGACGTTTCGCACGAGGATCGCTTCGATCAGCTTTTACGGGAAATAGAGGTAGCCCTACACTACACGAATGAACATGACCAGGGGACCGATCCCACCCGCTGGCATATCAACATCAGAAGCGACAATCCGAACAAACAACTATTTCTGGACCGGCTGCGGCAAGAATTCGGCAATACGAACAATCCGGCCGCTCAGAATGTCAAAGCCGATATCATGTCCGGGAAGATCATCCCTTTTATGAATGAATTCGATCACCGCAACAGATTGCTCACGTCCGAGGTTATCGAAGTATTGTAAATCCGGATGATAAGACAATTCATCGGCATAATAAGAAAAATTTCAAATATCAAAGCCCAAATACCAAAAGAATGCCAAATATCAAAGTTCAAAAAAACTGCGCCAAGCAATTAGGAGGCATAACTGCTACTTTTGATATTGGATATTTGAGCTGTGAACTTCTTTTGTCGCATGTCATGGCAACATGCCATGATTTTTGATTTTAATTTTGGCATTATCTAGTCAATATTACAAAATAGATGCATACTACTTTGAAGTAGAAATGGTATTAGGTGTTCTACAACTTCGGAAGAGTAAGTATCTCATTAAGCCGCTGAAAAATACGTTCCTTGTCAATTGTGATCTTCAAACTACGGGAAAAAGGATTATCGTTTCGTTTTTGCAAACGGCTCAGACAGGCTTGGCTGCGGCACAGATAAACGCTCCGGCCAAATGCAGTTTTCGCAATCGCAACCTGTTCATCTGCCAACCGGGTAATAGCAATAAGTTCGTTTTTGGCGAAAATACGACGGCAGGCGATACAGGTACGCATAGGAACATGCGTCATACTAAAACATATCACGAAACAAAATACGAGTCTTGCCAATCATTACCGGCGTACCATCCCGGGCTCCCTGGCGCAAGAGTTCACGACTGATCCCCATTTTCATAAAGACATCGTAGATACGCTCCAAAGCTTCGGGATTGCCGGGGGGGGACATGCGTACGATCTGTTCGATCCGTTTCCCCCGAATCACAAAGAAACCGCGTTTTTTCTCGACCGCAAAGTACTTAGGATCTTCCAGATGGGGACGGAAAATACGAAAATCGGCGCCGGCCTTTTCGGCAACGGGAACAGGAGTGGCTTTTTCACTTAGCAGGCTAATAAGCTGGTCCAGCAGCTGCGATACGCCCATTCCGGTCGCCGCCGAGAGCAAGACGGGTTGTATCTTCTTTTTGGCGAATTTCCGTAACAGGATATCCAATTCTTCGGAAAGCAAAAGATCGGTCTTATTAAGCGCCACGATCTGCGGCTTATGCTCCAGTTCGTGTTTATATTTTTTGAGTTCGCCCGCAATCGACGTATAGGCTTTTACCGGATCTTCGCCCCGTGCATCCACCAGATGCAATAAAACCCCGGTCCGTTCGATATGCTGCAAGAAACGAATTCCCAATCCTTTCCCTTTGGAAGCACCGGGGATAAGACCGGGGGTGTCGGCCACCACGAAACTTTTACCCTTATGATCAACGATCCCTAAATTGGGAATCAGGGTAGTAAAAGGATAATCCGCGATTTTGGGACGGGCGGCAGAGATATGGCTGATCAGCGTCGATTTTCCGGCGTTGGGCAGCCCTACGATCCCGACATCGGCGATGAGTTTCAAAGTCAGTATAATATTTTTTACTTCTCCTTCGTCACCCAGTTCGGCAAATTTGGGAGCCTGGCGGGTACTGGAGACGAAATGCGCATTGCCGTATCCTCCCCGTCCCCCGGCAGCCACGATATACTGCTCGTGCGGAGTAATAAAATCGTGTAGTATTTCTTTCGTTTTCGCATCGGTAACGAGCGTCCCGGCAGGAACTTTCAAAATCAAGGGTTCAGCCCCCTTACCGGCCAGTTTCTTGCCTTGCCCCTTTATGCCGTCGGCAGCGGCAAATACTTTTTTGCCGCGAAAATGAGACAACGTATCGAGATTATTCTCGGACAAAAGTATCACATCGCCACCCTGGCCGCCATTTCCACCGTCGGGACCGCCAAAAGGAATATATTTTTCACGTCGAAACGAGACAGCTCCGTTGCCGCCTTTACCACCTTTGACTGTAATAAGGACTTCATCGACAAACATGGGAAGAAGAAAGTATTATGTATTTGGTATAAAGTATCTGGTATAAGCCCTTGAAAGCATTGAGTGACGAGCAGTCACAATGAAAACTGAAAAATGCAAAACTTGTTCTGAGGAGGAAGGACGAATGAATGTAACGTGGCAGACAATTAATTCCGCAGTTTCCCATGAATCATTGCCTTCCCCTAGCTCCTAACTTCTATACTCTATATTCTATCTTCTAAGTTCTTGTTTTGCTGTAAACCCCAACGGGCCCCTTGCGGGGCTGTAAGCTCGTAGTACTGTCACTCTGAGCGAAGCGAAGAGTCCCTACTCCCCCAGCTTACCGTACCTTTTCTTTTCTCACAAATCGGTTTTATATGAAAATAGACATTATCACGCTTGGCGGGCTGAAAGATATATTTTATCAGGAAGCTGCTGGGCATTACCTCAAGCTGCTGAAAGTATTTTGCGATACGAATATGATTGAACTGAAAGACGAGCCGGTCAAGAAACATACCGATCTGGAGTCCATTCTAGCGATTGAAGCAGAAAAGATAGAACGTTCTCTCAAGCATGGTCGGCCCTGCATCGTGTTGGACGAGAAGGGGAAATCGATGAATTCTGTGCAATTCGCGCACTTTTTACAAGAATATGATCAAAATGGAGCACCGGTACAGTTTGTGATCGGCGGTGCAATGGGCTTATCAGCTTCGACCAAAACAAAGGCTACACATCTGCTGCGCCTCTCCGACCTGACTCTCCCTCACCAGCTGGCTCGAGTGGTACTATTGGAACAATTGTACCGGGCCTTTAGCATTATGAAAGGCAAAAAATACCATTACTAGAAGAAAATCAGAAGTTTGAAGAGAAAGGCTCTTCGCTTCGCTCAGAGTAACTGCATGTGCAGCTGGCAGTCTGGAAGAGCAAAGCAGGAGCTGGAAGTATATAGCTAAGAGCTAACAACTCACAGTTGACAACCAATTCAGGACAAGCTTTTTTACTTTGCATTTACTGACAGCTGACCGCCGGTCGCTCTCCGCTCCCTACCGTCTGTTCATCTCAAATTTCTTACTGATAGCCTGGTAGAGTTCCTGCCATTCGGGTAAAACGATTTTTCGGAAAGGCAGCATGTTTTTGATAGCCCGGTCGACGGCTTCGACCGGCAGGCGACTGATTTCCTGCACGATTTTCTGTCTGGTATTTTTATGTAAGTGGCTGAAAATTTCGGCATAAAATGGCGTTTCTTCTTCCTGGTTGGTCATGAAATAAGCGAAGTAGCGAATAGCGATGTCGGGATTGAGGTCGGCCAGAGACTTTAACGCGGTACTTTTGATAAAATGTTCGGTTGTGTTGTCGATCGCCTGGATCAGATACCACTCCAGACGCGGAAGGTATAATTTTCCGATCAAGCGCAGCCCGATAACGCGTAAGCTTGCTTCGGAGCATTGCAGATAGTACTCGACTCGTTTCTCGATGTCGGCCTTGGTGCTTGGACTCATGCGGTATAAGGCTTTGATCGCCTGTTCTTGTAAATGGAGAGGAAGATGCGAAGCGGTCAGTTCGCAGATCTCTTTGGCATATTCGGTGGCTCGCAGTTCTTCCAGCAGCAAAATCGCCAGTTCCTGAATTTTATGGTCACTACTTTGCAAAAAGTCCCGTGCGATCAGTTTTTTCAGTTCCTGCCGGTTCTTTGACAGCAAATGCATCGCTTCTTTCAGAAGGCTCCGCGCACTTTTTTCGTAGACCAGATACATCAAGAGATAGGTATGATTTTGCTTGAAATTTTTAAGCGACCGAATGATCTGTTTCTTCATTTCGACCGAGCCCTTAAAAAATTCCGAAAGTAAAAAACGATGAGCGCTTTCGGTCTTCATTTCTCCCAGCGCTTTGACGGCCTTTAACTTTTTCTCTTCTTTGAGGAAAGGATAGACCGTAATCAGGAGTTTTTCTACCACGTATCCGCGTCGTTCGGCGATCATATCCAGCACCTCGTTGCCAGGGTCTTCCTGCTTTAACTCAGTAGCGATCAATTTGTAAGCGGTATGAGCCAGTTTCCAGCCCAGCCAGATAAAAACGGCTGCTGGAATAAGGATAAAGAAAATCAACATGTGTTGCGGCATCAGCTGAATCAGGATCGCAATGGCCAGTGCCGACAAAATGGCAGACAACGCCGAACCGATATTTTCGAGAAACGTGCGGATACTGTCGCGGTCTTTTTTGGGAACGAACGAAAAAATAAAGTTCTGCGAGGTGCGGGTATAGCTCATGGTGGTCATAAAGACGATATACCCGAAGGCTGCCAGTAAATACAGGAACGGCATGCCGATCAGCGTGCCGAAGGCCAGTACGCTCATGATCAGAAAGAGTGCCTGGCTCTGGAACAGATAGGTACGCGAAAAGCTTACTTTTTTGAGTGTCTTTTCGGCCAGAAACAAATTGTTGATGACGCTCAGGGTGCTGCTGATACTATTTACATACCCTAAGAAGAGAGTTAGCTGGCTTCCGGAAAAATGGTCCGCCACGATCGAGTCGAACCAGAACTTGTAAAGGCCCAGACAGATCAGCTGCAGGACGCTGATCCCGAGTAAAAAGCGCACGATGCGGTATTGTCCCAGCTGGACGAAAAAGGTCTTTATCTTAGAGAATTGTTCCAGCAGTCCTTTTTGTGCTGTTTCGGTTTTTTCGGGCAACTGGTTGGCATAGAGAATAAATGCATTTTGAAAGTTCTGCGCCAGGCTTTTTTGGTCCTTCAGTAAAAGCTGTTCGTAGCGGCGGAACAGCTTTTCAAAAAATAGAATACAGACTAAGCAGACGAAGAAGAGAATCAGCAAACTGGCAGGTCCTCCCGCAAGGGTGCTGAGTAGGCCGATGACGACTCCCGCGGCGATATTACCGAAGGAAAAAGCCAGACTCAGTCGCGGATAGACTTTTTTCAGCTCCGAGAGGGAGAACAGCTTGCTGATGAGGATATTGGATTGAACGCTAATTTGGGCCATCAGCACGCTGACCAGCACGAATCCTAAGGGAATCAGAAAGGGGATTTTTGCAACTATTCCGAGGTATACCAGGGCGAGCGTCAGGGCGAACGAGGCGACCAGCCGGTCTAAAAAGACGCTTTTTTTGTTTTTACGGAAAATATATTCGGAAATTAATACCAATCCTATGTTGAGCGTGGCGTGGACAATATTAAGTGTGGGAATGATTTTGGCTCCGAAGGTGTCCAGCACGAGGGAGTAGATCAGCGTACTGCCGGCAAACATGCCGAGGCTGGTGCAAAAGATTACCAGAAAGGCTAGCTGGAACTTGCCGATGCCGATATGTTTTAGTCGTATGAGCGCTTTTCCCATTATCCGTTTTAGGCAATAATTGTCCTATTCTTAGTATTATACAATATTTTACATGCTTTGTCTTTAAAACAAAAGTTAAACTCTAATACGAAGTGCAACTTATGATAGGATGGGGATGGGTGAAGGAAAGAATATATCCTCACTCTATCATTATGAAATCATACCATCAGATGAGTTATTCTGAATTTATCCGG
>JBDHUY010000014.1:0-53973 GCA_039809385.1 Candidatus Altimarinota bacterium
AGTCAAAAGTCAAAAGTCAAAAGTCAAAAGTCAAAAGTCAAAAGTCAAAAGTCAAAAGTCAATATCTCCTAGAGGGAAGGGAGCGTTCATACTTTTTTTCAAGATGAACACGAATTAGTTTCATACCGGCTAATCCTCCGATTGAGAAACCATTTTTGCTTAGGCAGCTATCCGATAGTAGTTTCTTTTTCCTTGGTGATCTGTTTGCGCAGTTTGTTTTCGCACAGGTCTATGGCCGCTTCGGGACTGAGCGCTCTAACTTCAGTATGCAGAGACGGGGCGTGCGGAACGATGATCGTGACGGAACACAGAAAGCGGTCGTCTTCTCTCTTTGTATCTTCGTATGATATAGTTACTTTTACTTCTAGTGCCTCATTATCGGCAATCGATCCCAGATGTTTGGTGACCGCATTCATTTTTTCCATGACATACTCCTTCTGTTTCTCTTGGAGGCTGCAATGGTGCTCCAGCAGGGTGATTTTCATTGGGACGTGTTTGAAAATAAATAAAACGGACCTCTCCCATTATAGCAGGGTTTGGGGCCGATCCAAATAATTCCGCGGCTTTTGTTTGACTTTATGTGGTATGATTTTTAGAATAAAGAAGCAAATCCTTATTTTGCACCCAAAAGGAGATTGGCACCTTTTGAGACTTTTCATTTCGAGAGAGCTCCGGCGTCGGAGAAGTAGGGTGGAACCTTCCGGAAAAATACCTTTCCCGGAACCCTATACGTACATTGGTATGCGTATAGGGGATTTTGGGCATGGGTAGCAGTAAATATTTAGTATCCGGTAGCGAGTATAAAACTTCAATGAATTTCTATCAGTTTCTATAAATTCCTATTTGTTTCTCTCTATGTCCTCGTCTTTAATTTTTGCTACCAGAAACGTTCACAAAGTAGAAGATGCTCGTAAGCTCTTGCCGGATTATGACATACAGCAGGTCGATTTTGATATTCCGGAAATTCAGTCTATGCATATTCGAGAGATTATCAGCGCCAAATTACAATACGCATATCGACAACTTTTAAAGCCGTGTTTCGTGATGGATGCTTCTTTGTCTTTTCAGGCGTTAGAGGGATTTCCGGGTCCGCTGATTCGCTGGTTTTACGAAACGGTAGGATCGGAAAAAATAGTCCGCATCATAGAATCATTGAGTGATTCCCGCTGCACATGGGAAACCTGGCTGGGGTACTTTGACGGAAGCCAGGAACATTACTTTTCCCAAGCGTTGCCTGGGAATGTCCCGCCTATGCCGCGGGGTGAGAACGGATACCATTGGGACACTTTGTTTATTCCCGAAAAAGAGACAAGGACTCTGGCCGAAATGACCTTTGAAGAGAAGCAGCAGTATGCTCCGACGAGAAAACTATTGGGCGAGTTACGTAATCATATAGAGAAGCATAAGGAGGGCAGTGTGCTGTCCTGAATCTCCTAGCCCCCTTCGGCTGCGCTCAGTGCATGTCTTATCAGGGGGCACTACTACAACTCGGACAACGAATTTCAATAAATTTCTATGATTGTCTCTATGCCTTTCCTGATGATTAGCCGCTAGACAATGGTTTCTCGTCTGAGCAGACTCACAGGTCTGATCAGACGGGAATTGGTTTGCAGAGACATGGGCAGACACATAGGTCTGCCCCTGCTGGATCGCTTTATAACTTTACAAACTTTATAACTTATAACTTTCTTCTATGAACCAACACGCTACGATCGAAAAGGTGCTTTCCTTGTCCAAACGCCGGGGATTTGTCTATCCGTCTTCCGAAATTTACGGCGGCTTGGCTAATACCTGGGATTTCGGCCCTTACGGAACCCAGCTCAAAAATAACGTTCGCGATTTCTGGTGGCAGACTTTCATCGCCAAACGTGACGATATGGTCGGACTCGACGCCAGCATTATTCTGAACCCTAAGGTCTGGCAGGCTTCGGGGCATACGGCCAGTTTCGCCGACGTCATGGTCGAGGATACGGTCAATCGCAAGCGTTTTCGGGCCGATCATCTGATCGAGGAATTTTATGAAAAAAAAGGCAAGGAGATCAAAGTCGATGGTATGACGCCCGAACAACTCGAAGAGATTATCGTGACCGAAAAAATAAAGAGTCCTGATGGCAACCTTCTAGGGAAGCCCCGCCGATTCAATCAATTGTTCGAGACCAGGATCGGTATCCTGGAAGACAGTAAATCGCAGGCCTTTTTGCGCGGCGAGATCGCCCAGGGGATTTTCATGAATTTCAAAAATGTGCTCGATTCGGTGCGGGTCAAGATTCCGTTTGGGATCGCGCAGCAGGGGAAAGCTTTCCGGAACGAGATTACGATGGGAAAATTTATTCATCGTACGCTCGAGTTCGATCTGATGGAATTTGAGTACTTTTTCAACCCTGACGGGGTGCAATGGGAAGAACTCTACGCGTATTGGGAAAAAGAGATGTGGGAGTTTGCCCTTGCTTTGGGGCTGAATCCCGACAATCTGCGCTGGCGCGAACACGAGGAATTCGAGCGGTCGCATTATTCCAAAATGACCAAGGATATCGAGTATGATTTTCCGTTCGGGTTTAAAGAGATGTTCGGACTGGCCTACCGTACCGATTTCGATCTGAGAAATCATATGGAAAACTCGGGCAAAGATTTGACCTATACCGATCCTAAAACTAATAAAAAGTTTATTCCTCATGTTATCGAGCCCACGTTCGGTCATTCCCGTCTGATCGGTATCCTTTTATTTGACGCCTATACCGAAGAACCGGTAAAGGACGACGTTCGTACTGTGCTAAAACTGGCTCCCAAACTGGCCCCGGTCAAAGCCGCGGTTTTTCCGCTGCAAAAAGATGACAAGTTACAGGAACTGGCTCGCCGGGTACACGGACGGCTTAAAGAAGCGGTTACCTATGTGGAATACGATAATTCAGGCAATATCGGAAAAATGTATCGCCGCCAGGATGAGATCGGAACACCGCTGTGTGTCACGGTCGATTACGATTCCTTGGAAAACAATACCGTTACTATCCGGGATCGGGATTCGATGAAACAGGATCGGGTTTCGATCGATGCGCTGGTGCCGTTTGTTCAAGAAAAAATAGCGTAGATGTTTGTTATCGTCGCAACGGTGTCGTAGGGGCGAATGATCATTCGCCCCTACGATGAATAGGGGAATAAATTATATCCGTTCCAATTTCTGTCCTTGCGGCGTATCTTTCACGGTAAAACCGTGTTGTTCGATTTGAGTACGCAATTGATCCGAACGCGCGAAATCTTTTGCCTGACGGGCTTGTTCCCTTTCTGTCAGAAGGCTCTGAACTTCGCTGCTGTCGCTTTCTTCTTCGAAATCGAACACAAAAACTCCCAGAATCGTATCGATCTCCCGTAACCAGTCCAGGACTGCTTGTCCCTCGGGCAAAGATAGAGCGGCAAGGAGCGGATTCAGCTGTTTTACCAGTTCAAATACCGCTGCGAGTGCTTCAGGAATATTAAAATCGTCTTCTATCGCTGCTTTAAAAGCTTGTTTGGCTTGGGCTAATTTCGAATCTGTTACCGAAGGGTCTTGTTCTTCTTCTTTTGATAGCGTGTTAAGTTCCCGTACGAAACGATCCAGCGAGAGGAGTGTATTACGAGATTGCTCCAGCGCCGCCTGACTGAAGTTTTGCTGCGCCCGATAGTGCGAAGAAATCAGCAGGTAGCGGATTTCACGAGGGGTAAAACCTCGTTCGGTTATCTGATCCAACCGGTAACCGTTCCCGAGACTTTTGGACATTTTTTCTCCTTCGATCAGGAGGTGATTATGGTGCATCCAATAACGGACAAAAGGTTTTCCGGTGGCCGCTTCGCTCTGGGCAATTTCGTTGCTATGATGAACCGCGATATGATCGATCCCGCCGCCGTGCAGATCGAACGTCTCACCCAAGTATTTCATGCTCATGGCGCTGCATTCGATATGCCAGCCTGGAAATCCTTTGCCCCAGGGTGAGTCCCATTCCATATCCCGTACTCGGTCGAGCGGCGAAAACTTCCAGAGCGCAAAGTCGGTGATATTCTTCTTGCCCTGTATCATTTCTACCCGTGCGCCGGCTTGTAATCCTTCTTTATCCAAGCGGGCGAGTTTTCCATAGTCCGGTAGTTTCGAAGTATCGAAATATACCCCGTCCTCAATGACGTACGTGTAGCCTTTTTCTTCGAGCTTTTTGACCAGATCGATCTGTTCGGCAATATGTTCGGTGGCGCGGCATACGATATTCGGTCTTTCAATTCCTACGGCATCCATGGTCGTGAAAAATTCCATTTCATAGTGTTTGGCCACCTCCCAGGCGTTTTTGCCTTCGCGTCGGGCGCCCTTTTCCATCTTGTCCTCGCCGGCGTCTTCGTCCGAAACGAGGTGGCCGACATCGGTGATGTTCATAACCTGGTTCACCTGAAAACCCAGGTGGCGCAGGCTTTTTTTGACGATATCCCAGGTAAGATACGATTTGATGTGCCCGATGTGGGTGTGGTCATACACGGTGGGACCGCAGGTGTAGAGACTGACTTCCTTATCTTTGAGTGGCGTGAAAAGTTCTTTTTGACGGGTGAGGGTATTATAGATTGCAAGAGGCATGGGGTATTGATTATGAGAGGATCTTAATGTACTATAAACAGATATCAATTTATTTTTCAATCTATAATATAATTCTATGGGAAATGTTATTCCTTTTGCCTCTGAAACCCTTGTTGAAAGCTCAGTAACACCAGTTGAGCGCAGGGAAGCAATAAAAGCTGTATTATCCAAGGTATATCAATTGGATAGAATTCTTGCTAGTAAAGCACCTGGTAGTAATGAAGAAAAAGAGATATACGCTTTAAGGGCAGAGCTGCTAGCTGCTCTGGATCCAAGTAAAAGGGCATTGAATCCAGATCTGCTTAAGGAACTGGAAGCATCTTTCTCGAAACTCCAAGGCTCACCAGAGGAAGCAGACACAAACGTGCAGGTATCTATATTAGAACAGGAAGCGCATACAAAGGGACGTATTGCGAAATTACTTGGATGGATCAGTTCTGTTGGTCAGTTACTTCCTTTTAGGCGTTCGGTCTCTACATCAAAAAATACGGCGGCTATTGATACACCGAGATCTCTGGATCCACTAGAAGCTCAAGCGTATGACCTGGCTTTTCAGCTTTATGAAAATCCCCGAAATAGCGGTCAGCCTGGTGCGTTAAATACTATAGATAATGGGAAAGAAGCACTTCGTCTTCTGGATCAGATTGCCCCTGGAAAGAACGTGACTCCTGAGACACTCAAACATGTCGTAGCATCGTTGCAGGCGATGCAGATGAGTGATGATGTCCCTTTGAAGCAGGCGGCATAGGAGAATCTACCAGATCACTTGGTATCGTTGAAACGGATACTGCAGCAGCGTAAAGTCATTGAGAACGCTATGGAGCATCTGAGCGCGCTGGAGCGGTAGTTCTTCTTGCACAATCTGCTCAAAACCGTGCGTATTCAGTCGACACAGATACTGATTGATCGACTCTTCGAACGTAATTTCGGGACGGAAGGAACAGTCGCTACACAATAAACGGTACTGACAGAAGTGTACTTTCCCCGCAAATTTTTTTCCGCATTGATCGCAGGTTTCGCTCACTCGCATAACTCCCAACAACCGTAGTAATTTCAGTTTAAACGCCAACGTGACGATTTCGCGGTGATCGGGATAACAATGATCCAACAGCGTGAGACCGGTGTGCAGGAGTTCGAATAAATGGGCCTGGGTTTGTTGCGGCGCAAGTAAATTCTTGATCAGGGAAATCATGGTGTACCCGCTTTTCAGCTTGTCATATTGACTTACTACCTCCGGAAAACAAAGTGTCTGGCGGCTCTGGTTGACCACCGGTAGAAATCGCCCGTGGTAGAGCTGGCAGTCCACGCCGTTAAAAAGTTCAAGTCCGGAATTATGCCGACTGGGTACTTTTTTGGCATGCTTGGCTAACACATCTACTTTAGTATCCTGCATGGTCAGGATCGTAAAGATGATGTCTTTTTCGCCTCTGTCCCGCTTGTCTATGACAATTCCCTGCAATTTAAAAACTTTGGCAGTCATTATTGAAGAATATCAAATGTCAAAACAAACCCCAAATCCAAAGCGTAAAGTTCAAATGCCAAAAGAATACCAAATATCAAAATCCAAATGATTGCAGAAAAAATCTATCGCAAGAACATGGTCTCCTGACTGCTCTTCCCGTTTTTCAAAATCTATATAGAATTGGTATAAAACAACCAATACCTATAAAATTCTACCAAAGTTTTATCCATTTTTTTTCTCTTTATTCCTGCCTGAAGCGGGCAGCGATAATTTGCGGCAAAAAGAAAAAACTCATGAAGCGCATAAGGGCAATCGTACTGGATGCCGCTCCGATCACCAGAAATACGGATATTTGCTGCCCAAGCAGGGATCCGGCATTGTTTTTATAATAGTCCCACAAGCTTGTGGCAAAAGAACGTAAGTAGACACTTGGCAGAAACTGGTTGATCTGCGAATTGATCACATTCAATAAAACCATATACAGCATGACACCTACAACCGTACCAATAACTCCGTACAAAATTCCCTCGATGATAAACGGCGCGCTGATAAAACTTTTGGATGCACCTACCAGTTTCATAATCCTGATCTCGTTTTGACGGTGAAAGACCACGATCTGGATCGTGTTGAGAATAATGATGATGGCTACAACGAAA
Organism: Candidatus Altimarinota bacterium; assembly: GCA_039809385.1. Lineage (GTDB taxonomy): Bacteria > Patescibacteriota > Gracilibacteria > JBDHUY01 > JBDHUY01 > JBDHUY01. The sequence goes on from JBDHUY010000014.1 coordinate 6,707, forward strand.
AATACGAGTTGAAATAACAGCACAAAGCGCTGTGCTCCCTTCGCTATATCCAAAATCCGGTTAATCCGGTCGCGCTGATCCTGAAAGCTGTTGTCGGTTTCGCTTTTTTCAAAATTCAGGAGCGTTTTGTACTCCGGTTTCTCAACGATGACGCCGACTTTTTCATAATCCTGAATGCTCTTGGCGGTAACATACAGGCTGGCCGGCAGAGGATTTTGACGGTAGGTCTCCAGGAAAGCTCCCAGATCGGGCAGAATCTGCTTGAACTCTTCGAGCGCTTGTTCTTTGGATATCTTGATTACGGTCAGGCCGTTCTGTTCGAGTTCGCTTTTGAGGCGGTTTACTTCCGGACTTCCCAGATCGATATGTTCGTTGAGTTCCAGCGTCAGATCTACTTTTTTATTAATGCTGTCGATGCTATAGCGGGCCAGATAGTCGATACTGCCCAGGATATTGACAAAAAAGGCGATCAACACAATTACCAAAAGTGTCGCCAACGACAACAGTTTGTTTCTGGTCATGTTCTGCCAGGTATAGGAAGCGATGCGTTTGAAAATCGTCGAGAGGCTTTGCGTATTCATATCGGGCTCATTCAGATAAAGTCTAAAACTACCTTACAAGCCAGGTTACGAATGTCAAAGGAAATACACGGATTTATTGATTTTGTATACGCTTTGTTGCAATATCGTATACCTCCTCGTCTCTTCTATGGCCAACCGCAACGATATGTACTTCTATCAGTTCGTTCTTAACAGTATAAACAACTCGATACTTGCTAATTTTTAATTTCCTGTATCCTCCGAGAATTCCAAACAAAGGAGCTCCATATTCTAAAGGAGCTTGTCCCAGTTTTTTGACAAGCGTATTGCGGATCATTCGAGCTGTGGAATGATCGAAGTCTAACATATCCTGCTGTGCTCGAGGATCGAAAAGAATGATGTACTTTTTCATTTTGCTCTTGGCAGAGTTTCGATAAATTTGTCCATATCAGCCAACGAGACTAATGTTTTTGGATTTCTTTTTCTTTCCTCGGCAATCTTATAAAAAGCCAGGTCTTCCATAGTCTCAAACCATTCTTCCGATAGTCCTATGCTCAGCCGTTTGGAGCGAACAAACTCTTCCAATAATGCGTTGAGAACAGCACTTAAATCCAAGCCCAGTTTTTCAGCCAGTAATTTGGCTTTCTTCTTGGTTTGCATTCTGGTTTTGAATTGAATGAGAGCATCGCGCATACAATTAAAGTATGATAATACAATTACATTATCATTATAATTCAATTCCCATAGCAGATCAAAATCTATTTTTTATATTCTTCGTTATTTATTTTCTTATCAAGCTCTTCCATGGTCCCCAAAAAAGCTTTTTCCAGATCCACATCATATTGATCGGCAAGTACCAAAACCGACCAGAGGCAATCCGAGAGCTCGTGAGCGAGGCGCTGGTGGGTGTCGCCGTCACCGCTTTCCCGGATGCCTTCCTTGGTCATGACGATTTTCATCAGATCTCCCACGTCTCCTACAAACCCTTGCATGATTTGCTCCCGCGTCCAGCTTTTCCCATACTTCTGAGTTTCAAATTCTGCGTACTTTTTTCGTATATCCAAAGCGCGTTGTTTCAGATCGTTGAATTCCGTAGGGAAACTTAAATTGCTAGATTAGGTGTTCTCCTTGATAAAGCTAGGCGAACCTCATTGACTCCTCGGGGTAATTTTGTTTCCTCTCCTTATCCCTAAACTTTTCGAAAGGACGAGGGAGAACTTTTTTTATTCCACCGACCCTGGATAGACATGGGCCAGTTTTAACTGAATACCAGCTCTTCTTTTTTCAAATGCTTTTTGATTTTGACATGACTTCCATCCTTGATGTCATCGGCTAAGATTCGTTCGGTCAGATTGTCTTCAAGCCATTCTTCGACGTTTTTACGCACCGCCCGGGCGCCGTGTTCGGGCTGGTACGATTTCTGTGCCAGAAATTCAACCGCTTTTTTGTCGAGGGTAATTGATATCTGCCGCGATTCGAGTAAGCGTTTTTGCAGCTCTTTTACCTCCAACTCTACGATCTTCATCATATCCTCTTTATTGAGAGGTCGAAATACTACGATTTTGTCTACCCGGTTCAGGAACTCGGGACGGAACAGATCTTTCAAATTCCCTATCACATCCTGTTTGATCGTTTCGAAATGATGTTCTTCTTTTTCCAATTCGCTGGGTGAAAGACTGAAGCCGATGTGCAGCGCCTGCTGGCTGAACCGTTCGGCGCCGAAATTGGAGGTCATCACGATAATCGTATTGCGGAAATCGACTTTGCGCCCCTTCGCATCGGTCAAGTATCCGTCTTCGAGAATCTGCAGCAGCATGTTGAATACTTCCGGATGGGCTTTTTCGATCTCGTCGAACAGAACCACGCTGTAAGGTTTTTTATGTACCATTTCGGTCAGTTGTCCGCCCTCATCATACCCGACGTACCCGGCGGTCGCGCCTACCAGACGCGAAGTGTTGTGCCGTTCCATAAACTCGCTCATGTCGATTTTAATCAGGGCGTCTTCGCGTCCGTAGACTTCTTTGCAGAGCGTTTTGACCAGAGAGGTTTTGCCCACGCCGCTGGGACCCAAAAACAGAAACGAACCGATCGGACGATTCGGATTGCTGATTCCGGCGCGGTTGCGGCGGATCGATTTTGCGACCGCCCTGATCGCGTCGGTTTGACCGATAATATGACTGCCTAATTGTTCTTCCAGTTTATTCAGCGACTGTATTTCGGTTTTTACCAGCTTGGCAACCGGTACTCCGGTCATGTCCGAAATAACCTTGGCAATATCTTCTTCGGTCACCTGGATTCTGAGATCCCGCGGAAAATTTTTCTTGGCCTTGAGTTCTTTCAATTTTTCCTGCAGAGCCACTTCTTCTTCGCGCAGTTTGGCGGCCTGGTCGTAGTCCTGCGCCGCAACCGCGTTCTCTTTGCTGCGGACGATTCCGGCCAGTTTTTCTTTGAGTTTACGGATCTCTTTGAAATCGCGGTCGTAGCCTTTGACGGCTTTTAACGCCATAGCTTCGTCCAAGACATCAATGGCCTTATCGGGCAGATATCGGTCGCTGATGTAACGTTTGGCCAGTTTGACCGCAGCGGTTGCCGCGTTTTCGCTGATAACCAGATTGTGATATTCTTCAAATGACGAAGCGAGCCCTTTGATGATGGCTATCGCGTCGGCTTCGCTAGGTTCTTCGACTGGAATCGGCTGTAAACGACGTTCCAGCGCCGGGTCTTTTTCGACATATTTGCGGTACTCCTTGACCGTCGTGGCGCCGATTAGTTGAATTTTACCGCGTCCCAAAGCCGGTTTCAGGATATTGGCCGCATCCAGACTACCTTCGGCACTCCCCGCGCCGATCAGCGTGTGCATTTCGTCGACAAATAAGATAACTTCGTTTTCGGCTTTGACCGCTTCGTCGATTACTTGTTTGATCCGTTGTTCGAATTCGCCGCGGTACTTTGTCCCGGCGATCAGGCTGGCCAGATCCAGGGCCAGTACGCGTTTGTCCATCAGGGAAGCCGGAACGTCTTCTTTTGCGATGCGCTGCGCCAGGCCTTCGACGATCGCGGTCTTTCCGACTCCCGGTTCTCCGATCAATACCGGGTTGTTCTTGGTTTTTCGATTTAAAATATTCACCATGCGTTCAACCTCTTTGTCCCGCCCGATCACCGGATCCAGTTTGTTCTCCCGTGCTTCCTGCGTCAGGTCGATCGTAAAATAATCCAGCGCCGGGGTTTTGGAAGGAGCTTCCTGGGGACCTTCGCCCTCTTTGTGACGAAAAGCTTCTTTCATATCGCCCTGGTAAGGATTGACCGAAAAGATAACACCATTGAGTGACGAGAGCATTTTTTCCAGCGGATTGAGAAACGAAGCCATGGCATTTTTGTACTGCTCGGTCTGCTGAAACAGCTCTTCGAGACGGCTCTTTATCTCGTCGATGCTGATTTTCATGTTTTCCAGAATCACGGTGGCGGCCGTTCCTTTTTGCAAGACCAGCCCCATCAGGAGGTGTTCGGTCCCGACGTAACTGTGATGATACTTTGCGGCCGAGCTGACGGCTTCCTCGATCGCTTTTTTAGCGAAATCGCTCAGCTCGACGCGGGTCATTTTATTCCCGCCGCCGCCTGTATCCGTAGAACGGTTTTGCGAGGATTGCTGGATAACCATCCGCACATTTTTGAGTGAAACACCGAAACTATTCAGTACGGCAAATCCCAGCGTGTTGTTCTGTTGCAGAATGCCGAGCAGAATATGCTCGGTGCCGATATAGCCGACGCCTTCGTTTTTAGCTTCCTGTTCAGCGGTGATCAAGGCTTTTTTGGCTTCTTCGGTAAAACGGTCGAATTGTCCCATAGAAAAAATAATTATGAAGGATGAATTATTAATGATAGATGCGGGAGTGTGATTTTTTGTCCTTATCTAGTATACCTTTTTTGAGGTGGTTTTGTAGCAAAATTCAAATGACAAATACCAAAAGAATGTCAAAGTTTGAAGCTCAAATGTCAAAATTCCTGCCATGTATATATAGAAGCTTTCTGTGAACTACCAATTGTTAGTAACTTTAATAAGTTTCCTTTCTTGGGCTGTTGACTTAGCACTGTCGATTATAGAGTGCTAAATCGTATGTGTCAAGACCCCATCGTATTTTTATTTTTGTAATACGTTCATTTCATAGTATCACACAATCGACAAAAATGCCAAAAGAAGAGTTTGGAGTTGGGAGAGGGGAGAATGGAGGAGGGGCAGGGCGGTCAGTTAAAACAAAACGAAATTCCTTGCCTCCGTCCCTGATAAACGGGCTGGGGAGTCAGGATCAGCGCATAGCAATCACAGATACCAGATACCTTATACCCCATACTCTCTTCCCTCCAGTATCGGTCGTACGATCTCCCATATTTTGTCGCCGATGGTTTCAATCGAAAGCATCTTGTTATTTTCGGTGCAGCGTACTTCGCGCCAGTAGTCGTATTTTTCTACAAGCGAACAAGCACGTTGATAACTAGAGTGCATAAAATCGTCGTTCTCTTCGTGAATGTCGCGTTTTACGTCGATATTCAGTTTGAGCTGTTTGCCTTTCCGGCTTTTTACCAGTTTCTGACTGACAGTCGGAGGAACGTTGAGAAAGAGGACTACATCGGGACGGGGAATCCTGAGGATTTCGAATTCGAGGTTGTCCAGCCAGTTCAGGAAAGTTTCGAGTTCGCGGGGATCGTGAATCTTGCCGGCTTGGTGGATCTGATTGCCGGACACGTATCTATCTACGACCACAATCCTGCCTTCCTGGAGCCACGCGTTTATTTTCTTTTTGGCGGCATAGCGGTCCATGGCGTAAAAAAGCGACGCTTCATAGGGGCCGGCTTCTTCCAGATTCCCGTATTCGCCTTGTAAATAGCGTTCGATAAACCCGGCCGAATACTCTCCGTATTGAGGAAATTTAATAAACGCGGTTGGGTACTTTTCCGCCTCTAGCCGTTTGAGCAGCCTTTCGACCTGGGTCGATTTGCCGCTGCCGTCGGTGGCGTCGAAGACGATGAGTTTTCCTGTGCGCAGCTTTTTGAATGATTCCATAGGCAATGATGGTGGGGCTGACAGCGAACAGCTTACAGCTGACAGGGATACAAAATATCTTATTGTCTCAGCTTGGAAATAAAACGTGATAGCATTTTGCGGATCTCTTCGATCAGGATAAGCGCGTTATTCCATAATGCCAAGTTTTTAACAAATGCTTGTCTATGTGCGATCAATAAATGAGTTTCAAGTTCGGCTAAAGAGCTTTTGGCGATAACAAGAAAACTGGCAAAGTCTTTGTCGGTGCTTCGTTCGCTGCCCTCGGCAATGTTTGCCGGGACCGATACTGCACTACGACGAGTCTGATTGGTTAATCCGAATAGTTCACTTTTTGGATAGTCTTTGGTTATACCATAAACAATATCCACTAATTCCATGGCTTTTTTCCATACTGTAAAATTTTGATATTTCGAGGCCATATGTGTATTTAAAAAACTCTCTGCTGTGAGCTGTAGGCTGTTTGCTGTAAGCTAACTCCCTGTGCTCCCGAATCCGCCGCGGTTTTCGGCGTCCATGGTTTCCACGACGTTCCACTCGGCGCGGTCGACGCGTACGAATACGGCCTGTCCGACGCGTTCGCCGCGTTCCACGACCACGGGCTGGTCGGTATAGTTAAAAACCTGAAAGAGAATTTCGTCCCGGGGGCCGCAGTAGTCCTGATCGATGACGCCGGCGGTAGGGAGCAGGCCTTTTTTACTAGCGGTGCTGGAGCGATCTCGTATATTGAGCATATACCCTTCCGGGACTTTGATGATCAAATTGGTGGGAATGCGGGCGATTTTTCGTGGTTCTATGGTAAGTGTTTCCCGCGAATAGAGGTCGAAGGCAACAGCGCCTTTGGTTTGGTATTCGGGGAGAGGTAGGGTAGAATCTACGAGGTGGATGTCTATTTTCAGCGGTTGCATATTGTTAGGGGTAATTATGAAAGTATGTTGTTAGTTGGATTGTACTAAAATGGTCGCCTGCTGCAAATAAGAACAAATATTTGACAAGAAATCGCAAAAGAATAAAATCACTTCTCTTGTTTTTGTTATTCATTCTTGCATTATGGAATCTCCAAACAATGGTAACGTAGCTGCTGATGATCTGCGTCCTCAGTGGGTACACGATCTTGAAAAAGCCAACTTTAATCTTGCTGAGGAGCTCCCGAAATTAGCACAACATTGGTATACATGTTCGTTTTGTTCTCAGGGGTTCGTTGATACGTCTAATCCATTTTGTGAGTCAACATTTCAATGGAAAGCTTATTTTGAAGAAAATGTGTTTTCCAACAAAACTTCGGATCAGGTAGTCCGGGAGATAGCCACGCTTCCAGATGCGTGTAAGCCGTTGCTCTTTATCTGGTATGGTATGAGTTTGGCCAAACCTGTGAGGAGTGATTCTTCTGTTGCTACGCAACTACAGCAGAAATTAGATGATGCAAATGCTATAGGTCAAGAAAACAACATACTGCGCAATTCAATTCAAGCATTGACTGAACAAAATGCTATTTTACACCGCCGTTCACAACAATTAGATGCTTTATTTACTATCCTTAATGAATTGTTGCAATCAAATGCACACCTTCGTGAATCTGTAGCACGATGGCATGGTACTACAGATGCACCTATCAAGGCTCCAGAGTTGATGAGATATGTTACACGGTATGTAAATGAGTTATCAGAAGCATTGAGAAAATCAGAACAGAGTTTTGTGGATGAAAAAGGCAGGGGTGAGACCCTGAGCAAACAGAATAATGAGTTGGTAGAATTACAAAAGACAGTACAGGAAAAACTTTATGAAATTTTTGACTCAATAGTCTTGGCTCTTCAAGTAGTTCTTGATATTCAAAATCCTTCTTCGGTATACCCTCAGTTACAACAGCTTGTTGGAAATCTTCAGCTACAAGCTAGAGGTTTTTCCGACCTTTTTAACGATCAAGGATTTACCTCCTTATTCTCTGGATTGGAGGACAAGATTCGTAACGCGTCTCCTCGTTCAAAAAGTGAATTATCGACTGAGACGCTTGAGCATGTTGATAATCCCGAAAGAATCAGGGAGCTTTTTTCAATTCTTTCAATATTGTTAGAAGCACTTTCAAAAAAAACTTTCACATCACTAACGTTCGATGAACTACAAGCTCTGACATTATCTTTAGAGCCCACACTGAACCTTATCGATAAGAATATCATTTCCGATGAAGAGAAAGAATTAATCAGGAGGCTGATCGTAGCTCTGCGGACCAAGTAGCCGTGACTCATATGTGCTTGTCGACGGGCTCCCCTCTAGAAGGAGATCGGGGATTTCTTTCTCCGTTAATATACTGCTTCCCGGTAACATTGTTCGCAATACACGATTTCGGGCCGTTCGGGCGCGTAGCTGGTTTTTATCGGAGCGGTACATTTCATGCAAGTACGCTCCCACAGTTTCCGTGGATTGATCCGCTGCATACGGTTTTTAAAACGGCATTCCGGACACCGTTTAGGTGCGGGTAAGTGCCGATCCTGATAGAACCGCAGTTCCTGCGAGACGATTTTATAGTTTCTGGCGCACTGTTCGCACGTCAAAATCTGCGTCGTAATTTCGGGTTTCACGTCGTCGATCGAATCCGGAATCTCGACCTTCGGCCCCTGATACCGATTCGTCAGATCTTCGTCTTTCCAGCGCCCATTCCTGGCTGTAATATCGGGTTTGTTCGTCGGAAAATAATCCTGCGCGATACTTTCGTTATACGCAAACGGCGATAGTCTGATTGGAAAAAATTCTCCCCATTCGCTTGTCCTGGTCATATGTTCACTAATTTGCCGGACCAGTTTTTCATACTCTTCTCTTGTATACTGTCTGTTTAAGATGCAATACTGTCCTTTTTGCATTCCGACACAGCCAAACAAGTTTTCGGAAAACATACACATCACGCAATAGGACAGGTACTTCGAACCGCGACAGATTGATGTAAAACGGTTCTGGTAGGCTTTGTCGCCGGTAGCTTGTACCTCATAGAGCAGCTCGCCGGTACGTCCCCAGGTCATTACATCATAGCAGTCTTTCGCTTCTTGGAGCTGATAGCAAAATTTACTGTCTTGTATGTCCTTACAGTCGAAACAGGTATGAGCGTTGTTGCAGTTCTGTAAATCATTCCCGGAAATATCCTCATTGTTTTCGCCGATAAAGTACCGCATCGGAAATTTTAACCGGTGTTTATTAAAAAAATCCTGAGCCTTGTCAACCAGAACCGAATTGCCCATATCGAATTCTTTCAGCTTTGCGAAGTAAGCTTCGCGACTGAGTTGTTCATTTAAGAAACAGTATTGTTTCTGACGAAGATTGACACAGCCAAAACAGTCCGCACATCCAATACAGTTTTCCAGAAAGTAACTGTCGCGGCAGTTCTGTAAATTTTTGCTAAACGCGACGTTGTAACAGTTGTAGCATTCGACCGATTCGTAGCACAGTTCGCTGTTATAGACCGATATGCAGTCCAGGCAATTTCTACTGTTGTTGACCAGCCGGCCGTAATAACAATCCTCACTATAATTGGAAGAGGCCATCAGGTAGCAGTTTTTAAGGTACGAGCTCCAGTTGTTATAGTCGCTGTTGGTACTGTCCAGATTGTACGAGAAAAGGAGCGGCGTCGCCCGCATCAGTTCGTCGAACTGTTCGAAGAACGATCTCGAGAAGTCAAACGGGCGTCCGGTCGTATGAGCATCCCATTTGTCCGACCACCAGCATTCTTTGCAATAGACCCGGTAGGGAATATCGGCGGCAAAAACCGAGACGATCTCCTTTTTGCAAAGATCGCATTTACGATTGTAGAGGCGCCGTTCGTTGCGCCAGACCAGTCGTCGTTGTTGCCGGCATTCGGGGCACAGAGTCGGAGCCGGGACTTCCATCTTTTGGTAAAATTTGTGATCGGTGTCGGTGATTTCAAAGCTGGTTAGGCAGTTAGGGCAGGTTTTATGCATAAAGATTGAAACGGTTAGCGATTAGGGGGCAGTGGCTAGCATGAAACAAAATCTAAATTCTAAATATCAATCCGCTGCGGACAAATTCTAAACTCTTGTTTTTCGTTTCAGATTTCGTATTGGTGATTTGTTTAGAATTTCGATATTTGAATTTAGGATTTTCTCTAGTATACGGTTTTCTGATAACATTTTTCACAATAGACGATCTCGGGCCGGTCGGGCGCATAGCTGGTCTTTATCGGAGCGTTACATTGCATGCAAGTTCGATCCCAGAGTTTGCGAGGGGTGCGCAGCGACATCCTTTTGGTATGACGGCACTCAAAACAGAAGCGCGGGATCGGCAGCTTCATCTCCCGGTAAAATTTCAGTTCCTGCGCAATAATCTTGTAATTCCTGTTACAATGCTCGCAGGTCAGTATCTCTTTCGTAATGCTGTCAGTGACTTCTTGGATATTTTCAGGGATTGACACAGGTGTCCCTTGGTATTTACTCTCGATGTCTTTCTCTTTCCAGAGCATACCAAACTGTATCGCCCGCTCTTTCGTCAGCGGAAAATACTCCTGGGCCATGGTTTCGTTATAGGCAAAGGGAGAGAGTTGTACCGGGAAAAACTCACCCCACTCGCCGTTTTTCTTCATGTGTTCAATGATTTTCGGTACCAATTCCTCGTAGGCCTCTTTCGTGTACTGTTTATTCAAAATACAGTATTGCCGTTTTTTCAGCCCCACACATCCGAAACAATCCTGACATCCGAAACAGGTGTCGCAATAGGTGAGATTCGTATTATCATTGAGGCATAAATGTGAAAACTTTATAGCATACCCCTGTACCGACAGACACTCATAACTGAGTTCTGCCGGGACGCCGTTAAACGTCATATCGTAACTGTCTTTGCAATTTTGCATAGTGAAAGCGAATTTGATATCCCGGGAATTTTTTACATCGAAACTGTACAGAACGTTTTTGCAGTTATACAGATGATCTCCGGTAGAATTTTCGTTATTGATCCCGTGCATATACAAATGCGGGTGTCTCATGAGAAGATCTCGCAGAAAGTTCTGTATTTTCATGCGATGTTCCTTTCTGCTGAAATCAAACAGAGCCAACTTTTTGAAATACTCTTCTTTCGAATGCGGTTGATTGAATATGTGGTACTGCTTATTTCTTAATCCCACACATCCGAAGCAATCCTTACATCCTTTACAGTCCATGAGAAAGGCACTGTCGGTACAATTTTCGCAATCCTGTGAATACATCACATGATAGCATTTCGTACAGTCAACACACTCGTATGTCAACTCGCAGGATAAGGCATAGAGCGATTCCATACAGTTTTCCGATTGCCATACAATATGACCGTAATAGCAATCCCGGCTGCTCACGCATCCAAATGTCAGATAACAGTTTCGGCTGTTCATGACAATGTTGGAGTATTTCGAATTTTCTGATTGTATATTCTGTACTGCGAATTTGGGCACTCTGTACAGGAGTCTTTTGTATTGATCAAAAAACGGTTTTTGAAAATCAAATTCCATTCCATAATCCAGACCGTCCCACTGATCAGACCACCAGACTTCCAGGTCATATACGGGAAATGGCGTATCAGCATCGTACATCGAGATAATCTGTTTCCCGGTCAAATCGCACTTGCGATTATAGAGGTGTCTAAAATTACGAAAACAGAGCCGACGCTGTTGCCGACATTCCGGACAGAGCGTGGGGGACGGAACGTTCATTTTTTTATAAAATGCCAAATCAGAAACTGTTATTTCAAAGGACGATTGGCATTGTAAGCACAATTTTTGCATATAAATAGGTAGATATTGAATTGTAGAGACGCGATTCGTCGCGTCTCTACACCCGGATAACATTGGCAGCTCGATCTAAGACAATAGTATATCCATTTTCTGAAAAAACGAAAATTCAGCATGTATGTATATGAATTATTTTATAGTAATCTTATGCAGGTATAAAGCCATTGATTTACCATTTATTACCGGCTATAATTTCTGTAGAAAAGATTTTACAACAAACCAATGTTCTACCCTGATTTCTCATCTCTCGGTCTTTCTGACACCGAAGGCAAAGTGTATCTGGCCCTTTTGGAACTGGGCGGCGGGCTGGTCAGCACGATCGCGCGCCGGGCCAAACTGCCGCGGGTTAACTGCTACCACACGCTCGAAAATCTGGCGAAAAAAGGTCTGGTAAGCCACGTGACCAAAGATAAAGACAAGGCACGCATCTATTCGGCAGAGCCACCTCAGGTTTTATGCAATGCGCTCGAAGAAAAGGCTGAATATGCCAAAAAGATTCTGCCGGAACTTTTGTCTTTGACCAACGCGCATACGATCAAACCACGTATCAAATATTTTGAAGGACGCGACGGGATCAAAAATATTTTCGATGATATGCTTACTAGCACTTCCGAGCTGCTGGGATATTCGAACCTGAAACGTTTGGGAGATGTGTATCACAAACAGGCTCTGGAGTTTATGGCTAAAAAGACCAGGATCGGTCTGAAAAGCCGCCTGATCTCCCCGAGCAGCGAGGAAGGCTTTCGTTTTTTTGAAGAATACTATCCCAAAAATGCCTCTATCGAATTGATGGAGGTACTGTTCGTAAATTCGAGGGAATTCTGGTTCGAGCATGATATTCACATCTATGGCAACAAGGTGGCGGTGATCTCGCTTAATCCCGAGGAGATTATTGGTATGATTTTTGAAAGTCCGGTCTATGCCAAAAGCCAGCGCGCCATTTTTCATATGGCGTGGCTCGGCGCCAGCAGCTTTATCGCGCAATGAAAAAAGGACCGTACGTTTTACTGCTTCGATTTCTTATTAAAGAGCGATACCAAATAGGTTCCCAATCCGGCGACAAAGACTGCCAGAACCGATAGAAATCCCCAAAAGGCAGCTTGGTTGTCGACGTTCGACGGGCCGGCGCCGCTTATATCTTCAGGGCGGGGGGCTGGTTCTCTCAATAGTTCCGGACTGGCGGGCGCGAGCGTGGGCGTGGGGGTAATATCGCCGTCCGTGTTTTCCCGGAGAGTCCTTTTTTGATTGGGGTCTTCCGGCAGAGGTGCTTCGACCGGCTGTGTCCCACCGATACCCGGGGCAGCATCGCTGCTCTTGGCGGCAAATGACTCATTTGCGGGCGGTATGCTTCTTTGGGTCTCGTTGCTCTGTGCTATCCCTGTAGCTGTTTCGGAAGTCGCCGGAGTCGGGGAGACGGGAGTCGTGTCGTTTACTCCGACGGGAGCATCCGTGTTCTCAGTCAGTCCGGCATATTCCTCCGTATCTTTTTTTTCGCTCTTCATCGAGGTATTGTAGAGCGCCGAGGCGGTCACCCGCTGCCCGGTATTTTCATCTTGTTCCGTCATTTTTCCCGCCAAGGGGGTCGGGGGCGGGGTAGAGACCGAATGCTTGAGCGTTTTCTCAGTGTCGTAGAAATAGAAAAACATGCTGATACTGACCAGGGCCGGAACCAGCAAGATACTGAGTCGTTTTATTAAAAGAGGGAGCGCTTTTTCTTTTTCAATCGATTTTTCTGCTTTTTTTTCGCTCAAAATACGCTCTTTGAGCATCGCTTTAAAATGCGGTCGTACGACGATCCTTTCGCCTTTTTTGGCCCGGGTTAGGAGTTGCTCGAGTTCGTTCATAGGTGGAGGTTATGTTCTTCCAGCAGGTTTTTAAATTTTTTCATGGCGCGGTGTAGTCGTACCGTGGCGTTGTTGTCGCTTATTCCCAAAATTTGGGCGATTTCGATGTTGCTGAGCTCGTCGAAGTATTTGTATCGGATTAGTTCGCGCTCTTCTTCCGGAAGTTCTTCGAGCAGAGCTTTTACGGTGTCATGGAGTTTCCGGTCGTCGAACTCTTTGACAAAATCGGCGCCTACCGAGGGTTCGGCTATATCGTCCAGAGCTACTGTTTCTTTATCTTTGGTCTTTCGCAAATGCTGGAAAATTTCGTTTCTGGCGATGGTATAGAGCCAGGCGGACAGGGAACCTTCGTGTTTGTATTCGAAAGTATCGAGATGGCGGTAGGCTTTCAGAAATGTTTCGGAAACGATATCCTCTACAGTTTCCACGGGCCGGATACGTCGAAAAACAAAGGCGTAGATGGGCGAAAAAAAGTGCTCGTAGAGTTTATCGAAGTCCTGCAGAAGTTCGGGCTCGTTCATGGTGGAATTTTTCCACCATAGTATAGGGGATTGCCGTCCAACTATAAAGTATAATTCGTTGAATCGGATTCTATTACACGAATTTCTGTTGAAATTTTATCGACCATGACGGAATGTTTAAGAAATGCTTCCCCATCTATCGATACGAAATGTTTTGGCTATCTTGTTTCAAAAATGAGATGACTTTTCGCGGCTGGGAATAGATAATCCTGTAAGAAAAATCACATTGACGCAAATCGATTCTTTCCATAGAATCGGCACGCTTTAGTTTTAACTATTAACATTACAAAATATTACTATGTCCGCTGAATTATTAGATCTCAAAGATAATGATGGTACACGTTTTGAAACTACCAACAACTCTGGTGTAGATCCGGATGATGGTGAGATCACACTTGTTCCGGAGCTTGTTATTATGGCGGATCCTTTGAGAAAACAATTAACGCAAATTGAAAATGGTATTCGAGGACTTGGGTATGAACCTGATCCCAACGCTCGTGTCAAGAATGATTTTTTAACTGAAGTAGACTCATGGAAAAAATCCTTGTTAGATTTACTCTCTCGACAAATAACTGCAGGAATGTCTTTGGATGATCCTGAAATAAAAGCATTGGGTGCTAAGATTCTACTGATTGAAAAATATATTGAAGATTACCGTTCTGTATTGAAGCTTCTTGCCAAAACAATTAGTGTTCATGGAGAACGTTCTGTTACTGGTCCTCTTGCTTGATCTTCTTAATCTGGTATTTGCAAGGATTCATATTTCTGCTAATCTGGAGTTCAGACATATACTATGATTCTCCAGCCGCAGGCTCTGTTTATTGAGGCCGGTCACGGAAAAAGTCCGGGAGGAAGTACGGATGGCGGCGCCACGCGTACCGTTGTTTTACCCGACGGACGACTTCAGATCATTACCGAACGGGAGTTGACGATTCAAATTGCCCGCCGGGTTTTGAGTATCATGAAAACGAAACGAGCCGAACTGGGCAACGGGATTATTCAAGGAGTCGGCATTGAAACCGCCGCCAGTACGATCCGCAAAATGACATACGTCAACTCGGTAATCACTCAAAATCGCCTCGATCCGGCCAAGTGTTTCGGTATCGCCATTCATATCAATTCGGCCGCTTCTCCCGCTGCCGGCGGCATCGAAGCCTGGTTTCAGCCAGAGCGACCCGAAGGTGTGACTTTGTGTGATTTTGTAGCGAAAGGATTGAACGAGTGGATTCAAACCGGACTCAGATCACAGTATATTCGTCCCAGCAATGCCTCGCGTTTCGGACGTCTCTATATTCAGGATGCAGGGTGTACCTACATGCTGATCGAGTGCGGCTTTTTGACCAACGACGCTGATCTGGACGTGTTGCGCTTTCGAACTGAACGCGTGGCCACCGGTATTGCACATGGTCTGATGCAATATTTTCGCAAAAGGCTGCGCCGGCGGGAAGGATAAGGAAGACGGGCTCTTCGCTTCGCTCAGAGAGCTAGAAAGTCCTGAACTTGTGCCTACGCTCACTGTACTATGTTACCCTGAACCCCCTAACCCCCTTATCAGGGGGAACCAAAGCTAACCGCTGACTGCTGATCGCTGATAGCTGACAACTCCCAGAGCAGACACATGGGGCTGCCCCTACATCTATTTTTATTTCTTGGCAGACACATAGGTCTGCCCCTACTTCTATCGCTTATGACCGAACTCTCGATGGTTTTGATCGGCGGCGCCGTCAGCGCCATTACCCAGTTATCCAAAAAATATTTGCATCTCAATCCGCTGCTCACCGTAGCAATTCTCTCGCTCATATTGGGTCTGGCCTATTCGTTTTTGATGTCCAGAGGCATATTCACCGAAGAGATGCTCAAAAACTGGGCGACCGCTTTCGGGTCGGCTGTTACCATTTACAATATTCTCAAAGAGATGGCCAAAAAAGATCCGCCCTCTTCTTCAGCCGGGACGAATTCTTAGCTATTTGCCTTTTGCTCAATTTTTCTGCTCTGTTTTGAACAAATTATCGTTTGCAGGATATGAGGAAACTCCCTATAGTAGACGCATAATTTTCTTTATCCTGCTCTTATGGCTGTTCTTTCCGATATCGACATTAACAACGCGCTCGTTTCGGGGCGCATAAAAATAGAATCGGCCGATCCCGAGGGGGTGCGTTCTTCGATCCATGCCGCGTCGGTAGATCTGACTCTGGGGCGCTATTTCAAGATATACGACCACACCAAACTGGCGATCCTGGATCCGAAGGAAAAAGAACTGATCAGCAGTGTCATGCGGACCATCGAAATCGAAGACAGCAAACCTTTTATCATCCAGCCCGGCGAATTCGTACTCGGGGTTACCCAGGAGATCGTTTCGATTGCCGACGACCTGATGGCCCGACTGGAGGGACGCAGCAGCATCGGTCGTCTGGGGGTGATCATTCATGCCACGGCCGGCCTCGTCAATCCGGGCTTTTCCGGCTCTTTTACGCTTGAGATTTCCAATATCAACCGCATGCCGATCGCACTCTACCCCGGCATGCATATTTGCCAAATTTCATTTGAAGAAATGACTACCAGGGTCAGTGAAAGTTATGCCGATAAAAAAGAAAGCAAATACCAGCATCAGGTACTGCCGGAGGCGAGCAAGATTCATCAGGACAAGGGATTTTAGGATAGACAACACTGAGCGATGTCATTTTGCCATATATCAGATTGTAGAAGGAAAATATTTACATTCTCGCTATCAAATTTCTATCCGTCGTAGCGGACCGAATCTCAAAATAAGTTCAAGTATCAAACACAAAAATAAAGCTACAAATCTGTTTGAACTTTGAAATTGGGATTTATTTTGTCCGCCGAGGCGGATGGATTTTGGTCTTTGAACTTGCTATGGTTTATCTGTCGGCTCCGGAATGTTTCGTATTTAGAATTTTGGATTTCTTTCTTCTATGGCTCCGCTCCAAAAAACATGCGTCCTTTGTTCCAATCCGTTTACGGTGACGGACGGCGATCAGACCTTTTATCAGAAAATATCGCCCCAGTTTCAGGGACGCATCTATGCGATTCCGTTTCCAACCCTTTGTCTTCTCTGCCGCCAGCGGCGGCGTCTGTCTCACAAAAATGAAAGGACGCTCTATAACCGTACTTGCGGTCTGTGCCACAAAGATATTATTTCGGTTTATTCTCCTGACAAATCCGTGCCGGTATACTGCGGTCCCTGTTGGTGGTCTGATGCTTGGGATCCCTTGTCCTACGGACAGCCGTATCATCCCGAGAAGTCTTTTTTCGAACAATTCGCGCTTTTACGCAGCCGTGTACCAAAAATCGGTTTGATGAATACCGACAGCGAGAATTCGGATTACTGTAATATCGCTCTCAAAAACCGCAACTGCTATCTCTCTTTTTCGATCGACCACAGCGAGTATTGTTCCTACAGCGAGGTGCTGTCCAAATCCCGGGATGTGGTCGACAGCAGTTTTATGAATAACTGCGAACTGTGCTACGATTGCAAAAATTGCAACAATTGCTATAACCTGATCGGCGGAACCGACTGCGATCTAACCCGCGATTCGCTTTTCGTTGATTCGTGTAAAAGTAGCAGCAACTTAATTTTCTGCTGTAATCTTACCAACAAACAGTATCATATCTATAACAAACCGGTCAGTAAAGAAGCGTTCGAACAGATGAAAACTCAGATCCTGGCTTCGGGAACGAATTATCGCAAATCGCGAGTTTTTTTCGAGGATTTCAAAAAGAAATTTCCCAAAAAATATGCCGACATTCTCAATAGCGAACAAGCCAGCGGCAACTATATTAAGGGGTCGCGTAATATCGTTTCTTCGTATCATATCAACCAGGGGCAGGATCTAACCTATTGTACCGCCTGCAAATTGAAATCGAACGATTGTATGGATGTGGATAATCTGGCCTTGTCCGAACTCTGCTACGAAGGCAGCAGTTTTTCGGGGCAGCGTATCGCCTTTTCCCTGCTTTCCTGGTTTTCACACGACGTGTATTATGTGGACGAATGTTTCCACGCCGCCAATTTGTTTGGTTGTGTCAGCGTCAAGAAAAAAGAATACTGTGTGCTGAATAAACAATATTCCAAAGAAGAATATGAGCGCCTGGTAGGAGAGATCATTGGACAAATGAGCAAAAGAGGCGAATGGGGCGAATTTTGGCCCTTTTCGATGTCTCTGTTCGGGTATAACGAAACGGTTGCCCAGTTGTATTATCCCCTGACCCGGGAACAGGTATTGAATCATAATGCAGATCCAAACGTAGGGATGAAAAATCTTTCGCCCCTACAATCGCCCCTGCGAAATGGTAAAATCTTCAATTGGTCCGATTTCGAAGCGCCGCCTCCCCGGGTCGAAAAGATTATTACCGCCGACCAGATGGCACGGTTACCCGAAGGAATCGAACAGGTTCCCGACGATATTTTGAGTTGGGCGCTGACATGCGAAAAAACCGGAAAACTGTTTCGGATCCATAAATCCGAACTGGCTTTCTATCGGCTGCACCATATTCCGTTGCCGCGCCTGCATCCCGATCAGCGTTACCGCGACCGTATCGCTTTCTTGCCGCCGCGCCGTTTGTTTTCACGTTCGTGTATGCGCTGTCAAAAGGCGATTCAAACCGTCTATGCCCCCGACCGGGGAGAGACTGTCTTGTGCGAGAGTTGCTATCTGAACGAGGTATACTAAAAGTCAAAGGTGAAGAGTCAAAAGTCAACACGTTGTTCTGTCCTTTTTGCGATTTGGATTTTGAAATTGGGATTTTCCCGCTATAGTGGTACAGTTATAAACGTTCTTCTTTTGTTTTATGATTCCACTGGTTGCTATTATCGGTCGTCCGAATGTCGGGAAATCGGCGCTGTTCAATCGTATCCTCGGCAAGAAACATGCGATTGTCAGCGATGTCTACGGTACGACGCGCGATTCGATCAGCGGGACTATCGCGCATAAGAAAAAAGAGATCGAGTTTATCGATACTGCCGGAATTACCGACTTCGCGACCGATACAAACGAAGATCTCGAGCAAAACGTTCAACTGCAGGCCAAAACCGCCCGCGAAGGCGCCGATCTTATTTTGTTTCTGGTCGACGGCACCGTGCCTTTGACCAGGGACGATCTTGTCGTAGCCGATTTTTTGCGTAAATCCAAGCAATCGGTAATATTTGTGGTGACCAAATGCGACAATGATAAGAACGCGTACGAGTATGCCGATTTCTATAAACTCGGATTTTCCGATCCGATCCTGGTGTCGGCTATGCATAATCGCGGTATCACTACCTTGCTCGATACCGTGCATGCACAGTTAAAAAAAAACGGCTACTTTAAAGGATCGCAAAAAGAGAACATCTTGCGCAACGAAGAGCAAATCTCGGTCTGTCTGGTCGGCAAACCAAACGTCGGCAAATCTTCGCTGTTTAACCAGCTTCAAAATAAGCGTACTTCGGTTGTGTCGAACGTTCCCGGTACGACCCGCGACACGATCGATATTCTCATTCCGTATCGGGACAAGACCGTAGAGCTCATCGATACGGCCGGTTTACGCCGTCCGGGTAAACGGGAAGAAGGAATCGAACAGTACAGTACACTGCGCACTATGCGGGCGATCAAACGAGCCGATATTGCATTGTTTATGATCGACGCCTCCGAAACAGTTAGCCGGATGGATCATGCCGTGGCCCGTTATGTGCTGGAGGAACAGAAGGGATTGATTCTGGTGGTGAATAAATGGGATCTGTTTACCAAAGATAAGACCATGATGGATCGGTTTTTAACCTACCTGCAGGATCGTTTCAAATATATTCCGTGGGCGCCGGTCGTCTTTATTTCGGCCAAGACCGGGCAAAATATCGATGCTTTGCTGGAACAAGTAGTGTTGGTCGATGCCGAACGAAAAAAACGGATCGAAACCGGAAAACTGAACCGGTTTATCGAGCAGGTCTGCCTCACTCATCCACCGAGCGGGACTAAAAAGATCGTCCCCAAAATTCTCTATACTACTCAGGCCGAAACCAATCCGCCTTTATTCGTGCTCTTTGTAAACAAGAAAGAGGCGTTTCATTTTTCTTGGGTACGGTACCTGGAAAACCGTTTGCGCGAAACCTTTTCGTTTGTCGGAACGCCGATCGTGCTGGAAATGCGCGAGCGGGAACGACGTTTCGGCAAGAAAAACTCCTAACGTTTTTTGCGAAGTGTGACGTTCGCCTCCCGTACATAAAGAGGCGTAATTTGCGTTTGCCAGGAAAAATAATCTCCGGAAATTTGGTGAGCGAGTGCTTGAAGAGTATCGATTGGTTGGCTTTTATCCTGCTCGCTCAACGAACTCTCTCGTACCTCTCCGTTGTGGGCGAATATCATGTAAGCTTCTTCTTTCGCAATTTCTTCACTCAATTTTACGCCCTCATGGTTGCCTTCCGACCCGCGCGAGTAGTGATAAAAGTCGCTTTTTTCGCTTTCCAAGTACAAATTAACGGGGGATGACGTATCCGATGTCGTGAGAAAGGGAAGTGCCAGCAACTCGAGACGATGGATCCCGGCAATGGGAACCTGCAGACCATACGCGATGGTATTGGCTATCGTTATCCCGACGCGCGTACTGGTAAAGCGTCCCGGTCCGGTTACGGCTAGGATATGGGTAATGTCCTTCAGTTTGTGTCCGGATTTTTCCAGACTGTTTTGAATTGTCGGTAGTAGCATTTCGGCTTCATTTTGATTTGCAAGCCATGCGTGTTGGTACAGTATTTCTTTTTCCCGCAAGATGCCGATCCGGTTACGGGGGGTGACGGTGTCGATGAAGAGGACAAACATAGGGAGAGGGAGAACGGAGTAGGGGAGTTGTGAGTAGAGAGAGACTGCTTTACAGCAGCATAGGAGCTAGAATTTAGAATAGAGATGGAACAGATTTCACCATTTATACCAGATTCTTTATTCTTGCTGCAGCATCCTCTATCCAGATACCCCAAAAGAAACGTATAATACTCATACGTTTCGTATCATAGTTAAAAAAAACGAAATGGTCACGCGGAAATCTTTATTTTCGAACCCGCGCGGGACGTCGCGGCCGGTTTATGGCCGAAATTTTTGTTTTTCGGGCCTCCCCGGGGCTGAACAGTTCTCGCGCCAGCGTCACCAGACGCTTGGTCTTCAGGAGGTGCATTTTAGAAAGTAAAAAACGAATGTAGTCGATAGCGGTATTGATCTCGTCGTTGGACAGATTGGCCTTTTTCTTCCCGAGCATGGAAGCTACTTTTGCAGCCACGTAGGCCATTTCTTCGGCATTTATCTTGTTTTTGGAAATTGCGCGAACGGTGAAATTGTTTAACACGGCACGCTGCTGTATCTTGCGTGTCGCGCTGAGAGACCGTTCGTTGGGGAGTGGTTTTACCGTAACCATAAACGAGGGTATTTTGTTTTTTTTGTATATTTTTTCTAAATCCAATAACTATACCAGAATTTGGGTAAGAATAAAATAGCTTTCCTGCTAAAACCGCTTGAATTCTTACTATGTTGTTTTATTATACAAAAGTCACACTAAAAAACAAGTATGATCTATTCGCTTCTCGACCGTTTCTTTCTCAGCCGTCGCAAAGAAGTTCCGTTTCTGATCTTTTTTTGGTTTTTGGCGACCTTTGCCATTTCGCGAATCTATGTCTATGCGGTACACGCCGACTGGATTCCGAATATGTATCTGGATGTTAAAGGGATACATGTCCATCACCTCAATTATGGCATTTTTCTGATGTCGGTGATCGGTTTCGTGGCGTTGGCGTTTCAGTCTTTTACTGCCAGACACGTGCACGGTATCGCCACACTTTTTGGGATAGCCCTGGGACTGGCGTATGACGAGTTTTCCCTTTGGCTTTTGCTCGAAGACAATTACTGGGCCCGCCATAGCTACGATGCGGTATTGATCATATCGCTCCTGTTACTCAATATTATTTATTTTAAAGGTTTCTGGCTTTATCTGGTGCGTAAAACGCGTCTTTATAAAATCAAACAACTGCCTTTGTTTCGCCGATGAATCTGATTTTTACCAAAAACAGGTTTCCGCTTCACCTGGGAAATGGTGAAATGGCTTTCGATTGTCACTACCATAGTTCACACTCGGACGGCTATTCGGGGATAGCAAAGATTCTGCGGCAGGCCAAAGAACGTAATTTGGGGATCGCCATTACGGATCATAACGAGATTGCCGGTGTTCTGGAAGGTTACAACAATACTTTGGGGGTTTCGGTTATTCCGGGAATAGAAGTCAGCTGCAGTGGCCGGATTCACTTACTGATCTATTTCTACGAGCTCGGCGATCTGAAAGATTTTTTTGAAAAGTATGTGGAGCCTTACCGGAGGGTAGACCACAATACGTTTTTAAAAAAGATGACCGCTCTCAAAATCGCCAAAGTAGCCAAACAGTATAAGTGTCTGGTTTTTCTGGCTCATCCCTATAGCACTGGTCACCGTCAAATCGAAAGTTATATGAGTATCAAAGGAACCGAGAAATTTTTTATGTATCTCGACGGCGTGGAAGTGCTGAACGGAACCCTGCAGGAGAGAAACAATTTAAAAGCCTACCGGCTGGCCCAGGAGCTGAAAAAACCGGTGATCGGCGGCAGCGACGGTCATGTGCTGTCGGTTTTGGGAAAAACGGTGACGGTGGCAAAGGCGCACGATTACCGCAGTTTCCTGGATGAAGTACGTCAGAATCGGGTGCGTCTCCTGGGGAACACGGCAAATTTTTACCAGCAATCCAAAATGATGGGAGTTCTCTCCTATCGGCATCTAAGCGCTGCGACAAAAAAACACCATACCAATATGGCGGCTGCACTGGGCCTTATGGCTGTCTTTCAACGTTTTTCGGTGCCGCTTCTCTATTTTTTGGGGGCTACGGCGTATAAAAAGGTAAAGGAGCGACGAAAATCTGTTCGCAGATAGATTTAATGCCTGACCAGATATTGATAGATCGTACCGATTGTGCCGGCACCCATGGTGATGACCACATCGTGGGGGCCCGTATTTTCCATCAACCAGAGGGCCGTATTTTCCAGTCCGTTGCCGAGGATCACGTTTTGGTGGTGTTTTTTGATTGTTTCGACCAGGGTCGCAGCGGATACTTTTTCCTTATCTTTTTGATTATCCCGCACTTCGTAAATATCGGGAATTATCACACTATCGGCGTTAGGAAATGCCGTACCGAATTCGTCCAAAAAATGGGCGGTACGTGAAAACTGGTGAGGTTGGAAAACACAGATAATGCGTTCTTGGGAAAACATTTCGCGCACCCCCGCCAAGGTAGCTTTTATTTCCGTCGGGTGATGTCCGTAGTCGTCAAAGCAGAGTGCGCCAGTGGGCAATTTGCCTTTATTTTCAAAACGTCTCCACGTGCCGTTAAAAGCTGCGAGGCTTTCCATGATATGCTCGTGGTGTATGTTCAAGATCTTTCCGGTCATATAGCTGAGGGCTGCATTACAGCGGTTATGCGCGCCCGGGATTCGCAGGACGGGATATTCGAAGCGTTCACGGTCAACGTTAAAGTGGTCGGATTGAAAACTGACCGGTACCGAAAACCCCTTGTTGTTCTTCAGGATGGAGGTAGTATTTTTGTCGTGAGCGTTATAGATCAGATAGCCGGTATGGGGAATTTTTTTCAGCAGCGCCGCAAAAGCTTTGTTATAATCTTGTTGATCTTTGAAATAATCGAGATGATCCAGGTCGACATTAGGCAAGACCACGATATGGGGATAGTAGTCGAGAAACGAACGTTTGTACTCGCAAGCTTCGATCAGCAAAAAATTACTCTTTCCGAAACGAAAATTACTGTTCCCGAATTCTCGTATTTTTGTTCCGACGATGACTGTCGGGTCGAGCCCCCCTCGTACCATCGTGAGCGCGATCATGGCGGTTGTGGTCGATTTTCCGTGCGTGCCTGCCACGGCGATTGTGAACTTTTCGCGAGTTACCAGTCCCAGCGCTTGGTTGTACGTGAGCAACGGTATCTGTTTGTTTTTGGCTTCGATCAGCTCTGGATTCTTTGTACCGATGGCGTGGGTATAGACGATCAGGTCAGCTGATCGGGGTATATTTCCCCCTTTTTGTCCTACCTGTATCTGGATGCCTTCTTGGGCTAAATCCTGCAATAATTCGCTATCCACGGCGTCGGAGCCGGAGACTTCTTTTCCCACTGCCCGGTAGTAGCGGGCCAGGGCGGACATACCGATCCCGCCGATCCCGATAAAGTGGATACGGCGTATTGTTTCGAGTTGTGGAGAAGGGGAGGACATGGGGCAGCGTGGTAATTGGTTTGTGGGGGCAGGTCTGCGTGTATGCCTGGGAGAAGGGCGGTCAGTAGACAGTGAAAAGTGCAAAGTGTAAAGTTGCGGACAAGGCGGTCAGGTTGTAGACCAACTGCCCTGGGGCAGATTCTTCGCTTCGCTCAGAATGACGGGCAGGATTCAGAATGATGAGAGGGCCTCGGAATGACGGCAGGGACGCGGCCAGGAAGAGTTACAAGTTTTTCAGCGCATAGCGAATAATCTCTTCTTCTTGGGTAATCGTAGTTTCCATGCTTTTGAGCACGTGGAGAATACGGGGCCGGTCATAGCCCAGATGGATGAGCGCTTCGATCACGTCATTATGAACTGCGACGTTGGTTGTTTCTTCGAAAACGATATCGCTCTCTTTGATCTTGTTTTTTAATTCGAGAATCAGCCGCGAGGCCAGCTTTTCGCCCAAGCCCTTTACCGAGGTAAGAACCGCGGTATCTTTTTCGATAATAGCTTGCTTGACGCGGTTTGTAGGCATGGATAAAATTTCCAGTCCCATTTTGGGGCCGACGCCCGATACGGTGAGCAGGAGTTTGAAAAACTGGAGTTTTTCGGACGTTTCAAATCCGTAGAGGCTCATATCGTCTTCCCGGACGTGCAGATGGGTATAGAGCCGTACCGTTTCGGTCATGGCTAAATTTGCGGCCGTTTCGGTCGGAACCGTTACTACGTAGCCGACGCCCTGTACGTCGATGAGGAGTTGTCTGCCGTCGTTGTTGAGCACCTGTCCTGTAATACTACCGATCATAAAAACGTATTAGCTGAAAAACGGTCTTATTATAAGAAACCTGTAGCTGAAATACAAACAGAAACCAGTGACCGTAGTACTATCGCTTCTTCCAGGACCGTACGGGCGATAGTATTCTTTGCTGAAATTGCTCTTTTATCCAAGAACGCAGTCTCTCTATAGTCCAGGGGCTCTGTTTCCTCTCCACTGGCACAACGGGTATGGGTATATCAGAACGAGAATTTTTATCTTCTTTCCTATCTGCTATCCACTTGCCCAGTGTTTCTTCAGGGTCGATTTCCAGAAAATTATGAGTGGTCAGGACTTTTATGATGGGAAGGATAACTTCTCTATCCAGGGTATCTTCGTTGGGTATATCGGTTACACGCATCTCTTTCAAAACATCATATATAACTTCTCTGACATCATCGTATAATATTTCTTGTATTACGCTTTCATCCTCTGCGCTTGGGAGAGTCGAATCTGACTGTATGAAAGATTCCACCCACAAGCATATTGTTTCTTCATAATCCAACTCCACATAATAAAATTCCGGATCATCCAACAGCGTGATGATTGGAGTCACGATTTTCTGTAAAAAATCTGATTCCTGGGGTATGTGAAGCTTTTTGCCTTGGGTGGAAATCTCCTCCATGATCTCAAAAGCTACTTCTCTCAGGTAGGTCTCCAGGTATCTGTCTCTGTCTTGTTCTAACTTTTGTTCTATCTTTTGTCTCTGTGTTTTTCCTAAGGAACTATTTTTTAGCAAAGTCTGCAACTTGTTGTATTCGTTCAAAAAAACCTTGTCGAAAGGTATTAACGGACGTATTGAGGTATCTATTCTCTCTGGACTGAAATCGACTGTTTGCACACAATTTTACTTATGGAGTAAGGCGGCTACTATATATCCCGATATGGAAAAATCAATATTTTTTGTTGAAATTTCATTTTTCGCTATAATGCTTTTGTTTCTTTTTTTGTATTTTCCCTTTCTTCATGGAACTTCTTATTGGTTTGCTCGTCGTTCTCGCGGTCTATGTTATCTATGTGTACAATCGCATTATTACGTTAAAAAATCGAGTTTCCGAGTCGTTCAGCGATATCGACGTCCAACTCAAGCGTCGCTACGACCTCATTCCCAATCTGGTCGATACGGTCAAAGGCTATGCCAAACACGAGCAGGGGGTTTTTGAACGCGTAACCGAACTGCGCGCTCAGGCGATGCGCAATACCGGGAACCTACACGACAAAGCCAAAGCCGAAGGTGACATATCCGATAGTCTCAAAAGCCTGTTCGCCGTAGCCGAAAACTATCCGGAACTCAAAGCCAACCAGAATTTTTTGGAACTGCAAAAAGAGATCAGCGATACCGAAAACAAGATCCAAGCTTCGCGACGATTTTATAATACAAACGTATTGGCTTTCAACAGTACGTTACAAATCTTCCCGAATAATCTGCTTGTAGGTATTTTCCAGTTTAAATCAGCCGAGTTTTTCGAATTGGAAGACGTAGCGGAACGGGAAAACAAGTCCATAAAGTTTTAAAGTCCTTAAAGTCTATAAAGTTTGTAAAGTGGGAGACAAGGCGGTCACTAGGTAGTTCGACCAGAACGTTGACAAAAGAAATTCATGGAAACCGGTGGAAATTCATAGAGATTTATTGTGAAGAAGCTTGTTTTCCAAATATAATCAGCAAGTCACTTTCAGATGCCATTCCACTTTATTATTGTTATTTTTCCAGATTCATGCTTCCTGACTCTCTTATACTCTAGCCTAACTTCCAACTTGTCTTCTTCTGTTAGCTGTTGACTGCAGACTGTAAGCCCTCAGCCCCATTCCCTATACCAAATACATACTACTTCATACTTTATACCTTGTCCCCACCATGCCTTCCACCTTTTACGACCAGATCGGCAAAAACAAGTTCAAAACCTTCCTGCTGTTTTTGATATTTCCGGCCCTGATCCTCGCCATTATTTACGTGGTCGTGGCCTATTCGGGTGACGGCGGTGCCTATATCCCGCTCAGTCTGTTTTCTTTGATCTTCTCACT
Source organism: Candidatus Altimarinota bacterium (assembly GCA_039809385.1). Classification (GTDB taxonomy): domain Bacteria; phylum Patescibacteriota; class Gracilibacteria; order JBDHUY01; family JBDHUY01; genus JBDHUY01. The sequence goes on from JBDHUY010000014.1 coordinate 33,519, forward strand.
GATTTACGGCGCGGTCGCCTATTTTCAGGGTGACAAAATCATCTTGTTTATGAACGGCGCCAAGGAAATTACTCGCGAGAGTAACAAGCGTGTCTATAATATCGTCGAAAATCTGTGCATTACCGCTGGCCTGCCGTTGCCGAAAATCTATGAAATTCCGGATACTTCCTTGAATGCGTTTGCGACGGGCCGCAACCCCAAGCATGCCACGATCGCTTTTTCTACCGGTATTTTGGAGAAACTGGACGATCGTGAACTGGCCGGCGTGGCGGCACACGAGCTGTCGCACGTGAGAAATTACGATACGCTGGTGATGATTATTGCCCTGGTCATGGTCAACGTGGTCCAGATCCTGGCCGAACTCATGCTCAGGATCGTGGCCGGCGGCGGGCGTAATCGTGACAGTAAAAATAACGCCGGCGCGTTTATCCTTATTGCGCTGGTTGTATATGCGGTGGGAATTGTAATCGCCATTCTGGTTCAAAAATCGATCTCGCGTAAGCGCGAATTTATGGCTGATAGCAATGGAGCTCTTTTAACCCGCGATCCCGAAGCTCTGGCCAGCGCGCTACGCAAGGTTTCTCAGGATGCCCGTATCGAGGCGATCGACGGAAAACGCGCCTTTGCCTCTCTTTATCTGGCGAACCCGCTCCAGCCGGGCTGGTTTCAAAAGCTGTTGTCGACGCATCCTCCGGTTGAAGAACGGATTAAAATTCTTGAGAACTTTGGAAACTTGTAGTAAGGGTAATTTAGGTTGAAATTGATAAAATAGGAGAATAGTAGAAACTTTATGCTTTATTCCCGAGGGTAATTTATGAACACTGTATCAGAAAAATCCACTCCATTATTTGTTGAAGTACGAGAGACTGAACCGTCTCCTATCGATCCTGAAGTGTTGGAATCTTTTTCTGAAAAAGCAGTTGATAATTGGCCAAATGAAATTGAAGGATGGATCTTGAAAATCATTGAAACTGATCAGGATGTATTAGTAATTACGCCTGCGAAAGGATTACCGGATCGTGTAGAATCCTACCTGGTACAGGATCCCGATGCCTGTTTCAGCCTATTTTCAAAAGCAACTCAAGGTCAAAAAGCAAAAATACTGGCTCATATTCATAGCCATCCCGATGGTAATCCTGTTCCTTCCGGGCATGATCGCGCATCACGTTTGCGGTACGAAAAACTCTTTAACCAAGTCTATCCGGATTCGACAGACAGCATTCTTGCCAAGCCTAGTTTAATGGAAGTTATTTGTAGCCGAAATAGGACAACCGGTCTCACCGGGCCAACGTCAGTTGAGGGAGGTTTTACTTTTTTTGATGAAACCCGTGAATTTAGATCTAAAGATCAATATTCAGACAATCCCATCAATCTCATTGTGTTAACTCTGCGGTATTATATAAAACACATTTTTTCTAGTCTGGGACTCTCATCAAACAGATAGGCTTCCTTATTACTATATGGTATGACCTCTTTTTTTGAACAACGTAAACAATTGCGACGTAATCCAAGAACATTGTGGGGAAGCATGCTCTTTTCCAAATTTGTCTATGGGACGGTTATTTTTATCATCTCCTATGTGGTTGATACGGATATGCTGATCGATCTTGGACCCGACATAGTCCGGTACGCCGACCCGGTCTTGATTTTTTTGCTTATATTGGGAGCTGCCTTAAGTGTAGCGAGCCTTTCTCTTTTTCGCAAAAGCATCGTTCCCGATACGACTGTCACGCAGCAGGCATCTTTTTACTTTATTCTGGCTTTGGCGTTGAACGAGATGATTGCGGTGTCCGGACTTGTCTATTTTCTTGTTTTTGGAAATATCGTAAAAAGTTGCATTCTGATCGTTTTCTCGATTCTCGCCCAGTTCCCGTTGTTTCCCAGGCGCTGAGATAGAAGAAGGGAGTGGGGAGAACGGACAGGGCTCGGGGCTGACAGCTTACAGAGACAGCAAGTGAGACTTTGGAAGCTACGAGCCAAGAAGAGACTCTTCACTTCGTTCAGAGTGACGGAGAGAACTAATAGCTCATTACTAATCACTGACCACTACCCGTTAACAGGCAGACACATAGGTCTGTCGCTACTCATCTATGACCATCGACACCTTTCCCGGTATTCAAGAACATGTTCCGTTAGCTCCGTATACCCAGCTCAAAATCGGCGGTCCGGCGCGTTATTTCTATATGGCGAAGGAAACGGAGCAATTTATCGAATTGCTGCGAAAATCACGTCAGCAGCAAGTTCCGGTACTACTCATCGGCGGTGCCAGCAATATGCTTATAAGCGATCGCGGATTTGACGGTCTGGCGATCGTCGTGGCTACGGCTTCTTTTGATATTCAGGGTCAACGGGTGCGTGCCGATGCGGGCGTGAAACTCACGACGTTGATTGCCAAAACGATCGATCAAAATTTGGTAGGTCTGGAGTATCTCATCGGGATTCCCGGTACGCTGGGTGGAGCTATACGCGGAAACGCGGGAGTACCCGGGTGGGAGATCAAGGACTATCTGGCGGAGGCGACGATTCTGACATCGGCCGGGGAGATACAGACGGTCGATAATGCGTATTTCGACTTTGCTTACCGGACGAGTCGCATAAAGCGTGAAGGAGGCACAGTATTGTCGGCACTTTTACAGCTTCAGCCGGGCAGTAAGGAGGAAGCCAGGCAACGGATGAAAGAGATCCACGAATCGCGTCTGAAAAAGCAGCCGCTGGGAAAAAGCTGCGGCTCTTTCTTTAAAAACCCTGCTCCCGACAAAGCGGCGGGATGGTTAATTGATCAATGCGGTCTCAAAGGCTATCAGATCGGTGGGGCACAAGTCTCGCCGCTGCACGGCAATTTTTTGATGAATACCGGTACGGCTACGTTTCAGGATTTTCTAGAGCTGACCAAATTTATCAAGCAGACTGTGTATGATAAATTTCAGATTCAACTTGAGGAGGAGGTTCAGATTGTTGCGTAGTCGTCTGATGTTCGGTTTGCGTGATTGTCAGCTCTTGTATGGTCTCGGACAGAGCTGTCCGTACTTCCTGTAACAGGCTTTGTATCTTTTTCTTTCCGCCATGATACTCTATCCAGAGGATATGGCTTTCTATTTGATGTCTAGATCGCATCCCCATTCGTTCCATTAGCTGAAATGCTTTGACCGGATCGTTTTTTTCCAGTTTGTAAAGAAGGCTCACGAGCTCATTTATCTTTTTGTTTCGACTAACATACGGCTCGCAAGTATTGTAAACAGTATGATCGTGTTGTTTGTTCAAGAGGGTAGATTTGACTATATATTTTGCTTATTCTGGTAAATTCGTTTTCAAAGTCAAGAGTTCCTTATTTCGTGCATGATAGATTTCGCTTTTTACAAATGTCTAGCGGCTTTTACATAAGCCAAAACTAAACTTGTCTTTCCTTTGTATGTAGCTACAATAGGTGCAGAATATTTTATCATTTATTTACTCTATGCCCATGAATCAAGAACATATGCACGAACATAGTGCCGATGCTTCTCATGGATCCCATCACGAGCACGCATCCCATTCTGCCGCTTCGAACAAATTTTCTTTTAACCTAAGCGGCATCGACTGGAAAAAAGAAGTAATGGATGCGATCGAGATTCTGAAACTTAATAAGACCAAAATGCACGAAGTTGCTGGCCGCGAAAAGGCAACGACCGTCGGAATCGTGTTTATTGTCATTCCTCAAATCGTAAGTGTTATTCTGTCGGCTATTCTGCTGAGTCGTTATTTTTCGTCCTGGCAGTTCTATCTGATCCCCGGTCTTACCAGCATTATTAGTCCCTTTCTGCTGATCTATGCTTTTCATCTGGCCGCAACGCAGGTTTTCAAGGCCAAAGGCGAGTTGTTTCCTTTCTTTCGGGTGATGTCGTATATTTCCGTGATTACGGTTTTGACCCCGGTTGTGACTCTTTTGACGTTCGTGAGCTGGGGGCTCGCCGGTCTGGCAGGATTGGTTAGTCTGGTGGCCGGGATCTGGATGCTGATCGTGGCCTATCATTTGCTGCAGGATATGTATAAACTGACCAATCAGAATACGGTTCTCAGTATGATCATCGGTATCGTGGCGGTGGCGATCGTTACGGGAATCGTAAATGCTATTTTTTTGCCAAAACTGGAAGATCTGGCTAAGGATATTAATGTGAATATTAGGTACTAGGGGAGGCAAGTAGTATGTAGTATAAAGTAGTAGGTATAATGTATGGGGACATCCAGGAACGCTTGCCCCATACATTATACTTTATACGTACTACATAATACGTTCTGTTCTCCTTGGCTCTCTTTGATCTAAGATAAGTAAGCATTTCCATTCTCTTTCCTGTATCCCCATGCTGTGTCTTGACCATGTTTCGTATGCTTATGAAAACGGCGGCGTATCGAGGAGCGTGCTGAACGATGTCTCGGTCGAGTTTCAACAGGGAGAGTATGTGGTCATTACCGGTGAGTCGGGGTCGGGCAAGACAACCCTGTTGCACGTTCTGGCAGGTTTGCAAAAGCCTAGCGAAGGAAAGGTGTTCTTTCAGGATCGGGAGATCTATCGTTTGTCCGATAATCAGCTTTCTCAATGGCGCAACGAATCGGTGGGGATGATTTTTCAGGAGTTTTATCTGGAGGAGAATCTGTCGGTGTTGAATAATGTTTTATTTCCCCGTTTCGTGCGAGGTAAGGTTTCGAGTACGGATCGTGCCGAAGCGCGTGCGGTTTTGTCGGAAGTCGGTTTGTCCGAAAAAGCCGACCAAAAGGCCCGTTTTCTTTCCGGCGGCCAGAAACAACGGGTAGCGATTGCCCGGGCTCTGTTAAACTCGCCGCCGATTATTGTGGCTGACGAGCCGACTGCCAATCTCGATAGTAAAACTGGCGGAGAGATTCGCAACCTTTTGCAGACACTCCATCAGAAAAAAGGAGCTACCATTATTCTCGTGACCCACGAGAACGGTCACGTGGGCTATGATCGGAAATTCTCTCTCCAGAACGGCAATCTCGTGGCGTTATGATTTCTTGGATGTATTGTGCGTAGGATTCCCGAGCGCTTTAACCAGGAACTGAGCAGGAGTGTTTCCGCTCAACCGTATTCCCAAGCGCATCAACTGAGGTTGGGTTAGGGGCGTTTGCAATACACGGGTAATTTTTTCCAGAATCTCCAAGACTATAGTCTGTATTGTTTTTGAGTGAGTCAATTTTAGACGACCATCTCGCGTTAACTGCTCTAACAGAGATTTGGCATAGTAACTACTTAGCTGGTCTTTATACTCTGGTCTGCCTACGATACTTGAGAAGCGTCGTAAGATTTCTTGCTCCAACTGTTTCTTTCTGTCCCACTCCTCTGCATCTATTCCAAGATCGTGTGGACCCCATTTTTCCACAGCCTTGTCATAGTAACTGCTTGTCCAGCCTCTCTGCTTACGTGTGTCTGCGATCGCTGTGTCAAATTTGGTTGCAACCTCATGGTATGCATCAATTAATGCTTGATCATTAAACATTTCTATTGCTGATGATTCTGGTTGTACCTCACCTGATGTCATAAGGAAGATTAAAATATAAGGAAGAAAACACTCTATTCGGTTTTTGAAAAAAGTCAATTCTTCCTTCTTTTTGCCACTCGGAAATACTCAAAAAAACCTGCATCTTTTATACATAGTTTCTATGTGCCTTCAATTAAATAGACTTTTTTTCTTCTCTACTTATTCGAAGCCACGGCCGTATCGCCGCGGATGAACTGGGGTAATTTTTCGCTTTTGACCATGTTCGCAACGACGGGATTGTTTTTGAGACTTTCCAACGAATTGTTCCGGGCAATCAGCATGTCCCATTTTTCTCCTTCCAGAATCAGATTGGTGCGTTCTTGCTCGAGATTTTTAAACGTGTAGCCCTTGGTAGCGTAAATATTGACGAAAAACAGATAGGTCACGCTCACCACCGAAGTCAGAATCAAAATGACGACCGTCAGCGAGACCGATCCGACATGGACCTTCTCGGAGAGCGTTCTCTTTTTGACACCCGGTTTTGTGTTGCGTGTGGCAGTTACCAGTAGACTGGCCATGACAGAGAGTTAAAAGTCTGTAAAGTTCTTAAAGTCAAAAAGTCGAAAGTAAACAAATACGAAATTTAAATTTCTAAATCCTAAACAATTTCTAAATCTTAAATAAGAAAAAATAAAATTTATGTAGTGTTGAACATCGCAGAAATTCGTGCTTCGTATTTTTCTAGAATGTAGATGATTAGTATCTTTTTTGAAGAACCCGTAATTTCGCACTTCTGGAACGCGGATTATCAGCTATCTCTTTTTCGGAAGGTATAGTTGGTTTCCGGGTCAGAATCTTTACTTGTGGCGTTCGATGGCAGATACAAACCGGTGTCAGTGGAGAACAGATGCACCCTTGAGACAAATCTTTGAAATAGTCCTTTACAATCCTGTCTTCCAGGGAATGATAGCTAATTACGGCCATCTTTCCACCCGGTTTCAATACTTCGAATCCGGCTTTTAATCCAATAGTGAGTACTTCCAGCTCGCGATTCACCACGATCCGCAATGCCTGGAATATCCGAGCTAGTGCGTCGTTCACTTGTCGGTAGACAACTTCGGAGACGATCTTTTTCAGCGCAAACGACGTTTCTATTCTACCAGACCTGCGATGATAGACAATATTTTTTGTGATTGGGTGAGCAAATTTCTCCTCTCCATATGTTCTAAATATCCGGAAAAGCTCTTGTTCATGGGCAGTATTGAGAATATCTGCTGCCGTTTCGGTGAGGTTTGTATCGAAACGCATGTCCAGTTGTCCATCTTGCTGGAAACTGAAACCTCGTTGCGCATCATCCAGATGCGGAGAAGATAAACCCAGGTCAAACAGGATGGCATCGATCTTTTCAACTAGATTTCTCTCCTCGGCAATTTTTTTTATATGCTCAAAGTTGCCGTGTACGTAGACCATGTTTGGCGAATGCTCAAGTCTCTTTTGAGCCAGTACCAGGTTGCGCTGGTCGACATCGAGGCCAACGACCATGCCGGAAGTACCGACCAGCGAGAGGAACAGTTCGCTATGTCCTCCCAGTCCCAATGTGGCATCGAGTACGATATCGCCTGTCCTGACTTCCAGTATCTTTCCTATTTCGTCGCGTAGAACGGGTATGTGTTGCATTAAAATACTCGAAGGACATCCGAAACGTACTAATTTTTTGATCAGTTGTCAAAAGAAAATGTAAAAAAATACTATAAACTACTCTATTTTAGAGAATCCAGAGTATAAAAGTTGTTCACTCCAAAAACTTCTTCAATAACGCATTGATGGCAGCAAGATTTCAAAAAATGATCCTGTATCTTTTTTAGATATAAGCTTGTTTTTCAACCCTGAAGACTATCGTAACTGATAACTTGTCAAATTGCCCATGCTGTTCTTTGTCCGCTATCGTGTAGAGCAAAATCTAAGTTCAGAGGTGTATCACTTTCGATTCGTAATTGCCTGATCGCCCGGGTGATCCAACTGGTAACATGGGCTGGCATCTTAGGATGTTGTGAAAGTTGAAACCATCGCGTCAAATGGTAAGGGGATCCGTGAATGGCAACTGACTGGCTGATAAGTAGCTCATTTTCTTGAGAATCTGCTAATGAAAACAGCTCAGGTATTGCTAAGAAGCTCGTGTTATATCCTATATGCAAATAATGACCCTCTGATATAGAATTGCCAAGAACCATATTGGCAAAACTTAATCCATGAAAGATGTCGTGATTGTCACTATCGGTTTGCTTGAACTCCGGGTTGCGAAAAAAAGGTATGATAATACGTCTAAAATATTGGGAATTTTCAGGTGTTTTTGCTATCTCCGGTACTTCAAAAAATAATTCCAGTATTCCTCCTCCCCGCTCTCCACAAATATACTCTGCTGCTGCATGTTTTCCGCTCTCTGTTTTGCCTAATCCTATAAACAACGTACACTTGTCATCCCAGGCTATCTTCGAGCTGGTGATGGACAGCTCCAGGTGTTCGATCAGCATATTAGTATCTTCTGGATCAAGCCTGATACTAACTGAGCTACCCTTCTCTTCCAGGAAACCTCTAAAGTTGAGATAATCGAACTTTATTCCGGTTTCTCTCAGTTTTTCTCTTGAGGTATAAAATCTTGTTTCCTTGGTACTCAATAATGCTTCCAGTTTCTTACGTTCCTCCAAAAGTTCGGCGGGTGCTCTTGAATCTTCCATCTGTGAAAATTGTGTTTTTAAAGCTAGTAAGCCTGCCTTCATTGAAGGTACCTCGTCGGGAGAAAACAGATTGGTATCATTGGTAGGTTTGGCTGTTTCTTCTGTACGATTCGGCATGGATATTTGGAGCAGTCTTTCGGCAAATTCCTCTACAGTCATACTTAGGTCCCTTGCTCTCTCGGCTATGATGTCAAACGTTGTATACTCAATGGGTACTTCAATAGAGGGATGAAGAGCCGATGGAGTGATGGTAGTGAGTGTCTTTGCTAATGTGTCGGCTTGAATATCTTGTACTACGTTGACCCTGGCTGTTAGTTCCTCGGATATTTGTTTCGGTGTCTCATTGGAGGGTGGCAGGATAAGTAGGAGAGGTTTGGACATGTATCTGTAGTTAGGTGAATTAAGCTAAGTGATATTGGAGGTATTTTACATGTCTTTAGTGAGTATGGCTTTGTCTTTGACTCGCATAGTTTCTCTGGAATCTCTCTTCAGAGTTTGTCTCGCGTATCTCTTTATTATAACATGTATTAGAACTCGCGATAGTATTTTATCGTCACTCCGATAATATGCGGTCTACCTGAGTGGCGATAGATACAAAAACTTTCGCAAGACCATTTAAGTAACTATGTACCGGACATCCTTTGGGAGCAGAAGGATCGATGGTAACATATCTGGACTGGTCTATTTGGAATTGCGAAAATACCTCATTCATAAATTGAGTATCCAAACTGATTTCTCCAGTATTGCTCGCAAGAACAGGTTGGGTAAATATATTACCGGCAAATACGAACGGACTGACAAATCCCATGCGACTTTCCTGAGCTAGTTCGCCGATTAGGCCATTGCGCGCTATTTTTTTTGCGAGCTCTATCGCACTTGGTATTCCGGGTACTCTTTGTCCTGTAGCGAGACATAGCGCTTGAGCTAAACTCGTGATCCCTTCATTGAGTGTAGCAAGGGGGCCATTTTGATAGTGGAGCGCGTTGGGATCTCTCATTTCTTTTACCTCTTGGCCACGTGCGGTGTGTTTTTCTATTAACGCTCGATATTTATCGGTATAATCCCTTATCTGCTGGTTGACATCTGGTTGATTGATGTGTTCTAAAATGATACGCGTGGTAATTACCAACGTTTTGGCCCAGCGTTCACCATATGCTCCTACTGGCAGCATAATGAAAGATTTGTCACCGAACATAAGACCCTCATTCTCTTGTAACATCTCTATATTGCTCCACACCTGGGTCGGGGCTTTGCGAAAATAGTGGGTATGCTGCATCCAATGCTTGTGAAATGTATGCATTCTTTTATCGACATTTGTCTCCCAACTTTGAATTATAGGGGATAACTGTTCCTGTATTTCTGGGGTCAGATTGTTGATATAAGTAATAAAAATATCATTTTCAGGCGTATTCCAAGCATTTCTGAATAGCCACACATGAAAATCTTTGATTGCGGGCGTAAATATTTTTCTGAGCCAGGTGCAAACGATATGTCGTCGTAGAGTAGGGTCTGGGATATTGAGGCCAAGTTTTTTCAGGTAATCGTAGTATGGGGATTCCCCACCCTTTCGTGGTAGAGTGTCTTCGATCGTTCGTCCTATATCTGTGGGGCTGAAATTCCTGTCAAAGAAATCACGGCATTGTCTGTATATGTTCTCTGCCTCGGGGAATCTTTGCAAGTCAAATGTATTCGATACTTGAATGTCGGTATCCCTTAAAAAAATCCCGACTCCTGCTTGATATATGCTTGGTACAAGAATCTTATGGAGAATGTTGCCAAAAACATCATTTGAATCTAGTAGATCGGTGAAACATTGATTATTAAAGGATGCTGCGCCCGGTACTTCTCGTTCCACAGCTGTACCTTGTTTAATAGAACTGTTAAGGCTCAACTCAAAAACTTTTGGACTGCGAATCTTTACTAATACGTCCAAAGGGATGGTCGGACCTACTTGCGGTTCTCGTTTTTTATCGCTCAGTATATCCTCGATAATCTCGGTCAGGTCGGTTCCAGGTAGTTCTACAATCGCTTTCGACGTTTCTCGTACGATTGGTCCAAAAACCTGTTCTAGTAACTGATGTACCTCCAGGGCGGTTTTTGGCTCTGCTGCCGGGGGCGAATTATGAGGTGCGGGCAAATGGAAAGGACAAGGCATGGTGGTATAGTTATATAGCGAAAGATTAAAAAGGGAAGGCTTTTCTGCAGTCAGTATCTAACGTACTTTGCGCTTATTGTTATGAGGATACTGAAACGAAAAAGAAGCTAATCTATCGAATAGCCAATTATTTGTCAATAAAACAATAACAAAAATTGTTGCCACTTATCAATACCGAAGTCTATCCTGTATTCTCCTCTTCCCGCTGCTTCAAAATCTCTTCCGGATTCGTTGTAATAATCTTGTCCTCGGTATACGAAGCAATGATTTGAATAGCCACATGTTTGTTGCCGGCAAAAAACAGACCCTGACCAACACCGCTGTTGAGGAGCAAGTAACGTTCTCCTTCGGTCAAGTTAAATATTTTTTGTAAAGCATCGATCGAAGCGGTCGATTGTTTCAGCAGCAGCTGCAGTGACGAGTTGCTGATGATCGGTTTGCCGTATGGACTTTTCACGAAATCCTCCACGTCCTGCGTGATCGTTGAAATCCCCAGATAATACTTCCGTGCGCGCTTGACCAGACCATATAAAAATCGTCCCGAATCCTCGTACTGCAGCATTGTCCAGGCTTCGTCGATGACCATCAGACGGCGCTTCAGCGAACTTCTCACCCGGTTCCAGATATAATTTAAAATGATATACATCGCGGTCGGACGCAGCTGATCTTCCAGGTCGCGGATGCAAAAAACCACCATTCCGCTTTTCAGATCAATGTTACTGGGTTTGTTAAAAATACCCGAATAGGATCCGGTCACATATTTCTCCACGCGTTTGACCAGACTGTCCGTCCCGTCCATGGTCTGGAGGATCTGGTACAGATCTTCCATGGTCGGTGGTTCGAATTCGCCTGGATTAGGAGTTTCGATGGTAATCCCTTTGAGAGCATAGACATCAATCAGCGCTTTGTCGATCAGCGCTTCTTCTTCTGGGGTCAATTTCCCGAGCATCAGGTTAAAGAGTCCTTGTAAGGTAATGATATTCGATCTCAAGAGATCGCCGGGTTTGGTTTCCTCGTCTTTGATCCCCAGAGGTAAATCAAAAGGATTGATCCGCTTATCAGAGTTAAGCGATACGCGTAAATAGGAACCGCCGACCACCGAAGCCAGGGCTTCGTATTCGTTTTCGGGATCGATCACGATCACGTCGGTCCCGAGCATCATGCTGCGCAAAATTTCCAATTTGACCGCATATGATTTACCGGCGCCCGACTTGGCGAAAATCACCGAGTTGGCGTTTTCCAGTTTAAACCGGTCGAAGATAATCAGGCTGTCGTTATGCCGGTTCAGTCCGTACAGGATACCTTCGTTCGAGGTTAGATCCGAAGAAGTAAACGGAAAGGCTGTTGACAGGGGATTGGTATTCATGTTGCGGGTCACGCCCATTTCGTCCAGTGCCATCGGCAGACAGGCGTTAAAAGCATGCTCCATCTGTAAAAATGCCGGCTTGATCGTGACCAGCTTTCCGCCCAGCATGGTTTCAAGCTGCTTGGTAATTTTCTCCAGCTTTTTCTCGTCATCGGCGTACACCGTAAAATAGAGCGACAATTGAAACATCTTTTCATAGCCGCGCTGTAGAGCGTCGCGCAGTTCCTCCGCATCTTGCAGCGTCGCTTCCAGCGCCGGATCGCGCACATTGCCTTTTTCAGCATTGATGCCAATCGATGCGCGCAGCTGAGCTACTTTGTTGCGTAAAAATTTCATGATCGAAGCCGAATCGATCGGGTAGATAAACATCGATACATCCATGGTAACGTCGAAGTTGATGACCGGAGAAAGCCAGTTCGTTTCGATAAAACCCGGGTATCCGAATACAAAATAGCTTTTGGCATACATACCGCTGACCCGGAAGTTGCTGAATGTAAATTCGAGTGCAGAAGGGGCGATCAGGTCGCGCACTGAGACTAAACCTTGTTCATATATTTTTTGAGCATCGCGAATCTCTTTCTTCTCCTGCTCGGTGAGGGGACGGTTGTCGGTCTCCGCTGTCGTAGTAGCTGTCGCAACTGCTGTTGAAGCAGAGGTTGCCAGATTTCCAGTCGTTGGCGGAGTCTGCGGCGATAGAGTAGTCGCCTGCCCTTGCGACGCCAGATATTTTTGACGATTGGCACTGACGTGCTGATTCCACAGTCCCTGGAGTTTTGCAATAAAGCCGCTCAGGCCGCCGGCAGGTTTAGGGACTGGCGTTGGTGAGGCGGGTAGAGGGGAGTGTTCGGTCGGTGCGGTATTCGATTTGGTAATATTTGCTTTCAGATCGAGTACCGGACCTCCGGATGCGAACGCATTCGATGCAGATGCTGTATTCAGATTCAGCACATTCTCGTTCCCGGGAGGAGCGGCAACGACCGGACGTTCCAGTAAATTCGTATTCGTAAGAGGTTCGGGCATAGGGAGAACAAAATATGTCTGATCATTATACCAAAAAGAGAGAAAACCAACAATGCTTCTGGACTTTTTCCCCGCGCAGGGCTATAAAGGGAATAGATCACTCACTTCATGCTCATGCCTATGTGGATTATTCTGGTCGGAGCGAATCTCGTGATCTTGACTCTGGCTGTCATTTTATGGCGGCGTTTTTATAAGCGCCACGTTCTCTATCATTTTCACAACCGGTCGATCCATTTGTTATCGCGCTGGATCGGGCATCGTCAGCTCTTTGTGTTATATGTATTGCATATAGGTATCGTTTTAGCCGGTACTTCTTTTCTCGTACTGTATGTCTGGTAATAAACTCTTTCCCGGCCAGCACGAAAATGAAGAAATTATTTTCTTTTTCCAAAAACACTGGGTCGAACTTATCTACCCGGTCGGACGTTTTTTGGTTGAACAGTTTTTGATTTTTATGGTGCTTTTGTTTATGTATTTTCGGGGGCAAAATCTGCTTCATACGCTGGAAGGGCGGATCATGACTGTCGTGGTCATTGTTTCGGTCATGTTCACCGTGTTTACGTTATGGATCCGCTTGTTCAATTTTTTCCTGCGACTGATCATTATCACCGAATACCGACTGGTGGATGTCAAACATCAACTTTTTATCACGAACGACGAGAATGTCATAGATTTTACCAGCGTACAAGACGTCCGAGCCGAAACCCACGGTTTTTTTAATAACATTATCAAATGCGGTACGTTGACGTTTGTTTTTGCCGGAACGAACGAACCCAAAGTTTTTCATAATGTTATGCACCCGCATAAGATATCGGCCCGTATTATGCAGGTGCGGGAAATTCATCGCCAGTTGTCACAATCTTCGCTGACGCCCGCTTTTGCTCCCCCGGTTCAAACACGACCTGACTTGTCCAGACCGGTTACTCCCGCTTGAAAGGTCGACCTTGTTTTTGTTATGATTACTCGGTATATGTTATATCGTTCTTTTTCGTTAACTCTTTTTCTCTCTATGCCCAAGCCAACCCTGCAGTATGAAAATCACAGTTGTTATGACCAATGGCCTCGGTCGAAATTTAACCGAGCAACCGACTTTTGCGAAGAGTACAAACAATTTCTCAATATCGCCAAAACCGAACGTTTGTGCGTGCGGGAAGGGATCGCCTTTCTGGAAAAGAACGGGTTTGTCGACTTTCGAGGTCTTGCGGGTAAAAGAGTACTTCCCGGTGCAAAGATCTATTTCAACCAGCGCGGTAAAGCTCTGCTTGCCGTTATCATCGGCAAGCAGGATCCCGTAGCAGGTTTCAATATGGTTTTGACACATATCGATTCGCCCCGGATCGATCTCAAAGTCAGACCTTTGTATGAAGAAAGCGGTTTTGCTTTGCTGAAAACTCATTACTATGGTGGAATCAAAAAATATCAGTGGCCGGTTATTCCGCTCGCTTTACATGGCGTGGTAGTCTTACGGAATGGTCAGAAAATCGAAATCCATATTGGCGAGTCGAAGGACGACCCCGTTTTTGTCATTACTGACTTGTTGCCGCATGTCGCCCGTAAACAGCTCGAACGCAAGGCTTCCGAATTTATTACCGGAGAAGAGCTCAACATTCTGGTCGGCAGCCAGCCGGTTCCGGATAAAAAAGTCAAGGAACGGATCAAAATGGCTATACTGGAAGTGTTACATAAAAAATACGGAATGATCGAAGAAGATTTTCTCAGTGCCGAAATCGAGGCGGTTCCGGCGTTCGAGCCCCGCGATATTGGATTCGACCGCAGTTTTATCGGCGGATACGGTCACGACGACCGTTCTTCGTCTTTTGTCGCTCTCAGAGCTTTATTGGCTCTCAAAAAGACCCCCTCCCGCTCGTGTCTGTTTTATTGGGCGGATAAAGAAGAAGTTGGCAGTCAGGGAGCTACCGGAGCTCAATCGGCTTTTTTGTCGCATTGTGTTGGAAAAATAATCAAAATGGTAAAAGGAGCTGTATATGAAGATGAAGTTCGTGATGCATTCTCCAATACCTACGGATTGTCGGCCGATGTCGATGCAGCCTATGATCCCGATTATAGTGAGTTTCACGATGTCAAAAATTCGGCCCGATTGAATCATGGTGTGGTACTGGTCAAATATACCGGGTTCGGCGGCAAATATATGGCCAGCGATGCTGATGCCGAATATATGGGACAAGTTCGAAAACTTTTTCACGATCACAAGATCGTGTGGCAGACCGGAGTTGTTGGGAAAGTCGATGTCGGCGGCGGAGGGACGATTGCCTATATGTTGGCGAACCTTGGCATGCACGTCGTTGATTGCGGACCAGCTGTGCTTAGCATGCACGCACCGTTCGAAATTATTTCCAAAGTTGATCTGTATGCTACGTTTGAAGCGTATCAGACATTTTATGAGTTTATGAAGTAAGGGATGAGGTCCAAAGTCCATATTCTTAAATGACCTATTCCCATACCTACTCGAGAATACTTTATACTTTGCTTTTACAAATAATCCTCTCTGGTTATAATAGAAATACTGTGTTTGAACGATTCGCTTTCATGGTGCGTTGGCCGAGGAGCTAGGCAGCGGTCTGCAAAACCGTTTACAGCGGTGCAAATCCGCTACGCACCTCCAGAATGGGATCAAGTATAAAGTATTTGGTATAAAGTATTAAGTATGGAGCAGGGGATCATATGGTCCGGATACTCTTCTCCTATATGTTTGTGTTTTCATGGAAGGATGATTGTAAGCATCAGAAAAAAAGCTATGTGATGAAGCAGTGAATTGTCTTATGTACCTTATATTTTATCCCTGCCCCCTGCCGTTGTGGTGAAACCGGTAGACACGCGGGACTTAAAATCCCGTTCCTTCGGGAGTGTGGGTTCGAGTCCCACCAACGGCACCATTTTTTCGCTCCTGCAAGTTTTTTTTAAAAAAAGGTTGCGCCTTCAAATCTTATAGTGTAAATTTTCTCTGCTGTATTTGCTGTACGGCTGTCTATTATTATGTCAAAAGAAGATACATTAGTCGTGGAGGGGGTTGTTCAAGAATGTCTACCCAATACTATGTTTCGGGTACAGATCGATGACAAGGCATTTAAACAACCTGTGCTGGCACATCTGTCCGGCAAAATGCGTATGAATTTTATAAAAATTCTTCCGGGAGATCGGGTAAAAGTTGAAATGAGCGTCTATGACGTAACCAAAGGACGTATTACTTACCGTTTTAAATAAGCACATGAAAGTTCGTTCTTCGGTAAAACCGATGTGTCAAAAATGCAAAATTATTCGGCGCAAAAATATTGTCCGCATTTTGTGCGTAACTCCCAAACATAAGCAGAGGCAGGGGTGATAGCTACTCCAGTTTCTGTCTTTTTTTGTTTTGATCGGGTCGCGCAAGTTGTATTCTCGTCTTTTCTACTCTACCAAGTTATATTATATCCGCTATGGCTCGTATCGCTGGTGTCAATCTGCCGAAAGAAAAGCGTCTCGAAATAGGTCTTACGTATATCCACGGCCTCGGACGCAGCACTTCTCAAAAGATCTGTTCCGCTTTGAAAATCGATCCGAATAAGAAAGTTGCCGATCTGTCGGACGTGGATGTTTCCCGCTTGGTCGATGCGATCAAATCGTATGTGGTAGAGGGAGATTTGCGGAGAAAAGTTTCGATGGATGTTAAACGTTTGCAGGAAGTAGGTTCCTATCGTGGCTATCGCCATAAGAGAGCCTTGCCGGTTCGCGGACAACGTACCCGAACCAATGCCCGAACCAAAAGAGGTAAGCGCGTCACGGTAGCCGGTAAGAAGAAAGAGACCAAGTAGTATGTTGTAGGATAGTCTATTTATTTTATTCGCGGTTTCTCACTTTTTATATCTATGGCGGAACAAGAACTCCAAACACCTGCTGAAAAAAACGAACAGACCGCAGTATCCAAAAAAGATGCGACCACTGTTTCGGATGCTGCTGTAGCCAAAGGCGAAGAAGCTACTGGAGCAAAAGCTTCCAAGTCCCGGAAAAAGAGTAAAAAATCTGTTCCTCTCGCCAAAGTTTTTATCCAGGCAAGTTATAATAATACGATTGTCAGTGTTGCAGACGATAACGGAAACGTCATTTCCTGGTCTTCTGCCGGAAATTGCGGATTCAAGGGCGCTCGCAAATCTACACCGTATGCAGCTCAGGTTACTGCCGAAAAAGCTATGGAGAAAGCTGAAGTATTCGGAGTGACCGAGGTTAATGTCTATGTTAAGGGTGTCGGTTCCGGACGCGATCAGGCGGTACGGGGAATCGTAAGCCGTCCGAATGTCAGTGTTCTTTCGATCAACGATATTACTCCCATTCCGCACGGAGGGGTACGCAAGAAGAAAGTACGCCGTGTGTAGCCTCCAGGTTTTTATCTTTTTGTTTTCTTTTAATCGGTCGCTATGAAGTATACTGGTCCACGTTGTCGTTTGTGTCGTCGCGAAGGAAAGAAACTTTTTCTTAAAGGTGAAAAATGTTTTACCCAGAAATGTCCAGTTACGCGGCGTAACTATCCTCCCGGGCAGCATAAAAAAACTTTCGGAAAACCTACCGAATATGCTATTCAGCTGAGAGAGAAGCAAAAAGCCAAGCGAATTTACGGACTCAACGAGACTCAGTTCGCCAATTATTATGCCAGAGCTGTTCGTAAAAAGGGCTCGGTTACTGGCGACATGATGTTTGCCTTGTTGGAATCTCGTTTTGACAATGTTATCTATCGCTCTGGACTGGCCGATTCCCGCAATCAAGCCCGTCAGTTTGTGTCGCACGGTCTTTTAAAACTAAACGGTAAGGTTGTTACGATTCCTTCGATTCAGGTTCGTGCTGGCGATTATTTCGAAATTACCGATGCTCAAAAAGAGAATCAGGTCTTTCGGGAAAAAAAGAATCAAAAAACTGATGTTCCCGGATGGCTTGAACTTGATATAAAAAACCTGAAAGGCAACGTCAAACGAGAATTGGCAAAAGAAGATCTTCCCAATGAAGTGGATGCACAGCTGATCGTCGAGTATTACTCCCGTTAGTACCGCTTTGCAAGTTACTACTGTGTGTTTGCCTGGCGCAATAATCAAAAAAATCTATCAACTATTATTACTAATTAACCGTTCCTCATTACTATGCATTCAATTCACGAGGAAATTGGTCTTCCAAAAATTACGGTTGAGGAAATATCCTCTCATGAGTTTGTGTTTGTTATGAACCCTCTTCCGCAGGGGTACGGTACTACGTTGGGCAATGCCTTGCGTCGCGTCCTTCTTTCTACTTTGCC
Source organism: Candidatus Altimarinota bacterium (assembly GCA_039809385.1). Lineage (GTDB taxonomy): Bacteria > Patescibacteriota > Gracilibacteria > JBDHUY01 > JBDHUY01 > JBDHUY01. Next base: position 51,541 of record JBDHUY010000014.1, read on the forward strand.
TGGATGTGCCGTAACGGGAGTAAAAATAAAGGGTGTGTCACACGAATATAGTACGCTGCCTTTTATTAAAGAAACCGTTCTGGATGTCTTGCTTAATCTGAAACTCCTTCGCGTCAAAAAAGATGGAAAAGATTCTTCCTTTTTGAAATTGAAAGTTTCAGGAGAAAAGGAGGTTACGGCAGCTGATATCAAAGCTTCTTCTGATGTACACATACTCAATCCCGATTTGCATTTGGCCACCCTTACGGATAAGAAGGCTGAGCTTGACATGGATATTCGCATCGATAAAGGGGTTGGTTATATGTCAATTGCCGAATTGAAGAAAGAAGAGAAAGACGCAGAGATTATTTTGATCGATGCTTCTTTTTCACCTGTCATGCATGTCGCTTATACGGTCACCGCAGCTCGTGTCGGGCAGAAGACCAATCTGGATAAACTCGAAATCCGTGTCAAAACCGATTCTTCCATTACACCGAAAGAAGCGCTTTTGTTTGCCGCCGAAGTCTTAAAATCGTATTTTTCTTTGTTTGGCAAGGACGGTGTCGTAGTCGAATCCGCCTTTATCGCAAATGCTGATGTCATTTTGCAAAAAGAGCAGGAAGAAAAAGAAAAAGAAGATCACAAAGAATCGTATACCCCGATCGAGGTGTTAAATCTTTCTCCGCGTACGCTCAACGCTTTGATTAACGGAAATATCGGTTCGATCGAACAGTTGATCAAATGTACTGAAAGCAAACTGGGAAATCTGAGAGGTTTTGGCAAAAAAGCTATGACCGAGATCAAAACAGCCTTGAAGGAGCGCGGACTAAAGCTTTTGGGTGATGATTAATCGGGGTATATAGAGATTTATTAGAAAAAGGATGAGCTTTCCGTGATCGATGAAAAGTTTCTTGCAAATTTACAAACAGTTCCTATACACAATACGCCATACTTTATACTAGATACTTTTCTCTATGCGTCATCAAAAAAAGAAGCTCAAGATAGGTCGCGATCAGGATCATAAGGAATCACTGAAACGAAATCTGGTCACTCAGTTATTCCTGCACGAAAGAATTAAGACCACTGCCCGCAAGGCTGAATTTGCGATTCCGTTGGCCGAAAGGTTGATATCATCCGCCCTGCAACTAGAAGGATTCAACGCTGTCAGAGCGCTTAAACGGTATATTACAAGCGATATTGCTTCGCGCAAAGTCCTGGAAGTGTATAAGGACCGCTATAAAAACCGAAAAAGCGGATTCACCCGTGTAACCAAATTGTCTTTCCGCAAAGGCGATAATGCTCCTTTGGTGCTGCTCGAACTTGTTTCCTAAAAATCTTTATTTTCCCATGAAAACGTATTTTCCGAAATCAAACGAAATAAAGCGAAGCTGGTATATTATCGATGCGCAGGACAAAGTTTTGGGTGATGTGGCTACGCATGTCGCGGATCTGTTGAGAGGAAAAAATAAACCTGTATTTTCGCCTCATCTGGATTCGGGAGATTTTGTCGTCGTTATCAATGCCCAAAAAGTTAAAGTGACCGGACAAAAACCAGTACAAAAACTGTATCGTTCCCACTCAGGATATTTTGGACATTTGCGCGAGATTTCTCTGAAAGATATGCTCGAAAAGAAACCGGAAGAACTTCTTGAGAATGCAGTTGCCGGAATGCTTCCAAAAAACAGAATGCGGAAAGATTTTCTGAAAAAGCTAAAGATCTATGCGGGCAGTGAACATCCGCATGCTGCTCAGCAGCCCCAAGAATTTACTTTTTAATAGCTTTTTTTATTCCTCATGGTAAAAGATACGACCGCATCATCCAACACTCCCAAAGGCTCTTACATGTTTGCTACCGGAAAGCGTAAAACGGCAGTAGCTTCCGTTCGTTTGTATAAAGGCGAGGGTAATATTACGATTAACGGAATAGCTTTGAAGGATTACGCGCATAATAAATACGAGACCGATACCTTGATCTCTGCGCTTGTTCTTACCGACGCCCGTACAAAACTGGATTGCAGTATCGAAGTCTCCGGAGGAGGCAGACATGCTCAGCTTGAGGCAATTCGCCATGCTTTGTCCCGCGCATTGGTCCAGCACGAGCTTATGCTAAGACCTACTCTTAAAAAAGCCGGATTTTTAACCCGCGATTCCCGCGTCAAAGAACGTAAAAAACCCGGTCTCAAACGAGCTCGCCGTTCGCCGCAGTGGGCTAAACGTTAAGATATTCCGATTGAAATTTTTCTTAAAAATCCGCACTCAGAAGAGCAGCGGATTTTTTTGTTAGATTCATATGTATATTTCTCTTTCGTGAGTTTCTTTTTGTTACGAAAAGGACCGATCATACGTTTTCCCTTTCAAAAAGCGATAGCGTTTTTTGGTTTAAGGTAAGGGTAGAAGCGGGAATTGTCCGCAGAATTTAGGTTTTGTTCATGTTTGGTCTTGTAGAATAATAGA
>JBDHUY010000015.1:0-39211 GCA_039809385.1 Candidatus Altimarinota bacterium
ACTTATACCTTAAAACAAATTACGCAAGACATGGGGAGTCTATTGGAATTTCCGACAGGCAGGCAGGGAATTACGGAGAAGGTAAGTGTTTCCTCCTCAACAGAATTGGCTCAGGGAACGGGAATCACTCGCTCAAAATTACAGCTGGTAACGACTGTAGCAGGTGAAAGACCGATTGTGAATAGTACGGTTCTTACCAACTATCTTAATCCTGGCAGGAGCCATTCTGCTCCTGAAGACTCCTTTATCCCGCAAACTTCCGGGAAATATACTACTACGATTCAGCGATTATTAAAACAGGCTTAGCAACAAGCATAAATAGTAATTAAACCAGGTTTGTCATTCAGCGACAAGCTTTTTTGGAAAGAAACATGGATTGTAAAACGTATTTGACTATAGTTAAACTAAAAAGTTTATGTATTTTTAATATTGTATCTTGACGCTGCAAAGATTTTAATTAGAATAAATTCTTTCTTGGAAAAGGAAAGCGGCAGAGTTTGATACTCTTTCACACGAACATCGTATGTCTTCCACACAGCTAAAAATCAATCAGTTCAGACAAGAAGAGCCAGGAGCAGAAGTAGGCCATCCCTTAGAAGAACTCATTGCCGATATACAAGCAACAAAAGAGCAACTTCGATTGGAAGACTCCATTCGGCATATTCAGACCGAGATTAACAAGCTGATAAAAGAAGTTTCAAAAAATCCGAATCTGCAAGAGGTATGTACGATAATCGTGAGTAAGATCAAGCGACTGTTGGAACTTGAAACGGCGACAATCTATCTTGGCAACGACGATTTAGGCCGATTAGAATTGTTTGTAAGAAGCAACGATTCGAAACGCAGTACTTCGATTCCCTACGAAACAGATGATCCGGCCAGTCTTGCTTATGCGGATGCGCATCCGGTAGAAAAGATGGTAAGCCCTTCCGATTCTCCAATAAAACAAAGAAGCTTGGCGCTGCCGGTTCAATTTCAAAACGATCCGGTAGCCGGGGTACTCGATCTGTTTTTTCCCTATGGAAGAGAGGATTTACATCCCGATATGATCAATGCCCTGGAAATGGTGACCATACATTTGGCCCCCTTACTCAAGGTATTGCACTTGCAGAGTTTAGCGACGGTTGACGAGATGACCGGATTAAACAACAAACGAGAATTCAATAGTCAGTTTGTCAGATGTATCGAGCAGATTGAACGAGGAAAGATTCCTTCCAGTTCGATATTTCTCCTGGACGCCGACGGACTCAAAAGCCTGAATGACAACCTTGACTATGAAACCGGAAATGCACTGCTCAAAGGCATAGCACTCTGTATGCAGGATGTATTTAAACGCGACATTGATGCGAAATTTCGTATAGGTGGCGATGAATTTGCAGCTATATCGATGGTAAATAGTTTGGAAGATCAGGCACAACTTATACGACAGCTGAAAGAACGCTTTAAATCTATGCAGATAGAACATATTATGAAAAAGACAAATGCGACACGCATAGACAATTCGCCAGTCATGGAACGAGTCGACGTAGTTATCCGGATTGGAGAAAACTACTTTTCGCTGAGACATCCGCATCAAAATCCGTCGTATAGTGGCGAGGAATATAGTCGCACGGTTATAGCTTCCGCCGGTTCGATCAGTGTATCGATCGGGGCTAAGTTTTTATACACCAGTAATCCCGAGCAAAAAATAACGGATAAGCAAGACCGACAATCGCGTTTATCCGAAATATTCAGGCACATTGCTTTCCTGATGAAATCCGATAAGGCTCATACGAAAACCGGGCAGCTTCCTTCTATTGAGGTGTTACAATTAAACAAAGCCCCAATTGACATATCTGACCCCAATACGTATCGTCTGGATGTATTAGAAGAATCGAAACTCGAAGAATATGGTACTCTTGGGGCTTGATCCCGGTCTGGAAACGGTCGGCTACGGTGTGATCCTGGAAAACAACGACGCATACAAGCTCGTGGATTTCGGCTGTATCAAAACATCTTCGACGTTGCCGCTGGCCGAACGGCTCGGAATGATCGAAGAAGATGTACAAGGGTTACTTGATCATCACCGCCCCGACCTCATCGGCATCGAAACACTCTTCTTTGAAAAAAATCGCAAAACCGCCTTCGACGTAGCACAAGCCCGGGGCGTCCTGCTCAACACCTGTCACAAACACCACGTTCCCATTATCGAGCCAACTCCCCTGCAGGTAAAAATGAACGTTACCGGCGACGGACGGGCCGACAAAATCATGGTTCAGACCATGGTAGCGCGCATCCTTCACTTGGAAACCCTTCCCAAACCCGACGACGCTGCCGATGCCCTGGCAGTCGCCCTGTGCAGCCTGAATATGCACCGGACGACGTTTGTATAGGTCACTCTGAACGAAGTGAAGAGTCTGCTCCTTGGCCATACCAGGGGATTCTTCGCTACGCTCAGAATGACAGACAGGCCTGTCCCCCGCTCTGTTCGCTGTTAACTGTAAGCCATGCTCCTGTCCCCTCTCCATTCTCCCAACTCCGCTCTCCTAACTCTTCGGCACCAGCCGAACCATCGTCCGTTTCCCCAACTGCAGCACAACGGGTTGGCTGACGGCAAGACGCAGATTAATATCTTCGACTTTCTCGCTGTCCAATTTCACTCCCCCGCCCCGGATCATGTTTCTGGTTTCTGTTTTGGAAGGGGTTAACTTCAGTTCTGCTACCAGATCGACCAAGAGTTGTTCCCCACTCGCAACCGGAACTTCGGGGATCTCGTCGGGAATATCTTTTTTCTGAAATACGGTGATAAAATGCTGCTCGGCTTCCTGTGCCGCACTTTCCGAATGATATAAACGCACGATCTCACGCGCCAGACGCATTTTTACATTGCGCGGATTTTCGCCAGCTTCCAATTCTTTCTTAATATCTTTTATATCTTCGATCGATACATCCGTCGCAAGTTCAAAGTATTTCAGGATAAGCGTATCGGGAATCGACATGGTCTTGCCATACATATCCTCCGGCTTGTCGGTAATACCGATATAATTTCCCAGAGATTTGCTCATCTTTTCATGTCCGTCGAGACCTTCCAGTATCGGAACGGTCAGGATGTTCTGAGGTTGCTGATCAAAGGCTTTCTGGAGCGGGCGTCCGGCCAGCAGATTAAACAGCTGATCGGTTCCGCCGATCTCGACATCGGCTTTGAGGGCTACCGAATCATATCCCTGCATCAGGGGGTACAGGAATTCATGTAAACCGATCGGAATATCGTTTTTGAGCCGCTCCTGAAACATGTCGCGCTGGATCATTTGCTGCATGGTGAACTGCGAGCAAAGATGAATAAGCTCCTCGAATGTCAGAGGCGCGAGCCATTCGTGATTATACCGGATTTCGATTCTCTCCGTATCGATTACTTTGCGAGCTTGATCAAACCACAATTTTAGGTTTTCCTGAATCTGCTCCATCGTCAGCATATCGCGTCCTTTGGACTTTCCGGAAGGATCGCCGATACGGGCGGTAAACGTTCCGATAACCAAAACGACTTGGTGTCCGGCTTCCTGAAAATGTTTGAGCTTTCGTAAAACCACAGCATGACCGATGTGCAGATCTTTGCCGGTGGGATCGATTCCTAGTTTAACGCGCAGCTGTTTGCCGGATTCCAGCTTGACGCGTAAGTCTTCTTTCACGATCACATCTACCACCCCGCGTGTCATGAGTGTTTCAATTGTTTGAGGATCGGTTTTTATCATAAATTTTAGGTAAATATACGCCTATGATTTTACGGGTTTTCTTGTGAAATAAAAGGACTTTTTGGATTCCGGAAAAAACATGATACAAAAATCAACAGCTGAGATCCCGGAATTTAGAAAAATACCGGTGTCCGAGAATTTGATCGAATAGCACGAATCAAATAATGGGGATCTGTAAACCCAATTTTTTGGGAAACGATACCGATTCGAACTTCAGAAGAAGAGAATCTTCATTGTAAAATAATCCAAACTATATTGACATTATTTTTTTCTGTTTTAGAATAAATATGTCCACAGAAATGTGGGCCTGGTTTCCGCCCGCGAGATGTCAGGTTACTCCTCCTTCCACCTCATCCCGCGGGCATTTTTAAATACTGCGAAAACACAAAAAATTCGGAGGTAATCATACTCCGAATCTTTTGAAAAAAGCAATGAAAATCAGAACCCGTTTATCAAAACCATCATAACCGCGGTCGCTCCACGCGTCATCAGATCGTCGGGACCAAAATAACCGTTCTGAGATCCCTGAGCATATCCCATCAGGACGGCAAAAGCTACGTAAGGTTCATACCAGCTCCCTTTGACAGTATCAATGAAATTCATGATCCCGCCCACGATCTGGTTGAATGAGAAATTACGAAGCAACAGCACCTTGATCACCTCGACCCGGTTGGCAACCTGCATCGGACGGAAGTTTCCATCGGGATAGCCGGATACCCATTTGAGTTCCTTAGCCTTGGCCAGATACGGAGCATACCAGTCAGAGGTACGCACATCCGGAAACGGATCGACACTCGGCGTACTGACCTGTATTCCCTTACATTTGATTCCGAATATTACCAGTTCAGCCCGGGTGATGTACCCGTCAGCCTTGAATTGCTTCAAAAGATTACCGTTCAGATCGGTATACCCGTCAATGCCGCAGGACGTATGCAACTTCTCCACAAAAGGTTCGTAGGGCGTACCAGCAGTATCCTGAAAAAATACCGCCCCTGCCGAACTACCATTCGAATTTCCATTACTTCCGCCGGAGCCGCCACTATTCGTGTTAGTGATTGCGCCATTCACATTTCCCGAAGTGCCGTTGCTGTTGGGAGAGGTACATTCGATACTTGTATCACAGGTATCGCTCCCCAGTCCGCCGACCGGAATACAGGAACCGTTCACACAATCGTAATGATAGCGCAGTCCTCCGCCACCTCCACCACCGCCGCCGCCTCCTCCCCCTCCTCCATACCCTTGGGAGAGAACTTTGGAAATAAAAAGGTCTCCGTGTTGTTCGTTATTCAAAATAACGCCAAGTCCAATAAAAAGGACAAGCAAAATAAAATATTTGCCTGCTTTCGATGCCAATGAAAGAAACATTGACATAGATGGTTGCGATTAAAAAATGAAAGTTAACACGACTTTACATTACGGTTTCCGAGGTTATGTGTCAATGGAAGTTGGACACCATAATTGTTTTTGTCAATACATTCTAAAAAGACTATGAGTAAATGGCATGCTCTAAGCAATCTTCTAGCGCAGGATACGTTGAATGAAGAAAAAACTATTGAACCTTCAGAGCTCGGGCCAGAATCTCAGCTGTCTGAAGGCGAGTGACTTCTCCGTCGGGGCAAAATTTGCGGGCAGACTCGTCGCAGTAATCCATGAGGCCGGTTTGTAGAACAAAAGCAATACTGTCGGAGGAATATCTGTCAGAATCGGCGATGTCGGTATTTTTGCGTTTTTCAGGCAGAATTTTATTACGATACAAACGCTTGAGCGTATAGGCAATTTCGCCGCGGGTAAGAAGAGCCGACGGACAGTACTGACGGGAGACAGTATCGCACCAGGTCACCAGTTTGCGGTTGATTGCTTCGGCCACATACGGATAAATGAGATCGTTGTGGGGAATATCGCCGACAGTTGTTTCGTAGTCCCGCGGATCCAAGGGGATCACACCGATCAACTTGGTCACTATGACGGCCCAGTCTCCACGTTTTACGGTTCCTTCGGGGCGAAACAGGTTGCCAGAAGAAGACATCAGTTTATTGGTAAGCACAACCTGAACGGAAGGATATTCGCTGAAATCGATATCATCCAGTTTTTCAAAGGCAAACCGGAGGTTACTTTTGCTCAATTCGTTTTGTACATCCAGCGGATCAAGCTGCTTGGGGCTGATGCCTTTAAGAGCGGCCAGAGCCGCGATAGCACCGGAGGCCTGACCGGTATACATAGTCACCGGTTGTAAGCGGGTCATACCGTTGACAATCCGGCTAACCGATATATTTTTTTCGGCAGCAAGCAGACCGTCGATATCGGCCGAAATGAATACCCCCATCGGGGTCTGTAAAATACGACGCGTGGTGGAAAGATGTTTTTCCGAGTCGATACTTTCCAAGTTGGTTTTGGCCAGACAACCATGCAGATCGGGAAAATAATCGCCTACGGCTACCGCATTGGCAAAATCACTGATAGCATGCTGCTGATAGCCAATTACAATATCGGAAGAATCTTCGGTTTCCAGTCCGACCATACGGCGGCTTTCCCGTACATACGGCATGACCGGCAGATATTTCTCAAAATTTTTGAGCGAACCGGAGATTTCGGAACAACTATTCTCTTCCGTATTATAGGGCGTATCGTACTCTTCGTCAGTAGCCAGCGACCAGTCGGTCGCCCCCAGTTCGTGCTGGATATAATAGACATACTGCAAAGTTTTGAGCTTGGCGGCGCAGGTAACGTTTTTTCGATAGACCGGATCTTCGATATAGCGAATAGTAGCCGGCGTATCGTTAGCCATATTCACCACGGTCTTGGAGATGCTGTTCACAAACCACGGTTTGGTAAAATCCACCACATAGTCGCTCGCGCGGGGGTCAGAATCGGGCAGGCCGCGATACCCGGCGGCAAACTGCCAGTCGTAGGGGAATTTATAGTTGTAGGGAAAGACATTTTTGCCGTCAACCAGCCAGCTGTTGCCGTCCTTCACGACACTGCGCCGAAACACCTGTGCGGCCTCGGAATAGCTTTTTTTCCCACCCGGCGGATCGTTGACATCCATGACCAGCTCCGGCGGTACGCCATCAAAATATTTCCTGACTACGGCCGAATAGGTGATCGACTGAATACAGGAACCGCTCCCGGTCTGAGCCGTCTCATTAGTCTCATTGCCAACACGATAGGAAGCTCCCGCGAGCGGAAGCATATCACCATACTCGGTCGCGTCGATTAAAACCGAAGTCTTGAAACGAAGCAGATTATACTCCAGAACTTTACTCGCGGTTTCCACACCGACTATTTTTTTATTATATGTAATCACCTTGTATACATTCGTACGCAAGTACAGATCAATATGCTCATTCTCCGCAACCATCTCTTGCAAAATCCGGTTCCCCACATGCGGCTCGATACACCGGCTGCCGGTTCCCCAATAACACGTATTGATCGGTTTATCGCCATAATAGGATTTCACCCGCTGCATAAATTCTTTAAAAATACCATAATCTGCGCCCAATAAATAGCCTTCGTCCAGAGAACCGACCGCCGCGGCCGTCATCTGTCCGCCCAGCCAGTCCGTCGGTTCGATCAGCGCCACCGATACCCCATCCTCGCGGCCTGCAAAGCAGCAGATACACCGCCGGTCCCCCCGCCGACGACGATGACGTCATATTGCTTCGTAAAAAGTCCCGGATCATAGGTTGCAGTCGTATTGCCTGACATCTGGAAAGCGAAAACGAGCACAATAACGAGTCCCAGGAATAGCGAGATCGAAATGATTTTCTGTCGCATATATGTCATAGTAGGGAGGAAAAACGGTACACCCGAATCTGAGGTGTATCTAAAAGAAGTGAAAATTCCGGCTGCTGTAAGAAAGAATACGAGAGAGCATCTTGCTTTTCAATATCGCGTAACAGAATAACGTATCCGATATTCTGTGAAGCCAAGAGAGAAGTTATCTTTTCGATTTCAATATTCCCGCTATTCGTAATAGCCAGATCCAGCGCGCTATAATCCGAATCGGGATTATCATGCATCACATTTCCGATCTCGGCATTCCGGCTAATAATCGTCTGTTTTCCAAAAAAGACACGCCCCGGATTGGCGGTCACCAGATTGTTGTTAAACTGCAGCGAAAAATAACCGTGCCAGGGTAAAAGAAGTACCTTTTTATCTGAATCATTTTTTTGTACAATCTTTCTGACTTCATACCAGCTTTGCGGGTAATGAACGGCTGTAAGTTGTTTTTGAAATCCCCCCAGAAGCAGGTTTCCAAACATGGCGAAAACAAACCCCAGTACTACAAACATTCCCTTCTGCCAGCGCATATTTTTCAGTTGAGCATGGTCCAGTATTTTCTCAAGACCGATTCCGAAAAAGATCAGGTAAACGATCGCCAGCACCCCGATAAATTTCTGACTATCGCGGAAGCCGGACCAGAAGAATACATGCTGAAACAGCCCCAGGTTCAAACTTTGAAAAAGGGTATCGGAGACGCCGGTCGAAAACATAAATGCAAATACGCCAGTCACAAGGAGAAAAACGCCCCGGACACGTCGCATTTTTGAACGTAGGAGGATAATAACACCGAATACTGCTAACGTCAGAATACCTGCCAAGGCGATCCAGAAAAATGGACTGTTCTGCGGCCACACGAAGTAATCGGCCCATGGATAGCGTTCGCCCCAGAACCCGTTCAGAGAGAGAAGATTGAGCCAGACCGGCACCGGACCATGCGCGGCCGGAGCAAAGGCTTGCCAATCTGCCTGTGGAAATATAAAAGGAGGTTTGTTCAGTAACAGGAACGGAAACACCCAGTAAGCGGTGAAAATACCCAAAAAAAATAATCCGATCAGGATCTTTTTAAGTATAGCCGAGCCGTTTTTCTCTTGCCGTATAAAATTCGTAAAAAAGCTGTATACGGTATACAACAGAAAGATCAACACGGCCATCGCAAAAAAATGAAGCGAAAACAGCCCAATCATGACACATACCAAGATAAATTTGAGCCACATATGCCGTTTTTCGGTTGAAAAAAAGCCGAACAGATAATGGACAAAAACCGGCAGTAATGCATACCCGTACAACACCTGCCACTGGCCGGCCAGAAACCGTTCATACACAAACGGATTGAGCATCGCAAATAGCGCGCAGAAAAAACGGGCGAAGCGGTTTTCCACCAGCGGAACATACCGGTAAGTCAGAAAGCCGATCCCCCAAAACAACCCGAACAGCATGATCTTTTGAATCAGCCATACCGGCAAGAGAAATGAGACGAGATAGATCAAAAAATGAACCGGCCAAAAATGCAAAGATTCTACTGCCAGAGAAGGAAAATCGACAAACGGAGTAAATACCATATCGAGCGTCAGCACATAACCGGGCAAGAGCAGCTGCCATAAAATGAGTACGCTGATGCCGAGCAAGAAGAGCGCAGCCTGTAGATCAAAACCGCCCGCGATATGCTGCAATTTACGGATCATCGGAAGAAAAGAGAAATAGTCGCGATACGAGCCAAATAATCAGAAAGAAGAAAGCATACATCGCCATACTCCTCGTCCACTCGATCTGATCAAAGAGTGCCAAGAGAGCCATCGCCAATAACAATATTCCAGTAGTGACAATCAACACTCGCACCTCCCAGCGGTAGACCAGAAACGCAAGTCCTACCAGCAGTAGCAGTGCGGGTACGATACTAAACACATACCAGATGAGCAAAAAATAGCCGAGGAGTAAAAAACCGGCGCTGGGCTTGGCCATAATATCGTTTTTTACTTTCTCCCGAAGAGTGCGCATCGACGCAACCGGACGGGCGTACCATCTTTGATTTTTCAGCAATGGGGTTGGACGTAAAGACATAGAAGCAAGTTATATGAGAAAAATCGTGCTATTTTTGGAACATATTTACTTTGCAAAAAGGACAATTATATTTACTTTTTGCGTTCAGACAGAACTTTCGTATGCAACAACGTGATATTGTTAAACGGAATTTGGCTATTGTCGCTATCAGAAGAAAAGAGATATTTGCGCCCCTGGGTTCGAAAGCTATATTTGCCAGAAGGATCTTCAAACCAAAACGGCAGATCATCCTGGGAAACGGGCAGGAGCATATCGAGAAAGAACAGTCCTTGGCCGGTATTGTTGATCTCCAGGACGTAATCCCCGGGTTCCAGCACACCGTCATACACCGGTTCATAGGTAAAACTTCCGACTATTGCTGGAACTTCCTTTTCGCTCAGGTTTTGCTCGTGCAATACGGAATCCCGTAACCGTAGTGCAATATGCACCGACGTTCCGGCATTGGTACCTCGAAGTAACAGCGCATACCGGTTACGTTCAACGATGCGGAACGGCAGGTTAATGGTATTAGCTTGGGGTTTAAGCGCAAAAAATTGTCCCTGAAAGACCTGGTAGATAACCGGCACCGGCAGCTGAAAAAAGTTATTCGTGCCATAGAGCGCCGACATCGAGGGCATCGTATTGGTATAAATCGTACTGGGCAGGAGGCTCGGATCGAATGGAAACAGATACGGAGAAGGTTTGATGATCTTTTTCGGATTGGCCAGTCCAAACAGATCGGTCACCGTCCGATAGGGGTCGTCGGTCAAGATAGATTCGTCCTGGCGGTCCGGCTTATTCTGCAGCAGGATAGGGATCAGATTGACTCGCTGGACGAAATCCCGGGGTGATTGGATAGCAACTTTCAGATAATTGGTCCAGTTCAAATCGAGAGACATTTTCGTATCTACCGGTACAGCGCGCGGTTTGAGTTCGAAAAGATCATATTGGCTGCCTTCGTAGACTTTTTCCAGATACGGGCTTTTTTCGATCTGGGTATACAAAGATTTTTCAAACCTCGGCAAATACACCTGCCCTACCCGGCGATACGAAATATCTTTAATGACCAATATATACCGTAAATCCGAAATGTTGACCATCACATCGTTCCACCAGTCCTGATTATAGAGCAGACTGCGATACAGCAGTTGTACCGTCAGTTTATTTTCAATATCGCTGCTCGTACCATAGTAGAGTGTCGGATAATTGAGGTAATAGATAAAAAACTTGTCGATAAAGTTGTTATACGTTTCATCGTCATTCCCGACAATGCGGCCGCTTTCGAGTGTCGGCAACACCATGAGTTTTCCGTCGCGGCGCTGGTCCAGCAGTTGTTTCACCTGAACCAGATCGCTGCTCACCGTCCAAGGTTGAATGTATCCGTTAAAATTTCCCGACAACAACGTATCGCGATAATCGCCCATGAGCGCAAAAGGCAACAGCAGCAAAACAGCCAGAGCCGGCGCAAGATATACGGCAAACCTGAACGGGATTATACGCTTCAGCCAGTCCAAAATATGAAGGGGACCGATTGTCAGCAATAGCCCGATTACAAAAAAGGCGATCAGCTGAAACCGATTGGGCAAACGCAGAATCTCGATAAACAGATATAGTATTTTTAACAGCATCAGCGAAATCCCGTGATTGGTCGCATCGAGAAAGAGCGCGATCTGACGCAAAAGCTCGTGAAATGAAAAGCTCTCGGTATAGCCAATCGACATCCAAAACGAAAAAAGCAGGACAAAAACCAGCAATACCGTAAAATTTCGTTGTTCTTTTGAAAAGAACCGAAACAAAAGCAACGAGAATAAAATGAGGAGCGGATAGACAAGCTTGAGGGAGCGGATATCGAGCGGAATATACACGCCGTGTAAGAACAGATCGACCTGGGAGGAGGAATCCAGGGCAAAAAGGTGTGTCAGCGGAATTGAGGCTCCTTTGATAATATAATGGATCGCCGGAATACTGGACGTAACGTCGTCGCCCGAGGTTAACAGCACAAAAGCTCCGTAGGGGATCCCCGAAAGTAGCGCAATGGCGAGAAACATTCCCAGAGCGCTTTTTATCTGCCCGGCCCGCGACGAGCCTTTCCGCAGAGCCTGTACCAGCACAATGAAGCTGACCAGAGCGGTCGCAACATAAAACAGAATATGATAATGAATCGCAGGGTTTATCAGAACGAGCAGCGAGATCAGAAATATTTTTTTCCAGGAAAAAGAGCTTCGAAAAAACACCTCGATGAGATAAAAAGACAGAGCTACGGCAAAGAGTGAAAAACCGGCGATCAGCGTATAAAAATGCGTGATCTTGGAATAGAGCAAAATCAGGTGGATGACCAGCGCGGCGACAAAAGAAAAAAGTGCCGCGGGCGAAAATTTGTCGGGCTCTTTGCGACAATAGGCCTTGGCGACAATGAAAAAGGCATAGAACAACAAGAAGGCGGAGAGTGCGTTCAACAAAATCAGCGCGAACGGCAATACCTGATAGTACCGCATCCAGCTGGTCAGGAACGAATAAGAAACCCGCACCTCCTGACTCGACGTCAGATCGGAATAGCCGCCGTCGATCTGGTCGAAGAATTGACTTTTGAAATCGAAAAAAGGGATGAGTTCTTCACGTACGATGACTTCCTGTCCGCTTAGAAGCTGTGGAAGATGCCAAAGAACGTCGCGAAAAATAACGACGTGGAGAACCACAAAAACGAGAAAGATCAGACCGTACAATTTTTTCGTCGAAAGCTTCATAGCCAATGTAGTGTCAAATGACAAAATCCAAATGACAAATAAAATCCCAAACTCTGATGCTCCAATATTCGATTGTCTGTAAGTGCCCCGGCTCTCCGGTTATTTTCGATACAATAATCCGTATTCCCGCAAAATATTTTGATGTAGTTCTTTCTGTTCGCCTGCCTTTTTCAAAACCGTCAGCCTCTGCTGTTCAAGCTCACGGCGAATCCGGGATCGTCGCGAGAGGATCTCTTCAAACTTTCCGACAACATTTTTTTCGGAAAAATCCTTCATATCGATGGTATGGGGATACCCGATTTCATCAGTAAAATACGAACATTTTTCGGAATAATTCACAGCGACGAACGGTACGGCATGGAGAAAAGCGTAGACCAGTGAGTGCAGGCGCATACCGATAAAAACATCGAGCGAACCGAACACAGCATCAATATTCTCAATATTCAGATCGGAAATGATTTCGATTCGATCCGGGGATCCGCAATGCGGCAATATTTCCGTCGTAAAGAATGCCAGGTCGTTGTGGGTGTTGAACCCGTTCTGAAAGGGCAGAAAAACGAGTCTTTGCTGTTTAGGCGAAAGAGTATTGATGATCCGAATCCAGGTCTCTTTATAGCCCGAAAGATATTGATCGGGGATATCATGGAGAAGATTAAAACCGATTGAGAATTGAGAACTGGAACGATTTTCTTGCGGCGATGAAGAAGCATGGAGTGATCCCCCGATCTTGAGTTCACCCTGAAATCCCATTGCATCGCCATTATGCGCAGATTCGCGCTTGTGCGCGAATGGCAAAGCAGAATCAGTATTGCTTGAATAATTCAGCAGTACCCCGTCACAGCCCAAGTGCATTTTTTCTTTACCAGCCGGAAACAGTTCGAGCGCCTTGCGGTAAGAAGGAGCGTCACGCAGGCTTACGAAGTCCAGCCGTTTGAGAATGTTTTTGGCGATCCATTTGCCAAGAGAGCTCTCAACGCTGCCGATCCCGATATTGAACGCTGCGCATTTTTTTCCAAAGAGTTTCGCTAAAAACAGAAAAACAAGCATACGGAAGGTCACCGCGTGTTTTGAGCGTCCGGTGGAACGGTAGAGTTCTTTGATAATCGTTCCGCCGCCAAAGAGAACGATATCGTTTTTTTTCAGAATTCCGATCCATTGCCATAAGGCAGTTTGGTAGGTATTGATCCACGAGATTGATGGAAACCCGGTCAGAATAGCAGCCGGAATAAGCGACGGATCGTTCGTATTTACCAGAAGTTCGGCCAGATTGGCAGAAGCATGCAGGAGAGAAAGATACGATTGCAGCAGGGCGTCGTCCCCCAGATTGGTCTGACCGAAACTGCCCAGTAACAAAACACGTTTGCCCGATTTTCCTATCTGTTCATACAAAGTCAATGTTCGTTCCCCTACCTGACTCCACTTCCGTTCGTTTTTTGTGGATTGAATCCATTTTTCAACCACGCTATGATCGGATTCAAAAAAACTTTTCAGGCGAGAAGAAAGACTGTCTTCATTCAGCGAAAAGATCATGTCAGGTTCTTGAATTGTGGGAGCAAATACATCACTCGCTAAAAACGGTTTATCGGATCCGATCGCTATCGCCATTGGCCCGCTGGCCGACATCTGGACGGTATACGGAAAGATCAGCACATTTGCGACTCCGAGATATAGAGTCAGTTCGGCTTCATGGATAAATCCGATCCACATGAAATTCTTGCGTGGAATCAGGGTTTCGGCAGTATAGCGTGTCTCATCGTAGAGTTTCTGATAGTTTTTTTGGTCTTTGAATTTTGGATGAATCCCGGCTCCTACGAGCAACAGAGCCTCGGGGTCTTCTCTGATATATTCGGAAAATGCGTTTAACAAAAGATCAAGCCCTTTGTATCCCGTAAGATAGCCCAAAAACAGCACGACATGACGGTTTGAATCAATTGCGAGCTTTGAGCGAGCTTCAAACCGGGGCATTGTCGGAATATCTTCGACTCCGTGCGGAATCACTTCTATCTTATGGGCAGGAACCTTATATTCTTCGATCAATATATCCTTAAAGTATGCTTCATGCACAATGGTTCTGGTGGTCCAGCGAGTCAGGGGTTTAAAAATGATTTTCAGCCCTGTACGCACCAGCCAGACCGGCAATTTCTTTTGATTTTCATAAATAAACCGGGGAGTGACGGCTTTGAGCGAGACAACACCGTGGATGGTAATAACGGTCGGGATTTTTCGTACAAAAAAGAGCAGCCATTGCAGGAGATAGGCGGTGAGAACGTTACCAAAGAGGGCGAGTTCCTGCTGGACGTGGATGAGGTCCGGTTTTTCCTTTTTAACTTGTTTTATAATCTGATTCACAAAGAAAGGATTTTTGTCAAAGCAGCGAATGATACGGATCCCGTTTTCTTCGTACTCTTCGTATTGTCCGTGGATCTTGTTGCAAAGCACGGTAATCCGGTGGTCTTTTTTTTCAAGCGAGCTTAGGAGGTTTTTGGTATACGAAGCTACCCCGCCCGTAAAGCCGTGTTTTTGATTACGCTCCGGATATGTGCTGATATAGAAGATCTTCATGAAGGGATCATAGATAATTCAATAAATCACACTCAGAACCTACGGTTGTCTCAGTATCGCCATATTCCCCATATCGATCCCCAGAAGGCGCGGACCGTTTTCGCTTTCCGGCTGTGCGTTTGGAATTTCGAGCGTCAGAATATTATACCCCTCGGGTTTAAGCAGGCTTCCATGAAAAGTCAAACTTTGTAGGAGAGTGTCTCCGTTGGCAAATTTCATAACACCCGGAATCGGGACGCCGTTGACTCGCAAAGAAACTTCTTGCTGCCGCTGTACGGCTCTGGGTTTGAGCACAAACGTAAACAATCGATCCAAAGAGCCCGCATCCGCCAGACGAAAACCGATCTTTACAATGCTCTCAGCACTCCAGCGATGATCTTCTTCTAACGGAGACCATCCGGAAATGAAGTACCCCTGATCTTGGGCTTGGATAGATTGACCGAAACGATAATTGGTATTCTCGGTGAATCGTTCGGCAATATTATAGGGAAATATATAAACGCTCAGTATCTGATCTGCAACTTGTAGCTGCTCAATTGTAGTCGGATAGCCCATCTGGGCAATTATATACGATGCCGGACAACCCCATACGTTTCCATATCGATCCCCGATCACAAACGTTTTTCCCAGATAGCCGGAAGGCCGATACCAGGATTCCGCGCTGAGCCACTGATACGGTTTGAGACGCCCTTGTTTATCACAAATTACGGCACGTATCCGCACCGATTCTTCGGAGAAATATGTGGTTGAATTTGCCAGCCAGTAGCCGGAATAGCCGTATTCAAGTCCCCGCGATTTGAGAAAATCGACCAGAACTGCAGATTGACTGTTGACATCATTATACGGAAGAAGCTTTACTCCGACGGCGAAATTTATCAGGTTTGCCGCAGAAATGATGCCTACTATTATGCCCAGACCATACCGTGTAATAGTATTCTTATAAGACAGGCAAGCGGCTAATCCGATCGAGACCAGGAAAGGCACCGGCACAAGATACCGAGTTGACGCTATGTCGATAACCTTGTTACTAAAGATGTACAGTCCGGTGATAATGAGGACAGTGAGAACAAAGAGCAGATACCACGGCTTCTTCTTCCTGTTTGCTTGAAAAAGATAGGCCAGGCCATAGATGCCAAAGACCAGTAAAAACACATTGCCGACTTTCATGAGGCCCGACCCGGAGATCAGGTTTTCCTGAAAAAAGAAAGCATTGTGCAGTTGTAGAAAACCTTCGCCAAAGATTTGCAGATTCCGTATCAACTGTTCGTATCCACCGACTAATACGGGTTCGGTCGGCGAAAAAGAAAACCAGCCGACAGAAACGGTAAAAAAACGTAAAAACAGTGCCATACCCCAGGCGATTCCGATCACCAGCGGGGCGGAAACCGGCTTGAAGGTTTTGTTACGAATACTGGTATAGAGATACGTCAGCAAAAATGGTATGCCCAGAGCAAACTCCCAATACGGATCCCCGAAAAAAATAAAGGCCAGTACGATACAGATCCCCCACAACCATATCGGACGTAAAAAACGCTGCCGTTCAACGCTTATTTCAAAAAACAGGGCCAGAAAGAGAAAATATAAACCCATCTCAAATCCACGACTGGTGGGGTACCCCAGATAATAGAAAAACATATGGGATTGGCTCATGATCCAGATCGATACGAGCGCAAACGACCACCAGGGTATTTTTTTTCGGAATAGGACATACAGGAGAGCGAAAAATCCCGAAAGACATACCGCGATATGCAGAAACGTCAAAGATACCATTGTCCATTGATTTTCTCCCCACAAAAAGGAGGAAAGCCAATAGAGAGGCATCTTTAGAAAAAAAGAATCAGTAGGGAAAAATATTTTGGCAGAGAAAATATCCTTTACGAGCAAAAGTTGTGCCACTTTGTCGCTGTCCAAAATAGAGCCGTCCTGCCAAGCGGTAATGGCTATTTTTAAAAGCGCCAGCACTATAAGCAGCAGAAAGACAGATACTCGAAAAATAGATGTACGTCTCGCAGTATTTGAAACAGAAACGACAGGCATGAACAGCAAAAAATCAAAGAAATACAATTATGACATCTGCTTATGACGTACCACATACATCGGCCGGTTCACTACCTCGGCATGAATATTGGCAATATACAAAGCCAGCAGTCCCAGCGCCGTCAGGATGATCCCGACCAGAAAAACCAACAAAATAGCCAACTGTGCCGGGCCGGTAAAGCTCGAGAAATAGCGATCGTGAAAAATATACTTCCCTACCAGAATAGCCAAGCCCATAAAACCGCTCACCAGCGTAATCAAGATCCCCAGATACCCGGTAATCTTGAGCGGCAAAAGACTATGCGACACAAACGTACTGGCAGCCAGCTTCAACAACTTCAGATAGCCATACCCCGGCTTGCCGAACCTCCGCTTGTCCGCCACAAAATAAATATACTCGGTTTTAAAACCAAACCAGTCGAGCAACCCGCGCGTAATCCGGTTTCGTTCGGTCAGGCGGTTAAATTCTTGAACAACCTTTTTATCCAATAATCGAAAATCGGTAGTATTCGCCAGTATATACCGGGCTCCGGCCAGCGAAGTAAAACTGTAGAAAAGTTTAGAGAACAATTTCTGGATCGGATTCTGTCCCTTATTATCGGAACGTATCCCCACGACCATTTCGGCTCCTTCTTGCCACTTTTCGATAAAACGCGGAATCAGCGCAACCGGATGCTGCAGATCGGCATCAATCAACAACACCGCATCGCCGCGGGCATGATGAATTCCGGCCGTCAAAGCGATCTCTTTCCCGAAGTTGCGAAAAAGCTCAATATAGTGAATCCGGAAATCTTTCCGCTGCAGATCGCTCAACAAAGCCGTCGTACCGTCCCGGCTACCATCGTTTACAAATAGAAGTTCATAGTCATACCTATCCCGTAACGATTCCCAAATATGCTCGATCTGTTCAACCAGCATCGGAATATTCTGAGCTTCGTTGTAACAAGGAACAATAATCGTGACGAGTTGCTTTTGCATAAATACCATAAAAAGAGAGTGGTATGCCGCGGCTTTCCGCACTCTTTTTGTTTTTATTTTTCTACCCAGATACTGTATTATAAATTCTCAAGCGTTTTTGTCAATTCGATACCGATTAATCCAAAAGCCCCAGATAAAAGGTATTTTTCAAGTTTTCCATAGTCGTCGCGCCAACATTAGCAGAAAACCGCCGGCAAAGACAATTGCCAGGACGCCGGCGATGGAAAACATCGAAAATGTCAGTACATGGAATATGCCAAACAGAGCAACGATCAGGCCCGCGCAAATGCCTGATACCCAAAAATCGCGACGGGCAAAAGCGAAATTGGCTTCCAGATTGAACAATGACAGAAACAAAGCTCCGAGGCCAAATAACCAAAGCGTATCGGCATACGAAACATACTGAATCGTAAAAAGCAACGATATGATCTGCACCGGAAAAAAAAGGTAGAGCAGGATCATGCACCCGGAAATCCCCACGATCGTCCCATAGGCAAACAATAATGTGGATCGATTCATTTTGCGATGCGCCTGGGTCTGGGAAACACTCTCGGGCAGCATCACCAGAATTACCGCCGAATTGAGCCAGAATACAAGCTTTCCCAATAGGCTCAATGCGGCATAATATCCGGCAAATTCGGATGCAGCCAGGCTTTTTACCAAAAGGACGTCGATGTTGGTGACAAATAGGAGCAGGGATGAGAATATCCATACTTTCGCATTTGGTCCGGCTAAAATGTTAAACGAAAACGGCAACGGGTTCTCTTCGCTAGTTTCAGCGGGTTCAGTTCCTCCGGATACCGCTGTTTTTTTAAGCAGAATTATCGCCAGCCACCAGGCTAGAAAAGCGGAAAATATCAAAGAATAGGCAACCGCACTGGCTGTCCCAACCAAGTATACCAAAGCTACTCCGACCAGAAGTTTGATAGCCGCCGTAACCGTATTAACAATACTGACTTCGGCAAACCGGCGGCTTGCCAGCAAAAAACCCTTATCGATACCAATCAGAATTGTAAAAAATGTAGCCCCGGCCACCGCCCACAAGCCGGCGGCGTCACCAAAATGAAAATAGAATACCAGTAACGGGGAGAGCAAAAGGAGGAATAGAATAAGCCAACTGGCAAACCTGATCGTTTTGTGATAAATCGAACGATACATGGAAAGCCAGGAAATATTGTGCTCAGGTTGATGTTCAAGTACGCTGCGAAGAGGCAACACAATATACGTAATACTGGAGCTGCATACGCTTAAAATCGCAAAAAAAGCCAGAAGCGTCTGCAGCTCGCCGTACTGAATCACTTCCATCTTTTTGGAAATCCAGAAATGGAACAGATACCCCAGGCCACCCGCAAGTAAAGTTCCCGACATACTGATCAGACTGTTGGCAACAAGTTTATGACGAAAGAAAGCGCGCATCACGGAGAAGTAGTAGGTATGATGTATTACGTATCTGGTATAGTCAATTCTGGTAGACGCCGTAAGATTTACGTTAAATAGCTTGGACCGTAAAGCCTAAAAGGACATTACGACTATAACCGATTCATCTTGGTCTGCTCAAACAAAGAGGCTACGTTCAACCTTCCCGATAGCCTCTTCGTAATAAGTACGTCGGCAATGAAGACCAGATTTAGGGAATCACAATCGTTCCGGCTCCGACATTCATCCCGCTGGCACCCGGTATGCCAGAGAAATTCCGCAGCAGTGTACCGTCCGCTTTAAACAAGAATATCTGATTACCTCCGCTGTTACGGGCAGCCACAATTTCGTTTTTACCGTCATTGTCCAGATCCACGGCAGCAACTTTGCTACCGTCGCCGCTACCGCTACCGGCTATGAAGTAACGAATTTGAGTACCGGTTGCTTTATAGAGTACGACCTCTTTTCCGCCGGTTTTTTTGCCAACGATCACTTCAGCAGCGCCATCTCCATCAATATCCGCCAGCGCTACATTCATACCGGCGCCTTTGCTAAAGGTTGAGAAATAGCGAATCTGCGTACCGCTTGGTTCATACAAAACAGCCTCAGTTCCGCCACTCCCTTTTCCGACCAGAATTTCGTCGTCTTTATCCTTATCAATATCGCCGCAGGCCACTTCTACACCAGCTCCTTTACTGAAGGCCGTAAAAGAACGCACGAAGGTCCCGTCCGTTTTATAGATCAAGACCTGGTTACCGTTATTTTTTTTGCCAAGCACGACATAATCTTTAAATCCGGTCTTGTCAAAATCGCAAGCAGCTACATTCAAACCGCTGGCGGAATTGGGTGCGGGAAAGAAGTCCCGTGCACCGATCAGCAAACGCGTACCGTCAAACATAGTCTGAATTACCTCATTGCCACCGGAATTTTTGGTGGCTACTATTTCGCTGCTGCCGTCTTTTCCGGCAGTATCTCCCAACACCAGGTTCACTCCGTCGGCAGTTCCCGATTTGAATGCCACAAAGGAATTCATAACTTCACCATACTCATTTTGTACCATGACCTGTTCGCTTCCCTGAAATATAGCCGAAACCACGACCTTGGGGAAATTGCCGATGCCCGGACTTCCCCGATCAGTGGCTCCCGGCAAAAATCCGCGGGTCTCATCGATCCCCGCAGTCATCCACGAAGCTGCGACAGTTCCGTCGCCGGGTTGCCATTTACGTATCATCGAAGCTTTGATCACTCCGTTGCTGCCAGCCAGAGGATTGCCACCGTTACCGGCGGTATCGATCACCACCAGACTGGGAAAACTGG
Organism: Candidatus Altimarinota bacterium; assembly: GCA_039809385.1. GTDB lineage: Bacteria > Patescibacteriota > Gracilibacteria > JBDHUY01 > JBDHUY01 > JBDHUY01. The sequence continues at coordinate 20,603 of JBDHUY010000015.1, forward strand.
ACGGTGTCATGGTGGAATTAACCGTGGGAAGGGACACTTTGAAGTTGAATTGATAGATCTTGAACTGCTGATTCGAGTCATTGAGACTTAAACCGGTTTCGATGAGATCCGGACTCACGCCCAGCGAAGAAGCCCCGCCTATTTTCTCTTGGGCCGCATGACGGGCGATCAGATAATGCCCGTAGGGAGGCAATATCGTACCGGCAGGCAGTACTGACAAAACCTGTTCGGTCGTAGCCGAAATCTTTTGCGTAAGGACAAGCCGCGATATATCGCTAAAAAACGGCGTCACATTTCTCAACTCCAGCCATTCGTCGTTGGTTCCGGCCGAAGAGCCCATCCACATCAACTCGCTATACACCAGATCGCCGGGCACTACCGGCTTGGTGATCCTAAAAACTGTAACAGCCGTATTGTTAGACTGGTTGGGATCGGGAATATTGGAAGAAATACGGGACAGATTGCGTCCTTGTCCGCTAGCCGCTCCTGCGGTGGAAGCGGTATAGGTAATGATTCCCTGCTGACCGGAGTTTAATGTCCCCAAATCACAACGGATCCGTTTTCCCGAGACCGTAGTTTCGACAAAACACGGAGCCGTGAGATTATTAATCGCCGTTAGGAGACCTTCGTCGTAGTCGTCGAAAATCGTTACATTCGTTGCCGCGGACGACCCGTTATTTTTATACGAAAGCGTGTATTGAAGAGTACCGCCCAAAGCTACCGTATCGACATTGGTACTTTCGGTCAAACGCAGATCTGCCGAAGGGGTGCCGGAATTTATCGTGACCGCCACGGAAGAAACGTTATTGGCCAAGTTAAGGTCGACAGTTTTAAAGGAATAGACGCGCGCCGTATTGGGAGCGGTTCCGACGGAAGTGGCCACGGCGCTGTACGTCAGCGTTTTAGACTGGCCGGGTTGGAGCAGTTCGAAAAAACGGCAGGCGATATATCCGGTCGCGCCGCTTCGCCGAATATCGTAACAACCGGAAGGCAAAGTATCGTCGTTGATTGTCATATGGACAGCATCGTACTGATCCAAAATTAAGGTTGCATAGCTAAAGTCGGGACCATTATTTCTATATGTCAGGGTATAATTTACGGTCTCGCCCACTTGGACCGCACTCTTATCTACTTGTTTGCTCAGAGCCAGATCAGCTCTGACAAACGGAGGGAGAGGTGATGGAAAACAGCGAATGGGAGGACGAATAACGGGCGGACGGGGAAAAGTTTCGCCCGGCGAAATACTTCCGGGGTCATATTCGTCGACATACGGTTCCAACGGCGGATCGCAAATCGGAAACGTGAGCGGAACCGTCTGAAATTCCTGCAAAAGATCGGGGGACAATACATCGGAAGGGAGTTCATTGAGATACGTCAGATCCTGGTTGCCCCAAAGCGGATTGAGCGCCAGATCGGAATCAGGTACGGTACGATCCTGAGCCAACGACCTGACCGGAAAAGCAGAGAAAACAGAGAAAAACAAGAGCATCAAAACCGATGCTACCGCTGTTTTCTGCATGCGTGCAGAAATGATAGGTACCATAGAGATGAAGGACAAAGTAAATAAATATTTACCTGATTCTACTATTTAACAAGCTCCGGCATATGTCAAGAGAATTAAACATGCCTGACGGTAAAGCGGGAAAGCAAGAAAACGACAAATGATCCTTACCGTATTTTCGCTAGTTTGCGACAATATTGACAATCTTACCAGGCACAAAGATCTCTTGTCGGACGGTTTTGCCTTCCAGCCATTTTTTAACATCCTTGTTCTGGTACGCCAGCGTCAGCGCTTCCTCCTTGGTAATAGCGGGAGAAACAAGCAGTCTGCCGCGTACTTTTCCGCTTATCTGGACTACTAACTCGATCTCTTCATCCTTAGCCAGTTCGGCATCGAAGGCAGGCCAGGTTTCTTGAAAAATGCTCGTCGAATGTCCGGTTTTTTCCCACAATTCTTCAGCCAGATGTGGAATGAATGGCGACAACACAGTCAGAAATTTTTCAAAAGCAAGCAGAGAAACAGCTTCGGCTTTGAGAGCCTCGTTCAAGAAGATCATGGCACTGGAAACTGCCGTATTAAAGCCCATACTGTCAATATCCTGAGTGATCTTGCGGATCGTCTTATGTAGAAGCCGCAAAACGGATCTGTCGTCTTGATAGCCGGAACGTACCTTTTCTTCTTGCATTTTTAGGAGTTTTGTCAAAAAACGGGAACAACCTTCCAAACCTTTCGGATCCCATGGAATCGCCTGGTCAAACGGTCCCATAAACATTTCATACAAACGCAGCGTATCTGCCCCGTACTGCTCGACGATATCGTCGGGATTGACCACGTTGCCTTTGGATTTCGACATTTTCTCGCCCCCCTCACCCAGGATCATCCCGTGGCTCGTCCGTTTCTGGTAGGGTTCGCTGGTGGGAACATAGCCGTAATCGGCCAGGAATTTATTCCAAAAACGCGAATAAAGCAAATGGAGCGTCGTATGTTCCATTCCCCCATTATACCAATCAACCGGCATCCAGTATTTCAATTTCTCAAAACCGGCAAAAACCTGATCGTTTCTTGGATCAATATACCGTAAAAAATACCAACTCGATCCGGCCCAGTTGGGCATCGTATCGGTTTCGCGGATCGCCTCATGTCCACAATCGGGACAAGTAGTTTTTACCCAGTCGGTTACCGAAGCCAGCGGCGATTCGCCCGAATCGGTCGGTTCATAGTGTTCTACTTTGGGTAATTCCAGAGGCAACTGTTCCAAAGACAGCGGAACATAGACCGACTGCAATTTCCATTTCCAGGCCACGAGACCATGACGATTGATACGTTCAACATAATCGGAAGAATATTCGTAAGATTTTTCAAACTCGTTCAACGTTTGAGGAATATCTTTCGAACAGATCTGCGGTAGCAGATCTTTACGATCAAACAGTTCGGACAGATTTTGAAAATGGAAAACCGTTTCGACCTCGAAAGCCAATACTTCTTGCGTTTCCTTATTGATCGCGTGGATGATATCACCCGCTTTGACATTGTCGAAATAACGTTCGGGTTCTTCGGGATTCAAGGCTCGAGTTTCAATGGTTTTGCGTTCCTGCTTAATGGCCTCCCAACCTCCTTGATCATAAAAACTCAAAGTTAGTTTTTCTCCTCCCTTAGTTACGGCACAATGGGTGCATTTTACCAGCGGGATCGGTTCTCCCCAGTAACGCTGGCGGCTGAACACCCAGTCACGCAGTTTATAATTGGTACTGGGGTAACCGAACCCCTTTTCTTTGATATAGTGGATAATATCATCGCGCGCATCGGCCCAGGTGCGCCCTTTAAATTCCTCCGGATAAAGCAGAACGCCTTCGGGATCGTGGTGATAACAATATTCAAGATCTTTGACTTTTTGGGCTTCCTCCGGGTCCTTGGGAAGCATCGCTACTTTTAACGGAATACCGTATTTTTTGGCAAACGCGAAATCACGCTCGTCGTGCGCGCTGCAATTGACAAAGCCCGTGCCGTAATCGGCGACAACAAACGAAGCCGCCCAGATCGGCAGATCGCCGGTGCCGAACGGATTGTCCAGAAACCGTCCGGTAAAAATACCTTCGATCTCTTTGTCGATCTCAAACCCCTGTTCTATTTTACGTCGTTTGAATTTTTCGACAAATTCCAGTACCGCCTGTTCTTCTGGCAATCCGGCAATCAATCGCGGTAAAAAAGGATGTTCGGGTGAAATCACCGCAAATGTTTGGGCCATAAATGTCTGCGGCACCGAATCGTACGATTCGAGTACAATATCGGTTCCTTTGACGCGCTGCTTATAATTGACCCCTTCGCTTTTACCAATCCATTCACGTTGCTGGGTTTTTATCTTTTCCAGATAATCAGTGCTCTCCAAATCATTCAGCAAGCGATCCGCATATGCGGTGATTTTCAACATCCATTGAGATTTCATACGTTTCTCCACCGGGCCGCCGCAGCGCTCGCAGCGTCCGTTAACGACTTCTTCGTTTGCCAGACCGATTTTACAATTAATACACCAGTTGATCGGAATACTGGCTTTATACGCCATCCCTTTCTTGAACAGTTCGAGAAAAATCCACTGGGTCCATTTGTAATACGCCGGATCGGTCGTTTCCACCGCTCTGTCCCAATCGAACCCGATACCGATCGACTGCAATTGCCGGGTAAAATTTGCGATATTTTCCCTTGTGGTAACCGCAGGAGGTGTCTTGGTTTTGATCGCATAATTTTCCGCCGGCAGGCCAAAAGCGTCAAAACCGATCGGAAAAAGAACGTGGTAACCGTCCATCCGTTTTTTTCGCGTAATGATATCCATGGCGGTATACGAACGGATATGGCCCACATGCAAGCCATGTCCGGAAGGATAGGGAAACTCGACCAGACCGTAGAATTTTTTATTTTCTCCGTGCCACTGGTCAGGATCGAGCGTTTTATATGTCTGCTGCTTACCCCAATATGCCTGCCATTTTTTTTCAAGCTCTCGATGGTTATACATAGAAGTACTTAGTACGAAGTCTTTAGTCCCTAGTCGCTTCCAAACATTATTTGCATACGAGGTAAAAAATAGTATCAGACTATTTTTCTCAAGCATGGATGCTATAGCTACGACTAAGATTTCTAAAGATCGGGATAAAAAATCAACACGTCTATTGTAGGGAAACGAGAGAAAATTGCAAAATATTGAATAAGCGCAAAACCCGAATCGCTCTTGTTTTTTTTAAGAAGGGGATTACAATAGCAATGTTTTCTTCCCAAGAAGGACGTATCTTTACTTATACAATATAATCAGACCGTATGCGAACACTGCTGACCGTAACTCAATTTGTATTTTCGATTCTGCTGGTAACGTTTATCCTGATGCAGAGCAAAGGGGCCGGGTTGTCCGAGGTCTTCGGAGGTTCGGGTAGTTTTTACAGCAGCAAACGGGGTATCGAAAAATTCCTGCATATGGCGACGATCATTACCGCAATCCTGTTCTTTGGGAATTCTCTGGCTTTTGTTTTCATTTAACAGGCGAACTACCGTATCGGGGATTACCTTTGTTCATTCATCTTCATCATCTCGTATGAAACTACAGAAAAAGGAGAAGATTTTTCTCGTGAGTTCGCTGGTGGTCCTTCTGCTCAGCTCCTTGCACCTATCGTGGCTTTTTTACAGTGAGAACAGCCAGACATTGGCGAGCGAAGGAGGTATCTATACCGAGGGAGTCTTAGGCAAAGTAAATTTTATCAATCCGATTCTAGCCCAGCCCAACAGTCTGGATGCAGACCTGGTAGCCTTAATCTATTCCGGTCTGACCAAGTACGACCCCCGCAGCGGCAAGATCGTACCAGATATTGCGACGTTTACGGTTGATCCGACGAATAAAATCTATACGTTTGTCCTCAAAGACGCCTACTGGCACGATGGCGAAAAAGTCACTGCCGACGACGTTCTGTTCACCTACAAAGAATTATTACAGAATCCCGACTTTCCCGAACCGATTCTGGGAGAGGCCTTTAAAGATATCGTTATCGAAAAGACCGACGAACGTACTGTACGTTTTCAGCTCAAAGAACCGTATTATTTTTTCCCTACCGCTACCACTCTGGGAATATTGCCGAAACATATCTGGAGCGACTGGAGTCCCGACCGTTTGAGCGAAAGCGATTTCAATATGAATCCGGTAGGCTCGGGGTCGTACCGTTTCTCCCGGATCAAAAACGAAGGCCGCACGCCTACGGTAGAGCTGGAACGCTTCGAACAATATTATGATCTGAAACCGAAGATCAAAAATATCGTCTTCGAGATATTTCCCAGTTCGGCAGAACTGGTCGCGAACCTTTCGCGCATCGACGCCGCCGACCATGTCCCATCAGACGCGCTGGCCGAGATCCGCAATAATAAGCGATTTAGTGTGTTTCCGTACAGCTTGCCTCAGTATGCCGGCGTATTCTTGAACAATGCGCATCCCGTTTTTGCCGACAAACGCGTCAGACTCGCGCTGCTACTCGCAACGAACAAAGACGCGATCGTCCAAACGGCTGGGGATGCCAAACGCGTCGATACGCCATTTTTAGAACTCAAAAATGCCTCCTGGCAGTATCAGTACGATCCAGCCAAAGCCCAGGGTGCCCTGTTTGACGCCGGGTGGAAACTGCCAGGGAGCGGAACGAATCAAAACGGGAACGCATCGTCGTCTACCAATACAAATACAAACGTCGGCACTAATGCGAATTTGTCCAACCGCAACGCCAGCAACAGCAATGCTATAAGCTACCAACCCGTCTACTATGTCGCCAGCAACGATCCGGTTTCGCCCTATCGCATTACCGAACCGAACAATGGCAAGAGTTTTACGACAAAAGAAACCTATTTTATTCTGCGCGGCACCAATCCGAAAAATGCCACCGGTCTTTTGATTAACAATTATGAACTTAAAAAATTTACGGCGTCCAAAGGTACTTGGTCTTATATCGCCAGTCTGGAACTGGGGACTCTGAAAAAAGGTAGCAATACCTACAGCATTTCGTATCTGAACGAAAGCGGCAAAAAAGTATTTTTGGACAGTATCACGATTACCTATGATCCTGCTGGAACGCCCCCAACTCAACCCAATCAAAATCGCTCTATTCCTCCCACGACGAGTATCGAAAATAAGAACATGAACACTGCGCCTGCCATCTTGGCAAGTACGAGTAATACAAACCAGGGTTTTGCGCTCAATAAAAATAATAATACAGCTTCCTCCGCGAACAATACGAATTTTAACGGACAAGCACTATCTTCGAACCAGAATTCCCCTAGCACAGCCGTGAATACCAATGGCAATCAACCAACCGCCAACATCAATAAAAACACGAATGTTTCCTCTTCAACTACTTTAAATGCTAATGCCAATGTGGCCAATACTCCAGCCCCGATTCCGGCGGATCTGATATCCCAAATTCGCGTCAATGCAAAGGGCGAGCCTCTGCGTCTCAAAATGGTCACCGCCAGCAGCCCGGGAATTCTTCGGCAGATCGCGGAGCAGTTGCGCGAGTCGTGGCTGGAAGCCGGAATATATACCGATATCGAAGTACTCAATGAGAAAGAGCTGCTCGAAGTCATCCGCAACAAGAATTACGATATTATCCTGTATGGTCAAAGTCTCGGCTACAATCTGGATACCTTCCCCTACTGGCATTCGAGTCAGGGCGGGGAAAACGGATTCAATCTGTCGAATTTTAAAAGCTTTCAGGCCGATACCCTGCTTGAAGAAATCAGAAATCCGTTTATCAATAAAGGGATTGATACGAATAATCCCGAAAAGCTGGAAGCCAGCCGTCAGGAGAATTTGCAAAAGCTCGTAGCCATTTTCGAGGAAAATAACCCTGCGATCTTTTTATACCAGCCGATTTACTATTATGCGGTAGACACCAAGAAACTTAAATCCATGGAAATCGGCAATATGGCTCTGTTTTCGGATCGTTTCGAATTTGTTAAAAAGGCGTACATCGCCGAACAGCAGATCTTGAAAGACCCCCTTTCTGTCGGAGGCGTCTTCGGATGGCTGTGGAAAAACCTATAATTCTGAAAGAATCTGTTGCTCTGATTGTTCCAAAAAAGACATTGTCAGCGGAACCAAAATTCGTAATACTGTTTCAGCACACATATTTTCTTTTTATTTTTCAATACCATGAAAGTAATCCTCCTGACCAACGTTGCTAACCTTGGACGAAAATACGATATCGTGAACGTCAAAGAAGGCTATGCTCTAAATTTCCTGTTTCCGACAAAAAAAGCCAAACCGGCTAGCGAGGGCGGTATGAAAGAAGTCGAATCGATGAAAAAACGTCAAATAATGCATATTGAAGAATTAAAAGCGCATGAAAAAGAAGTCGGCGCTCAGATTCGCGATCTGAAGAAGATCATATTTAAGCGTAAGGTTTCTCAAAAGAATCATCTCTTTGCAGCGATTACCGAAAAAGACATCGCCGAAGTCCTCAAAGGACAGCTGCGTATCGAAATCCCCGCTGCAGCAGTCGAAATGTCTGGACATATCAAAGAGACCGGGAACCATATGGTTACGATTCATGTCGGATCTGTCAAAGAATCTCTGGAAGTTATTGTCGAGGCCGAATGAAAATTCTGAGCATCGATTACGGAAAATCGAAAAGCGGCCTCGCCTTTTGCGATACGACATTGGGGGTCGTTTTTCCGCGCGGGACGGTTCGCGCTGCATCGTTATCGGAAATTCTTGAAACCTTGCAAACAACGATAACAGAAAGCAAGATCGAGTTAATCGTGGTAGGAATTCCCTACTATCCCTCCAGGTCGACCACCTCTGGACAAGAAGAAGAGACCATAAAATTTATCGAACTGCTCAAAGATGCCGTCTCAGTACCGGTCGATAGCTACGACGAACGGCTGACTACCAAAATCGCACAGCAAAACAGGCAGGTATTTACAAAGAGAAAAGCAAAGATTACCGATGACGAACTGGCAGCGGTCGTATTGCTGGAAAATTATCTGGATGCTAAAAAGCTGCGTTGATTGCATACGTTTTCCTGATCTGGCGGAAGCGAGAGGATTCGAACCTCCGATACCCGTGAGGGTATACCGCTTTTCGAGAGCGGCGCCATCAACCACTCGGCCACGCTTCCACGCACAGACTGTTATACCCTAAATGAGTCAAAAGCTCAAAGGATTTGCGTTTTTTTCCCCGGAAACGGTATACTGATAGGAAACTCACTATCATGCTCTATTATCTGCTGTGTTTATCTGCCGTAGTATGCTTTGCCACCTACCCCACACTCGTAAAACTGGTTTTGGCGCAAAATGAATCGGCACCGATTATCCTGCTGGTCAGTCTCGCCACGTCCCTGGTATTGATGTTTGTATTCGGTTTCCTGCGCGAGATCAAACAATACATACGACATAAACAACAAGATCCGTATCTTATCCTGATCGGATTGTTTTCGGGAGCCATTGCGCCTCTGTGTATCGGTATGGGGCTGGCCAATTCTAATGTCACCAACAGTGTGCTGATAACAAGCCTGCAAATTCCTTTTAGCGCAGTTCTTTCAGCTATGATCCTAAAAGAAAAAATATCCAGAATATACAAAGCCGGCTTAATCATTTTTATTATCGGAATCATCCTGTATAGTACCAATTTTTTCCAAAGCGGACTGCTATTGAGCACTTACGATATATTCTTTATTATAGCCGCATTTTGTTATGCTTTATCGGATATCCTCTACAAAAAGAAACTCACGCATCTATCTTTTGACATTATTTTACTAAGCCGCAGCCTATTCGGCAGTTTTTTTCTTTTCCTGGCGAATCTTGTCTTGACGCAAAATCACACCATCAGCCTTCCCACATTGCCAGTGACACACGTTTATATTGGGCTGGTAATCCTGATTCCGATTCTGCTGGGCCAACGCTTGTGGTATCTATCCCTGAAGAAGATCCCGGCCGCAAAAGCTTCCATGTATATTACCCTCTACCCGGTTTTCGCCACACTCTTCGGCTTTATGATTCTTCGGGAAGCAGTGACCGGTACGATGCTCGTATCCGGCATCATCATGATCGCTGGCCTGGTCATCGCTCAACTGCATTTCAAAAAACACCCCTCGCACAGTCGTCATATCCATCTCCAGCACTTCAAACAACAATAAGAGAAGTTAGGGGTTAGAAGCTGGAAGCTACGTAAAAAACTCAAAAGACACCTTCTGGCTGTAAGCTGTCGGCTGCTAGCTGTCAACTATTCGACATATAACAACAGGCTCTTCAAATACTCCCCTTCCGGATGGTAAATATTGACCGGATGATCGGGAGCCAGAATATGCCGGCCGATAATCCGTACCTGCCGGTTTGCCTCGCGCGCGGCCTGAAAGATAACCGTCTGAAAAAGCTTTTCGTCGACAAAATACGAACAGGAGGAGGTAAGCAAAAGACCTTTGGACGGTATTTTTTGCAAAGCCAGACGGTTAATGTCCTTGTAGCCGCGACAAGCCTTGACCACGTCGTTTTTGTTTTTGGCAAATGCCGGCGGGTCGAGAATAATAAAATCATACTCCAAAGCATTCTCGCGCAAGAAAGAAAATACATCTTGAACAAAAAAATTATTCTCTTTTGTATCGAGCTGATTAGCCTCGAAGTTGGATTTAGCCAGTTCGATCGCCTCAGACGAAATGTCAACCGAATCGACCTGTAGAGCCCCGCCAAAGCATGCATTGACAGAAAAACCGCCGGAATAAGAAAAACAATTGAGAACTCTTCTTCCCGCCGCATGAGAACGAACGAGGAACCTCATTTCCCGCTGGTCAAGAAAGAAACCTGTTTTTTGGCCTCGCTCGATATCGACCCAAAAATATAAACCATGCTCAATGACCGGGACGGGATCACACATGGTTCCTTGCAGGACCCCGAGAAACGGTGCGAGTCCTTCTTCGCGACGAGAAGGGAGATTTGATTTTTCAAATACGAAGCATGAACCGATTTCACGATTCAGCGCGTCGAGAATATCAAATTTTAAACGCTCCATACCGAGCGTTGATATTTGTATGACCAGTGCGTGGTCATAATAATCGACGATCAGTCCGGGCAGACGGTCTCCTTCTCCATTGATCAGGCGATAAGCGTTGGTCTCTTCTTTTTGAAAATATGCGCGGCGAAATCGAATTGCGGCAACCACAGCATGATAGATCGATTCAAGCGGATCGTCCTCGCCAAAACTGATCATCCGGGCAACAATCGAGCACTTCGAGTTATAATAAGCATGCCCGAGCAGTTCTTTTTCGGGATTATACACAGCTACGATATCGCCGTCTTCGATAGGATCGATATGCTGGACCGCGCCGGAAAAGATCCAGTGATGATAATTTTTGAGAGCTTTGTCTCGCCCTTTTTTGAGCGTCAATATAGGATAGTCTTTTTTCATATGAGTACATAGCTGGTAAGAAGATGCGTAATCTTTACGGTAGCGTCGCGCTGAAACAGCCTGACAGCAGTTTGAACCATCCGCACACGTCGGGATTCTTTGGTCCAGGCATCCGAGAGTACCGTAACTCCTTCGCTATCCAGTCGCTCCTGAGGAAGTACCAGGGCGGCTTCGTGTTGTCGCATAAAATCGGCATTGGCCCCTTGTTCTCCGCGACTTGATGTCACGGGAAGGGGAACCAATAGCATGAGTTTAGACAATACAGCCAGTTCAATAATGGTGGTAGCTCCGGCCCGTACCATTGCCAGATCGGCCGCTGCATAGATATCGGGAAGCTCTTCTGAAATATATTCGAACGAGCGGTAATTTTTCAGATTTTTTTGTACTTCATCCCAACTGCAGGGCGAATAGCGGGACTGTTCTTTTTGAAAATCTTTGGTATTGCCCTTCCCGACAAGATGCACGATATTAAAACGCTTGGTGAGAGTAAACAAATGCTTCCAGACAAATTCGTTCAAGGCGCGCGAGCCTTGTCCTCCTCCCATCACCAGCAAAACCGGCTTCTCTTTTTCCGGAAAATTGAGTAAGGCTAGCCCTTTTTCACGATTGCCGTTGCACATGCTTTTCCGAATGGGAAGGCCGGTTAGTATTTCTTTCTCATCATAACGGTCTTTTGGAAAAGTCAAACACACCTTTTGAGCAATTTTTTTGATCATACTATTAGCTAAACCCGAGACAATATCCGATTCGTGAGTGATAACCGGAACGCGATTTAGCCACGCTCCTACAGCTATCGGTAAAGCAATAAATCCCCCCTTGGAGAAAACTACGCGCGGTTTGGTCCTTCGGATAAGCCAAAAACTTTGAAAAATACCAATGAATACTCGAAAAAAATCTAAAAAATTCTCCCAATCGAAATAGCGTCGTAATTTACCGGCGCTGATCGCGTGAAACGGAATCCGGGCTTGAAATAGGATATCCCTTTCCATTCCTTTGTCCGTCCCGACATAAAGAATCTCTTCTAACGTGAGGATTCTTTGATTGATCAGTTCATCGATTACCGCCAGGTTAGGCGTAATATGCCCCCCGGATCCCCCGCCGACGAAGAGTATTTTGACCATGTTGCGTATGTTTCGATATTTGTAAAAGGATACCGGCAGCTATGAGCAGAGCCGTAAGCGAAGAGCCTCCGTAGCTGATGAACGGTAACGTAATACCGGTAAGCGGCATCAGTTGTATATTGACCGCGATATTGACCAGAGATTGCCACACAAACCAGGTCGTAATGCCGATCGCCACGAGCGAACTGAAACGATTGGGCGCATTTGTAGCGATCCGGTAACCGCGGTACGCAATAAAGATATACGCGCTCAACAGCAGGAGCAACCGTATGAAGCCCAGTTCTTCGGCCGTTGCCGAAAAGATGGTATCCCCTTGCACTTCCGGCAGATAGCCGAACTTCTGGACCGACTTGCCGAATCCGGCGCCAAAGAGTCCGCCGCTGCCGATAGCGATCAATGCTTGTTGAATCTGCCAGCCGATGTTACGGCTTTTCGGATCGACCGCCGGATCTAAAAAGACGTTAAAACGGCTTCGTACATACGGAACCGTTGCCACGACAACCGAGAAAAAGAGTAACGCCAGCAAAAAACCGGTCACCAGATGGAGCATCCGGGCTCCCGCAATATAATACATCACCACCGCAATCGGAACGATGACCAGAATAGAGCCGAAATCCGGAAGAAGGGCCAATAAAATGACAATCGCTCCCAAAATCAATAAAAAAGGCAGGAAGCCGTTCTCAAGCGATTGCAGCTCCTCTTTGCGCCGTTCAAGCCAACGCGCAAAATAGAGTATAATACCGATCTTGGCGATTTCAACCGGTTGAATAGAAGGCAAAAGCGGAATATTAAGCCAGCCGGTAGAACCCTTAAGTTTCAACCCAAAATCGGTAAACAGCAACATCAGTAAAATAATACTGACAAAGAAAACATACGGTGCGGCTTTGCGCCAAAAAGAGACGGGGACGCGCATAGCCAAAAACCACATCGGCAAGGCCAAAGCCACGTGTCCGAGAGAACGCCACAAATAGAAATCGTTACTGGGAGACGGGTAAAGATTGGGAAATTTATCCGCCAATTCTTTGGTAATGTTGTAGGATTCGAAAACACTGACACTCGAGATCATCACCAGACCGAAAACCACCAGCGCAAATATAACGGTGAACAACGGATAATCGATGGTACCTTCCTGCTTCATACAAATACGTTCATTAGTCAGTATGCGAATAGCACTGCTAATAATACTGTAAGACCGGAAATGAACAAGGTCAGTTTTTCTTATGAAAAAATATTAAAAAAGACGCTATGACTGGGTAGTCAGGGAGCGTCTTTCTCGAGTGAACCTTATAAGTAGCGGTTTAATGTATAGTTGCTACTCAAGGCGACATCACCCGAACGAAGGGTCACCAACCTTCAGGTATTACCGTTCATCAAGAGTGAAAAACGGAACCTCTGCCATACTTTGGTTTTATTATCCCAAAATCCGTAAGGGTTGCTTTTGAGCGACTGTATCCGTCCCGATTTCGAGCTTGACACGATGGTCAATGAAACGGTAAAATACAATCAAGCAATAGAGATTAAAAGTCTTTCTGAGGAAGAATCTTCAGGAAGACTTTTTTTAAGTCTCCGACGGTGAGGCGGAAACTGATTATCGTACAGCAGAGAAAAAGCAGCATGCAGGAGCCCCGCCCTTGGCGGGGGAGGACGAGTCTATCCGGTCCGCGGCCAAGATAAGATGCTCGTCCTGTATGCTCCTTTTTCTCTGCGGGGCTGATTTTCAATGATCGTTTGGTTGTGGAGTGAAAGAAATGCGCGGGCCCGCGCTTCACCCTTCTTTCTTTTTTTATGTTTTTTTATTTTTGAAACCGTGTTTGTGTTCTTTCTTGTTTTTTTTGTTTTCAAATCATGATACCTGATTCAAAAAAAAGTTCAACCAGGAACTATTGAGCAAAACATTATTTTATTATCTTGTATATCTTTATACTTATATGAATCTCTAATGAAAGCCAAATAACACCCTCTCATAAACACACTTGATACTTTAAAAAATGATATTTTTATATATAAAAAGAGCTCCGATTAATCGCGAGCTCTTTTTACTTTCAGGCAGAAAGTCCACTCTATTGATTTCGATGTAACAAATACTCATAAATCGCCACGGCAACTTCGCCGCGGGTCATCGTACGTTCGGGAAAGAGCGAAGAACCGATATCCGGAATAAGGTTATAACGCTGGACAGTACCCGCATAGCGCGCGAACCAATCCGAAGGATGGACGTCATTGAAGTTATACGAGAGATTTTCAGACAACCCGAATGTCAGAGTCATCATCTTTAAAAATTCAGCCCTTTTAATACCATCCTGCGGCCTGAATGTACCATCCGGATAACCGTTTACAATATTCAAATTGGCAGCTGTGATTACAAACTTGGTATACCATTGATTTTCGAGTACATCCGGGAAGCGGCCATTATTACGCACATCCGATACCGAGCTATAACGAGTCAGCAAAAGGAATTTGGATCCTTCGGCCCGATTCACCAAACGACTTGGTTTAAATTCACCATCGGGAAAGCCCCCGACCACGGCTCTACGATAGAGCTCGGCGGCAGCCATTCCTTCAAGCGTGTTAAGATTGGTGTCCCTGAAAGGATTGGCAAACGAATTATTATTGACCAGCACCTCATCTTCAAATCCGGCCGGAGGCAACGGGATATTTCCGCCGCCATCGTTGCTGTTCGTCACGACGATCGTCCCAGTCATACTGGGGTGGATTGAGCAATGATAGGTAAAAGTGCCGGTCTGGTTAAACGTATACCTGTAGCTTTGATCGGTACTGAGGATGCCGCTTTGAAATGAAAGATTGTCCCCTACTACCGTGTGTTGGGAAGAGTCGCGGTTGATCCAGATAACTGTAGTACCTAGCGGAACCGTAATGGTGGAAGGCGAGAAAGTAAAGTTACGGATTTCGATTTGCCGGTTGTTATTTCCATTGCCGGTTGTACCAACATTTACGGTAAGCGAAGCATTCGCGGTCAACCCCTGGCTGTCGGTCACCGAAAACTTTATGAGGAAGACCCCGCTGCGGTTATAACTATGGGTAAAAGTGGCGGTCTGGTTAAAACTGCTGCTCAGCACCGAATCGTTGAAAATACTCCCCTCATCTCCCCACTGGACTCGGTAGGACAAGCTTCCGTTCTCCGGGTCGCGAGCTCGCACTGAAAAGGTACCGGTTTCATTCAGATTAAGATACGACGGCCCGCTCACGCCATCAATAATGGGGGTACCACTGCCACCGCCACTTGAGGCATTAATCATAAACGTATTGTCGGATTGATCTGAAACAGTATTAATACGACTGTCGTCAGTCTCGATACGAATACGAAAGTTACTTCCCTGATAGGTACTGCTGGTGGGAATAGACCAATTAAAGCGGTTAGTACCATCAAACGAGGTTGTGTTACTGGTAATTTCAGCAGTTTCCGAAAACCCATTGAGCAACTTGATCCTAGTACGGTAGCCTACGTTTGAACCGGAAATACCGTCGTTAAACGTCCATTCGATGGTCTGAGTATCGCCGCTACGCCAGAACTGGCCGCCATTGGGAGTAACGACCTGGAGAGAAGCGTTCCCGCTGCCGCCCTGGTTGATACGAAACGTACTGTCGGATTGATCCGATACTGTCGAGATTCGATTGTCGTCGGTCTGGACCTTGATACGAAAATTATTGCCCGAATAATTGTTCGAAACGAACCATGTGTAGGAATTGGATGAACCGTCGTACGATGTCGCATTATTGGCAATTGTCAAAACTTCGCTGTTCCCGTCGAGAAGGATAATGCGCGTACGATAGCCTACGTTACCGCCCGATATGCCATCGTCGAACGACCAGCGGATATCGTAGTTTTGTCCCGAAGAGAGCGATTCGCCCCCATTCGGTTGCTGTACGCGAATAAAAGAATTTCCGCTTCCACCTCCGGTCGTATTGATCGAAAAAACGTTATCCGATTCGTCTGACACGGTCGAGATACGACTGTCGTCGCTCTGAACCCGAATCCGGAAATTGTTTCCCTGATAGGTATTGCTGGAGGGAATAAGCCAGGTAAACCGGTTCGTCCCGTCATACGATGTCGTATTGGATGTTATTTCGGCTACTTCGGAAAAGCCGTTCAATAATTTGATGCGGGTACGATAGCCCAGATTGGAAGAAGATAGACCGTCGTTAAACGTCCACTCGATCGTCTGGGTATCACCCTGACGCCATACTTGCCCGCCATTTGGAGTAATCACTTGCACAAAAGCGCCGCTGCTACCGCCTTGGTTGATCCGAAACGTACTATCCGATTGATCCGATACTGTCGCGATTCGACTATCGTCGGTCTGGACCTTGATCCGAAAATTGTTTCCCGAATAATTACCGGGAACGGACCATGTATAGCTATTGTCTGAACCATCGGAAGAAAAAGCATTACTGGTGAGGGTCAAGACCTCACTATTGCCGTCCATCAACATCACACGGGTTCGATAACTATTGTTCCCGCTGGTCCCATCGTCAAAGAACCAGCGAATCTGATATGATTGTCCCGCAGAAAGGAATTCTCCGCCGTTGGGTTGTTGAACGCGGACAGTAACACCGGACGAACCGTTTCCATTGATGCTGAACGTCCCGTCGGACTGATCCTGCACAAACGGAACGCTTGAATCGTTCATCTGAATGCGAATCTTATAATTGCTCCCCTGGAAATTATTGGGTACGAGCCAGGAATAGGAATTGGATCCATCGTGCGACGTGGCGCTATCGGTAACTGTCAGAACCTCCTGATTTGCGTCGAGCATAGTGATTCTGGTCCGGTAACTTAAACTGCTGCTTCGTCCATCCTGATAGTCCCATTCAATCGAATAAAACTGATTAGGTTGCAAATTTTCTCCACCGTTGGGACGAGTAACTCGAATAAAGCTTCCATTATTGTTGCCGTTCCCGCGGATTTCAAAAGAGCTATTGGAAATATCGTCGGCAAAATCTATGCGATTATCATCAATCGAAATTCGGATCCGGTAGTCTGTACCGGCAAGGTACGTTGGGATATTCCAGGAAAAAGAATTCGTGCCGTCGGAAGAAAAAGTAGAATCCGTTACAGTCAAAATTTCACTACCGCCATCCAGAAGTACGATCCGGGTACGATAACTAGAGGCGCTGTTATTGATGCCGTCGTCAAACTGCCAACGGATCGAGACTTGATTGCCGTTATTATACGATTCCCCGCCATTGGGTGTTTCTACCAGAAGATAGGTATCTCCACCACTGCTGCCGCCGGTAACCCGGAACGATACCGAATTGCTGAACCCGTTACCGTTCTCCACCGCAACATTATAATCCCCGGGCAGAACGTCGTAAAACGTCTGGCCGTTACACGATGAGGAATTCGAACAACGAATACGGGAAGGGACGGTAAACGTTAAACTCGTACTGCTGCTGGAAAATACATCTTCGATAATGCCGTTTCCAAAACGAATGTCGTTATTGGAATTAAAACCGTTTCCATATAACGTCACTTGTCTCCCGGTAGGTCCCGAAGAAGGCGAGATACTGTCGATATAAACCTGCTGGTTGGTGCCGCCGGCAACGATCCGAAAATTACTGTCCGATTCATCTTGCACGTCGCCGCTAAAACCGCTTAAACGTACCTTGATCCGGTAACGGTCATCATTATCCAAGCTGGTCGGCACAAACCATTGAAAACTGTTGTCACCGACATAACTGGTCACGTCGCTGGTAATTTCGCGGACTTCGTCGCCCGAACGAAACAATTTGATCACCGTGCGATAACTGTCGAAACTGTTGGAAGCGTTGACGCGCCAGCGGATCGAATAGGAGCTGCCTTTGGAAACCACCTCTCCTCCGTCAGGCGAGAGTACTTCAACATTCGGAATTCCGCTCCCGCCTCCTCCGCCAGACGAATTGATCGAAAAATCGCGGCTCTCCGCTTCGGGATAATAACTCGTACCGAACTCGTTGGAAAAGGACTGATTGAGTTTGACGGCAAAACGGTAATTATTTCCCGAGAGATCCGAAGGAATGGTCCACGTATATTCGTTGGAACCGCTCCGGCTGCTCGCATTGGTCGTAATCGAACGGATTTCGGTCGAAGAGCCGTTGCTGCTTCTCTGCCGTAAGGACAGAGTCGTAGGGACTGAGCCGAAACCGGTATAGTTCATCAATGTCCAGCGGATCGTGTAACTTTGATTGTTACGCAGTGCTGTGCCGCTTACGTCCGGTGTCGTAACATCGAGACTGGGTCCGGAGAAGATGGCACCGGCAAAAGGAGGGTTGGTAGCTGGAAAAACGAACCCCGCCAGCAAGAGCAAAACCAGCAATCTGGAAATGGTTTTCATAAGAGCAAACTATGAATTAAAGTAAAAATCGAAAGGTTTGACATTAGCACAATAAACCAAAAACGCAAGTTTTCAAGTTTTTAAACCTCTGCTCGCGCAGAATTTTTATTTCCTATATAACCTGAGTTACGAAATAGAGGAAATGAGGAAAGAGTGATAGAGTAGGGCAGAAAAGTATTACCACATAAATTTCTGCCCTATGGAGATTGTAGCACAATCGGATGATCTGGTACGAAC
>JBDHUY010000016.1:0-37929 GCA_039809385.1 Candidatus Altimarinota bacterium
GTATTGGCTTCCAATAATCACGAAAAGCAATCGCTTTAATTTTATATCGATAATATTCAACAAAGCTTCCAATTTTTATTGCCATAGAAAACATTATATAAAAAATCAATTGTAAACTCGGGCTGGCCGGAGAGGTCTTTATCAAGCTGCCAATTCGCATCACGCAGCAGTGCTTCGATCACGGTTATTGGCTTGTAAGTTGGATGCCATTCCCACAGACCGATATGTTTATCCAACGCCCGCAGCACGTGTTCAATGCGGGGGTCTTGTGGCATGCCTCCACCAACCTCGCAATAACTGCAAAAAATTGCTTTTTTCAATTGCGGACACGCATCAACGATCTTCTGCCGCACAGCGGCGAGTTTTTCGGAGTGGGTCATATATATTTTAAACGAATTAAAACATCATCCGACGTATGTCCGTCATAATCAAGAGCTGCCCAGCACACATCGGACAAGTAATCAAACGTCGGTACGCATTATATTCGCGCTGATTGTAAGCCTTCCCTTCCCCTCGACACCTCGGACACATAATTATATTCTGAAAAGAAACTCTACGCTGATTCTCTAGTACTGCCGGCATAATCCTCCTGTATTACGGATACGACATTTTCTTTTACTTTTTGTATCGGGGCAATCACAAAAAAGCCTCTCCATATTCGTTTAAAAGGCCAATACGGGTGAGCTTATCCTCCTCGCTCGCGGTAATTGGCAAAATCAGCCCAGCTTTATACAGAGAGAAATAAAATTCTTCTTTTCCAAAATGGAAAAAGCTTTTATAAAATTTTAATGATTCTGCAGCAATATCTGCAAAAAGAAAGTACTCTCCATTCTGCGGCATCTTGATTTTCGCAATATGCCTCTCGAGATTGAGACTGGCAACAGCACGTTTTTCTGTACGTTCAATGCGCCCTTGTTCTAAGAGCTTAACCTCCCAGTCGGCCCCAGACCACTCTATTTTTTCAACTTTACCAGTATAATACCAAACCTCATCCCCTTTCTGTGGCCACGTATCCTCTATAACTTCACTAATTTCTTTGTCATATTCCTTACTCTGCTTTAGTAGAAATTCAAGCAATATAAATATATTTTGCTCGAAAGTCGTGCCCGGAAAAGGACGCTGCCCCATCCAGGTGCGTAAATCAACTAAAATCTTTTTTGCTTCCTCACATGTTTTTATTGAAAGCATAAATATACGTTAAGAAATAGAATCTTTGGATAAATTCAGCGAAGCCACCACGTCGGACATCGGAATAAACGCGTTACACTGCATACACATGAATCCATCGGGAGCCTTCTTTTTTTTCACCCCTCCGGCGAAGTACGCCAGATAGGGGCTGCTTTTACAAGTACACGGCAGTTCCTTCTTTATCTCCGGCATGCGCCAAGGTGCGATCGTTCTAGACATAGAGGTGAAAATTATGAATAAAGACCTTATACGCCTCTATATACACCAGGAGATCCTCAATATCTTTAGCTTTCTTGGACAGTACCGCACTCACACACTCTCGCTCCATTGCTACCTTGGTTTGCTCGTCAGCGCTTTCGACTTTGTCAAAATGATCGTTGATTCTTTTATCCTCTTTAACCAGAAGCTCAATCGATTCCTGATCCAGTTTCAACTGCATTTCAAAGGCATAAAGTTTTTGCTGAAAAACTTTTTTCATTTGCTTAAAAAATCCCGCCCGTGTCCAGGCCGTGGGAGCAAAATACGGTGGTGGGATTTTGACACACAACGTTGGAATCCGATTATACAAAGATCTCTTCACCTCTCCCGGATCTTCCGAAAAACTGTTATGATCTACCGGCTCCGATTGAGCTATATTCTGCTGTTCCATAAATGGGGGATGCTACGAAATTAAAATACAGATATCTTTTGGTTTTCAGTGTCGGACCAGTATCGTTTTTTATTTTGTTTTCAAGCTTATCAATCAAAGTCCGGAGTTGCTCCTCGTTCAGGCTCCGCACGCCGACCCGGTCAAAAAGAATAATGATCAGTATCCCCAGGTGCAGGGACTCTTGCTGCTCCGGGTATTCCTGTCGGCTGTAGTATTCGCTCCACAGGGACCAGGCCGTATTTTGAAGCTCTTTACGGTTTTGTTGCATTGAAGATTAGTATCAGGAGAGTGAGAAGAAGCAACAAAGCGGCGGCACCGAGAAACATCCAAACGATCCGCTGAAGCAAAAGTTGATAGGCATATTCCAGCTTGTCGCGGGTACCGATCTTCCGGAACCGGCCTCGTTTGCCGCGTAAAAACGGGATTTTAACCGTTTCGATATTCATGACAAAAACGTTAAACAAATAAACCTGCCGCGCCTTCTCGTTTGGCTCGATCAATCCACAAAGCTACTTGCTCGTCTTTCGGCGTATGACCTGTATTTTCGACAAACCGCTTGATCCGGTAGGAAATCATTTCGCGCAGCGCCGGGCTTACTTTGCGCAAAAAAACATCTTCCGGCTTGGCTTTTCGAATTTTTCGAATATCCCGGGTCAGAATATCTTCTTCGTCGATGCATATGATCGCCGCCTGGACGCGAATATGCCGAATTCTTTTACAGGTTTCGTAGTCGACGACATAGAAATCGCCGTTAACCATCTCGATGACGTACATCTGCTCGTATTGTTTGAGCGTTGCTTGACTCATACGGTAGTAAATTTATAAATAATAGTTTGAGAAAAATTAGTTTTTGCCTTGATTTTGAGCTGGTCGTACTGTTCCCGAAACTTCGCGGCCGACAGAATATTTGCTTTCCAGAACTTGTCGTTCTGGCACCAATTCAACAATACTTCCACATCACCGGGCGGACGGCCGTCGACCCGTAGTACCAGGTCGAACACTTCCGCCCATGCCTGCAGGCCTGCCTCCTGAATTTGGGGATCCTGCCATTTGGGCAGACAGTCGGGCGAGTTGTGACGCATGAGTTCAAAAAGCAACTGCGCCAGACGATACGGCTCCGACTCTTTTGCAAAAATTTTAAAAACTTTTTTCGGTCTTCTCCTCCCCCTGGGGGGATTATAGGGGGGTGCACCCCTGTTTAGTTCTTTACTGGTATAGTTCAGGTCGCTCTGTGCACCTACCCCCCCGTCGTCGTCGGCACCTACGTTGTTGCTCTCTGCACCTAGGTAGTCGTTTTCGGCATCTACCTTGGCGGATGAATTCGATTGTACGCGAGGATCTTTATAGACGGTATATTTGGTATTATCGTACTCTTGGGATCCTTCAACGAGTTTCTTCTGTCGCGAAATGAGGCCGTCCTTTTCGATCTCTTCGAGGTAGCGCAATACGGTCGTGCGATGGACCCCCGTCTCTTCGGCGATCGTATTGAGCGAAGGGTAACACTGACCTTCGTTGTTCGAGTGGACCCACAGCCACGCCACGATCGTCTGATATATGGGGTTTTTACCCCGGACCAGCTGCGCCGGGAATATGCCGAATGTTCCTTGTTCGAGACGTTTCATGTCCGGATAGTTAAAAAAGACTGAGTTGTTTTTTGCGATCGATCTTGCGGCGCTTTGGTGCTAATTTTAGCTTTCTTATGCGTTTTCTTGGGGGGGGTGGAAAGAAAGACATTTGACCCGGGAGTTGTTTCATAGATCTTTAGTGCTTAAAAGAGATCCGTTTCCTCCGTTTCGCCCTGCCTGGTATTACGGCTCCCCTCTTCTGTCTGGGGTTTGCGGTCAAGCAAGATAACCCTTTCGGCGACGATCTTGATCCGGTAATGCTTGACGTCATGGTCGTCCGTCCAGTTGTCGACCTTGAGCTTGCCCTCGACATAAAGCGCGCTCCCCTTCCGGGCGTATTGACTGACCACCTTGGCGAGTCCTCCCCACGCGACGACATTATGGAAGTCGGTCTCTTCGCGTTCCTCTCCCGCTCGGTTCTTATATCTCTCGTTTGTCGCAATCGAAAAGTTGGATACTATCTGGCCGCTTTCAAGCTCTTTCCCCTCCGGGTCGCGTGTCAGACGACCGAGGATCTGAACTCTGTTGAGTGTCTGCATTGGTTAAAAAATAATGATTTAAAATAACAATTCTTGGCGTAGTCCTTCCCGGGCTATATCGCAGTACTTCTCTTCCAATTCGATTCCGATAAACTTCCTGCCTAGATACTTAGCTGCTATAAGCGTTGTGCCCACGCCCGCAAATGGATCCAGCACCATCTCTCCGGGATTAGAAAAGTACTTTACTAAGCCTAAGACATGATCGATACGCCGGGGAGTGGGGTGTTTTCGTCTTTTCCGAGTAATGGGACCGTTATAACCGTTCGAGATAATTTCGCCCGGAATGAGTTTGTTTTCTTGTCTTTGCGGCAACCGGCCGAATACATAGGCGACATCGGACCCGATGAGGATCCTGCCCCGGTAAGAGGGGAAACAGTAGCGTAGCCACATGGTTCGAATATAGGGGAGACTCTTGGGAATTGAACCCAAGAACCGCGGATCGCTGGTACATCCCAACTGGACCACCACTGTCCGCGCGATTCTTGCAAATTCTTTGGCTGCTTTACGGAATACCTCCCAGGGATTCTTCGATCCTCGCAAACTCGGCAGAGCATTCGGCCAGACCGGGTCGGTGATGATCGTGTCGACAGATTGATCGGGGAAAGTTTTTAAAATCTTGAGGCTGTCGCCACAAATAATCTGATTGAGTTGCGTAAAAATCATGACAGAAATATTGCATTGATATCAGACACATGGTTATTCCGGATCGGGCGCACGTCGAAAAGCCCGGCGGATTGTTTGTTGCGTTGCCGGTCACGGGCGGCCGCTTCGGCGCGCTCACGCAGAACATCGATCGTCAAACGAGTGGATGGTTGCATAAAAAATACGTGGAAAATAAAAATAAAAAAGATACTAGTGTAGTTACTGTTATTCTCTATCCTTCTCTTGGGCCTTGGCGGTGTTGTACTCTTGTTTGAGTCGTTCTACCAATTGCTCATGTGAGGAGATTTTTACTTTGAGTGAGACAATCTGAGACTGATGATGACGGATACTCTTTTGGATAACTTTGGAGGAAATCATGATAACGAGGATTTAAGCAGATGTGAGGACCCCGCGGCGCCGGACGCCCGGCTTTCCCCGGACCAAGGGATTGGACACTTTGCAAAAGACCGTGGGCGGGTGCGGGTGGTTTTCGGCACACAAGTGAATCTTCAGGATGGCCGGGAGATCGATCTTGTTTTTGGCCAAGTATTCGTTCCATAGTTTCTCACCGCCGCCGCTGACCATAAACTCGGCGATGAAGCGGGAGAAGACAATGCGCGATTGCTGGAACATGTATTCGGTGTACTGTTGAGGTTTATCCATGGAAAAAATGAAAATGGATAAAAAAACACACGTGTCGGTCACGAGAGCATACAAAAAAGGCTCTCACGGGTGCTATTGCTTAGATAACTATCCCATCCTTGGTTTTTATGCCATGGAAAAGATTCCGTGAGGGCCTGCAATATGTTACAGGATTTTTCCATAAAAACCAAATAAATGATAGAATAGTATCTAAGCACATAGACAATACGCTCTTTTAATACTATAATCAAGTTTTTTGTACTGAAATCTACTTTTTACTTTAATTATTAAAGTTTTTTATGCAAGACAAAAACAAAACGGACAAATCAGACGTGAAACAAATACAGGTTTCCGTTCACAAAGAACTCTACGACCATATCCAGGAAACCAAAAAGAAGTACCTCTTCTCATCCATGGCGGACGTACTGAAGGAGGCTTACAGAAGGACGTTTCTGAAAGAAGAGGAGAAAAACGATAAAAAAAGTTAGATTCTTATAAGAAAAAGTCTATATAATAAGCCAATGTTATTTGCTTAATATTCAATATGAGAAAACTTTTTTTAGCAGTATCATTTCTGCTAATACCCTTATTAACTGGATGTTCGTCAGATTGGATATTAAAATTGGTTTCAGAAGAACAAAAACCGGCGACAACTATCGAAACTTACGATTCAATCAAATCAGGCATTAATGCTGAAAAAGCTACAACAGAATTAAAAGATGCAATAAACATTAAACTTCCCCAAAAAAATCGAACAGAAATACAAAAGGGGGACAGCTTCTTATGGATTACAAAAGACGGTCTTTCTGTAAAAGCCCAAAATACATTCTTGTTGACATACAAGATATATCTAGGAGATCAGGGGGTTTCGGGTGAGCTAGTTGAGGTGGTTAAGCAACCACAAAATCAAATTATTATGGGAGAATTCTTGGAAGTAATGAAGAAGCTCAAATTCAATAAAAATGTCAAAAATAGTTCTGCAAATCCATCGGACGACAAATTCTATAGTTACATTAAAGCATATGAGAACGACAAAACTGTTTGTTTAATTGAGATAAGACCCGACTATTTCAGTGATAGTGAAGACAGCAAATCTCGATATCAGACAGAAATTAAATGTATTAGTAAAGAGAACCTAGAACAAGCCTACAATGAGCAGGCCCCGATTCTACGTGACCTAGGATTGACAAATGGGGAGAGTTTTATAACCATAGTGAGACAGTATGGAGACTTCATAAACTTAAATGTAAATTTTAGAGTAACAGGTTACTTTACTCTGGCCAAAAAAGAGAATGGGCACTACAAAGGTATTTTCAGCGGACAAGATAGTCCAGAATGTTCTGTACTTAGAGACAATAATGTACCCGCGGAATTCTATAATGATTGCTACGAACCAGAAAATGAACAGAAAATTACAACACCGAGCTTTTCTAACCAGCCGTACTATATAGATGATCCTTATTATAATTGCAATATACGCCAAGGGTGTTGCTCCCATCATGGCGGAGTATCTTACTGTGATCACAGCTTAGGAAGAGCGGTATGCAATGACGGAACTTACAGCCCCAGTTGCTAAAGAATCAAGTATGAAAAAACTACAAACCGTCTTTCTATTTTTGGCGATCTTGATTACCTTTGGCTGTCAAAAGAGTGAGCCACCAGTTGATACTGTGACTCCCAAACTAGAATCTATGGCCCAGGATATAAAAGTTTTGAATATAAAAGTAAAAGCAATCGGTGAGGAGGTTTCAGAGCATATTAATGAGATTGACGCACTAGAAAGTGATAGCGAGAGCCTGGAATCGAAAATAAGCGACCTTGAATACCAAGTATCTGATATTGAAGATCAAGTAAGTAAACTGCAAAAAAATATTTTATACGGATATTGATCAAAAAAACTTATCCCCTTTTTATTGATTTCGCTCAGGCTGGGGGTATACTCCCGGCAGCACGCTTTTTCATAATACAAGTGTGCTGTGGTGGGGGACGTGCCGGTTGTCACACCACGCTATCATATCAATGATCAGCGAAGACACGTCCTCCTCTTTCGGTAATCGGGACAAAAAATAAACCTCTTCCTTGTCTGAAGAGCTTTTTGATTGCGGACGGCCACTGATAGAATGATGTGACAGTTCCCAATCTAACAGGTGTTTTGTGCCAGTGCAAGCGCCAAAGAT
Organism: Candidatus Altimarinota bacterium; assembly: GCA_039809385.1. GTDB lineage: Bacteria > Patescibacteriota > Gracilibacteria > JBDHUY01 > JBDHUY01 > JBDHUY01. The sequence goes on from JBDHUY010000016.1 coordinate 7,463, forward strand.
AAGAAATTTATAAACTTTTCGTACAAACTAATAAAGCGGGGCTACCAGCCTGGCAGCCCATACGGACAGCTTACGCCAATCCACATGGCAGGACATGATAGCCCCACTCTATTTGTGGATCGGATATTTTGAAAACTACCGTATGAGCTGCATGATCAGCATAGAGGAAGTCAGCATATTATGCAAAATTGAAAAAGATTTTGACTATTGTAATAGTATACTGTTAGTATATTTATATAATACTTTTTACCGAAACAGGTTATGGGAGAAATAACTGGACGTGTATTGATTCAGGTTAGGGTTAATAAGATCTATCGAGACGAAGCGCGGGAGGTGCTTGACGATATCGGTATGGATGTAACCACCGCAGTTGAGATATTTCTAAAGACCGTAGCAAAAGAAAGAAAGATTCCTTTCACTCTTCGCGCTACGGATCCGCATGATTTCTATACCGAACAAGATCGCTTGGATATCCAGGAAGCGGCCCGCGAAATTGAAAAGGGCAATTTTATTACCCAAGAAGATCTGATGAAAAAAATTAAAGCCCGTAAATCATGAAAGTTATATACTATCCCAAGGCTGAAGATTTTCTCCTCAAACTGACACCTAAAAAGTTTGCCGAAAGGATGATTAATAAAATGCAGTGGTTTTCACAACAGGAAAATCCCTTGGACTTTGCCAAGCCACTGACTAATTTGCCGCCGGCAACACATCGATTCAGGATCGGGAATTATCGAGTTACTTTCAGTATCGATAAGGATCAGATCAATGTCTACAAAATTGATATTCGTAGCAAGATCTACAAATAAGATCACGCCCCCACTCCCCTCACCTGAAAACCAGCAATTCCCGCCGAGGACTCTTCTGGGTTATTTTCTGTTTCGGGATCTTGCAGAATATCCTCAAAACTCATTTCACCATCAATGATCTGTGGTAAATACGTTCTAGCCTTCGCATTTATGGCAGTTTCCGAAGAACTTAAAATTGCCGGTACTTCCGTCTTGGCTTTTTCTTTAAGGAATTCCCACTGATCCGGGTGCTCTTCTATCCAGGTATTCAAGATCTGGACTCGGGCCCTGTTCTGTTCTTCCTCTTTTTCTCTTCGACGTTGTTCCTGCTGTTCTTGCTCTCGTCGTTGTTGTCGTTCCTCTTCCTGTCGTTTTTCTTCCGGACGGACGTCCCAATTATCCTTGAGGGCTGAAATGATCCAAGCCTCCCGGCTGGTCTTGAACGATTCGACCCGCCCTGATGCTTCGATCACTTCCTGAATCCGACCAGTCGGGTAATTATTGATTATTTTCTGCCCCTCTGATTTAGAGAAATGTAAATTCTGAAACAACTCTTGTGGTTGTTCTTTTTTTGAGTATTGATCACCTGTTTGTTGTTCGTCGGAAACTGATTTCCGCTCTTGACCGGCAATAGATTTCCGAACAGGAGAGGAATTAGGTTGCCGATCGGGACCGGCAATAGATTTCCTTTCCATGATCTTGGCTTGGTATTCGGCTACAATGTCTTTTCTGGTTTGGGTAAAATCCAAGAAATGGTAGATATTTGGCCGGTTGAATCCTTGTCTTTCGATCATGATGAGCTTTTTTTTCTCCAGATCTTTCAAAATATTGCGGACCTGCCGTATACTGATCTTCGAGTCTTGGCTTAAAGTATCCTGAGCCGGAAAAGCTTCCGGATTATGCCAGGCATAGCTTAAAAGAAGCATATACATTGCTTTTTCTTGTAGCGAGAGACTGCCAGTGTAGAGAATTACATTCGGCGTCTGGGCAAAACCGTCTCTGAGGATCGGATTGTGGAATACTGCCTTGTCATTCATTTAGATCCAAATAACCATTTAAATAAACCTCTCGTATTTTTGTTTTTTTTAACTTCCTCTTTGGGATCTTCCTCTTCATGAATAACTTCCGTTTCTGGTATAATGATCTCCTCGGGAACTTTCGCGATTGCCTCAAAAATAGAACTCTGAGGAGCTTCTTGATACTCAGCATCTTCCGGCATCTGCAGATCTCCCGAGTCGGTGATCTCTGGAATAAGTACCAGCTCCCGGGGATTTAACGCGCCTTCTCTTAGGCGGCGTACGTCTTGATTGTATCGTAAAGAGAGAATCTTGTACTTGCCTCGCAGATCGGCCAGCTGGGCTGCTGCTACGCTCGCCTCCTTAGCTAGTCGCTCTACTTCGCTGCTATGGTGTCTTTCCGCATCGACCCGGAGATCGTTCAATCTCTGGATCTCTGCGTTGATCCGTTGACTTTCCTCTTGGGACTTCTGGAGCTCCCGCTCCATAAAATCATATAAGCGATCGTCGGTTTCTTTCGTCTCGACGGGCATGGTATTACGTTTTTGCGGTTCAGGTATTACGACCTCGGAAGGTATATTATAAATTGACTGGAAACCAGGTATTACATCACGGAATGCGTCGGGGGTGTATTCCTCAATTTTTTGGAAATCAAGTCTTACCTTGTCCGGGTGTCGCCGTGCAAATTCTCGAATCGAGCTCGCTGAAATAAAGGTCTGGGGTCGACCATTATACTGTTTATCTTTTTTCCTAATCCCGTCGGAATAATAGCTCCATAGAGTCTTCACACTTTTTCCTATAATAGTAGCGGCTTCTGGAATCGCGTAAATATAATCATCATCCTCACTCAGGATAGGAACATTTTTAGCCATATACGAAACGAATAATATTATGTATAAGAATATTATTCGACCTCTCTGGAATATGCAATACTATGAAAGTAAATTGTGCTTACGTCTACTTTCTTTTGTTGCGTACTATTGCCTACATATTCGGCAATAAGCGAAATATGCTAAGTTGAAAAATCAGTATATAAGCCAAAATATACGTAATACGTCTTCTTTCTTAATTACCGAAGTTATGTTATACTGCGAAAGAAATAGTAGGAAAAATACTTCACACAACGTAATACTAAAAACAAAAATGGAAATACTAATCCTCGGATTCTTGATATTCTTTGCGAGTTTGTTCTTCTCCCACCTTCGCCGGATCGACCAGGGGGAGGAGAGTGTGCCAGACTCCTATACCGACCTTGTAGGGAGTTTTATATTTTTACAAAAACAAAATGAAAACAAAAAAAGAAACGCTCGAAAAAGTCGAGCAAACCGCCAGTGATAGGCCCAAAACAATATTAGGTGCGGTTTACTACCGGGCCGTATCGGACGTCCTGGAACATGGAATCCAAGCTCCGCTACAGAGGGCTGTACGGGTGCTCGGTATCATGATACTGATACTCGTCCTGTCCTTCCCCTCATACATTGCTTCGGGAATGATCGCACTGTCCCGGGTGGAAGGGGGACGCTTGCAGACACTCATACTTCTGTCGATCGCCGCACTTTTTTGGCCAAAAATAAAAAACGGAATTAAAAAGCTGCATAAAATCGTATTAGACGAATACAATCGAGTCAGGACGATACAATATACTGGCCACCGCTTCGAAGGGATCCCAGTTCGTGACCTGATCGATTTTCTATTATCAAGCGACCCCTTCGGCCGAGATGTCTTTGAATTTCTTTTCCGGGATTTCGTAGCACATCCCCGGGAAGTTCACGCCAAGCTCAAAGAATACCTCCTGGAAGAAGGGATCCTAGTTCGTGCTAAGGAACGGGACAACGCGATTGTGCTGAATCCCGAGATCGGGGAGGCTGCATTGATCGAATTTTTTCGGCGTCGGACGGGTGTCCTGAGCAGGGGAGAGCAGGCCCCCTCCCTCCCCTCGTTCACGATCAGAACAATTCATGGCGAAATTATGAGCGAACCGCATCCGCAAGGCACTGCAAACCAGCCGCAAACCGAGTAGGGGAGGGGAGTACAAGCTCTACAGTTTAAAGTTGTTGACTTCCTATAAGATATGCTATATTTAGTATGTCTTTTTTTTCAAACGCCGTATTATTTTTTTCATATATGAAGAATACGTATCAAAAAGGTCAAATCAGGACTTTAATCTTTCAACGACCTGACGGAATGTATTAGGGGGTTGTTTTTGAGTTTGGTATTGTGGAAGAGGGAGAGGATAAATACAAGCTCTTGAAATCTTTACAGGAAGCAGCCAAGCTTTATCTGGAAACCATTGTGAAAGAAAAATGTTCCGAAGATCAACTCAATTATGAGATGGATCAGGAGTATGAAAGTTTGTGGCAAAAATCTCAAACCAAGAAACAATCATTTTTGTCGACCGACGAAGAGTCCTGGCTTTACAAATATATGAGTTTATAGCCTGAGTCGATAATCTGGTAGCGGGCCCCGGAGTTGAACCGGGATAAGACAGGTTATGAATCTGCCAAGGTCGCCGTCCCTTCCACCCGCGCTATTGTTTATCTTGTCTTTGCTGTTCTTTCCCAAAAAAATACCCAACGGCCAGCATCACCGCGCCGGATACTTCGGGTTGGACTTTTTTATTGACAAATAAATCGCCTGCCATGAGCAGGATTAGTGCTAACGCGATCATGAAGTGTGCAGACAATAAGGTATCTTTCATTTTTTCAAAAAAATAATGAAATAAAATAGAAGCGCGAAATCTGCCAATAAATTAAAAATCAACAAAAATTCAAATAAAATCATAGTAGGGAAGGCATTTTACATTACTTTGTACAATAATAGTTGTGCAAATTATTCTAGTAATTTAAGCCGATCGAGCGCCACTGCAAACCGTTCGCGCGTCAGTATGTTCTCAATTTTTTCGAAAGCCCCGAGTCTCTGCAAAACAATCTCCAGCATTTCATTCGTTACGATACCTTGGGGATCCTGACCGTTGAAGACTCCTTTTTTTTGGGCTTTTTCCCATGCTACGGAAGCCCATTCGCTGGGCTCGGTTTTTACAGGTTCTTTTGGGAAAAGGATATTCTCTAATTCCTGCAGAGCGACGGCACCCTCTTTTACGATTTTGTCACGTTTTTCGATATCTGAGATATCGATCATTTCCAGCAACCAAGCTGGACACCGTGTATCCCGAATAATCCCCAGCCGGCCTTGACGTGCCGAAGTATCCGGACGGACCCAGTAGCGATCGTGGCCAAATAGATCTTTCCAGTACCGGCCGGTTACGTCTCCCTGCTTTTTTGCCCATTCGCTCCCATCAAAATAAAACACCCCGCAATCGCTGCCCGGATCCTTGTCCTCAGCATCGCAATGTAGCTCGATCAGATAGTCTTCGGGCATGATATAGCGGTTTGCATATTCGATGCGCGCGCCCAGCGCAAAAAACGGCACCGTGCGCATCCCTCTCTTTTTGCATTCATTAACGATGGCGATAGTCACCTCTCGCTCGTTTACTCCGTCTTTGCCCTGAGTCCCCGATTCTCCCGGACCCGAATGGCCGGCGCTGATCCAGAGGTTTGGCATGGGACAAAATTTAAAAAGTTGGACCGCAAATAGAACAAACCCAATCAAAAGTCAAGATTTTATATCCCCCCAAATTTTTTCTTGAGCCGCTGATATGATTCTTTCTGCTCCGGCGAAAGCTTGCTATAGATCTTATCGGCTTCTTCTTTGCCATGTTCGGCTTTCACTTTCTGGATATCGACAAAAATCTGGTATGTATCCTTGTCGGTGGCCTTGGTGTCCTTGGCTTTATCCGCCGCTTTCAGCTTTTTGTAGATATCGCGCTTTTCGGGTGGGAGTTTGAAATATTCTTCGTCCGCTTTGGCCGAGTCAGTCTCTTTCATTTTTCGAATCCTCTCATACTCAGGGCGAAAAGCTTCCCTCTCATCGCGATCTTTCTTTTCGACTTCGTCGACGGCTCGATAGTATTCGTTATCTTTATTGCCGAAACGAAAGGGTAGTTCCAGGCCGGAAAGCGCGGCTTGGGTGGCGGAAGATTTTCCCGTGGCATAATCGACCCCACTTTTTACATACGTTGGCACGACTAATTGCGAGAGCTCTCCCAGTACATTGGCGATTTGCTTTTCTATTGGTATGTCGTTTCCATAGCGATCTTTCCCATAGATCGGCCGTCCGAGATAGTCCGTATTGGCGGCTAGATGGGTAAATACTCCCAACGGTATAGATAGCCGGTTCGATACCACCCGGAATACTCCCGACGCATCTCCTCGCATCAAGCCGACGGCGACATCCAGCGGGATCCTCAAAAAATCCACCGCGGTACCAAAGGGACGCATATAGATCGGATCGCCATTCTCGTCTTGGCCGATCTGGATTTCCCACCAGTGTTTAGGATCCTGCTCCCAGAGGTGCTTGCCATGCATAGCGTAGTTGAGCGTATCCAGTGTCGTGATGCCCAGGATCATGTTCCGCACCATTCTCCGGTAGGGCGCAAACCGCGGATTAAACCAGTTCTTGGGAGTAAATCCCCGAATTGCGTTCGCGCCCAAGCGCACATTAGTTTCGGCCCAGTCTGGGGCTAGGATGAAAACCCTGAGAATATTCTGCATCTCGCGACTCCGTCCCCACAAATCGTAGTTTATACCGCCGAAAAGGTTGTTCGTTACTTCGGCCGCGCGTTCTTTAGCCTCGGGTACTTTGTTTTTCAGAAAATCTTTGTAAATCTCTTCGTAAGCTTTGAGCTTGAGTGCGGGCAGCATTTTTTCGAAAAGTCCGTTTTCAAACAGATGATTCTGGATCTCTCCTGCCCAGGAAGGAATCAGTTTTATTTTTTCGGCCAAGTTAAGTTTCATATTCATCGGCGCGTTTTCGAGCTCTTCTTTGGTCATCGACTCCTTGGCGCGCATCGCTTTGACGACTTCCGCATCTTTGTTGATATCCTTAATCGCTTCTGCCAGTCCCCGTTTGAGACTGGTTACCGCTTCTTTCTCGGTATTCATTTTGAGACCATGCTGAACGGCATCAATCATCAGTTCGCTTTTGTCCATTTGCAACAGATACTTTTCAGCCTCGGCCGGGCGTACCATATACCACAGACCGGTTAAAGCTTGACCGACGGGATTCTTGGCTGCTATTACCGATCGAGCCAAAATATTAAACCCGTGCGCATTCATGGCGGTAAAGGGAACACCCGAAGACAGTACAATATTTTTCATCTTCGACGTGTAGTTGGCGAGCTTAGCCAGTGGACCCGTGGGATTATCCAGATAGTTATTGATAAACTTGGCCAGCTCGGCCGGGGCCGCATAGCGTCCGGTATAGGTGTGCTGTCCGGCGCTCGCTTCGCCGACGATCGTGGTAAAGCGCGGAAAACCGTCGCCCAGTGTTTTCCACCCGATAGGCGCGCTCTCTTCGGGTTGGATAAACCCCTCGTCTGCTAAATACTTAAACAGCGTTCGGTCTGCCAGAGCTTTCTCTAGCGTGCGCTCGTACCATCCGGCGAGCTGCGAGATACTGGTATAGCGAGGTGTGAGGCCGTATTTTATGCCCATCTGATAGGATTCGATCGTCCGATGAATGGAAAAAGACGGTTTCTGGGTAAGACGGGAAACGATCTCGTTGACCTCCTGCTCGCTGTTGCGCCATAGTTGCGGCAGGTAGTGTTTCCAGTAGCCCATCTGTATACCGGCATTCGTGGCTTTGCGTCCGGCGGCGTCGAAAAAAGCTTTGACTTCCTGATACCCGTCGATCGTCCCGGCTTGAAATTCGAGGATCCCTTCCAGTCCTTTTTTGTCGTATTTTTCGAATTCGCGCTTTCTGAGATACCCCGATGTTTTGGCGGCGGAACGGTTGTTTATCCAGCGGCGCAGTTCTTTCTGCAGATCTTCGGTAAATGCCGCAAAGCCTTTTTTCTTAATATTACCGGCTACCGCCCAGAGCGCGGCGCGCTGAACCGCTTCGGGAGAGGTATCTATTTCGATGCGCTGCACGCCTTTGAGTTCGTCTCCCGACTGTAATACTTCTCGCAACGCTTGTTCCCCTTGTTCGATGATTGCTTTCTTCTCTGCATCGGTACGGGTATCAAAGAGTTGTTCTTGTTTGACCTGCAGAGGAATGGTTTCTTCCTGGGCTTTCTTAAATGTTTCGTCCAGAGAAACCAGCGGTTTTGCTTCGCCGGACGCTTCCACGCCGCTGAGATTCATATCTTCCTGCTGCGGCTGAAATTGTGCGTTATAGTCCTGGACATATTCGGTATAGGTCTTGAGCCGATATTGATTGCCCCGGACATGCGCACGCAAAAATTCGGGCATCATGCTTGCCCGGGCGGCGCGGTACTTTTCGGCTAGGAGCGTATACTCGTCTTTGGTGAGTAAATGGGGCGGTTCGTTGTCTTGTTCTGGCGTATCAAAGCTCATATCTTCTTGTGGCTCGATTGACTTTTGGGTGGATTGTGATATGCTGGTAGCAGGTGATTCACCGACGCCAGAAAGCATAGCGCGCCCCAGCTGGCTTGCAGTCCCTTCCGGAGGGAAAGTCGCAAGTGAGGGATGTGGCGCCCCTCCGGTCGAATCATATAAAACCTTCCCTCTCGAGAGAAGGTTTTTTACATACTTCGTTGCCTTGTTCTGGCCGGTTGGTTCGGGATTGAGGACCGTTACCGTGTAAAAGCCGTTCTCTTTCTTAGCACCGACGATGAAGTAATCATCTTCGTCTACCTTTTTTATAAAATTAAGACCTTCGTTTTTTCGCTCGTCAAACCACTGCACGATATAATCGGGCTGATGTATAGTCAATACTGTATTTTCATTTGGAAGGCTGCCATGCTTTTGAATGATCTCTTTAGCGTTCTCGTACTTCAATACGAGGGCTTTTTCGCTACCGATCAGTTCTTTCGGAAGGTATGCCAGGATACTAACGGCATCTTCTCCTTTCTTTACCTTGGCAATGTTTTGGACGAGCGGGGTCAGATTGTCGGGGACTTCGGCTATTGGGGCAATATTGAATACTTTGGTCTTTCCCGCCTGTGGACTGGTTTCTAGCAGAGGTTCCAACTTTGTAACCTCCTTTGAAGATCCCATGACTCCATGATAAAAATAAGTCAGCTTCTTAACCATCATCGGATTAACCCGACTTTTCGGACCCGCCAGTGCTTGAAGTTTCATCGGCAAACTTGCATCGTATGCAAGAGCCTTGCGCAAAGGAAAGTAGTAATGGAGAAGATTGCTATATGCTTGAGTGAATGCGCCGCTTTGATCTTTGCTTGTTGTTCCGGATATTTCGCGGGCTTTCCTTTTTAGGAAAGATTCAAAACCATTCTGACTGCCAAAGTCCTGCACGAAATCGTCAATACTTTTATAAAGCTGTACTTCCTTAGCCAAAGGTTCTAAATCCTTCGGAACCTTAAAAGCGCCAGAAAAATCTTTGCCGCCGCTGACATCTTGAATACTCAATCCGGCATGGGTCTTCATGTACTGGACCGGATTGTTTAAAAATTGCTGGATACTCTCCATCTGCGTTTTCACGATTGTTCGTTTAGGTGCGGGCAAGGCTAGTCGTGTCAGATCTTGAGCAAAGCCCTCGTATACCTTCCCCGGATCGATCCGGAACTTCTTCGATACTGCCACGATACGGGCCGTCAAGGGGTTCTCTTTGAGCCACTTTATCGCACCCGTAAGTTCGGCCGATTTGCCGGCCTCTCCTAAACCCACGATATTTTTTTGAATATTTTTCGCCAGATTCTTGGCCGTTATATCAATCTCTCCGCCGCGAATTCCCAAAAGATCCAGTGATTTATCGGTAATTTTTAGGTTATTCCGAAGTCCCTGTGTCGATCCTTGTAACGCATCTTTGAGACTGATCCCCATTTTGCTCAATTCGAGCGTGGAAAAAGCAAAAGCGTCTGCCGTTTGCTTATCGCCTTCTTCTCTCGTACTTTCTATACCCCATTGCTCGTACCCTTCGGGAACCAGCTTCCCCAATGCCTTTTTCATATCGCCAGATCCCATAAAAAGTTCATGCAGCGCGGCCGGGGAGTAGTATGCTTTGTCCAGGATATCGAGAATCCCCTCCCCTACTTTGCCCACAAGTCCAAAAATAGGATAAATAGCTCGTTCGTTGAATTCTCTCGTAAGTTGTTCATCTCCTCCCGGCTTACCCATCTCCTGGTACCACCTTTGCTCTGCACGTGCTACGGACATAAAAGATTCCGGTGTTTCATCAAATCCACTAATTGCTTCCACATGCCCGGACGAATTCCCCGCTCGGGCGCCGAGCAAAGCCCCGCGTACCTCCGGCATGCTTTGTATCTGATCGAGGTACTTCTTTTTGGGTGTCACGGGACTTCCGAAAAAGTCGGCAAGCCCCTTGCCGGCATTGTGGGCCAGATCCGATAAAACATCCGGCTCCTTATTCTTTCCTTCCCGCAGAATACTCCAGGCCTCTTTTTTATTCGGGTTACTGTTCCACCAGTCGTATTGTTGCAGATTCAGACCGCCCACGCTGCGCGCTTTTTCGGCCAACTCCGGAGCCGATAGAATTCGATTCTTTGGTTTTTCCCTAGACTTTGTCGCATTGCCGGATTTTACCAGATTCTGTAAATAACCGGCACTGTCCTGGACCGACTGGATCGGGTTTTCAAAAAAAGCAATAAGTGGGTTTTTCGCCATAAATGGGTCGTTAAAAGACTAAGCTCCTTCGTCCTCATCTTCGTCCAGTTTCTGCCAGACCTCCGGAGGTAATTCCCAAATGTTTTTCTGGGCATATTCTGGTTTCCATACTCCCGCTTTCAAAAGTTTGACAATCTGTGGATTCGATAACTTTCTCCCTGCTTCGGGAGTAACGCTCCAGTCGTATTTAGGTTTCTCGAGAAAAGAAGAGAACTTTTCCGCAAAGTCGCGGAAAACACCGGGAGATAGCTTCTCGTATAGTTTTTCGCTCTCTCGAAACTTTTGCATGATATAATTTTTCACGACGATTTTGTTCGCATTATTAGCATATTCAAATTGATTGGTCAGCTCTTCGGCCACCTCTTCCATTGTTTGCTTTTTATCACCCGCAGCCCAGTTCGCGTAGGCCACTGGGATGAACTTATCGACAGACGGATACCCCCCAGTCTTGGTATTTTGCATGCTAGACGATACATAATACCCCTTGATCCGCGGATCGTTGATCGAGAGCGTTTCACGCTTGAACCTTCCGCCCGGGACGTTGGTCTGACTGATGGTTATCTTGTCTTTGGTCACTTGCTCTACATAAAATAGGTGTCCGTAATTGATTCCTGTTTCTGGATCGATCTTGCCGTAGTCCATTATGCCAACTGCACCCGGTAGCGGATAACGCGAACCGTTAGCCCCGTTGACCAGACGATCGATTTTATTCTGAAGCGAGAGTAACCCGGACTGCGGGAACCCGGGAATGTTCAGAGAGCGGATATATTTAACACAGTTTGATAAAATATCGGGGCTAAGGTTCGTCCCGTCGATCTGTGCCACGCTTCCCGGTACGATAGTATCCGTTCCGTCCAGGTACTGGATGGCATCGATCTTCCCGGCATTCTTTTGCATCATCATCCAGTCTTGTGCCTTCTGCGCCATTGTGGCGTCACCTTTCATTGTAGCATACATATATGCGCCGAAAGGGGTGTCGATCATTTGCATCATGGCACTCCGGTCTTTCTCGCTCATAGAGCTGGCCAGAGCGGCTATATCGAGCCCGCTAAAACCGGCCATGGAGAGGGTGCCTTCGTCTACCATAGAGAGTCCTTTGCCTCCAAAGTTTTCTACCAGGATCTTGATCGCGTCCCGCGCCTGCGTTTGCTGGTCTTTGTTCTCTTCTCTCTTTTCTTTCTTCAGGGCGATCATCTGGTTAAAATAATCGTTCAGGGCTTCCCGTTTTGCTTTTTGCAGCTCGACAGCGGTCTGCTGATCCTGGGCTCGCAGTTTCAGCATTGTATCGATGGTGCCGTTGACGGATTCCAAAATACTTTGGGCACTGTCCCGCTGGCGGCGATAGAAGTCGGCGCGTTCCATATAGGCGCGTTCCTCCTGGCTGACTCGTCCGGCGATCACGCTCATGGGGACCTGTTTGTTCAGCTCGGCATTGCGCTGCTGCCGAAAGGCGGCTTCTTCGTCGGCCAGCTGCTTATTCCAGTCCTGTACTTCGGTCTGGTACTGCTTGACGTTATAGGCATCCTGCAGCTCTTTATACATCTGTTCGAGTGTTTTGGGCGCCGGAGCATCGTCCCCCCGGGTAGGAATATCATCTTCGTCGTCTGTACTGCCGTAAGCATCGTTCAGAGCATCATAAAAGTCTTCGATCGAATCATACTGCGTAATATCGAAAGGATCGGTACTCGCCGATCCACTCGGTGCGGAAGACGTTGAGGTATGTTTCTTGTTATACTCGTCCCAGAGGCGATAGGCCTCTACTTGTGCAGCGGTGGGCTGACCGTTGTTATACAGGGCCATCCACTCCGGATTGCTCGGATCCGGACGGATTACCCCGTCTTTGATGAGACCAAAAAGAAGATTCGCCGATAGGCGTCCATATTTATTGTAGGCATCCCACATGGCATAGGCTTGTTTCTGGGCCGAGGTAGCCTCGCCGTTCTGATAGAGCCCCATCCATACCGAATTAATGCTTGGATCTCTACCGGGCACGAGCATCCCGGCTTTTATTCCTTCAAAAAGTTCCTGGGCACCTCTCCCCTGCCACGGGTTCGCCATACCTCCCGCGCCGGGGCGATAGAGTATCCCCGTTTCGGGATCGCGGATCGTACGGTTATCCTGATTGGCCATGTCCTGTAAATCTTGGCGGTATCCGGGTTGATTGGTCGAGCTGTTCTGCTGAGAAGACCCTGGGGCCTCGTAATCGCGTAAATACAAATCCCGTTGTTCTGCGCTCATGGAGTTCCATTTTTCCGGGGTCATCGAAGCGGGGGCAGGCTTTTTCCCGCTGGCAGGAGGGGGGTTCCCTGCAGGAGTACCGGCAGTTCCTGCGGCAGTATTGTACGGTTGCATGCCGGAAGGCGTCCACTGGCCGGAGGTATAGCGCTGCCACATATTCTCTCCGTACTGCGGATCGTCTCTCCGTCCGAATTGCTGTAAAAACTCTTCTTTAGAAATGTTCTGAGTACCGGGACTGGGTGGTGTTGCTGCAACGCCGGGGGCGGGCTGGGCGGGAACGGACCCCGATTGTTTGAGAAAATCGGGTTGTCCGTGCTCTTGCGTATACCGCTCTTTCATTTCATAACTGAGAGTGTTCCACTTCTCCGATGTCATACTACCCGCCGCTTGTTTCTGCTTTTCGGCATCCACGGCACTGACTGGAACCTTGACACCGCTCTGTGCGAGGTAGGTATCCAGCTGCTCCGGAGTGGAAAACCTTTGATCGAACGGGGTAAAATTCCCGGATTTGTAGGCCTGATAGCCTTCGTGTTTGGCGCGTTCATCCCACTTCCACGGATTCTGTAAATAGTCGTTCAATTTATCGATCGCGGCTTTTTGTAAAGCCGGGTGGGCGTTTTTGAATTTTTCAGATTGCGTAATATCCCCACCCCGCAAGAAATCATCATGTAACGCATCGGTCAGCTCCCACACACTTGGGTTGAAGCGCTTGTTATCATTCTCAAAAGCGCTATAACTGCCGTCCCCGGCAGCTTTGAAATTTATCACATTCGGATTGCGTGAGTCGGCGATCGTATTATTGATACCGTAACTATCTAAAAGTCTTTTGGTTATGGCATTTTTCTGCGCCGAATTCCCTGACAATCCCGTTAGGAAAGATTGTGCCCCCGCCGTATTAGTACCAAAGGACCGATTGATCCAATTCGTGAATTCTGCAGTCTGCGTTATATCTTTGCCTTGTCCGTAATTTTGAGCAAACACGTTCTTCTCTTTTGTGTCGCGGATCATCTCTCCCATCCTCTCGTCGGTCAATTTGCGTACGCCCTGCAAATAGGCCATGTCTTGAAAACTGTTGATATTGTTCGCAATAGCAAAATCCGCCAGGCGTTGGGGATCTTTGACCAGACGATCGACTTCTTCGGCTACGGGACGATAGCGCTCTTCTCCCCACCCTTGATGGAGCTTAGTAGGTTTCGCGCTGCGCAGGTAGGTCAGAATATCCTGGGAGTTGAGATTGTTTGGCATAAATACAATGATTTATTTGGTAAATACTCAAAAAATCACCTTTTGCAAGCGATTTTATGAAGTTACGTTATTGTCGTTCACCGTTCCGGTGCCGGCATCGGTAAAGTTGGCGGTGGCATTGTTGAGAGCCACATTGTTCGAAACGATCGTTTTGTCGCAGCCGGATCCGACGATATGAATACCTCGGCCGCCGTTGGCAATACTTTGATTCCCGTCAATGATCGTATGATCGTTATTGTTTTCGACACGGATCCCATCGCCCGAACATCCATAGACCGAATTGCTTTGTATAATGTTTTTGTCGCCGTCTGTAATAAGGATGCCGTGATTACGACAGGCATTGACGATATTGCCTTTCATAATACTGCGATTCGACAGAGATCCGGCCGACTCTATACCGTTGTATCCTCCATTGATCAGGTTATCTATAACGATCGACATATTCCCGGAATCGAGCTTGATGGCTGCCCCGGATCCCGCACTGGTACCGCGAATATTGTTGCGTCCGACAATACATTTATACCCTACGACATTTACCGCGATAGTTCCTCCGTTTAGGATCTGGTTATCCAGAAACATATTCCCGGTACCTCCCAGGCTCACGCCAGTGCCTGTAACGTGTTTAATAAAAGAGTTCCGATAGACATTCCCGAAACTATCTTGATCAAAGTTAACAGCCCCCAAAGTGGTATACTCCGAATAAAAGCCCTCGGCTAAACAATGATGCGTTCCGATGTTATAATTAACCACTAACGCGTTTCCGTTGATATTCCTAAAAGTAGAATTGCGGCAATATTCCGTAAAGATATAAGCATTACTGCCAAGGGTCATATTCTCGATACGCACATTCTCTTTGACGGTAGCTATCTTGTAAGCTGCTCCGGAGATAGATTCTTCGCTGAAATACGCTGCCAAAGTAATGGAAGTATTGCCGCCTACATTGCTGATTTTATAGGCTGTATCGATCGTTCGCCCGGTTTCGCCGATGGCGGCGGCGGTAAAAAGATAATCCCCGGCCGCCGCATTGCCGGACCAGCTGGTACCGGTACCGGTGACCGAGGTACTGCCCACGGTAGTGGCAATCGTACCTGTACCGTACTTGAACGTACCCTTTATGTTAATATTGCAATTTTGCAAAACAACTCCGTCCCGGGATTCGCCGATCACTTCCGTCCCCGTCTCGATCGTTATATTGACCGATCCTTCATTATATACGCCGTTTCTGATAAATATTCGTTTTTTCCCGGCCGTAATAGCCGCGCCCAGAGTCGTGTAGTGCCCCATGCCGCTCGCGTCCACGATCGCTTCAAAAACCTGATAACCGGCAATAACCGCGTTGCGACAGTACAGATTACCTCGCATATCGACGGCAAAGGCATTTTGCAATGCGTCAGCAAACGTATTTTTTCCCAGCCACAAGCCTTCGCGATTAGCATGGAATGCCACGTCGCCGGCACCGACTTGGACCTCTTTCAGGTTGCGCAGGTATTGCAAAATATACGGACCGATCTGAGACATGATATTCGGATCTAGGGATGTTCCGGCCTCTTGTTGTGGGCCTGCTCCCCCCTCCTGCATAGCTTGAGGATAGGGCAGATCGGTAAAAAAGTTATTCATATTACGTAATGGAAATTTCTACAGATTCAATCTCAGGAGCATTGTTGGCGTTCACTGCAGCCGCGATCTTGAACTGAACCGTATTCGCCTCGAGTATTTTGACTTTGGCGTATTTGCAGAGTCTCTTAGAGTCATTCACCAAATCGACGTTGGCATAAGCGGCATAGTTGACACTTTTTTGCAGCGTAATATCGCAATTAGCCGGAATAGAACGATAATTGATCTTGATATCGATAGTCTTTTGAATCGAGCGCGCCATATCGATCACTCGTGTCTCGAAATAGGCGCTGGCATATTTGTTCGACCAATCGATTTTATCCACCCCGTAATTGCTGCCATCCTTCCAAGCCACCAAAAAGTCGTCGCCGACCGCCTCGATCGCGCCGATCTCGATACTGCTCGTGAGATTTTGTGAAATGATATAGTCGAGCGACAATACCCGGGGGTAGTTTCTGCTATAGCTTCCGTAGCTGTAAACTCCCTGCAGAGCCGGATTCCCCGCAATATTTGACAACCCGAACAACGTTCTTTTCTGAAACAATGCCGCGGCGTTTTTGTGGACCGTTGCTTTTTTGGTACTATCCCAAGCCCCCGGCAAGCGCATAAATTGCTCTAAGCGAGCTCCCTCGTAGAGATAGAAAAAACCTTTGGTGCCGGCCGACAGGAGGATTGTATTGTCCATGGGAATAAAACCGTTAATCCCTACCTCGGGAACATCGTCCTCGTTCGTCCAGCTCTCCGACCAGGTATTCCAGCGAATAATACGACACATGTTCACATTGTCGTTGATATAGGTGCCGATCAAAAGATCGTTGGTATCGATCCAAAGGGATTTGATCCGATAAGTACTGGGAATATCCAAAGCATTCCCGGTAAAAACATTCGATTCGTCGACCTGGGCAATATAGTTCTTGTCTCCGATATACAAGACGCCGTTCAATAAAAATATCGGATGAAACAAAGCGTCGGTATTCATGAAGGTAGCCCAGCTGTCGTTGCGGGTCGACCAGGCAGTGCCGATCTGCCAGCGTCCCAAGCGCGACTGCATGGAGTAGTACAGATAGCCATTGTGTTCGGCAGCATCGAGTATGGATGCTGCTCCGGCCGCTGGCGCGGCAGTAGCTTCCAGCGTATAAGTACCTCCCGAAGTACGGGACCAGATCTTGCCGCTGGTCGAAGAAAAGAGATAACTTTTCCCGTCGCTGCAGGATCGAATTGTCTTGACCAGAGCATCGATCGTACTGCCGCTCTCTTTGGTTAGTTTTTGGTGTACTTTGAGCACTCCGGGTTCGGAATGCAGATCAAAACCGACGATCGTGGCCAGAGAGTTCTGTACTCCCTGGTACCGACTGTCGGCCAGACCTCCCAAGTTAAAGTTTTTCAGCTCAATAGTGCTTGGCATATTTATAGTGTTTTAGCCTCTAAGATAGCGAGACGTTTATCCAGCTCGGCCTGTCTGATCTTTATTTCGGCAATATCACTTTTAAGCTCCACGTCGGTAATACCCAGCGAGTCGATTGCTCGCAAATCCTGCGCCAAGCGCTGGTTCAACAAAGCGATATCGGTTTTCAATTCTCCAACTGTGAGTACTGAATTGACGATAATAACAACGACCGTAATGCTCAAACTCACCAAAGGGTGCATATCTTTCAGCTTACTCATTTGTGTATTGGGTTAGAGAGTAGGTTTATTGGTTTTAGTCCACGAAGTGCTTGATTTGCTACTCTTGGACCAGTTGGTTATAGGTTTTACTTGGCCGTTCCATGAGGTTGCGGGTTTTGTGGCTTTGGAAAAAGAGACTGCGTTTTTCACTGCCTTGGACCAGTTCGTAACCGCTTTGGTAGCTCGGCTCCAGATCCCGGCAGTAAAACCGTTCAGATAAATAGTGAGCGATGTGATCAGAGAAAGAGCCTCGGATACAACCTTGCCAGGATTTTTTATCAGGCTGTCGGTTAGGCTAAGCGACTGACTCAAAATCTTGCCGCCGGTCTTTACTAGAACATTGCCGAGAGTAATACTTTCGGTCAGGGCCCGGGCCGGCAATTTTATGACCAAGTCAAGAAATGCTAGGGATTGGATCAAAACTTTGGTGGTGCTCTTGGAAATAGTATCCGCGATACTCAGACTTTCGGTCATGATCTTCTCGCGGGCCAGATTGAGCACTTCGCCGAGGCCGATCGTCTCGCTGCAGATCCGGGTGACCGTTCGGGTAATGAAATCGGACCAGTTCAATACCTCGGTCAAAACCCGCTCGCGGGCCTTGAGCAAGGTATCGGTGAGACTCAGGCTTTCGGCCAGAGATCGGCCAGTATCCTTTACGAGTACATTTCCCAATGTAACAGTTTCGAGCAAACCTCTTCCCACTGCCCGAAAAATACTGTCGGCAAAAGCGATACTTTCGTTAAATGAAAGACCCCGTTCAAACTTTTCCGACAATGTTATGGTTTCGTTTAGTATGCGGCTAGTCATTTTATTCAGGATATCGGAAAAAGTAATATTCTCGCTTAGGTTCCTCCCTGGAGCTTTGAGCAAAGTTTCTCCGAGAGTCAATGTTTCAGTACAGTTCTGGGTGTAACTACTGCCACTCGGCGGAAAGATATAGGCCGCCGGCGTACCGCGATCCCAGTACTTTTGTGTACCCATGTCATTGGTGGCGTTCTTTGTTCCCATGAACGGCACTCCTCTTTCCCAGTATTGCTGCTCCCCATTGGGGTTTGCTGCTGCCATTTAAAATATTTTTGATAATGAATTACCCTGATTGCAAGTTAATCCTTAATAATTGATCATTAGCTGACCGACCAGTCATCCACGTTGACGTACCCCGCCGTACCGTCGAGATCGACGAAAAACTCAAGCACTGCATCGTCAGTGACGCTTGGTGAAGTACCGGTGAGTTGCTCCCATGTTCCGGTACCGACGCTCATTGTATCGATCAACGTATCGCTGCTTACGCCGGCCGCGTTGTTCTTGCGGCATACCAGTCGCGGTTGATTGCCATTATACGAGGCGTCTTTACGGACCCAGGCATTTATGGTAAACGTGGCGCCGCTGTTGACGGCTACTTTCTTGATGCCACTCACGATCTTATTACTCGCATTATTCGGCGTGATCTTCTCACTGGGTGATGCGGTTTTATAGGTAGTGGTATCGACATCGACCGTGCCGTACGGATACCAGGCTCGGTGTAATCCTGCCGTCTGGTCGTGTCTTTGCGCGCGGATATACGAACCGTCGGCCATGTTTGACTGCCCGAGCAATTCGGTTGCACTCGCCAGTTTGGTATTGTTCAAAAAAATCGTGACATAACAATTCCCAGCCAAATCTATATCTCTGGTATGTGCCGTCTTAATTCCCGCAGCTGTTCCAAAATCGCCGTCATTGATTACTAAATCAACGACAGCAATAGCTGAATTGATTTCTATTCCCATCGTCGTTGAGAAAGTCGAATCCCCGTTAAGGGTCAATGCATTGATTGTGACTCCCGCCACATGACTTCCAACAAAATGAACATTCTGCCCCGCATTTCCAAATGCAACAATCGAAGATATTGTCAAACAACGAACATTGCTACTGAAATACAATCCGGAGTTATTATTCCTCCATATAATGATATCACCGAGTACACTATTGTACACCGGAGCACTTAATACAAAACCAAACCCGCCGTTCGAGTGAGAAATAATACCATCTATCGTCCCCGATATTATCGCATTCGTCTCATTGACACTAAAACCATAATTGATTGCACCAATACTTCGGCAATCCACCCACGAGATGCCCGCATCAGCCGTATAAAATCCGTGCGTACTAGCAGCAACGACGAGCATAGACACACAACGCTCAAAAGATATATTTGATCCGGACGTTCCGGAATAAACCCCAAAAGCCCCGGCCGTTGTTCCTCCGGTAACACTGCAAAGATTGTACGCGACACAGTCTGTCATCGTAATGTTATTCGCAGAGGATCCAGTAACATAGACACCGTAGTCTTCAAAATCGTGATACGAGCATCCAACCCAGTTACTACTGCCTGTGGTTGTTCCTATCTCTACGCCTCTCTGGTTGGTTGCGTTCTGTCCTAGATAATAAAATTCAACATACTGTTCCTGAACAATTGCTGTTGGCGCCGTATATACATAAGCCACCGCTGTAGTGGTTACAACCGTTGTCTTGACATTTCTTGTGATATTGATGATCTCAGCCTGAATCGGTGCAGTTCCAGCATGCGCATTGGTCAAACCAGAACTAATCGTAATAGTAGTCCCTGATGCATCAGAGCTCAATGTTCTCTTCTCGCATTGGGTATTGGTGCGGGTAGTAGAAGCAATACAAATCTCATCACCATTTTTCCAGCCAGTGGATACGTCGGACGTTAATGACGTTGCCGAAGCGGAAGCATCCGCCGAGAGCAGAGCCATGACATACGTCAGCGCATTACCGTATTCGTTGATAATCGATCCGTTGCGCCGTAAGAATCCAAAATCACCGTCACTTGCACAATCAAACTCAAGCTTGGCCGTAGAACTGGCCGGCATGGGCGTGCCCGACGTGCCCCGGTTCCAGGTGCCGCCGTTATAGACGATCACGAGACCCGACATGCGGAGGTTGTAGTTGGTAGAAGCACTCGTTCCCCAGGTCAGAGTGCCACGCTTGCCCACCGACAAAGAAGCCAGAGTGGTCGACCCGCCGCCGTAATCGGTCGTGGCAGTTTCGTTCATGGTTATGGTAATGTCATTCCCTGTTCCCGCACCTGTATGTTCACCGATCACGTGCATGGTGTCCCCTGCTGCCGGGGCCTGGGTGGTCGTTGTACGCAATAATCGGGACCAGTTTCCATCTGTGGAGTCTCGATACAGGTTCACTTGTGTACTGTTCGAGGTTTTGGCCCGGACCTGATAGTTTTTCCCGGCCGTGAGCGTGCGGTTTGTCCCGAATTTGAAGAATACCCAGCCGCCCTCATTGTTGGTGGTGCTACAAGAGGGTAGATCGGCAACATCAATCGTGACCGAGTCAACTGAGACACTATCCGTTGAGTTCCACAGCTCAATAGAGACTGTCCCGCTCGGCGACACGGTTCGCGATGCCAGCTTGACTGCGATGCCGTCCACCGTGATCGCTCCTGGCGTGAAGTTAGCACTGGCCACATAAGAAGTGGTCAGCGCCGTATTATTATTTTCAGAATCCAACAATGCGGTACTGTTGACCAGCGCCCAGGACCCCGAGGCCGTCCAGTTGCCGGTCGCGACTGATATGAGTGTGGCCATCGGAAAATAAAGTTAGGAACATTGAATCCTCCAGGTAATGGTGAGGCTATCCCCGTTTACAACATTAAGGGCAGAGAAAGCCTGTCGGGCCAGCAAGGTGCCGCTCGACGAAGCATTGAACAGGCCGGCTTCGGTCACAGCCTGCGAACCGGTCACCGAAAAGGCATAGGTTACCTGGGCCGTATCGTTCGTAACCGAGGTGGTAATGCGCGAGACCGTGCCGTTTGCTCGGGATAGGCCCGATGCGGCCAGCTCCGTTTCCAGCGTCGTATTGCCAGCTGCGGGGCTGGTGGTACCCGTTCCGACGCCAATATACGTAAATGCCGCTTCTCCTCCCGATCCGTTAATACGGCTGGCTGCGCCCGCTTTGCCGGCGCTGACGATCAGGTTTTTCAATGAAAGCGAAGTTCTCCAGCTGCCGAGTAAAAAAGGAATGCGCAAACCGCATACCGCCAGGTCTTCCCGGATCGAGTACCCCTTTGCTTTGAGATAGCGAAAAAAGCGCAAGAATAATCTGCCCAAAAAGTTATCCTGCCATAGACGTTTTACTTCCCCGTCCGGACCGCGGAGCTGATAGGTCACGTTTTCAATTGCCTTCCATTTGCCGCCGATCAATCGATTAAATTGCTGTATTGCTTCCATAAAAAATAGTAAAAAATTAAAATGTTTTTGATGTCAGTTCCTCAGCCAGCTGCTCCACTTTCTCGATCTCTTCCTGTTCATCCACCGCTTTCTCGGCCGAAAGTTCATCCTCGGCGATACTCTGCTTGATTTTTACCAACTCAGACTCAAGCGCTTCCTGCTCCATATCGATCGGAAAATGAAAAAGCCGTTCGATTGTCTTTTCGCCAAACTGCACAAGTACTCCGATTTTGAGACGGAATTGGTTTTCAAAAGTTTCCCGCGAAACTTCCGTTACCTGCAGCGATGCCGACAAAATACGTTCTGAGCCTTTTCGAGGATCTAGCTTCATAAAGTGAAGATAAAAAAATAATTTCAATCAATATTGTTCGCCCGTATCGTGCGGTAATTGGGCATAAAACTCGCGATCCATATTGGCGTTCGTAATCGAATCGAGCGCCTTCATCAGATCTTTCTCCCAGCTCATTTCCGATTCGGTCAAAGGAACCGGCTTATCCTGCGAACTTTTCCACTCGATCACTATCTTGTCGGCCAATACTTTGTGGAATTGTCGGGGAAATCCGGCTGTCGTACTCGACGGGTCGACACTCATATCGTTTGAACCGGCGAGACTGGTAAAATCGGCCGGCCATTGTATCCCCCAGAGAGAAAGTCCGTTCGTGACATTCGAAATAGCCGAACCCGTCAGCAAATATATCGACCGATCCGTTAGTTCGTATTGGGGATAGTTGTCAGAAAAATTCTGCTGAATTGTATTCTCGTCGGTAGTTTTTTGATACAAGTTAAAATCAACCTCGGCGGCGCGCTTCCAATTCGTACCGTCAAGCTTGACTTCAACGATCTTGATCCGATTCAATATCTCGTCCGGAAAGGAATATTGTCGCTGGTTCGCCACGAGACTCGTCAGAAATTGTTTATTGAAATAATCCTCGTTCTTTTTCTCGATCTCGCGGGAGATTTCGTCTTTCCACACGTTGATCAAAACCAGCATATCCGCGTCCGGAAACGTAGTCGGATCGGTCTTAGTACGAAACCGCACGTAGGCGGCAAGTTTTACAGTTGTCATAGGAATCTTTTAAGAGATCCGGGCGGTTGTCTGCCGCCCGGAAGTAATTGACTAAGATACGGCATCCAGCGCCGGGTAAAAAGGATACGGGGTATTGACATAGGTTACCGTGAGAGATCCGGTATCCAATGCCGTGGTACCCCCAACGAAGTCGCTACCCGTTCCATTTTCGATAATGGCAAAGCCGATCACGGATTCGCTATCGGGAATCGTCGGAAACACGATAGCTGCGAGCGTTGTCACACCTACTGCTGACATACGTGTTCGTAAGGTACCGGAGACGTCAACCGTAAACACCGCCACACACTTATTCGTGGTTGGATACGTTCCCGAGAGTGCAGCCATGTCTGCCGCTGCCTTGGTGATCAGCACACCTTCCACACGGGCAGTAATAGTGTTGACGGTCTTGGCTAAAGCTGAACTTCCGGCTTTGATAGCCAGACCGCCCGAGTTTAACACGACGTTTCCCTGAAAATGCTGCACTTGGCTTATGAAGTCACGCAGCCCCTGTATCGCATTCCAGAGGGATTTTGCAATTGAGAGAGCCATAAATTTTTAAATAAAAGATTAAAATACTGTGAAGTTTTTTTGTTTTTTAAAAAAGAACTAAGAAACGCCGAATTCCCTGGCGGCATCTTTATTATTTTGGAGGTTCAGACGATGTCCTTGAGGAACCTTCGTCACACTCTCAACGTGCTGTTTCACCAGCTCGGCGATGGATTTAGGCACTTCGACCATTATTCCTTTCTGGATGATGTACCTATAACCATTGATCGAGACCATATCCTGAGCTCCTTCCTTCTCCCCGTTCATCAGCGGCCAGAAAACCGAGACCTTGGGTTCGGAGTCCAAAATCCTTTTGATTTCGAGTTGCTCTTCGAGATCCCGATTGATCCGGTCTTGCACTGGGTCATGAGTAGAAGAAGATTGGTCTCTTTTCAAGTTCGCAATCTCTTTTTCTTTTTGCTGATTCGATACCTTCATCTCTTGCAATTGCTCGCGCATCTCTGCCATTTGCGCAACGAGATCTTCCAGCACTGTATTAGTCGCAGAACTTTCTTCAGAATCAGCTCCTGAATCTTGCGACGGATCCTGAGAAGTATTTTCAGAATCGTCTTTTTTCAAACTTTCGGATTTAGTTGATTTCATTTTTGAAATTTAAGGAGTAAAATTCGACACTTTAAGAGAAGCAGTTTCTAGGCTGCTTCTCTTAAATGCGCTTAGGAACCGTAAGTCTCAAGCCGGGCCATGAAAGCATTATTCAAAATCAATGCCGCAAACGTGGCTTTCCACCCCATCGTTTGGCGCTGATTCAAGGCATCGGCCGAACCGGCCGAACCAAGCGGATGAATAATCGTCTCCATGGCATGCCCGGCCACTTCTGTAGTCCCATAGGCTTCACGCGCCAAGATTAACGTAGCATAAACATCCACGCCGCCAGAGCCGCCACCAGCAAATTTTTTAGCATTCGAGCTCATAACAAAGCGAAACATACTGTACGAGCCAACCTCGCCAGGCAGTATACCCATCTGGGCACTGTACTTTTCGACTCTAGTAAAGCCGGTAAGACCTTTTAGAACGTAATAAACTCGAGGATGGATGATCGCGACAAAACAAGCCGGAATCGGAGTCGTATTCACCTTGTCTGTCGGATTTATCATCTCAGTAATCGGTCGTGCGTTGTTTTCCAAAAGATTCCGCTCGATCTTATCCAGCAAGGTCGTACTGATTACATCCGACGAAGTTATCTGATTGCGGTTCGTGTACGTCGAAGGTAAAAACAGATTCGTCCCCGCCACCAGTACGTCCCGGGTAACCTGATCGAGCGTATCCGCTGCCTGATCCCCCTGTAAATCGGAGGTATCCATCAGGCTCTCATTTTTCATCAAGTCGTCCGGAGTCTCCCATTCGAGTACGTCCGATATGGTGACATAGTCGCCATATTGAGCATACGTCACCTGTACTTCCGTCGTAGACAATTGGGAACCGTTAGGCGTCACTCCTTCGGTGAGCGGAGTTGTCGCGGCTGTCAAATTGCTGTAACGGCGAAATTTCACAGTGCCGGTACCGGCTTTGGTTGGGATCGATTTAACCCGGCCCCAACGATTGTGGAGAAATAAAGGGAGCGCACGCAGTAGCAGATTTTTGTCGTAAAAGTTATTGACTTCTGCCGGTACCTGCGTACGCGTGGTTACACTAGCTGCCATATACTATAGAGAGCTAAAGGGATAAATTATCCCCGTAACAGGCTCTTTTTATGGTCGGCGAATTCTTCCATGGACATATCCTGCCAGTTCTTCTGTTGAATATTGCCCGGGGAACCGCCTCCTGTTACGGATGCGGCCGCCTCCGCGTCAGCCTGTTTCGCCCTCTCGACACCGATACGCATGAGATCTTTCCCGGCGACTTCGTAGGCAATCGATTCGATCGGGATAGATCTGCGGCTCGTGTGCAGAGCGAACTTCTGGATCTTCTCGGCGTATGGCCTGAAAACATCGTTTCCCGGCTGGCTTAGAAAGTCATCGACTTCCTGTTTCACCTGCTGGGTCTCTTTCTCCTTGCGGAGAGATTCAAAGACGGGCCCATATTCCTGATCCACCACCTTTCTGACAGTCGACTGTATCGGATCATCCAGATCGTCAGGATCATCACCTGATCCCTGACCTTGCGAGTCGTCCTGTTTCTTGGCTTCTCGCTTCTCCTGGCGTTCCCGATAGTAGTCCTGCGGAGTTTTCCTCACCGGTGGCTCGTCCGTTGCCGGAAGTTCAGTCGGTGGGGGTGTACCTGTCGCGGGTGGAGTAGTACTCTCGGGCTTGACAGCAGATCCCGGGGCTGGCTCATTGCCGGCAGTCGCGTCTCCTGCATTAGGAGCAGGAGGAGTCGTGACCGGATCGGCAACGGTAGGATTGTCTCCCATATATAGTCGTGGGGTTACATCGGACTAAAACGGCCCGTGCGTTTTGATCATTCATTGTGATGTGAATGGTCGGAATAAAGGACACACAGTATCCCCTATTCTAACGACTCAGTACCTGTATTGATTCTTTGAGGGTAAGGATCATCGGAAGCATAGACATCCTCATGCGAAGCCTGCAGAAGCACTACATGCGGTACAGAGATCAATTGTTCCAGCATCTTAAGCGTCTTTCTCTGCGCTTGCACCGATACAGGATCCGCCTCGGTTCCATAGAGCAATTTGGACTTCAGGGTTTCTATCAGATTTTCTCGCACATATTCGGCATAGATCTTCCACGGATAGGTCGATATCAGCGATTGCATAGCTGCTGCTAGTTCTTTTTTACTGAGATCCATGACATTTAAGCATTAGGAGGTAATGGGTTCGAGGGCCCTGCTCCGCTATACGAGACCGAGGGCATGCTTGCCGGCTGTTCGGCCATCATCTGATCGCCCGGCACGGTTGCACCCTGCTGCGCGGCAAAAAGTTCGGGGCGTTGTTTCTTGGCTACGATTGCCATGCGATGCGCTTCTATATGCTTTCTTTGGGCTTCGTTCTCGTCGGCTTTCAAATGCTCCATAATATGCACCAGATCGTCGTCGGTCGGCTTGACCGGCACGTTTTTTCCCTGATTGATCGCATCGTTCTCTTTCTGAGCCAGCAGCTCTTCGGGAGTTGCCGGCAATAATAATTCGATTTCGTATGGTTCAAGCCCCGATTCTTCGGCCAATATTTTTTCGGCATATCGTTTGTTCGCATACGGATCTTGACCAATCATCGTCATCAGATTACTGATCACCTGCAGACGATTGCGTTTCTTGGCTTCGGCCAAAACACGCGATTCGACCGTTATGTCAGGATCCACCGCCATGATCACATTTTCCCGAGTCATCTTTTTCATCCGCTGCCCGAAAGCGCCGGTAATGCGCACAACCTTTTTATCGATACCCTGCTTGAAATGCACCTTGTACTGACGGTACCATTGCTCCCAGAAACGCCGCTCGGACCAACCGAAGATCTTTGCACACAAAGAATAGCGCGTATCGACCTTCTGTTGGGCAATATTGAGCTCGGTCGCCGTACGTTTGTCGGCCGATAGCACACCCTGCTGAATATCAGGGGTGGCCGTAGCTTTTTGCGCCGAGACGTCGATATAATCCAAGATCCACTGCGAGGCGCCCGCCACGATATCCCGCCGAATCGGCTGTATCGCGCCCGCCACGTCTCCGTTTACTTTCACCAGCTTATTAAAACCGAAATCCAGATCCTTGACGCTTTTTATTTTATTCACGTCAAAGGCCAATTGAGGGTAGAGACCCGATCGAATCCCTTTGACCAGCAGATTCTGCAAGACGGCACGCATCCGCTGCTTGTCTTCGAGCAGATCCGGGATCGACACGCCATCCCAGTTGTTTGCCACCGGGTAGATGGATCGATCGACGCCAGGCCAGCGGGTAGTTTGAAACGATTCCTCGAGATTAACAAAACGGATAACCTCTTTTTTATCCGATGCCAAGGTGACAAACACCTTTTTCCCTTGATAGTGTGTGAACCATTCGAGACACAAAAAGGTTTGATTATCAGACATCTTTTCATCACTGCCCTGCTTATAACCGACATCTTTATTCGGCTGACTGTTAAGTCCCTGATTTGTCGTGCGAATATTTTGGGCCTGATCAAACAAATTCTTCTGAGAAATATCGTCGACTTTCGTACGGGTTGGCATACGTAACACACCTTTCGATTTTTCGATATCGTATTTACTCAGGCGAATCTCTCGTCCGAAGAAACGCGCCGCTCCCCTGCCAATAAGATCGCCATTCAATGTGCGCGCCATAGGATCCCGGAGCGTTACCATCGGATCCATAACCTCGGGTACAGGCACCATCATTTCTCTATTGAAGGTCAGCATGAGCATGATGGCCCGGCCGAAAAAGGTAGCGTTAAAGTCGTACTCGTAGTCGAGCACGTCTTTTTGCATGAGATCGTAATCATATTTCGCCATCGCATTCAGGTTTTCGGCAGTAAGACGATCTCCCTCTTCGACCTTGAGGAACTTCATCATCAAACGATCGTCGTAGAGAGCCGCCAGTACTGTCTGGTGGATCGTAAACATGAGCGGATCTCCATAACTGTCTTTATCGCGAGTCTGGTTGTTATAGATCTTCAACCGCGTACCCCACTCGCTAAAGCGGGACTGCATAAATCGATACGCAAAATCGTACTCGGCTCTGACCTGATCGATCAAAGATAGATACACAGTCTCCTCTATTTTTTTAGATTCCTTTTGAAGCTCTTTCTTCATGTAATAAAACTGAAGGTAAATCTTCAGCTAAATACACAGAAAAAAAGCAAAGTCAAGCGCTTTGCATAAAATAAACAGTTATTCTAGTTGTACGGATCCGGATCATGGTCGGATATTGTCTCTGATTGGAGCTCTATATACGGGTTCGGATACCATTGTGGTTCGCGAATTAGTAAACGACCCAAGTTCTCGATCATATGATCGTCTTTGTCTACGGGTTTTTCTCGCAAACCGTGTTTATCGGCACTTTTACCCGTCCAGTCATCCCATCGATAATGTGTCATTTCATAGATCGTACGCTCGCAATTTTCAAAGATATAGAGCTCGGGATATCTCAAAAACTCCTCTCCGACCTGCTGGTACCCCAGAGCATCCTGTATTCGCTGGTCTGAAGTTGATCGCATTTTCGTGGCGGGCGTGTAAGCAAGATCGTACTCCCTTAATCGGGTCATAAGCGATTTTCCGGTATGTTGGTCTTCTATGCCGGCACTGGGATCGATAATTCGTGAATCCATGCGGTACTGGGAATCTTTGTTTTTGATCCTGGTTGCCAGCTCTTCGGTCAATCCGGACATCCACAGTTCGTCGACAACGTACTTTATCCTCTGTCGATCCACCGCAACCCACAAAGCAGCATCATTCGTTCGAGGATGTGGATCCAACGCATGGGAAACAACATAATCCGCATGATTCACATGGAAAGGTTTGATAATGTGAATTTTTGGAGAAAACATTTTAAACACCAACCCGGTCAAGTACTGAAACTTACCCTGGATACGGGCCCACTTCTCTTCTTCCGTATACTGGGAAATGATCCGTTGAATATTGTCGTGTTCCAAAAAACCCCGTACGCCGTGCTGCCGGCATGCGGTTTCGACATCGGCTTCAAGATAGGTTCTCGATCCTTCGTCATTCTCTTTATTCATAATGATCTGGTCGTACATCCAAGCCGACCCGGTCAGGGGGGTAGCCGTGATAAACATGAGTCCTCCCCCACGAAGACGTGATATACAAGCTTTATAAATTCTCTCTGGAGGGGGTTCATCCGGCCATATTAAACCGATTGTTGCTGACTCAAATTCTTTCGGATCCTGATCATACGTCATAATATCGATAGTCCAACCGGTATCTGTCTGCCATTCGTATTCATAATGTTTGCCCATCTTATTTACTTTATAACGACCTTTGGGAAACCAATAATACATTTCCTTTATTATTGTCAGATGCACAGTCGTGGGTTCGGAAACAATTCTAATCCGCTTAGGATAGGGCCAATTCAGAAAAAGAGGATGCTGAAAGTATGGATTTCCGCACGGCCAGATTAGATTAGCCAGAATATTTACTCCGACTGCTGTTTTCCCGACCCCATTCGCCGCAGAAAAAAGCGTGATAAACCATTTGTTCGATCCGATCAGATTTATAAACTCCTCCCCTTTCCCGGTAGGAATATAGTAGCGATATCGCTCTTCGAGCATGCGTCGCGCCTTCTCCTGCTTGGCCTTCAAAACTATATCATTCGATGTTATCATCCAAGTCTGTAATAGGAAAAAAATCACCGTACGGGCCAAGACCTTTTGCATCCTGTATATCTTTGACCTTGCCCTGCAGTATAGCGTCAAGCTGTTCTTCGGAGAGCTTACTAATATCATGCTCAACTTTTACTTTTTTCATAATCCGATTTTTAAGGGAGTTAAACTCCTTGATTGCACCCAGTTTTGACCTAAAATCATCATATTGAGTCATCAAAAAGAAGAGCTGTTTATCAGCATGGAGTTCGTTAAAACCATTCATATCCAGTAACTGTGTGATCCTATTCGAGATCTTAACATTTCTTAACAGTCGGCTCGCTGCCGCGGATGCAACATTATACCAGTTTTCATTTTTAGTATTAACATCGTATGCTTCTACGTATGACTTTACCCCATTGCCAAAAAACTCAACGTCTGTTGCATATAATTTACAAAATTGTTCCTGCTGCAGACTCAGGCTATCTTTATTTTTTACAATAGGCACAGCAACAGTTTTCGCCTTTTTCCTCGAAGCTGATCTCTTTTGAAGCTTTCCCTTCAAAGGATTCTTCGTTTTGACCGGTGGTTTAATTTGCCGCTTCGCTTTCTTTGGCACGGCGGACTTTTTGGGCTTCATTATCTATTTGGTTAACAATTTGTGAAATAACGCATTTTTTAAAAAAGTCAAGCTGCTCTTGAGAAACATACAGCTTCCCGTCGATCTCTTTCACTTTATGAAAATCGAAGTTGAACTTTCTTACGTATCGGACCACCCGGGCTAGATTGAGGGCCATTATTTACTTTATTGAGGAACCTACATTTTGTTTTTAGTACCTAGTGAATCTGATGTGTAGAGTAGGATAGGTGGGTCATAGACTTACATCATAATTTATAGAATACTTTTGATAAGCCAAATATAGTATTGGCTTCCAATAATCACGAAAAGCAATCGCTTTAATTTTATATCGATAATATTCAACAAAGCTTCCAATTTTTATTGCCATAGAAAACATTATATAAAAAATCAATTGTAAACTCGGACTGGCCGGATAGGTCAGTATCCAATTGCCAGTAGTCACGAAGTAATGATTCAATGACTGTAACTGGCTTGTGTACTGGATGCCATTGCCATAATCCGATCTTTTTATCCAACGTC
>JBDHUY010000017.1:0-37330 GCA_039809385.1 Candidatus Altimarinota bacterium
CCGTCCGCACCAGTAAAAAAGAAGGATCGGTAGTTGAAGCTTGGCGCTGGGGGCGACATGTGTTTTTTCTGTTTCAAAAAAACATGATGACACGGCGGAATTGGTATACGCGTCCCGACCGAAGCGTCGGGGTGCCGCAAGGCGTGAGGGTTCTTCCTGCCGTCCGCGCTATCTTTTTATAGACAAATGTTAAAACTCTTTAACGTTCATTTTTTTGCCGTATAATGAACTAAGAATACGTTTTCTTAATCGTAAAGAATGGAGGTGAATAGCTATGGATGACCAGGCACAGCAAAATAAAGACTTAGTTCTGCGTATGATTCGCGCGGTACAGGAGGGGGGGAATTTGGATAAGCTCGATGATTTTTTTGCTCCTACGTTTGTTGATCACAGCACTTTTTCCGGATTTACACCCGATCGGCAGGGCGTCCGAAATATTTTTCAGCACTTTCAAGATGCGCTGTCCGGATTGAAGGTCGAGGTCTTGTCTCAGGTTTCCGAAGGCAGCCGGGTAATGACTCATAAAATTCTCTACGGTATGAATAATAGCCCGTTATTTGGTATTCCTGCCAGTAACAAAATGATTCGTATCAATGTGATGGATATGTTACAGGTTCAAAACGGTATGATCACCGATCACTGGAATGTCGTTGATCAGGTTTCTCTCATGAAGCAGCTAGGGGTTCTGCCAGCTTAGTAAGAATGCGAAATTGTTTTCACAGTTCTGGATCATATTTTTTTAAATTTTGTATCAATGAATACGGAACAAAACAAAGCTTTGGCTCGTGATCTGTTAAAGGCGTATGACGAAGGTCGCATGGATGATATGATGGCTATGCATTCCCCTAATGCTATTACCCATATGTCGGGTCAAGATAATAGCAATGATGCCATGCGAGAGGTTCTCGGCATGTTTCAGACTGCCATTCCCGATGGTAGTCATACGGATTGATGAGGTGCTGGCTGAAGGCGATATGGTGGCTGTTCGTGGCATATTCGGTGGCACGAACAGTGGCCCAATGATGGGCATCCCGCCGACTGGAAAAACATGTCGTGTTCCGTTTATAGCCATGGGAAAGGTTGTAGATGGAAAGTTTGTCGAGCGCTGGCTTAATTTCGACGAAATGTCAATGATGCGTCAATTGGGGCTCATGCCTGGCATGTAGCTTCTCTTTTATTCACTTTTTAGGTTTTTTTAAACAAATCCGGATAGAGTTCTATCACGACTTTATCCTTTTTTGTATGGTATGTCGCTGCCCGAATTTTCTGTCACGCTCGAACTGGTTCTCCGGTCTAAACAACCGTTATCCGAGAAGATCGGTCCGGAGCAGGTATCTGTTCGACGTTGTTTGGAAGAAATCGTCCGTTACCACGATCAGCTTGACCGTTTTTCCGATTTGAACGCTTTTACTACTCTTCCGGACCATAGTGTCGAGACCTAGAGACGCTTTCCCTTGTCTTTTTTTTCCGACGTGTTACAAATAAGAGAGGTCACTTCATCTTATCCTTTTTTTATTTTTTCTATGTACCAGATCAACTATCTGGCAGTCGTAGTTGCCACGCTCATTTGCATGGTAATCGGGTCTCTGTGGTACTCTCCGCTTTTATTTGCGAACAGGTGGATGAAAGAGTTGGGTTTTGGGAAAAAGGACGAAGATCGCATGAAAAAAGAGGCTCCCAAAGCGATGCTGGGTATGCTGGTCGGAGCATTTCTGATGTCGTGGATTTTGGCGTATTCTGTATACGATGTGACCGATTTCGTTGCCGGGATGATCAGAGCTTTTTGGATGTGGTTGGGCTTCGTTGTGCCGGTTTATCTTTCGATGACGCTCTTTGAATCGCGCAAATGGACGCTCTTTTTTATCAGTACCGGATACTATTTGGTTTCGCTTTTGATTATCGGCGGGGTGTTGGCGGTGTGGAAATAAAAGTTGATAAAGTTCATAAAGTCGAAAGTCCGTAAAGTCCTTAACGTTTGTAAAGCGAAATTTCTTTTGTATAGTGAGAGGCGATTCTCCATCGCCTCTTTTTTTATTTCATGAATATCGGTATGACTGATTCTGCGAGAATACTGCTGGTGTTTGCTCTGTATAGCGAAGCAAAGCCGTTTATCGAAGCTCTCTCACTCAAGAGCCAGCCGGGAGCAAAGGGGCTTCAGGTTTTCTCCAATGTTGAGTATGTGGCGGTTATTACCGGAACCGGGAAAGTGTCTTCTGCTATCGGGACAACCTATGCTCTTGCGCGATTTTCATCTATCTTTACGGCCGTTAATATCGGTTTGTGCGGATCTTCTATCGAACCGGTGGGAAATCTTTTCCTGATCGACAAGATTACCGATGAGGATACCGGACGTACGTTTTATCCCGATATATTGAGCAAAAGCGAATTGAAATCCGGTATTTTACGTACCGTCAGCCAGCCCTTTATCGGAAGTTGTGAAGATCTAATCGATATGGAGAGTTCAGGTTTTTACGAAGCCGCCTCCAATTTTCTGGATACGCACCAGATTCAGTTGCTTAAAATAGTATCGGACAAGCTGGATTCTCAAGTGTTGGATAAAAAAAGTGTTCAAGGAGTAGTTTCCCAGAACCTTGAACCGGTTCTGACATATTTGCGGTCACATTTCGCATTCTGTCAGGACTTACAGACTTCGCACGCCTTTTCGTCTACGGATCTCGAAACGATACAAAACTTTTTGAGTGAACATTATTTTACGGTTACCGAAGAGCATCGTTTGTTCTCTGTCCTGGAAAATCTGACCGTACAAACCGGACAACCGATCCAGACGCTTCTTGCTCAGGTTTCGTTCAATCCTGACAAAACATATACGAAGAAACAGCGTGCCAAGGTTGTTTTGAATCAACTCGAATGTCTTTTACAACAACTTTAATCCCGTCCCTATGGAGAAACAACTGACCGGTAAAAAATTTCAGCGTTTGTGGCGGGCTTTTCTGCTGCTTGAAAACGAAAAAGAATGTAAGGCTTTTTTGCGAGATCTGTGTACGCTGAAGGAATTAGAAGAAATGGCTAACCGGCTGGAAGCTCTGACGTTGATCGAACAAAATATTCCGTATCGCGAGATTTCTCAACGCACCGGACTTTCCACTGCGACGGTTACGCGGATCGCTCACTGGTGGCGAAACGGGGAAGGCGGATACCGGAGCTTTCTTGCCAAAACAAGACAAGCATAGTCTCTATGCGAGTGACTTGTTCATCTCTTCTACGAGTCGGATGATAGTCTTTACAGCTTCTTGAGGATCTTTTGCCGGAACCGCTTTTAGTCGATTGCGCGTATCGAAAAATTGACCGCTCATTTTCTGGGCCCATCCGCCCGAATCGGATAATACGACTATAGGTATATTGAGTTGATACGCAATCAGCATCTCGGTCATGGTTCCTGATCCTCCCGAAATCGCAATGATGCCGTCGCAACTATTTACCAGCACAAATTCACGCCCTCCGCCTCGTTCTAAACCCGAAGCGATGATAATATCGGTATTGCCGTCTTTGTCCCAGATATCTTTGCCTTTGCCGTAAGTGATTCCCACGGTTATCCCGTTCGCTTTTTTGGCTCCCTTGGCGGCCGTTGTAGAAAGAGAATCGCAGTCTTTTTCGGCTCCGTATATGAGGATATTCCCGCTTTGCGCAATCAAACATCCAGTCTCTTCCGCAACTTTTGCAAGTGCAGCCGAATAGGCGAGATCTGCCGCAGAGCCCATCACTCCAATCTGCCAGCGTCGTTGAGGTTGTTTCATACGAAATAATAATAATGAAAATAAAGTATTCCGAATCATAATTGTTGCAGACTCTGGTCGATCAAGTCGATGACCCGGCAATTTTCTCCCTTCCAGCCTATAACCTTTCTTTCCAAATCGCGATAATAGATGGAGCGATTTGAGACATCTTCAATTTCTTGATACAAATTACGAGTCTGGTTAAGGCAAAACTCGGAAAAAGCTTTACTCCAGTCGCTAGGGATTGAAGCCCATTCCTCCGGCTTTCCGAAGGGAAGAATATACGGCACGCCGGTGTTTCCTTCGTTAAAGATCGATCTGCCGGACTGCGGAAGTCCCGGATAAAAGTCTCGTTCGCATACTTCGTCGATTACAGTTTTATATTCTCTAACACTTAGGACTTGTCGGGGAAGAGCGTCTTTCGGATTACTCATGATATTTTCGACCCCGGTTTCTATCCCGATCCCAGTACAAACAGCGTATACGTTAACCTGAATCATTTTCAAGAGCGAACAGAGTCGTTTTATCAATTCTCCGCTAAATACTACATCGTCTACGAGTAAAACTTCGCGCCCTGAAAACTCTTTGAGTTGTCGTATTTGTCGTAGAAGATTGCTTTCTTCAAAGCGTCTGCCCAGTCCGCGCGCGGTAAGTTCGGTTCCGGTAATACAGCGAGTGATATCCACATACACATCTGCATTCGGCGTATAAACCCGGTCGAGCGAAATGACCGGAAGACCGTTCAATTTATTGCGAATGGCGCTAATTCCTGTTTTTATTTCTTCTTCCTCAATAAGTTCGAAACCCGGAAATATTTGCGTCATGAATCGTTTGAACGCATTTTGTAATTCTTCAAAAAATATTTTCGGCGGAAGTTTAAATCTGGATTTTGCCGCCCAGTCCGATAACAAAGAATAGGTATCTCCCGAAACCACATAAGGCAGGGGGGAAGTGGGTAAAGGAGCTGGTTGAGGGATCATATTGTCGAGTTGCATATTTTTTCGATGAAAAGAAAATAGAATTTAAAAAAAAGCCATCCTGCGTTCTGTTCTGCGGGTGGCTCATGATTTTTCCGGCGATCTCAAATGTCACGGTCGATGAACCACCTTTTCTGAACGCACGAAATGATGATGTGTTCTGAACAAAGCGCTATATATAAAAATAACATGTTTTAATATGGTAAAACAATATTACAGATTTTTATAAAAGTCAAAACTTATTGAAAACCGATCATTGTCGCAGTTCCTCTAAAAGTCGAATAATATTGCCTTTTTCTTGGAAGGTCAGTTTCTCGCTCTTCGATACGTCATCCTGCATGGTCTTTACTTCCTGATCGATCCGCGTCCTTCTCTCTTCTGGACTCAGGGCGGAATCTACTTGTTCTACGCGCCATAGCGCTTTGTTTATGCTGATCTTGATTTGCGGCTCTACAGTATTTATAGCTGCCTTGATTGCGCTGATGCGCTCAATAGAGGTCGCGTTTGAAGCATTTGACTCTAGTACATTTATCGTTATGGGACGAAGTTGCGGCATCTTTTTTTCTTCGTGCAGCCAGTTTTTTTCATTCTCCGGATTGAAGTCGTAGGGAATACAGCTTTCACCTTGTATAATAGTATACTCTGTTGCTGGGCAGTCTTTTTTCCCGGCAACCAGCTCGGACGATGATATTTCCGATTTCAAAAAAGAAGTATCGCTTCCTGATCCGTAGACCAAAGCACTCAATCCCGAGACATCTTCATTCGTAGCGGCGATTGCGAATTCATAATTGTCTGCTTTGTGACCGTATAAATAGTACCAAGCCTTTCCTTCAGCTTTTCTAGGATCGGCCGGAGTTTTTCTGATATGCAGCTTATACCAATCGTCTTGTACGATAGCATCGTCTCCCGGCTTCTCCCAGGCTTTAAACAGACAACTGGCGTTATTCGGATCAGCGTCTCCCTTGGTCGATGTTATATTCGCACATGCGGGAGTCCTACCCTGGGCTGCCCAGAAGGCAGTGAGTGCGCTTATTATTTCCGATACAGCGCTGACACGTTCTCGATTCCGTCTTTCTTTTTTTTGTGGAGAATTTGGATCAAAATAATCGAACGTGGTGACCTTTTCCCAGGAGGTTTCATCATAGACACTGAGTTCGTCATTGGAAAGCAGGTAGAGTAGGTCGTTGATAAAAACGGCTCGCCGAGCAGCTACATTTTCCAGTTTTCGTACCGGGACGAGGTTGTGGTTCGCATATGAAAAGACATAGCCGTTTTCGTATCCCGGTAGAAAAAACACTTTGTGTTTGGGATCGTGCAAAAACGCATGATGATTTGATAGTAATTCGCTACTAGATTCTCCCAGATCCGATTTTGCCAATTCGACCGGTTTTGCCGGATCGGCTACGTCGAAAAGAGACAGTTTTACTTTGCCGTTTTCTTGTCCTACTCCCAAGATCAGGTTCTCTTCGAGCGGGTGTAAATACGACGAGAATCCGGGAATTTTCAATTCTCCTTTTTTCAACGGATTTGCCGGTTCGGATAGGTCGAGTACGTAGAACGGATCGGTTTGCCGGAACGTTACTATATAGCCCCGATCGCCGATAAATCTGACTGCGTATATTCGTTCGGTCAGACCAAGATTTAACAGACTTCCGCTGATTTGAAGATCCTTGTCTAAAATGTAAACATCGTTGGCGGATTCTCCCGACGAAATAGAATGCAGCATAATACCCTGTGGTTCGGCGGTTGTAGCGACTCTTAGGTGATCTTCAAACTCGTCCAGAGCGAATTGATTGATTAACCGCCCCGGAACGGATCCCGATGCGGCGATTTTAAAGTCGTTGAGCCGTATTTTGAGTATGCCTGTCTTTGAAATCTCGCGCTTGTGTCGTTTCACGTAGCCTTCCAGCGCAGTTCGTAGCTCCTGAGTTTTCTTTTCTTGGTCGGCGCTTTTGAGATTCTCCAGGTTTTTTTGCAATATAAGACTCAATTCGAACAGCTTCTCACCGCTGCTGATATCGTAACTTTTTAGCTTTTCGACGTGACGTATGACGCTTTCAGGAAAGAGCTGTTTTCCGTCTTCCTCTAAAAACTGAGAGAAAAGGGTCAGATCGTCGGGCTGGTTTTCATAGGTAATATACAGAGCTTGTTCCGACATAGAAACGACCGAGTGGTTTTCAGATCCCAAAAAATTGTTTTTTTGCTCAATATTTCCGGTTCTCGGATCCAATCTGAAAGAACTTAAGAGTATCGGCGAACTTGTTCCGTCTGTAGGATAACCGATTTCATTACAAGCAATCTCGACCTCTTTGTCTTGTGCGCGTATCGGGGCGACCGGACAAGGTATCTCCTCCATCTTGCTTTGTACCACGAAATAAAGCTTACTGTTGTATAATCGCGCAGTTACTAGTTCGCTTGTTTCATACTTCCAGGTAATTTGCCAAGCCTTCATTGCATTTTCCGGGTGGCTAATGTCGTACCCAGTAATCGTTCCCTTCGTAAAAACAATCAAAATTCCGTCTTGCAAAAGCAGTAGTCCGTTTTCTTTAATCTCTCCAAGCTTCTTGATCGTTTCGGGCGGAAACGCGTTGGCAATCACGATTGCCCCCGTCTCTTTTTCTTCGCTCTTCAATGAGTACGAGTAGTCGTAGTATGTATCCTGATCTTGGGGGGCGACGACGATCTCTTTGCCATTCGTTTTCACGATGTCGGGCTCATCGATTCCGTTGATTTGTACGTTCGTACTCGAAAATCGGTTGACTTGTGGGATTGATCCTATCATATCCGGATTTCTTGCCGATGGCGATATGTTAGCCCCGGTAGGCATATCGTCTGCCATTATGATAGCATCTGAAGTATTTCTCAGGTTTCCCAACATATATCCTCCCATTGAGCTATAGCTGACAGAACTATTGCTATGCTGTGTCAGATAGTCTCGTAATTCTTCGGCAGATTGAAAGTGTTTTATCAAAGCTCCCTCACCTGGTTTAGCTTTTGAAAACGCAAAAAATATTCCTATGCTTATAACAAGGATGAAGACTGTACCGATGACTATCGACTTTTTGTGTTGTAACATATGGTGCATGGTCTCATACTACTTGAAAGTATAAATCTCGTTATTATACAACAAAATACTAATAACGACAAATAGAGGCTTGTTTTGATGGATACTATGATTTATGCTATGCCTGCTTCCTCCAAGGATGTGACCTGCCGTCGAACAAGTTTATCGTTCAGTCTCGCAAGCGTTTAACATCTCGGTTAAAATTTCTTGTTATGGCTTCAGCAATCTATATCGAAAAAGAGATCCTGCACCATCCGCGTACCGAACGCATCTTACAGAAGCTGCGGGCGAGTCGTATCATCGAAATCGACAAATATTCCGAAGTCTTTAACCGTAAAAATCAGAACTTTCGGGTACAAAAGGAGCAGGGTAAAACCTTTATTCTGGCACGCAAAAGAGATCACTTCGTGCTGCCTTCACCCAGTTACTGTACGGCAGATACCGATCTGAAATTCTATTTCTCGCACATGTACAATTGTCCGTATGATTGCGAGTATTGTTTTTTGCAGGGGATGTACCGCTCGGCGTTTTTTGTTTTGTTTGTCAATTATGAGGATTTTGCCATAGCGATCGAACAGAAGTTGCACGAGGTACAAAAAAAGAGTCATGACAAAGTAATGTTCTTTGCCAGTTACGATAACGATTCGCTAGCGCTGGAAGAGGTTACCGGGTTTGCCGAATACTTTATCCCGGTTTTCGAGCCACTCGAAGGCGTAACGTTTGAGCTGCGCAGTAAAGCGGCGCATACGCGTATTTTCGAACAGCTGCCGCCTGCTCGTAATACGCTCTCTGCCTGGACGTTATCGCCTGACGAAGTCCAAAAGCAATGGGAACATGGTACGGCTTCTCTGGCTATGCGGATCAAAGCTTTGAATAAGGCTCAGCGTCTGGGGTGGCGCACGGCCATCCGGATCGAGCCGCTGCTCTGGTTTCAGGAGTGGGAGGATGTCTATGCCAACTTTTTTGAAACATTAGAGCGAGAGATCGATTTTTCCCGTATTGAAAATCTGATCTTCGGCCAGTTCCGTTTGCCCAGAGATATTTTTAAGACGATGAAAAAAATGCTCCCGCGCAGCACGTTACTCACGAAATCTTTTGTGAGAGGAGGGGACGATGAGATCACCTACGGCCCGGAAAAAGAACGCGCTTTGTTTGACTTTGTCTATAACCGCAGCATGACTGTTCTTCCGCCGGAAAAAATTTTCTATTATACGCCTAAAGGGCAGGGGGCTGACAGTCTGCAGCTAACAGCTGACAGTAAGGCAGGGATTAAGAGGGGAGAACAGAGCTGGGAGTCGGGAAGGGGAATGGCTTGAACGTTTCCTCTCAGATCATCAATCATCATTCATAAATTATAAATTTTGATATCGGTCTCTCCATGATACTTCATACATTATACGCAATACTTTATACTCTATTCCCTCCCGTATGTCTCCAACTGCCCTGATTACTGGTGCTTCCCAAGGTATTGGCCTTGCTATCGTACAAAAATTAGTATCCCTGGATTTTATAGTGTACGGTGTCGCTCGATCTGAAACTACTTTTTCTCATGACCGTTTTACCTTTTTTCAGCGCGATCTTTTAGATGAGGCTACGTTGCTTTTTCTGAAAAAAGAGATCCGGCATCTGGATGTTTTGATCAATAATGCCGGAGTCGGGACGATGGAGACGTTGGAAAATATCACCGAAGAACAAATTGTTACCATGACGCGTCTCAATCTGGAGATGCCCATTTTGCTGACTCGGGCTTTTTTACCGTTGTTAAAAAAGTCCCAGGGGCACATTATTAACATTGGTTCCGAGAGCGCTTTGCGTGGACGGAAAAACGGGACGGTCTATTGTGCCACGAAGTTCGGGTTGCGAGGTTTTTCCGAGGCGTTGTTCGAAGAGGTCGGACCGGAGCATGTTTCGGTATCGCTGATCAACCCCGGGATGGTGATGAATTCCTTTTTTGATGATAAAAGCTATACCCCCGGTCAAAAACCGGACGAGCATCTTGTTTCGGAAGACATTGCACAGGCGGTTGCCGATATTCTGGCTATGCGCAAGGGATCAGTTGTGCGAGAGATAACGATTTTGCCGCAAAAGAAAAAGATTGTTTTTCGATAAAGAGAAATTTAAGGGGGCTATTCCTTACGTTCCAGCGTATTAGTATCGAGCAGAGCTTGTATTTGCGTTAACGTTTCCAGAGAATTGAAACTGCTATTCATGATTGGTTGCAGGATTGCGGCGATGCGAGTTGTATCGTTATCTGTCAGTTCATGATCTAATGAATTTAGTACCTCGATCAATTGCTGAAGTCTTTGATTGATCGTCGTTATTTGGGCTTCTAAGTCCTGAGTTTTCTGGCTTGCCTTATTGATTCTCTCAGAATCTGTCACGTCATCAATCGTTGCTAATGCTCGATCTTTGTTATTGGTAAATCCCCCAGTCTGAAGCTCCAGATCGTCGGTAAGTGCAAAGATTCTTCCATCTTCTCCGTTCCCTTTTTTTACATTTCCGGTATTGTTTTCAGTTATAATTGTGGCTGCAGCTGCCTTGATAATAGTCTGAAGACCTCCCGGGTCTTCGGAGTTTTTTGGTATTTCCAGTCTACCGGAGATTGGATTTACGACGTTCGTACGAAAGATTTCCCATTTTTTGGTCACTTGGTTACGGATAAACGACTTGGTAGATTCGTCTTCAAAATAATCGTTGATAACGCTACGTAACTGGTTTCCGTTGAATAATAACGCAACTATTTTCTCGATTAAGGGCGAATAATTTTTAGCTTCAAAAATATAACTGGCAGGTTCGTTTGTTCTATCTGAAGGGATCGAATCCCAAATCTTGGTTAGATCGACGAGATATTTGTTTCCATCTCGAAGTCTCGGGGTTTCCTGTTGATTCAAACTGAATACCTGAATTTCTTGACTTCTTTTGCCCCAGTCTTTTTGTAGCTTGTCTTTTTGCATGGCCGCCACTATAACGCTCGCCGCCGCTTCCATAACTTCTGCTTCGCTGACGCTTTCTCGAGCCTCTTTATATTGATCCATTCGAATTATAAAAGATGTATAAGGACAGTTTGTATTCTATGTGACAAAGACAATTTGTAAATAAAACAGACTTGAATACCTCATATAACTATTTCGATTATATAAAATGACAAAGTATTTTATCATTTTTTCAGGTACCGGTTTCTACGTTTTTCCGAGGAGTTTTGCTTCACGATGAAAAGGCTGGTCAGGAAGACGGAAGAAAGTTATACTGCATACCAATTACGTAATACTCAAATTTATGCCAACTTCTCAAAATCCCAATCCCCAAATTCAGGTAAAAGTCCCCGAGTCACTGCTGAGCGGCGTCTACTCCAACGCAGTGTCGGTCACCGTCAATCCCAACGAAGTCATCGTCGATTTCGGGTATGTTTTGCCCAATGTCCAGCCTACCACGATCAACGTCGTCAGCCGGGTCAATATGACCCATCAAAGTGCCGAAAACTTCATCTCCACTTTGCAGAACGCCATTTTGGACTATCGCAACAAGCAACAGAAGAAATAGATATTTGCGGAAATTGGTAATAATGTATAGAAATTTCCTGCTTAAACTATCCTTACACAGTTTGCACATGAGAGCCTAATTTTCGCTAATCTCTGAGAGCTTCAATTTCATAAATTTACATCAGCCAAACACGTATGAATAAAATCTCCACCGCCGTTATTCTCGCCGCCGGCAAATCTACCCGTACCTATCCGATAACGCTCGATATTCCCAAACCTCTTTTAAAAGTCCTGAACGTACCCATCATTCACCGTACGCTTCAGGAACTCGAGGGAATCGTCGAAGAAGTCATCCTGATTGTCGGCAACAAGAAAGAGATGATCCAGGATTCAGTCGGCAGCAAATTCGGCTCGATCAAAGTCAAATATGTGGAACAACCCCAATTGTCCGGAACCGGATCGGCGCTGATGCAAGTACGTGACCGGCTGAAGGGGCGCTTTCTGGTGCTCAACGGGGACGATATCTACAAGCGATCCGATATTTTGGAAGTACTCCAACATAAATACGCAGTCTTGGCTCAAAAAGTAAACGATCCAACCCGCTTTGGGGTATTTATGGTAGATAATAGCGGCAATCTGGTAGACCTGGTTGAAAAGCCGCAACAAAATATCGGCAATCTGGTCAATGCCGGCTGTTACTTGTTTGACGATACGATCTTTGATTACGAATTGCATTTCTCGCCCCGCGGCGAGTACGAGATTACCGAGTATCTGATGGAACTTGCCAAAGATCACCCCGTGAGGGTCGTCCCGGTACAGAATTACTGGCTGGCGCTGGGCTATTCCTGGGATCTACTCAAGATCAACCAGTATGTGCTCAAACACGATTTTGGCGACGTTCTACACGATTCGACGCTTCCCGAACATGTGCATGTCTACGAAAAAGTACGTATCGGTAAAAACGTTTCTTTCGGCAAAAACGTCCATCTGGTCGGCCCCGTAGTTATCGGTGATAATGTTACCATCGGTAACCACGCCTATATTCTGCCCATGACCGTTTTGGA
This sequence comes from Candidatus Altimarinota bacterium, assembly GCA_039809385.1. GTDB lineage: Bacteria > Patescibacteriota > Gracilibacteria > JBDHUY01 > JBDHUY01 > JBDHUY01. Next base: position 12,319 of record JBDHUY010000017.1, read on the forward strand.
AAATAACGTGACGATCGAAGACGAATGCCTTGTCGCAGAATCTCTGATCATGGACGGTTCCTATCTGCACCGGGATGCCAAAAGAAGGGGAGCTCTCGTCCTGCCGAAATATACGATTTCGCTCAATGCCTAGAAATAATTGCTTACCCTTGACCTTTGGGCGAGCTTATCTATAATGGTAAAGCTTATTTGTTGATTTTTATTCGTATGTTCGCCGTCGTTGAAATTAACGGGAAACAGGTACTGGTCAAAGAAAAAGACGTAATCGAGGTTAACAAGATCCTGGATACGACTGAAGGCGCTTCCGTCACATTCGATCAAGTTCTGGCAGTATTCAGCCCCGATGCCAAAACCGTCGATGTTGGGACGCCGTATCTTACGGGTCGAAGCGTTACCGCAAGAATCGTTTCACCCGAGATCAAGGGAGACAAAGTTATCGGAGCCAAATTCAAGAAGCGTAAGCGGTATACACGGACGTTAGGGCATCGCCAGCGTTTGACCGTTCTGGAAATCCAGAAAATTGCTTAACAAATTGTTCTATAAAAAAAACTGCTCTTCTTTAGTTGGAAGGCAGTTTTTTTGTTTTCTCTCTTCATGACAAGAGGGTTATTGTAATAGCAATTCCATTGAATCTCTACGATTATGTAGATTTGGAACTAATATAAGGTTGTCAGGTATTGTTTCAAATCGGAAGGAAGGTCGATCTCGATCTCTTTGTTTTTTTGGGTGGAAGGAAGCAGAATCCCCAGTTTATACGCATGTAAAAACTGCCGCTTCAGGTCTCCGCTTTGCTCGGCGAGGCGATTTTCTTTTACATTGCCATACGTCTGATCTCCTATGATCGGATGGCCGATCGATGCCAAGTGTACCCGGATCTGATGGGTACGTCCGGTAACGAGTCTCAGGGACAATAAACTATAACCTTTGAATGTTTCAAGAACTTCGTACTCGGTAGTGGCTTCCCGCGCCTCTTTACTTAGAGATACGGTTATCTTTTTCCGATCCTTATGCGAACGGGAGAGCGGAGCTTCGATTTTACCCTTTGGAGCAGGCATCTCTCCGACTACCAGGGCCAGGTAATATTTTTGCACTGTGCGCTTTTGCCACTGTTCCAGCATGTAGGCGAGAGCTGCTTCGTGCTTTGCAATCAACAACAATCCTGAGGTGTCTTTGTCCAGCCGGTGCACGATGCCAGGCCGGAGCGTATCATGTTTGATCCAGTCACGATAGCGAAAGAGCAGCGCATTGACCACGCTGTCGGCCATATGTCCGCCCGCGTCGCTCGGGTGTACTACCATGCCTGCCGCTTTATCGATGACCAAAATATCGCTGTCTTCGTATACTACGTGTAGCGGTAAATCGCTTGCCACGAGACCGCCTTCTTGTACCGACGGAATTTGAAAAAATACCTCGTCGCCTTGTTTCACCCGATAATGCGCCGAGACGGTTTTTCGGTTTATTTCTACCAGTTTTGTATCTTCTATCAATGCTTGAACATAACTGCGGGACAGCTTCGGAAAACACGTCACAAGGAGTTTATCCAGTCTCAGTCCGCCTCGATATATCGAGAATTGATAAGAACGCATACAAAAGAAGTCAAAAGCTTGTGCTGATCGAAGCGAACGCATCAAAAGTCAAAAATCAATATCCTTACCTGATCTGTCCTATACATGCATTATACCTAATACTTCCTGTCAGAATCGACGAAAACGACTCAGATCTATATCTGTCGTCGTTCCGAGGTCGGGTCTATATTTATAATCCCAATTGTTTTCGGATCTCATCGGCTTTGCTCTGGTCTTCCTGCTTTTGTCCGGTTTGTTTGGTCTCGAGTTCTAGCATTTCCCATTCGCTACGGTGTTGCGCTTTTAGTTTGTTGATCTGATCAGCGTGTTTTTCGGCCAGCTCGGCAAATTTAGACTTTTCTTCTTCAAAGATCTTCATCAGCTCATCGATCTGGTATTGCGACAATTTTGGTACCGCCTCGATGATCTTTTTCTTTTCGTCGATCGTCAGCGAGATAGATCCGGCCAGCAATTCCAAAAAGTACAATTCATTAAACGTGGTCGTGGGATGCTCGGGGAGTTTGATATTCGTGGTAAAGGGGCCGGTGAATTGGGGTTGCGGTACTGGCGGAGTCGGCTGGGCGGGCGGGGGAGGAGGTGGCATCATGCCGCCACTCATATTTCCGCTGCTATTGCCCATGGGAGGCTGCATTCCGCCTCCACTACCCATATTCCCCGCTGCCGGATTGATAACTGGATCGTCCATAAGATTGTGTTTCAAAAAATAACATCTACAGATCTATTCTAATGAAACTCGCGTTCAATGCAAATTTTGTGATATCAAACGCTTTTACCCTTCTATCTTTTTATTGATCACAGGAAGATTTTCGTCCATTTGTGGAAGTCTCTTTTACGTATTCGTCGTTTTACAGGCAAAAGAAATTTTACATCAACAGATACTCTTTATCTTCTTTCTCATAAGTCATCTTGTAATGTACAGCCCATGTTTTAATGTGCCATTTCGTTGTGTCGCATTCCTGCTCCGGCGGCGGCGCTGTTTTCTTTTACACTGATTACAAAGTCGCTCGTAATTACACGATTATGGTGTTGAAATTGAGTAAATAATTTATATTTGCCGGCTGTCGGGAAGTCTACCAGGAAGCTGACTTTTCCGTCTAAGGCCGAATTTTTCAACGGGTGGGCGTGGATAAAATCAAGCGTTTCTTCCTTTAAAATGACACTGTGTCCGAGCGCTCCCAAATACTCTTCCAGATCGGTTACCGGTCGCCCATCTTTCGCGATACGAAACGTAATCGTACTTTCGGTGCCGCTTAATGGGGGTGCGTCTTCTGTGATAAGCGTAATTTCGTAGCCGTCGAATATTTTAGTCTCTTCTATAGAACCGAGCGGCTGTGACGTTGTGGACGATCCTACGCGAATGTCTTCCCAGAGTGTTACCGGCTTTACTTTTTTCGTTGCATCTTCCAGGGCAAAATCGGCAAAAAAACGATAAACGCCCTCGCTTGGAAAATTGAGACCGGAAAGTTTAAATTTACCGGTTTCCGGGGCAAACTCAGGATGAAGATGTTGGAAAGAGCTTAAATCTTTTTTGACAACGATCAGATGCATCGGTTTGGTGTGCGTAATGGCAAAGTTTTTTATCGTATTTCCATTTTTATCTGGAATTGAAAAAGAATATTCGTTTTCCTCGGTGCTTGTATAATGTTGTTGGGGTACTTCCGATGCGATATGATAATCGGTACTCCCGGTTACGGGATGCTCTGTGTGTTGATCGGTAGAACCGGCAGGCGGGGGTGTCCCAAGATTTCTGTTAGCAGGTGTGCAAGCTGCTAAAACAATAAGACATAATCCGAATGCATAGATAGAACGGTTCATAAGATTATCGTGAAAAAATGACGAACAGGAGCAATAAAGCCATACCGAAATCTTCGACCAGCGTAACCGAAGTAAGCGGGACTTTGAGCAACGTTCCCAGACAGGCACACCGGAATTTTTCTTTGCGTGCCAGTTTTATTCCTACCCCCATGCCGCTAAAGACCATCAAACCCAATTCGCTCCATAAGAGCCAGTCAGGGTGAAATCCTCCCAGCATCAAAAGTCCGAAAGTGACTTCCACAAAAGGATATACATAGCCGTATCCGTACCATCGTGAGGCGAGTAAGTCGTAGGTGGCGTACCCGTGTGCAAATCCCTTGAGATCCATGAGTTTGAACCCGCCGAATACCAGAAAAAAACCGGTCATGAAGGCTAACAGAAAGTCTTCTAGAGCAAATCCTCTATTCCCTGATACGATCAAAGCAGTTGAGCTGATCATCAACAGAATGACAAGCAGCGGGATATAGTTGCGCCAGGTCAGTGGTGCCAGGTCCGTATCATCATAGGAATGGCTCGATCCTCTAGTTACATCGCTTGCCACCAGTGCCATGAAGCACTTGGGACATTTGCCCGGCCGGTCCGAGACGATTTCGGCATGCATGGGGCAGGTATACGTTTTAGACATAGGAAGAATAGTTACTTTTTCTTGTGCGCCAATTTATAAATTTTCAAGATCTCTGCAACTGCTTTTGCTTCGTCGCCGTTGTGTATTTGATGAAGAACATGCGTGGAAAGATGATTTTCCAGCATCAGATGTTCTACGCCCGTGAGAGCTTCTTTGATCGCGTCGCACTGGGTGATGATGTCGACACAATATTTTTCGGCTTCGACCATGCCGATCACCCCTTTTAGCTGACCTTGGACAATGCTGAGTCTGCGCAGTACTTTTTGCTTGATCTCCTTTTTCATTGGTATTGAAAATTATAATGCAAGTATACCCCCGGGGGGTATACTTTGCAAAATATATTATTTCCGATATTGTGCTTGAAACGGGAGTTCACTTTTCACAAAGAGTGGAAAACTTTTATACGTTTAGCTTTATAATCTCTTTGTGAATGGTTTTGAGTGTATATTAAAGATGTGTCTTCATATAAAAATAAAAAGACACTCAGTATTTTATCTCTCGAGTCTTTTTCTCAGCTCATCTATTACAGCTTTCTGCCAATATTTCATGGAAAACCAGCCGATTAATGGTTGTGCAATAATACGGAGCCAACGTTTATGGATAGTAACCTGATAGGTGTAATCGATCATGGTGCCTTCCTGTTTTTCGGAAAGCAGTAATTCTTCGTGTCCGGAAGTTCCAAATTTAGGGCTTTCATTATCCGAAATAAACCCTTTTCCGGGGAGAATCCGGGATTCCATTTTTACTGGAAACTTTTGGCCGAACGAGTTGATAGTCGCGTCAATTTTCATAGTATTTCCTTCCTGTCTTACGACTCGTATAGATTCGGCGACTTTTGGAAAATACTCGGGCCATTTTTCAAAGTCCGTCATTATAGTAAACACCTCCGCTAGAGGCGCCTTAATAAACCATTTAGCATTGAGAGTGATTTTTCCTTTCATATTAAGATCATTATAGCACATCATAATAATAGTTAACATACAATAGGTATGGTGCGGGATATGGGGAATCTTTGAAAAGGAATTTTCGTTCAAGAAATCGAACCTGCCATTTGGCCAAGGTCCCCCGCACGAAAGCCAAGCAGTTGGCTTTCTCTCCTTCGCTATCACAAAAAAATAACCATAAACTAAGGAATAGTATTTTTTGCGGCTCCACATACTGGAGGCTGTCAGCACATGCTTTGCCAGAGGGGAGGCGGGGTATTTTCCGTATCACGTCGTGGTTGAGCACATGAATGAGTGCATAGCGAAGGCGGGGTGAGATCGTCTCTTATTCTACTTTGGAGGCTTAAAGTAGAATATGGGAATTTTTATTCCAGTTTGGATGAAGTTTTCTTGCTATTTAGCGGCCAAAGAGTAAATTATCTTTGTGTATGTTTGTATAACTTTGTTATTACGCTAATTTTTAGCCTATGTTTGAGGATAAACCAGACATTCTCTCCATTGGAGAGGTTGCAGAAATACTGAATGTTTCGACCATGACACTCCGCCGCTGGGATAAAGAGGGCATTTTGAAAGCGTTTCGGCCAAGTATGACCAAACAGAGACGCTATCATAAAAAAGATGTCATTGCTTTCTTGCAGTCCACACCAGATACGCATAAGAAGTCTAAATCTAGAAGAAAAATAACTCCTTTCTCATGAACAATTTTCAAAATAAAGTCAGTTTAATCTGGAATATCGCTGAATTTCTCCGCGGTAGCTGGAAGCAGCACGAATATCAGGACGTGGTACTTCCTTTAACTGTACTCAAGCGTCTTGATTCGGTTTTGGAGAAAACCAAAGAGAAAGTTTTGAAGGAATACAATCAGCATCAGGGCAAAATCAATGTTGCGCCGATTTTGAAGGACATTACGGGAGTTGGGTTTTATAACACCTCGGTTTATGACTTTCATAAACTTTTGAACGATCAGAAAGATATTTCAAAAAACTTAAGAAACTACATCAGCGGTTTTTCCGAAAACGTTCAGCAAATCATCGAAAAGTTCGACTTTGAAAAGCATCTTGCGCGTCTTGAAGGGGGTAATCTCCTGTACCTCATTGTTAAGGAGTTAAATAAAGTTGATCTACATCCTGATGCTGTTAGTAACACGGAGATGGGGTACATCTTTGAAGAGTTGATTCGAAGATTTTCTGAACAATCCAATGAGACGGCTGGTGAGCACTACACTCCGCGCGAGGTGATTCAAATGATGGTTGAAGTGATGTTTACGATGGATAAGCATTTGCTTAAAAAAGAGCACACGATTAAGACGATTTACGACCCTTGTTGCGGCACAGGCGGCATGTTGGCGGTTTCAAAGAAATTTATTGCCGAACATATCAATTCCAAAGCGGATATTTATCTGTATGGGCAGGAATTGAACCCCGTGACGTACGCCATGTGCAAGGCGGATATGCTGATTAAAGGCGAAGATGCCGACAAAATCAAAGGCGGTGAAAAAGATCACTCTAAAGCAAGTACGCTCTCAAATGATCAATTTATCGACCAACATTTTGATTATTGCATAACAAATCCGCCGTTTGGCGTGGATTGGAGGAAGGATCAGGAAGCGGTTGAACGTGAGGCTCAGCGAGGTCATGCGGGCAGGTTTGGCGCAGGAACTCCACGAAGTTCCGATGGGCAACTACTCTTTTTGCAGCACATGATTTCTAAAATGCAGAATCCTTTGAGTGGTGGAGGACGCATTGCGATTGTTTTTAACGGTTCTCCGCTTTTTACGGGGGATGCAGGGAGTGGTGAAAGTGAAATTCGCCGCTGGATTTTGGAGAATGATTGGCTTGAGGCGATCGTTGCCCTGCCTGATCAGCTTTTTTATAACACGGGTATCTCGACCTATGTCTGGTTTTTAACCAACCGTAAAGAGCATGAGCGTAAAGGCAAAGTTCAATTGATTGATGCACGTGGATTTTTCAAGAAGATGCGAAAAAGTTTGGGCAATAAGCGCAATGAAATAACCGATGAAGATCGAGTTCATATCGTGAAGCTTTACGAGGAATTTAAGTCATCAAAGCATTGTAAGATTTTCAAAACAACCGATTTTGCATTTAGGCAAATTACGGTTGAGCGACCGTTAAGGCTTAATTTTCAAGTAAGTGCGGAAAGAATTGAGTGTGTGAAAGAGCAGTCTGCATTTAAGGGTTTAGCTGAAAGTAAAAAGAAGGGTGATGCGGGTATTTTGGAGATTGAGGAAGGAAGAGCATTTCAAAAAGAGGTTTTAGCTGTGCTGGAAAAGCTGGATAGCAAACTGTATCGAAACCGTGAGGCATTTCTTGAGGCTTTTGACGAAGTTTTCAAAAAGTCTGGCATAAAGCTGCCTGTTTCACTGAAAAAAGGAATTTTGGAAGGTTTGAGCGAACGTGACGAGGAAGCCGATATTTGTTTGGATAGCAAAGGTAGTCCTGAACCAGATAGCGAACTTCGCGATACCGAAAATGTGCCTTATGAACAGGATATTTATGAGTATTTTGCGAAGGAAGTGAAGCCTTATGCGCCTGACGCGTGGATTGATGAAAAGAAAGTGGACGACAAAGACGGCAAGGTAGGACGTGTTGGCTATGAAATCCCCGTCACTCGTTATTTTTACGAATATCAATCGCCTCGCGCGCTTGAAGAGATTGAGGCGGATATTGAAAAGGTTGAGAATGAACTTCTTGGCTTGTTTAAAGAATTAACCAAATAACTCATGAAAATTTACACACTTTCGAAGTCAGCCTACATCCTGCGCAAACAATGGGAGCGTGAGGACAAAAAAGTCTTTGCCAAATTCAGGAAAGATGAAGAGATTTTGCAGGTGATTAACGCGTTAGCGGAGATGATTGTGCGAATGCAGGTACGACAGCCAGCGGAACCGAAAGTACATTTTTAACTTTTACAATTATGACTGATCAAAAAATCAATGTTAAAGGGATAGAAATTGTTATCGCTCAGAAAAATGGTAACGATTATATCTCTTTAACCGACATGGCGAAGTCTAAGAATCCGGATGAGCCACGTTTTGTGGTTCAAAACTGGATGAAAACCCGATTCACAGTTGAATTTATGGGGAATTGGGAGATTTTACATAATGCGGATTTTAACCGTATCGAATTCGACACGGTTAAAAATGAAGCTGGAAGTAATGCCTTTGTTCTGACTCCTGATAAATGGATTAAAACTACAAATGCCATAGGTATAAGATCGAAGGCCGGTCGTTATGGTGGAGGAACTTTTGCCCACAGGGATATCGCCTTTGAATTCGCTTCATGGCTTTCCCCAGAGTTCAAGCTGTATTTAATTAAAGAGTTCCAACGGCTTAAAGAGGAAGAAAGTGAACGACTTACGCTTGGTTGGGATGTAAAACGACAACTTACCAAAATCAATTACCGTGTTCATACCGACGCAATCAAAGCGCATTTGATTCCCGCACATCTTTCTGCTGGGCAAATCAATATGACTTACGCGAGTGAAGCCGATATTTTGAACAAAGCACTTTTTGGTCTGACGGCAAAAGAATGGGAAGCTGCTAATCCAAAAGAAAAGGGTAATATGCGTGATCATGCCTCAGTAACACAGCTTGTTTGTTTGGCAAATTTGGAGTCATTGAATGCTGAATTTATCAGACAAGGCCTTTCACAACCCGAAAGGCTCATGAGACTCAACCAGATTGCAATTGTGCAGATGCAATCTCTTCTTGGTAATCCAACTGTTAAAAAATTGAAATAATGCAGATTCAACTCAAGAAACATCACGGGCGGTACAGCAACTACAAGCAAACGGGAATACCGTGGCTTGGTGAGGTGCCTGAGGAATGGGAGATTTCAAAGGTAAAGCAGCTTACTAAAATATTTAATGGTGCGACGCCGAAATCAGCTGTTGAGGATTATTGGGACGGTAATATCCCTTGGTTTACACCCGCTGATATAAGTAAGGAGGAAAAATATCTTGGCGAGCCAAAAAGAATGATCACGAAAATTGGTTACGAATCATGCGGAACTAATTTGGTAAAAGCTGGCAGTATTCTGATTTCAAATCGTGCACCGATTGGCTTAGTGGCAATAGGAAAAACCCCTTTCTGTGCTAATCAAGGATGTAAGTCGCTCCAAGTTAAAAGGAACTATTCATCGGATTATCTTTATTACCTTCTTTATTCTTTTTCGAGTGTTCTTGATAGTTTAGGAAATGGAAGTACTTTTAAAGAATTGAGTGCTTCAACCCTGGGAGACTTCAATATTACTTTGCCAAAACAAAGGCAAGAACAGGCCACTATCGCCAATTATCTTGATGAAAAATCAGCGCTTATCGAAAGCATTATTGAGGCAAAACAAAAGCAGATTGAGCTTTTGAAGGAAAAGCGAGCTGCCCTTATCAATCGAACGGTGACGAAAGGAATTCGTGTCAAAGTTATGTTTGATACGAACGCTTTTGATCAATGGCGGAAACTGTCAAAAAAAGATCAGGATAGACTGTTGGAGCGAGTGGAAATTATCTACACCCATATTCAGGAAGACGAATTACCTTCAGACCTTCGGGGTGTATTGCCTTCTGCGAAAAAAGTGTCGACCAGTGGCGCTATATACGATGTTTCTCGCTATGATCATTGCACTTATGGAGGCGAAGAGGATAGCAGTAATATTAGCGCACTTGTAGGGAGCGGAAAGAAAGAAAATCACAATAAGGATGCGTTGATTGCCAATACCGCAAAGATGCAGAACTACCTTTTGATTACCGATGACCAAAGATTTCAAAAGAAATGCAGTAAAATTGGCGCCGAGGCGATTCCTTTTAAAGAGTTTATTGCTCGTTTTGAGATGAAGGATAGTTGGGTGGAGTGGCTTGGAAATATTCCAATAAAATGGCGCTTTGAGAGGTTAAAGTATGTGGCTCAAATTCAGAATAAAAAAATAGCGAATGCGTCATCAGACTCACAATATGTTGCATTGGAAAATGTTGAGAGCTGGACGGGAAAACTTATAAATCTCAATGAAAAGGCTGAGTTTGAAAGTATTGTGAATGAGTTCGAGGCAGGTGACGTCTTATTTGGGAAGTTAAGACCTTATTTGGCAAAAGTAGTTTTACCAGAGTTCAAGGGTGTTTGTACTGGAGAAATGCTTGTTCTCAGACCTAATAAGAATAAGATCTTGAAAGATTTTTTGTTTTATAGGCTTATTTCGAGCGCTTTTATTGATGTTGTGAATTACTCAACATATGGAGCGAAGATGCCTCGTGCGAGTTGGGGTTTTATCGGAAATTTACGAATAGGATTCCCAGAGCCTGAAGAGCAAAAATCAATCGTGGACTATCTCAAGTTGGAAGGTAAAAAAATTGACCTTGCTATTGAGCGAATTGATGCATCTATCGGACTTCTTCGGGAGTATAAAACTTCTCTGATTTCCAACGTGGTAACGGGCAAAATCAAAGTAACATAATCTTTATGCGACCAAACTTTTTTATCAAATATCGGGGGATTAATGCGAGCAATGACTCTGCGGTTGATTTGGTGGCATTGGGCGAATCAATTATAGGCTTTGATGCTCTGATTAAAGATATATTTGAGATTTCTAAAATAAACGGGGAAGTATCTGTGAGCGCCACAAAAACTAGAGATGGCTCCTTGATCGTTGATATTTTGGTTAGCATTTCAAATATTGCGAACGCAATACCCTTTGAAAGGGTTGAAGATTTGTTGAATTTTTTGAGAATCGTCGACCATAACGCATGGGAATTGGCCAATAATTTCTTTAATGATTTAACCCATGCACATAGGACGTTAAATGATTATTTTGCGGCAAATCCACTCGATTACACTTTGGCTTGTAGCTTTGTTGCGTACTTAATTGGAAGGGCTAAAAAACATAAGCAGAAGCCAGATCTTGATGATTTACCAAAGGATTATGCTATTGCTTTGCATAAAGCAATTAAGGCTCGAAAATTCAAAAAGGCTATTTCTCCATTGATTGAAAACGAAGTTACTTCAATTGAAGTAAGTGATGACCGCGATTTTGGCCGAGAGAGCACGGCAGTTATCGATGCCAGTAATTTTGAAAACTATTTAAGTGAAGATGAAGAGACAATCCTTCCTGATTATGAAAACGGTAAAGTGTACTTATTTACTGGGGCGATAGTCAGTATTCAATGTATTAGAGGTGAAACGATGAAAATTCGTATTCATGGATTTCACAAAAAATACCGTGATTTAGTGGCATTTCCAGAGGAGGGCAAGACAACTGAAGACTATATGGCATTTTACGGAAAGGATAAGACAATATTGATTGAAGCTTTGATTGAAAGATCATCGTTGTATCAAAAGCCTAAAATTCATATACGTAAAATGAGCTTACAAAATCAGCCATTATTTGAATAAAATTTAACTTTCTTAAACTATGCACCCATTCAAGCCCCACAAATTGCCGATAAAAAATCTCGACTGGACTCGATTTATTCACCTTATTGGTGAGTCAAATCGGGAAGTTGCACGCTTTGACGGGCTTTTGCAGAGCATGCAGAATCCTGGGGTGCTGCTTTCACCACTGACCACACAGGAAGCCGTGCTGTCATCGAAAATTGAAGGAACTCAGGTGACTTTGCAAGAAGTGTTGGAGTTTGAAGCCGATCCAACCGAACATGCAGAAAAACATGATGATATTGAGGAAGTTTTGAATTATCGAAAGGCGATGCACTATGCTGTGGAAAATCTGGATAAAGTTTCTTTTTCGGGAAGGCTGATTAAGGGTGTTCATTCAATTTTGCTCGACGGTGTGAGAGGAGAAAATAAAGATCGTGGGAACTTTAGAAGCGGACAAGTCCATATCGGAAAATCAAAGAAGATTGAAGAAGCCAGTTATGTTCCTCCTGCACCTCATGATATTGCCGAAGCGTTCTCGAATCTTGAGAGATATTGCCACGAAACCGAAAAAGACGATCTTGTTCAATTGGCCATTATTCATGCCCAGTTTGAGATTATTCACCCGTTTTGGGATGGAAATGGTCGTGTTGGGCGTATTATCCTGCCACTTTTTCTGTATTTCAAAAAAGTACTCACAAGCCCGATGTTTTATTTGAGCGCCTATTTTGAAAAGAACAGGGATCAATATTACCAGTATTTGAAAGGCGTTTCCGAGAAAAATGACTGGGAATCATGGATTGAATATTTTTTACAGGCGGTTGTGACGCAGGCGAAAGAGAATGTTATCAAGGCTAAGGCGATTCACAGCCTTTATGACCAGAAAAAGAATCGAATTGTAGGTTTGACTCATTCACAGTTCGCCATCAAAACTTTGGATTTTCTTTTTTCTTATCCGATTTTTACATCTGCGCAATTTGTAAAGTTAACAGGAATTCCTCAGGGGACTGCTCTTCGTTTATTGAGTAAGTTGAAACAAGGGGAGGTAATTACCGAGATGCGCACAAAAAAAGGACGTTCGGCTATGATTTATCTGTTTCCAAAGCTTTTGAAAATAACTGGTTAATTCTTAACTGTCACGAATGACACATAAAATCTTTTATCTCTCACGGTTACGTAAATACGAGAGATGAAATAGGTTAACTCTCACATATGAAACTTAAGTTAGTTTGTAGCTCATAAAATCGAAAATATGAGCGATAAAAAGAATTATAGCTCATCTGTGAGCCACAACATTGTAACAACAATTTCTACACTTTAACGAAAAATATGCCAACCAATACCCGTGAAATCGGCTTTGAAGCCTACATTGAAACCATTCTTGTCGACCAGAATGGCTATGAAAAGCGCAAACCTGAAAGCTACGATAAAGCTCTATGCGTCGACCGTGAGGTGACATTGCGGTTTATCAAGGAAACTCAGCCGAAGGAATGGGAACTTTTGGCAGAGCATCATGGCAGTTTTGCTGAAGATAAGTTTTTTAAGCGGCTGAATGAGGAAATTAAGGCTCGGGGACTACTGGATGTGCTGCGTACTGGCCTTAAAGACAATGGTTCGTCTTTTTCTTTGGCTTACTTCAAGCCTGTAACGAGCATTAATGAAGAAACCCGCAAACTCTATGAAGGAAATATTTTTAGCGTGATGCGTCAGGTGAAGTACAGTACCCGTAACGAAAATTCGATCGATATGGTGATTTTTTTGAACGGTTTGCCGATTTTTACGATTGAACTCAAAAATCAGCTAACGGGGCAGTCTGTGACGAACGCTTTGAGGCAATACAAGACCGATCGCGATCCTAACGAGCCGTTGTTGCAATTTAAACGGGCTTTGACGCACTTTGCTGTGGATACCGACGAAGTGTACATGACGACCAAGCTTGAGGGGCTTAAAACCTTTTTCTTGCCCTTTAACAAAGGCAATGAAATGTCCGCAGGTAATCCGCCAGCCAAGAACAAATACAAAACAGAGTACGTTTGGGAGGATATTTGGACAAAAGACACTGTTCTTGAGATAGTTAGCCGATTTTTATGCCTGCAAAAAGAAGAAAAGATTGATGCAAGCGGCAAAAAGAGGATTGAAGAAAAATTGATTTTCCCGCGTTATCACCAGCTTGATGCGGTTCGCAGGCTTATTACGGACTCAAAGGAAAGTGGTGCAGGAAAAAACTATCTCATTCAACACAGTGCGGGAAGCGGAAAGAGTAATACGATTGCGTGGGTTGCGCACCGTCTTGCGGATTTGCATGATGATGCGGATAAGAAAGTTTTTGATTCCGTGATTATCATTACTGACCGTAGGGTGCTTGATAAACAGCTTCAGAATACGGTTGCGCAGTTTGAGCAAGTTCGGGGAGTGGTGAAGAAGATCGACAAACACAGTTCTCAGCTGCGTGAAGCCTTGGAGAGTGGGGAGAAAATTATCATCACGACTTTGCAGAAATTTCCCGTGATTGTGGAGGATATGGAGAAATTATCGGGCAAAAACTTTGCGGTCATCATCGATGAGGCGCATTCGTCTCAAACTGGTGAAAGTGCGAAGACACTTAAACAGGTTCTGACTTTCGATGAACAGGAAAAGGATTATGAGGACGGTGAAGAGTTTATTTTGAAAGAGATGAAATCACGTGGAAGACAAAAGAATGTGAGCTTTTTGGCTTTTACCGCGACTCCAAAACAAAAGACACTGGAAATGTTTGGAGAAAAGCAGTTTGATGGAACCTTCAGGCCATTCTCGATTTATTCAATGAAACAGGCGATTGACGAAGGCTTTATTCTGGATGTTCTCAAAAATTACACCACATACCAGATGTATTTTAACCTGCTCAAAAAAGTGCAGGACGATCCCGATTATAAGAAAAAGAAGGCTCAAAGGCTGATGGTGGATTTTGTTGGCAAACATGAAGTGGCGATCCAAAAGAAAATCGAAATTATTGTGACTCATTTCTGGGAAAATATTGCTCGTGAAATTGGTGGTAAAGCCAAAGCGATGATTGTAACCCGCTCACGTTTGCACGCTGTACGTTTCAAGCTGGAGATGGATGCCTATCTTGCGAAAAATAATTTACCGATGAAGTCACTGGTTGCTTTTTCTGGAACGGTGGATGATGGCGACTTGGAATACACCGAATCGCAAATGAATGGTGTTTCGGAAAATCAGACGGCGGACACTTTCAAAGAAGATGATTACAAGTTTTTGATTGTAGCGGAGAAATTCCAAACTGGCTTTGATGAGCCACTTTTGACCGCTATGTATGTGGATAAAAAGCTTTCTGGAGTGAACTGTGTGCAGACACTTTCGCGCTTGAATCGGACAAGACCAGACAAGGAGGAAACGTTTGTGTTGGATTTTGTGAATAATACGGACGACATTAAGGAATCCTTCCAGCCTTATTACACGACAACGGTGCTTGCTGAGGCGACTGATCCAAATATCCTGCATGATTTGCAGCGCGATATTTTGAATTACAAACTTTTTGATGAACGAGAGATTGGCAAGTTTTGTAAGATGTATTTCCGTGGAGTTTCGCCAAGTGAACTCAATGGATTTTTGGACGAAATTAAGCCGCGTTTTCTGGAACTCGATAAAGAACAACAAACGGACTGTAGAAAGAAAATGAGCGAATATCTCAAGAAATACGCCTTTATTTCACAGATCATTTCGTTTAGCGATAGTAGTCTTGAAAAGCTGTATGTTTTTTTGCGGCTTTATCGCAGAAAATTGCCGATAACAACAGAGACATTGCCATTTGAGGTACTCGACTCGGTTGATCTGGAATCGATCAAAATACCGCAAGTTGGACAAACCAGTATTACGCTCGAAAATGAGGATGGTGCACTTGAACCGATTGCGGGGCGTGGTAGAGGGAAGAATGAAGATGAGAATGAGGCGTTGTCGAAGATTATCAAAGAGGTCAATGAGCGCTTTGGCACAACGTTCAGTGAGGAGGATCGAATCATATTGAACAACCTTACCAAACGCCTACTCGACCACAATGCGCTTGCGGGGGCGGTTAAAAACAATAATTCACAAGATGCGGTGAAGGTGAAATTTGATGAGGTGTTTGAAAAGGAGCTTATCTCAATGTTCCGCAATAATTTTGATCTGTACCAGAAGCTGGATTCAAATGCTGACTTGAAAGACTACGTGAACCGAAAGATGTTTGATTTTATTCAGAAAAAATTGAAGAAGGATAAAGAATAATTTGACCCGCTTATGGCTATCGTTGTTAAACATGAAGATGTAATACAAAATCAGAATTATGGGCGTTCCATAAATCAGATTCTCACGTGGCACGTGAAGCCTATTTTGGGGAAAGGAAAGGATTGTTTTGTGATGGAGGATTTTAGGGCAGTATTAGTGGAAATGTTTGATGATGGCAGATCTCCTTTAGTAAAGCTGAATGGTGATTTTAAAATGAGTATTGAATTTAAAAGCCCAAAGATTAATCCATCCGATGTTGGAAAAAATATTTCGATGGATTTGAGGGAAATCAAAGAAATTTCTTGGGTTGATACCGAAACTGATGGAAATTCTGGAAAGATCATGATTATCAGATTTAATAAGGACTATTGGTTATTAAATTTTGATTTTCGTTATAACAAAAAAGACGCTAAAAAGAAGGCTGAAAGGGCAAATGAATTCTTGAGTGTTTGTAAAACCGTTATTAAAAAGAAAGAGTTTTGCCCTAATGTTTTTGTGTATTTGATTTGGTCATGTGCTGAATTGATTTTGGATACGAAACTGTTTTTATTTGCACAAAAGCCAAAGACAAATCACGATGATCGTTTGAAGAAACTTAAAATATGGGAAAAATCCTTTTTTTCTCAGGAATTTGCGGATTTGTTTGCGAGGATATCATCTGTAAAAAATGAAGCGCGTTATGCCCTTGGTGGAAATTTTAATTATTTGAAGAAACAAGGAATATCTGATGTTAAAATCTTACAAAAAGAAATAAGAACAATTACTTTTTAGGCAATTTTCTTGCATCCCTGTTCCGAATTAGTATAATTACCTCGTAAGATTTTGAGTCTCTAAAGACCAGTTTGTCCACGAAAACGTGGGCGAAAAACTGGCCTTTTTTTGTGTTCCAAAATCTTGCGAATGTTACAAATGTTATACGGACAGGCTATGTTAGGAAAACCGCATACAATAAAGGCAAAAAAGAAATTCCTTGAGGCGCTGAAAAAGCGTCGGGGGATTGTGACGCTTGCGTGTAAGGAAGCGGATGTTTCGCCGATGACTTTCTACCGCTGGCAGAACGATGATTCCGAATTTTACCAGATGTCTGATGAAATTCGGGATGTTGAAATTGGCATCATTGCCGAGGACAGACTGGCCGAATACATCATCGTACACAAAGACCCGAACATGATCCGCTTTTATCTGCAGTCCAGAAGCAGGAAGTACATTCAAAGACTTTGTTTTTGCTGGGCTGATTTTGTGTGGATCGTGCGGTCATGCGGTTGTGACCGAAGAAAAGACCAAATACAAGTGCAATGAGTGTGGAACTTGGTTTACCTGCTCGTCCGCTCGACCAACTCCTACCGATTGTAAGCACTGCAAGAAGCCTTTGAGCAGGCAGGCGCTGGAAAACAGCTCTTACTACTGCTATGCCCACTGTTCGGGCAAAAATAAGGAAAAGAAATTTTGTCCGCAAACTTTTCACCCAAATAAAAGACCCAAACCAACTATTCCCGTGATTGAGCTGGAAAAGCAGGTTGATGACATGTTGAACAGGCTTTCGATGGATGAAGAGGTTTATGCCTACTGCATCGGTACCCTAAAAGACGAACACTTTCAGAATAAGATCGTTCAGAACCAGTCTTTGACGCTTTTACAGAGAGATCACAAGCGTATCAAGGAAAAACTCGATAAACTGGTCGATTTGAGGCTTGCTGCAGAGATTGATGCCGACTATTTCGCAAACAAAAAATCCGAGCTGGAGACAAACCTCAAAGAAATCATGCAGCAACTTGAGAAGTTTAATCAGAAAAATACCGATTGGGTCGAACAGACCGAAACCTTCCTAAATATGGCTTCCAGAGCTAGTCTTGCGTTCAAAAAAGGAGATAATCCTACAAAACGGGAAATCCTAAAAAGCATCAGCTCGCACATCTATTTGCAGGGTGGAAAACTACGCTTCGAATTCCGCAAACCTTTCGACATCTTACTCAAAGAACCGCCAACACAAGCCTTAGACGATGTGTCGAAAAATCAGGAGTTCGAACCAAACGGACATCAGGAAAAAGCCAAAATATCTGCTTTTGGCTCTCGTTTTTCTGAATGGCTCCGGAGGTGGGGTTCGAACCCACAACCTTGCGATTAACAGTCGCCTGCTCCACCATTGAGCTACTCCGGAAAGATGCGTTTGAGATCCTATATCAAAAACGCAAAAAGCAGTATAACCAAGCACGCTACTATTGGCAAGTGAAACTAACATATAGCGGCCAGCCCCAAAGGGGCCCCTTCGCGGCAATCATAAATCGGAAATCATAATTATACCTAATACCCTGCCTCCCTAGATCGAGACTCCCTTCAACTCGACTCCTGAAACGGCAAAGTTAAACGGTTCTCCCGGCTCAGCTGTCTCGTCCCGGACCATGTCGGTAAGGTAAATCTTCCCCTTTTCTCCGCAATCCTGGGACAGCTTGGAAGCGACATTCACCGGTTCTCCGAAAATATCGTTCGTCTCATTCTCCAGACGGAAAGACAGAACTTCGCCCCGATGAATGCCCATGCTTACCCGAATCCCGAGCTGGTCCAATTGCTGACGTAGAGTCCGGGAAAACCTTATTGCATCACGGGAATCGTCAAACGTATAGATGCCGATGGTCGCTCCCGTCTTTACTTCCTGGCCCCGATACTCGTTCAATAAATCCATGGCCGTATGCTTGATCACTGCGTCGTAGGCGAGATCGTTTAGCAGATGAACGAGGGGAGAGATTTCCTGCGGCCTTTCTCGTTCCAGATAGATCACCGTTTTGGTGGAAATATATTTTTGTTTTAGCGCCTGAATCGTTTCCGTCTCGGGATGGAGCGGCAAATTATGCAGTTCGTTATAGAAATCTCGCGAAAAGGGAATCGGGTAATTTGTATTCGTAGCAACCAATTCGGGTAAACCCGGCCCTCCTTTTATTCGAAAGAGACTCTCGAGTTCTCCGCTAATGTCGCTGCGGGGCTGTACCGGAAAAAGCGGAGTACTGATACGGTCATAAAGCGATTTACTGATAACAATTTCGCCGCCTTCGGTATCGACTTCTGCCACATGATCGATGAAGTTTGCTTCCACGCCGTATAAAGAGCCTTCCAGGTTGTAGAATTCGCCCCAGTCGGCAGCCATTCCGATCTGGACACGGCTGTCTTTGAGCCGTGCCTGTATTTCCACTAAAGCCGATACAACCGTATCTGGCGCTATCCCTTCTTGATAGAACATTTGTGTATTGTCTTGTGTCCAGATGCCCGCCGGTCGTCCGCCGATTGCAGTTCCTACGGCATGAACGAGCTCTTTTGGTCGATTGATTGCGGCCAGAACTTCTACCATATCCATCTGCTTGGACATCTTGGTGAGACCCGCACTGTCGGAGCAGACCAGGATGCCGGAGGTTTTGTACGGTTCCAGTAATTTTGCCGCATCCTGGGTTGTTTTTGCGCTTTCCGCCCAGGTTTGCAAGAGTTCTATCGGCAGCGTTCCGGCACTGCTGGCAGGCAGGTCGAACAGGGCGGGCGAAAACGAAAGAGGAGTCATGGGAGGGAGGAGTTAGGAGATGAAGGTGAGGTTGAGGTAGTAGCAGATCCAGGTATTTGCCCTAATCCAAAATGAAGAATCAAGAATCAAGAATATAGAATCTGGAATAAAGGGAATAGAAATTGAAATTAATAGAAATTAGTAAAAATTAGTTACTACTGACAGATACTTCTTTCGTTTTTCAAAGTGTAACCTCTCTGTTCTTCTTGCTTTGCTGTTCACTCTGAGCTGTCGGCTGTTCGCTGTTTGCTCCAGACTCCCAACTCCCTTCTCCGATCTCCTTTCATTCTAGCAAATCCATAGCAGTTTCAAGTGAGTAGCTCCAAAATCTCTTTTCGCAAAATCTAAAAGATGGTATAGAACATAAAAGAAATATTTACAATGTTGCTTCATGAAAAGAATTATATTGGCTTCTACATCGCCGCGTCGCAAGGAATTGATGGAAAAGAGCGGTTTGCCCTTTGAAATCGCCACAGGCGGATACGAAGAAGACATGAGTCTGCCTTTGTCTCCCAAGCGTTTGGCTAAACATTTATCCCAAGGGAAAGCCCGGGCTGTAGCTCCCGGTTTTTCGAATGCGATTATTATTGCCGCCGATACGTTTATCGTATATCAAGACCGGCTGTTAGGAAAACCCCATACAACCGTTAAGGCTCGGGAAATGCTTTCTTTACTTAGCGGGAAAGCTCATTCGGTGATAACCGGTTTTACGATTATCGATACGGCAAGCGGAAAGACCGTTTCCAGGACCGAAGAAACCAGGGTATATTTCCGCAAACTGGATAAGACAGACATTGCGCGTTACATCCGTACCAAAGAACCGCTCGATAAAGCCGGGGCTTACGCGATCCAGGGATTGGGAGCGGTATTCGTCAAAAAGATCGAGGGTGACTATTGCAATGTGATGGGCTTTCCTCTTTGTGCGATTGTGGAAATACTCAAGCGCGAGTTCGGAATAAAGTTTCTGTAAATCCTATGTAAAAAAGAGCGATTCTCAGAATCGCTCTTTTTTACAGTAACGTGTATCCTGGGAGATTCAGGATTTCTATTTCTCGTTGTTTTTGAGAAATTTGTTTAAGCGGCCGACAATATCTTCTTTGGGACGGGCACCCACGAACATATCGACCATTTTTCCATCTTGAAAGATCATCAACGTAGGGATACTGAGAATCCCGTATTCTCCCGGTACTTTCGGATTAGCGTCCACATCCATTTTTGCCACTTTCACTAAACCGTACATCTCTTCGGCAATTTGCGCGACAACGGGACCGACTATTTTACAGGGGCCGCACCATACTGCCCAAAAATCTACCAGTACCAGCCCTTTTGATTGTAAGACCTCGCTCTCAAACATATCGTCGGTCAAATGCACAACCGGATCGATTGGTTTTCCGGTGGCCGGATCGATCGGGAGCTTTTGCGGAGCAGCTGTATCATCCATAGAAAGAAGTATTAGGTATAAAGTAGATCGTAGTATGCATGGGGAGGAAATGGGTATTCTCCTATTTCTATCGTAAGTTTCACCAAGTCGTGCTTTTATGGTAACAAATTTGCGTCAAATGAAAAGACGAATTGTTGTGATTTTTCACACAGAAGCTAGCGGTCGGCAGTCAGCAATCAGCGGTCGGTCTTTTCATTCCCCCTGATAATGGGGAATGAAAGGGGGGCAGGACTAGCAATCATCAAGCATTGTTTATCAGTTCATGTTCCCCAACAGTATACCTAATACTTGCCTTTTCTCTCAGTTATTGAATTTAAATACTACCACATCTCCGTCCTGCATTACATATTCTTTTCCTTCCAGACGCACCTTGCCTTTTTCGCGGGCGCCGCTCCAGCCTTTTCCTTCCACAAAATCCTGCCAATGCACCACATCGGCCTTGATAAAGCCTTTTTCGAAATCGGTGTGAATGACTCCGGCGGCCTGCGGAGCCTTGAATCCTTTGCGAATCGTCCAAGCTTTGGATTCTTTTTCGCCGGAAGTGAAGTAGTACATGAGTCCCAGACTTTCAAACGCTGTTTTGATCAGCCGATTCAACCCCGAATCCTGGATGCCGTATTGTTGCAAAAACTCCCGTGCTTCTGTTTCCTCAAGCCCGATCAATTCTTCTTCGAGTTTGGCCGAAATCGCGATGACCGGTGTTTCCGGTGCCAGCTCCAGTTTGTCTCGATAGTCCTTTTCGCTAAAATCGGCTAATTGCTCTTCTTTCAGATTTACCGCAAATAAGAAAGGTTTGGCGGTAAGGAGGTGAAGCTCTTTTAAAATTGGTTTCTCTGCGTCGCTGATTTCGGTATTCTTGGCCAGTTTTCCCGCTCCCAGATCCGTTTTTAACCGAGCTAACAGGTCAAGTTCGATCCGGGCGTCCTTGTCGCCGCTTTTGGCTTTTTTTTCGGTAGTGGAAAAACGTTTTTCCACCGTGTCCAAATCGGCGATGATCAGTTCGGTATGAATGATTTCGGTGTCGCGTTTGGGATCGATCGAACCGGCCACGTGGAGAATATTTCCGTCTTCAAAGCCGCGTACCACCTCCAGGATTGCATCGACGTTACGGATATGGCTCAAAAAGGCGTTGCCTAAACCCTCACCCTTGCTGGCTCCTTCTACCAGCCCGGCGATATCGACGAACTCCACGATCGCCGGAACAACCTTTTCCGATTTCGATACCAAGGCCAGTTCATTTAAACGCGGATCCTGGACTTCCACGACGCCCACGTTCGGATCAATAGTACAAAAGGGATAATTGGCAGCCTGGGCGGCTTTGGTGCGGGTCAGGGCGTTAAACAGTGTGGATTTGCCGACATTGGGCAGTCCCACGATACCGATTTGCAAGCTCATAGATTTATGGATGACGTTTAAAAAACGGGTACAGTATAGTACATTCTTGGCAAAAATCTCAAACGGAAAGTTTGCCAGTATGGAGTCGGGAGATGGGAGTCTGGAGCAGGCAGCATTCAGCTAACAGCTTACAGCAAGGCAAGAAGAAAGAATCAAGAATCACGAATCATGGGAAGTCAACAAGGAATAACAACCTTTCGTTCAAAAAAACTCGGAAAGCGAAAAACTACTGACAGTCAACGATGAATTTCTACCAATTCTCATCAATTTCTATAAATCTCAAGAGCTCTTCTGTTCATTCCAGCTTCTATATTTCTTGATTCTCCACATTTTAATTTACTGACCGCTTTATAGACTTTATGAACTTTACGGACTTTCAATTGTTTCCCGGGCAGACACGTATCTTGGGGCAGACACGTATCTTGGGGCAGACACATCGTTCTGCCGCTACTCCAGCATCTTTCTCGCTTCCTGAACGAAACTCTCCGGTGCCAGGACGCCGAACTCGGAAACGATGCCGTCGATGTATTCTTTTTCCACCTCGTCAAAGGCGGGATTGAAGATCGTTATGTTCTTTTTCTCGGTATCCCATACTTCCAGGCTGGCTCGCTTTTCGATCTCTTCGTGGACGCCGTATTTCGTTTCCACATCGTATTTGATTCCTGAGGTGAGGGAAAAAGTTTTGCCGTCGTAGCGTTTCACGGTTTCGGCATAGGTCTTGGTACCGACTTTGTTGAACACGTTGCCGTACGAATTTACCGCGTCGGCTCCGAAAAAGAACAGATCGACTTTCTTGAGAATGTGAAAAGCGGCGTTATCGACCATATGATGTACGTGTATTCCATGCCCGGCGAGTTCCAAAGCTGTTTTTCTGCCCTGGAAGCGTGGACGCGTTTCGCTGTTATATACTTCGAATCTCTTTCCTTCGTCGTAGGCTCGCATAATGGCCGCCGTAACACTGGAAGAATGACAATGAGTAAACAAGGTCATTCCGTTTTCGATCATGCTGGCGCCGTAACTCGTCACTTTTTCCAGCGAATCCTGTATCTCGCCAATAATTTTCTCGTACAGCTCGTTACGGTTGGCTCGGTCGGGTGACAATTCTTTGAGGAACCAGCGTACCACATTCCGTAATGCCGGCTCGGTAGGGCGAGTTTCTTCCAGAATAAGCGCTGCCTGTTGTAGCGCTTCTATTGAAGCGGCGCTTGCGGATTTCTCATGCAGTGCTTCCAGAGCTTTCTTGGCAATATTGATCGCACCCTGAATTTTGAGGTCTTTGATATCGGTAACTATTTGGTCAAACATACGGGAGATATTTATGAAGGATGAATTATAAATTATGAATTACCGAGTGGAAAATTTGTATTTACTCACTTTAGTATACCATAATATGGCTAGATTTGCTCTTATGACCGTTTTTTCGGGTAGACCTTTTCTTAGTTGTTTCTAAAATGAAAATGGAATGCTTGTGAATATAATCCGCTATGGTATGAATATTCATGACCGTTCCACCCAAAAAATCACATGACAAATCAAATCTCACGTCCACATATCTGATTACGGGTGATCTTTTTCTTCTTTATTCACGTTCGCTATGAATATTGTTACTACTCCATTAGCGGTTCGCCTGCGGCCAAAAAGACTCGAAGATCTGGCTGGACAGGAACATATCATCCATCCCAAAAGCATGCTATTTAACGCGATCAAGCAGAATAAGCTTTTTTCCATGATCCTGTGGGGGCCGCCGGGGAGTGGAAAAACGACCCTGGCGTCGATCATTGCCGAAACAACTTCCAGTCATTTTATCGCAATCAATGCAGTTTCAAGCGGCATAGCCGAGGTAAAAAAAGCCGTAGAAACCGCCCGTAGCATCAAAAACAGCTTGATGCCTAAGGAAACTGTCTTGTTTATTGACGAAATTCATCGCTTCAATAAATCCCAGCAGGATTATTTATTACCCTTTGTTGAAAATCGGGATATTGTTTTCATCGGCGCTACCACTGAAAATCCGTCGTTTGAAGTCATCGCTCCGCTGTTGTCCCGTAGCAAAGTGTTTGTGTTACAACCGCTCAAAAAAGAGGATATCGTCAAGCTCCTGGATCGTGCACTGGTTCAAGAAAACGATTTACAGCATATAAATGCCGTTCAGCGACAATTTCTCGATATGATCGCAGAATATAGCTTCGGGGATGCTCGTTTTGCACTTAATACCCTCGAAAATCTGGCCGAACTGGCCCGCCAGCAAAATCGCACACCCGACGAAGAGATGCTGACCGAGGCCTTGCAGAAAAAAGCTTTGCTGTATGACAAAGGGGGAGAAGAACACTACAACATTATCTCGGCACTGCATAAAAGTATGCGGGACTCGGATCCCGATGCTTCCGTCTACTGGGCGACCCGGATGCTGGAAGCCGGCGAAGATCCCAAGTATCTGGTTCGGCGCATGATCCGCTTTGCATCAGAAGATATTGGATTGGCCGACAACGAAGCTCTTACGTTGGCAATCGCCGTGAAAGAAACGGTTGATTTTCTGGGGATGCCCGAAAGTTCCACGGCTATCACGCAGCTGGCGATTTACCTGGCTCGCGCTCCCAAAAGCAATCTTTGTTACACTGCCTATGGAAAAGCAAAACACGATGTCGATACTCTCGGCCCCTTACCTGTTCCCCTACATATTCGCAATGCCCCGACCAAGTTGATGAAAAATCTGGGTTATGGGAAAGACTACAAATATGCGCATGACTATCAGGATGCTCGTGTCCAGCAGCAGCATTTTCCCGACGAGTTGCAAGGAAGGAAGTATCTTGAAGAGAATGGAGAGGGGAGTGGGGAGAACGGAGAGGAAGCAGGGAGCTAACAGTTTATAGCTAACAGCCTACAGCAAGGCAGGAATCAAGAAGGGAGAAATGGAGAGGGGAGTGGGGAGAACGGAGAGGAAGCAGGGAGCTAACAGTTTATAGCTAACAGCCTACAGCAAGGCAGGAATCAAGAAGGGAGAAATGGAGAGGGGAGTGGGGAGAACGGAG
>JBDHUY010000018.1:0-30683 GCA_039809385.1 Candidatus Altimarinota bacterium
TAAAGAATAAACAGAAGTTCGGTTTGTATCTTATTTTTTGTTGACATTTGATTAAAAATATTTATCATGGAGCACTTTTTATGTATAATGTAATGATAATTTAAAAAATCAAATTATATTTGTATTTTCTTTAATTCTTTTTATCTCCCTATTATGGAAACATCCACGCAGCACCCTCGGCCTGATTTTATTCAATTGTTAAACTTGTTTCCTGGTTTAACTCATCGTATTGATACGATATATGGTGGGGAATTAAATCCTGCTATAGCAACTCCTGAAGATTATACAATCGGTTCTGCGATAAACAATCTCGTAGAAGCCGGAGTATGCATTGATATCGATTTGATTCAAACTTCATCGTTACAAAAAAGCGATGAAATAGAACAGGAGATATTGGGAATGAATCAGCAATATCAGGCTTGGTATGAAATGATTAATAGTATTAAACTAGATGACGAG
The DNA here is from genome assembly GCA_039809385.1 of Candidatus Altimarinota bacterium. GTDB lineage: Bacteria > Patescibacteriota > Gracilibacteria > JBDHUY01 > JBDHUY01 > JBDHUY01. Next base: position 460 of record JBDHUY010000018.1, read on the forward strand.
ATTATTGCTCAACGTCTGAAAGGTGTTCTTGATCCTATCCGCAGGAAAATGGCGAAGCTTGAAAAAAAATATGATTTCCTGGATTTCTTTATGCCTCAAACAATCAAAAGGCTCAGTATAAGCCAAGAAGACTATAACATCTTCTATGCATTACTAACAGAAAGAGGAATGCAGGACCCGGAGATACTCCAGGTTTTATTGGCTATTAGAACATTTAGTCGTTCGTGGATGACTGAGCTGAACAACCAGCGCAATGATGCCAGGACTGCTTTTTACCAGGATGTCAAAATCATAAGAAATGTTGTAGGGAGAAATATAAAAGGTGAACTCTTTGGATATGACAATAATGATAACAGACAAACAGAAAGTCCAGTCGCAGAGGTTCCAGTACAGAGAGGGGTCAATCTGTCCAGTCTGGCTGAACGATTGAAATTCAAATCTCCAGACTACCTCCTCTCACAAACTGATTTTAGGAAACTAATAAATGATGTATCAGGTTATAATGTTTCTGATATTGATCCTCGGTTTGCAAGCCAATTTCGCGACAATCTTACAAGGATGACTAAACTGACATCAGACCGTAAATCTCAACATTCCATGAGGTTACAGTCTTTTATTGATGGTGATGATGCTAGCCAGATGGAGATGATAGATGCAGGACTTGTAAATAAGTATATAAAGTTACTTGAGGCTCAAAATGAGCTTATCCGAAAAACTAGAAACCTTCAAAATCTAGAATAAAATCTTTCAGATCTTATTACTTTTTTATCATTCTATATATGGCTGTTAATAAAAAAACAGAATCAGCAAATACTTATGTCGATCCGGAAATACAACGAGAGCAAATGGAGGAATATGTCGGTGAAGTTTTGGCTATTATTGCTCGCCAAATACGGAATACAAAGCCTAACTATCCTCAAATAGCGACAGATATTTTCGAAAACGAGCAAACTCAACGGCGATATCCGTGGATAAAAGAAATAGCTAAAGGGAAAAACTATAATGCTTTTAAACAGCACGTTTCGGTTCTTCTCAAAAATCGTATTGAGTATGCTAAGAAAGCAGGTGAAGAGAATAAGAATCAGAAAGAGATAGAGTTGGAGCGCATCGTCCCGGCCATATTTGAGGCGATGATGAGGTACCAGATTATTCCTCCGATGGAAAATGCTCCGAATGTCCCCCTGGTAATGGAAAATAATTCTTCTCTGGCGCTTAATCCGGATGGTTTTGTGAGGCTGGATCAAATGGACATTTGGCGTAAAACGCTTAAATCCCTTATATCTACAGGAACATGGGGATTCGGTACACTTACTTCTGTACTTGGTCTTGCAAATATGGTCGGACCTACTACTTCCGAAATATTTAAAAACTTTGAACCATCTACTCAAGAAGCCGTGCGTTGGACGGCTGCTCTGATCCTCGGATTTGCATGTACTGGTCTTATTCAGACTATCAAAAATGAATTCGATAAAAAATACTTTCACGAATTGGAAGATTTTCGTTCTTCCATATCACATGCAATGCGGTGGGGTACTAAGACTACAAAGAAGTCTGCTCAAATAGCTCTTATTTTAGCCTCTACACTGGTGGTAGCTTTTGACTTGGTAACAAATGCGGGTGGTGTTGGAGCATTGTTTTTACAAAAAAAAGCTCAGGCTGCTGAGATTCAACAGGTAAAAGATGATATTGGAGATGCAGAAAGAAATATCCGAGCAAAATTGAAAGAATTTCAGGCGCTTCCGCAAAAAGCCACTGATTTGGGAGAGCAAATCAGAAGGGATGAAGAAACGGGTAAGCAATCAAAAAAGCCAGGAGTAGGTCCGCTCACAGACATCAAACAAGATCTGTTTCAGGATACTCCGGCTTCAAGACAAAAAGTGGAAGCATATGGAGATCAATTTTCCAAAGATTTATTGGCGGCAGTTGATAATTCCGGGGTGAGAAATGAAAAACCGATTGGTCAAGAAGTCCGCGAAGTTGTGGATCCTGCAGTTGAATCTGTCAATCGAGAGTTGGATGAATTAAAGCAGTTATTGACCCAGCTCAGTAATACAGACTCTCCGGAAGTTGCTAATCCAAAGTTAAAAGTAATTAGTGATAAACTTGCTTCTATTATTTCTAAACTGAAAGACGATACACCCCATGATTTGGATGCAATTTACGCTAAATATCGCAAAGCTATGGAAGATATTGGGCGGACTGCTATTACTAGTGGTAGATATGAAAATTATGATCCTGCTTTGCTGCCTGATATGGGAACGCCAAAGGTTGAGATATCTGTCCCGCCGATGAAGGTCACCCAATTCTTTTTTCTTACGCTGGATAGATTGATTGATGCTATAAGACAGGAACCTTCTAAATTATATGCCTTATTTTCTGCATTAATTGCTATTGTTGGGGCTGTCTTGTCCGGATATGGTGAGTATTGGAATACTCGTGCGCAGCGAAGAATGCATGTAAAACATTCTGAAGAGGTAAAGAATCGTGAAAAAGTTTTAGCAAATATGATAGAACATCTTACAACTATTATAGACAATGTGATTAATTCTAAAGCTATGGCCAGTTACTTCTCTAATGTTCCTGTTAGCCGCGGGGCTATTCATAAAGCTTTACAGGTAAAATTGGGAGAATTGTTTGACCCGATTGATCAAGGAAAAATTTCTACTGGTGGGCGGAAATTTCTAGATTTTCTGAAAAATTACTTTTTGCCTGATGTCCCTATCCCTCCGACACCAGCCGAAATTAAAGTGCATTTGACGGAAACTGAGATCAGCAAAGAACATAATAAAAGAGCTCAGGCAATGACAGATTTATGTATTTATGCAGGTGAGTATATAAAAGATATACTTCGTCTTATTATGCCCAGTAATAAATCGGTTGATGTGGTTGGCAATCCGGATAAAGATTTCGATATACCAACATTACGCGAAAAGAATAGCATTTCTATCTTTAAGCAAAATTTGAGTGAAGCGATCGATATTCGTCGTCAGCTTGAAAAGGGTATGGAATATTTAAAGTCAGCTCTCCCTGCGAAATTCGGTGTTGTCAGCGCAAATGAAAAACAAAATCAAACAGATTTTTTTACCAGATATGGAGCAATATCTCGGAGTATTCACGCTTTAAAAGATCAATATCCTATATCGTTTCGTTCAGTACCTCTAGAAACTGCGGATCAGAAAAAATTAGGAGAGTTAAACACGGATCTCGACAAAATGCTTGCGACTCTACAGTCACTACATAACGAAATGCTTGATAATTTGCATGATGAGCTTCAAAACGACATCGGCAATGAAATGAAACAGATCATAAAAGATTTAGATGATCAGGATTTAGATCTTCAAACATTAAATAAATCTGAGTCTGATTTTCGTACCTATCAGAACCGCATTGATACAATTGAGAGTCTAATAAAAAATTACAGTCTCGAATTAAATATCCAGGTATCTTCCGAAATCGCTCGCATCTCAGAGTTTACTAGTGAACTCAAAGAAAAAATTCGTTCGAAAAAAACATGGATGAATACTGCTATAAGATCTTAATTGTTTCGTTTTCATTATTCCATTCACTATATCCCCCGAACTCCACCAGTTCCTCCGGGAACTTCTCATCGACGCCGGCCAGAAGTCGTGATAAAGTTTTATTTCTCTGATTCAAATGTCTAATGCCTAATGCAAAATTATCACCATCAACTGAGAATGAACCGAAAGTTATTGAAAATCGGGAAAGTCAGATCCGAGAACTTTCAGAAGAAATGAGCGCATATTACTTGAGCTATGCAAAAACGTTGAAAAATCACGGGCAATCTTCAACACCGAAGGTTCCAAGTGTCGTGGATCATGCTTTCTCTAAAAAATCCGCATACCCATGGCTGCAAACTATACGTGAGACCGATACAAATAAGGTTTTCTATGACGGATTAGTTACCCTGGTGCAGAACATAACTGATAAGTGCATCCAAGAAAAAATACCCCAGGAGCAGTTACAACAACGACTGACCCGAGAAGTTCAAGAATTCATATCCGCATACTGCGATGTATTGGAGAAAAAAGGATTTCTTATTCCTGTTGAAGGGAATAACGACCAGACAGTGGGAACCATAGGCCATGAACGGCGTATTTCAACCTTTAAAAAAGCATTGTTTGATACTCAAACCACAGTTAACCAACTATCGGAATCTCTTGACCAAATACATAAAAAGATACAGGATTCACTAAAAAACGAGTTATCTTTCTCTGGAGAATTAGATTTCCTGAAACGACAAATAATACAGGATGTCGGAAATGTTGCTAATGAAATCGCATTCATAAAAAGGCAAAATGATACAATCCCGAGTACCGTTGATCAATATGACCAGGCACATCTTGAGACTCTGAATACGAAATTATCCGAACTGGAGAATAAGCTCGTTGAGATTAATACGGAGATCGGGGGTAAACTTTTAGAACATCTTCGCAAAATCGATAAAAGACTGCTTATAATAGAGCACGTTGATTCGAATTTGAGTCAAATGGATCAACTTAAAGAATTTTCCTCGGAATACGGTCTCCTTGTAAAGACACAAGAGATCATTTTCGATCGGAATTTTAGACCACCGAACGAAGAAGTGTATAAGCTTTTTGAACGTGTAAAATCCTCCATTACAGATAAAGGTATTCACATGATTTCCGAAAGACTTGTCGAAACAGAAGAAATATTATCTCAGATCCTTGATGGTACAGTAATTCAGGTCGGCAAGGTGCCTTATCATCCTGAGCATGTACTGGATGCAATTAGACAGATGTTCCAGCAGAATTTCATACCAAATACAGCAGTACTTCAAAAGTTTATTCGTGTAAAAAAACTTTTTGAGGAATGTAAATTGCTGGTAGAATTCACATATTAAAACAATTGAGTTCTATCTTTTTAAGCATGATATCCTATGACCCCCGAACTCCACCAGTTCCTCCGGGAACTTCTCATCGACGCCGGCCAGACCGACATGCCTCCCGAACTTGAGGAGCAAATGATCAAGGACCTCTACACCCGCCTCGAGGATCGTCTCATGCTGGCCGCCCTCGAGCGCCTCACCGAACAGCAGCAAGAAGAGCTTGAACGCATGGCCGAACGGAAAAAATCTGCCGAAGCCGTCGAGATCTACCTCAAACAACACATCCCAGACTACGACAAATTCTTTGCCCAAGTTCTGGAAGACTTCCGCGCACTCTACGTAGAAGCCTCGAAAGATGGAGAAGCGGAAGAATGATTGAGGTATACCTTTGAACCGTGAATCAAAAAAGAGCCCACCTAAAAACATGGTAGGCTCTTTTTTTGCTGCTTTCTTATAAAAATTTTAGGTTTGGTCATTGCATCACCCCACCTCCTTTGCTATCCTCCCCATGCAGCTATATCAGAACCATGACCATGACAACTACCACCTTTCAAAAACAGGTTTTAGCAAAATTGAGCGCCTATGATAAAATCCTCGAAAGGATTGTTGATCGGCTGGGAACAAACGATACATTCCAGAAACACATACTTTCGAAACTTGAAGCAAACGATACATTCCAGAAATATGTACTTTCGAAACTCGAAGCGAATGACAAATTCCAAGAACACGTTCTTTCCAAACTGACAGCCCTGAGCAATGCCCAAGACCAGATATTCAAGCGATTGACCTCCCTTGAGAAAACGCAGGAATATATTCTGGGAAAACTGGCAGTCAACGATAAGTTCCAGGAACATGTCCTTTCCAAACTCACGGCCTTGAGCAACGATATCTCCGGACTGCGTGAAGACATGAATCTGCGCTTCCGGGTCGTGGACGATCGTTTTGCGCAACTGTATGAGGATTTAGAGGATATGCGTAGTTCTATGACAAATCTCCAGCATAAGGTTGACGAGCTTGATGAAAATATGGAAGAGCATAGAATGATCACCGAAACAAAATTCGACTCATTGGTCTTTACGTTCGGTCATGAAAAGCGCATTCAAGGCTTGGAAAAACGCGTGGCGGTTTTGGAGAAGTGATAGGTGTATTGTACTACGCTGCCTGTTTTGTCGCAGGCGGATTGATCTTGGCCTCAAGGTCAGCTCTCTCCTGACTCAAACGTTGCGTAATGCTTTGGATATTTTCTCCGCTTGAACCGGTCGCTGCAGCCGCTTGTTTCATCAGACTTTTCCGCTCAATTTCGACATCCGCCAGTTCTTTTTTGATCCTTCTTTTCTGGATAAAATTGAACCAGCTTAGTTCTTCTCGCGTCTCTTCCAGCGTACGTTTCTTCGTATCCAGCGTATTCATCGAATTTGTAAGTCCGGACAGCGTGTCCAACATCTTTTGCACCTCTGCCAGTCTATTTTTGGCAGCCAATAGCTCTGTTTCTTTTCTGACTTTCGCTTCAGCAGTTTCCCTGTTTTCGATAAAGGACCGAATATCGGCGATCTTGGTAGTCTGATCCTCCGTAGCTTTTTTTTGTTGCTCGGCGGTTATTTTTGCCTGTTCTGAAAAATTGGTGAACAATCCCAGCAGTTTCTCGATTTTTCCGTGCAAAAAGTCTTTGGTATCACCAATAGCTTTTAGAACAGCGCTTTGGTTTTGGATTTCACGTTTTTTTCTATCTTTTTCTGCGTTGTCATTTGCCGTATCGGAAGCTGCAGTCGGATTTTGATTCTCTGAAGTTGTCGTAGAAGTATCTGGATCCAAACTTTCTACTTGAGTGGGAACTTGATCCTTTCCCATGATAATAAAAGATAGAGCAAATAATATACAAATTATTTCAAAGGAATCTGTTCATCCTTCTGCTGTTGAGAGGTATCTTCGGCTTTCATCACCTTTTGCGCGTATTCGACTGCCTCCAGATCTTTTCGCAACACTTCCAGAATATGATCCAAGTCCTTTTGATCGAATGTTCCTTCCTTAATTTTGCCAATCCAAAATTCCTGTTCCGCGATTGGCAGACTGGATGTTTGGATCTGGGTGATCAGGAGGCTGGCGTACTCGGTAGGGGAGGTTGTTTTCATGCTGGTTCGGGAATTGCTTGCTCATGTAAAATATGTGTACTCAGGCGTAAAAACTGTAGTCGTTCTTTTGCATCTTCCAAATTTACTGTTGGTTTCAATCTATCTTTTACTTTATCGTATAACCATCTTGCAAAGAGCGCGCTCTGTTTTTCCGCTCTCCCGGCCACACAGTTTTTAAAGAATAGTAATTGATTGCGTATATCGTCTCTTAAATCTCTATACCAGGTTTGCTCCACGGTTGTGGTCTTTTCCTGGAGCAGTGTTGTTTGATTTTTTCGTAGATCTTCGACTAAAAGGTCGTAATTTTGTTTCTCTGCAAAAGACATCCGGGCCTCGTATTCGCTAACGGCGTTTTGTTGTTGTTCCTCTATCTGTTGCTGCTGGATTCTTGTAACGGCCGCCAAGTCCTGGTTCTCTAATGCCTGATACATCTGTTGTAGCTGTTCTACGCGTTTTTGATAATTTTCCATCTTGGCAATATAGGCCTGTAAATTTTGACGCCGATCTTCCAGATCGGTCAGTTGCTGATCGATTTCCTGCAGTTCGGTCATATCGCTTCCGGGGTTGAGCTGGACTTGCCTGAGCAGCATTAATTTTCGTTGGTTCAATCGACTTTCTTGGAGTTTGGTGCTATCAAGTCGATTTTTAAATACGGCAGTTGATCGCTGTACTTCTGCTTGTAACTTTTCAGGACTGCTATTAAAAGAAAATGTCTCTTTCAGTCCCTGCCAGCTTTGTTGAATGCCGAGGGAAATTTCGTCTAGTCCCAGCGCCACATTCCCTTTGGCAAATATGACCAAATTACGAATCCGGTTATACGCGAGATATCCTGCTATTCCGGCGGCACCGACAGGGAGGGCGGCCAGCGCCGTTCCTAAGAGAAGATAACTGGCGGCAGCGGTTCCGGCTGCCGTCAAAATAGCTTGTCCTTTATGTTCTTTGAGCCGGTCCACCAGTCCGCGATTTTCGGTCAGGAGGTTCAGACTTTCTCTTTGATTCGCAATGTTCATTTCCATCATGGCCAAGTCTAATTTTCTTATTAAACTGGCTTCTTGATCATTTAAAATTCCTGACATCCTGTTTTCTGCTCCCGCCAGATTGTCCGCGTAGCCTTTTTTCCGGAATTCTTTTTCCACGACACGTTCGCCCAATCGGGCTTCGGCAAGGCTGTTTTTTGGTTTTAATGTGTCTGGTCCCTGTGAAGTAATCGAAGACGAAAATCTGAGACGGTAGGTTTCCAGGGTCTCATCGTTGGCATTTTGTAAAGAGGTAAACACTTGTTTCTTTCTGTTCCACTCCTGAAATACATCCGATATTTTATCCGTTGTAGTGATTTGATGTCCGTCTTTCCCAATAGCTAGCAATAAACTGTTTGTATATTCAAATAAGGCAAGTTCTTTACTAGTCGTATTCTTTTTATGTACGAATGCTTCTTTGAACTTTGATTTGCTATTCGCTACTTTTTTCAGATCATCCGACCAGTCCATATCGAGTTCTCGAATCTTGGACAGGGCTGCTTCAGATTTTTTCTCCAGCAGACTGGCTATGTCTTGAGTTTGCAAAGCCTTAATTAAATCCGGAGTTACCGTATTGTATCCGAAAATATCTATTGCATGTTGTACCGCTTTGATCCTGTCCTCAGGTGTTTTTCCTGTTTCCGACTCAACTTTTTTGGCGATCGCTCGAGAGATATCGCCGGCTTTAACCGTTACTTTATCCTGATGTTCTTTTTGTAAACGTTGCCTTTCCCGTAAAGCTTCGAATTTTGCCGTAATGTATGCTTTCAGAGCCTGAATTGTATCTGGTTGGGCATTCGTGAGATGTAATGTTTTTATCAGATCATCTTGTTCTACGCTGGTAATTTCATTCTGTGTTATTTTCGGTACAATTTTCTGATTAATCTCAAGTCTGATTGTATCTTCTGCAATCGAATGAGGCGGATTTGTTAAAATTTGCAGTTTTTCGCGTGCATTTTTCCTACTTATGGGTTCTATTGCTTGTATAAATTTATTTGAGTCTATTTTGTTGGTTGTAGAATCAACAATATTCGTATCTATTCCTCGCAATAATTCGATTGCTCTCTTCTTACGATCCGTATCCGGAGCTTGGGGAGAGATTCCGGCTGTTTGAGCTAACTCAATGCTATCCGAACGATCCTCCAATTTCGAATTCTGCAGAAAAACAACCAACATCTGGCTTAGCTTTTTCGAGAAATGCAACTCGTCTTTCAGCGTAGGTATGCGCATGTTTTTCTATTTTGAAATTTTGTTGTTTATGATTTCGAGAAACCGTATCTTACAAGATTATGCTTGTAGATGAGCGCTCATCTCGGGAAATCGTTCTATCAGCTTCGATTTTGTCATTCCGGCTTCCTGACTGGCCTTGATCACTTGCGTTGCTAACAAAGGATTCGCTTTAATCAGCGCAGGAAAGATCTCTTTGATCTCCTGCTCGAACGAGATCTGCGCAGTACCTTCCTCATAGATCAGAAAATCTTTGAACACCGGATACACTTCTCCCAACCCGGCCATGATCACTTCGCTTTCCAGCTCGTTTTCGGCCTCTTTCAGCATACTCACCGTTATATAGAGCTCGTCCGTGGAAAGGCGATTATTCTGTAACGCGGTAACGAGGAGATCTCTGAGTTTTTTCGGTAAATAGACCTGTGCGGTAGTTTCCATGATCCGGTTGATAAACTAAAATCTTTTTATTATACCAGAAAAAAGCGCTTTTGTGCAAAAAACTCTTCTAAACGACTACCCCCGTACCCATCGTCCTCCCCCCAGATTTCTGGCCAGCCGGCGTATTTCGAGCACCGTCAGAATCGCATTCACGCGGGCCGCATCCAGCTTGCTTTTCCGGATAACCTGATCTGCTTCCTGGGCCTCGCTCCCCAGAGCGAGATAGACGGTTTCCTGCTCATTGGTTTCGAACCGTAGGATTGGCTTGGTATCCTGCACGAGGGCAGTATTCGGCTCTATCCCCAGTTCTCTCAGAATATCGCTTCCCGCAGTTATCAGCGAAGCTTCGCCGCTGCGGATCAGATTATGGACGCCTTGACTATTGGGAGAAAACAAGTTACCGGGAACGGCAAATACTTCCCGGTTTTGCTCCAACGCCAGCTGCGCGGTGATCAGCGATCCCGACTTTTCTTTGGCTTCCACGATGACCACCCCCCTTGAAAGGCCGCTGATGATCCGATTGCGAATCGGAAAGCTATACGGCGTTGGTTTCATATTGGGCGGAAACTCTGAGATCAGATTCCCGTCTTTCTCCGCGATCTCTTCGGCCAGTCGGCGATTATTGGTCGGAAAGATCTGATCGATCCCCGAACCCAGTACCGAAACCGTATGTCCGTTCAAATCCAGCGTGGTACGATGCGTATACGCGTCGACGCCCATCGCCAGACCGCTTACGATAGTTAGCCGGGCGCCTACCAACTCCGGTAACAGGTGCTGAATGACTTGTTTCCCGTAGGAAGACATGAGCCGGGTTCCTACGATTCCCAGGCAGATATGCCGAAGGTTCTCCGGATTCCCGCGAATATACAGCAGGGGCGGGGGATCGGCTATCTCTTTGAGCAACGTCGGATACTCTGATTCTTCTTTGAGTACCACATGAACCTGCTTTTTTTGCAAATTGAGCCACTCCTGCTCCGGATCTATCTTTGTTTTTTCTCGAACGAAGCATTCGGCTATGTCGCTCTCCATGCCCCACGCTACCAGTTCGCTCTGCCCGGCTTTTTCCCAGGCATAGCGCAGATCTTTGTCACAACCCCGCAGAATTTTGAAAAAACGGGCGTTGGTAAATTTAGACAGGAGATGGAAGGCAACATAGTACTGTTTCATGTGTATGGTTTTTTAGTATCTTCCGGCAGCTTACAGAGAAGAGGATTAAAAAAATATAAAATCTCGTTAAAATACTACTTTATTTGTTGTGTAGTGATCATTTTCAAAATACAATAAAAATGTTCCTCCTTTTTAAACAGTTCAGGTTATGCATCTTTTTTTACAGCGCTATATTGAGCGATACTTAAGGAAAGCCGAGTATGAATATGATCCAGAGACGCAAAGCTGGCTTGGTTCGATCAATCAGCTTCCTGGTGTGTACGCACAGGCGGATAGCGTTGAGGAATTGCGTACCAAGTTAGTTGAGGTTATTGAGGATTATGTATATGTTTCTCTGCACGAGGGACACTTGTTGCCAAACTTTAAGCGGTTGTCAAAAATGAGCTATGCCAAAGCCGATCAGTAGGACCGATCTTATTAAAAGACTCAAAAAACTAGGCTTCTCGGGCCCATTTATGGCTACACGCCATCAGTATATGCTGAAAGGAACTCATAAGATATTTATTCCCAATCCTCATGGAAAAGATATAGGAGCTCCTCTCTTATCAAAAATCTTACGTCAAATTGATATCTCATTTCGCCAATGGGAGCAACTTTGAAATAGGCAGGAATCTCTTGTTGCATTTTTGCCTCATTCCCTTACACTAAAAGGCGTATACTTATGTTTTTCTTTAGAATGCTCTATGCATATCGATATCGACAAAATTGCCTCTCTGGCTAAATTACGGCTCTCTGCCGATGAAAAAAATAAACTTTCCGGCGATCTGGAAAATATTCTCGGCCATTTTGACGCACTTCAGGAAGTTGATACATCGGGGGTCGTCCCCACCTCGCAGGTCACCGGCCTCATGGATGTGAACCGCAATGACGCAGTGGGGAACGGAATATTGCAACAGCAGCACCAGGAGCTGATATCTTCGTCGCCGCACGCCCGCGGGAAGTTGATCGAATTGCCACCGGTGTTTTAGTAGTGAAAAATGTAAAATGAAAAATGCAAAATTATAAAAACCAAGGAAAATATTATGTATTAACGTAGGAAGTATCTGGTATCTGGGAATAAATTTCTAACAATTTCTACTAAAATTTCCAGAAGTTTCTATCCATCATTTCAGAATAAAAAACAATTCATAATTCAGCATTTATCATTCATCATTTGTTCTCCTTTTTTGAATTTTGCATTTTTAATTTTGAACTTTCTCCCCATGTCCCTCACCGATCTGACCCTGCTGGAGGCCAAACAAAAGCTTAAGAGCCGCGAAGTTACCAGTGTCGAACTGACAAAAAGCTGTTTCGACCAAATTCGTAAACTCGATTCGCAGGTTAAAGCTTTTATAACGCTCAATGAAGAAGCTGCATTACAAAGAGCTGCCGAGATTGATGCTGCGGGAGCCTACGATACACCTCTGGCTGGTATTCCGATCGCGGCAAAAGACCTTATCTGTACCAAAAATCTGCGTACCACCGCCGCATCCAAAATTCTGGAGAATTTCGTGCCGACCTATAATGCGACCGTGATCGAACGTTTGAACCAAGCCGGCGCTGTTTTGATCGGAAAAACCAACTTGGACGAATTTGCCATGGGCAGCTCTACGGAAAATTCGGCTTTTTTCCCGACCAGCAATCCGTGGGATCTTACTCGTGTACCGGGTGGTTCGTCGGGAGGTAGCGCCGCTGCGGTGGCTGCCCGAATGTGTTTCGCGGCTCTGGGAACCGACACGGGGGGAAGTATCCGGCAGCCGGCTTCTCTCTGCGGTGTTACCGGAATCAAACCCAGCTACGGACGAGTCAGCCGTTTCGGTGTCATGGCGATGGCTTCAAGTCTCGATCAGGTCGGTGTCCTGGCCCGCAACCCCATGGATACCGCGCTGGTTATGTCGGTGATCGCTGGTCATGATCCGCTCGATTCTACCACTCTGCCAGCCGAAGTTCCGACCTATCACGAGGAGGCGCAGAGCGATCTCTCCGGTATGCGGATCGGCGTTCCCAAAGAATATTTCGAAGCCGGAGGTATGGCCCCGGAAGATCAGCAAGTCATTCAAACAGCCTTGGAAACAATAAAAAAGCTCGGTGGGGAACTGATCGATATTTCTTTGCCCCACACCAAATATGCGCTACCAGTTTATTATTTGCTGATGGCGTCGGAGGTTTCGGCGAATCTGGCCCGTTATGACGGTGTCCGTTTCGGCCTGAGTCCCTCGGAGGATCAAATCCGTCAATTGGACGACATTTATCTTTTATCCCGCTCCGCAGGATTTGGTGCCGAACCCAAGCGTCGGATCATGCTCGGAACATTTGCTCTTTCGGCCGGATATCAGAATAAATATTATCTGCAGGCGCAGAAAGTGCGTACGTTAATCAAACGTGATTTTGAACAGGCGTATGAGAGGGTTGACGCGATCGTCACGCCGACTTCTCCAACGACCGCTTGGGAAAAGGGTGAAAAGGTTAATGACCCTTTCAAAATGTACTTGTCAGATATTTATACGATTCCGGCAAATCTGGCTGGTATTTGCGGCCTGGTAGTTCCGGTCGGGTTGTCTCATTCCTTACCGGGCGGGTTGCAAATCCTCGGTCCTCAACTGGGCGAACAGGTTGTTTTCAACGTCGGCGAAGCTATATCCCGCGAAATTTCTTTTCAGGAAAAACCCGCTATTTTAGGCTAATTTCCAGGTCGTACACGGCACAATATGCATTATCGGCTTCTAAATACCAAATGCCAAAGGAAACTCCAATATCAAAGTTCAAAACTCTACTATTGATGAAATTTATAGAAATTGGTTGTTTGTGGTCTATTTTTTGATCCGTCGCTGATTGAACTTTCAGTTTATTTTCGCATTTGATGTATGTCATGGCACGTCATAGCGACTGCTGCGACGGCATAGCATGATTGGGATTTTTAGTTTATTTTGAAATTTGGGCTTTGAACTTTGGATTTCTCTTAGTATAGTAGTGTCGCATTACATACACTCAATTTACCGTTTTTCTTTTATGTTCGATCCGATCCGTTTTCTTACCCCCGGTTATCTTTTTTCCCCCAATCCCAGCCACGATTTCGATTCGTACTGGCTGCTGCTGACATTGTTCGGTCTTATTCTGGCTGCCGGTCTGGTCATTTTTATCGCGCTGCGGGTCCGCAAATATAACCCGCCGTTGAAACGATTATTGCGGCCTCTCCCGGCGCATCTGGTAATTTTTGCGCTTATCGGCACGTTTCTAGTGCTTTTTCGTTTAAGCGAAGCTTATTATTTGTCAATGCGCTTCTGGCTGCTGGTTTGGGGGGGCGTGTTTGTATGGTATCTGATCATGTTTTCGCGCAAAGTCCGCGCATATCCAGCCGAACTTCAAACCTATTTGCAGAAGAACGAGGAAAAACGGTATGTTGTACCAACCAAAGCCAAATCAAAGTCAAAAAAAACGAAGAAGTAGGGAGGCGGGGCAAGGGCTGACAGCTAGCAGCGAACAGCCGACAGCCAAAAAAACGAGAGTCGGGAGATCGGAGTGAGGAGTGGGAATAGTAGACTATCAGCTTGTAGCAGAATGCAGTCACTCTGACTCTGAGCGTATCGAAGAGGAAGCGTCTCGCACACACTTTACGCAACCAGATACTTCATACCTAATACTTCATACTAACCACTGTCCCTATGAAAAGCACCCTTCATGGCTTTCTCGAATTTGTCAGGCAACAAGGCGTGGTCGGGCTGGCGGTCGGGTTTATTTTAGGTGGTGCGGTCTCCAAAGTAGTCTCCTCGGTGGTCAACGATTTGATCAATCCGGTTTTGGGGTTGGTTTTGGGGTCTGCCGGGACTCTTTCTAACGTCAACCTTACCTTGGGAAATTCAGTCATCCGTATCGGCAGTTTCCTTGCAACAGCTCTTGATTTTATTGTTATCGCGCTCGTGGTCTATTTTGGGGTCAAATGGTTAAAACTTGACCAGTTGGATAAGAAGAAGGAATAGGGCACAGAGAATAGAGCATCTAGCATTTAGAACGGTTCTTCTGGAGACACTATCTTTAGGATTCCTGTTAGAACCCCGCTGAAAAGTAGCTTTTGTGTCCACGTCATGCCCCGCCCCGGCGGGGCATCCGTACTCGCACGAAGCTTATTTATGGAACTCAATGAAGAGTAACTTCCTGGAGGGATTTATTACAAGCTATTATAACGGAAACTACTCTCGTTTCCCTGAACCAACCGTACCCGGATCCGCCGCGGATGACGGATAATATTATGTATTGAACACTTTTCAGATACTCTCTTAGCAGATATGCAAATCTTCTCCCGAGGAAAAAAAAGCTTCCAGATATTGCTTGGCAACGTCAAATCTACAGAAATCAGCGCGGACATTACTTTTTGGTAGGCATTTTCTCGCGTTCAATCGCCGCTTCCAGTACGGCTTTGAAAAGCGGGTGCGGACGATGCGATCGCGCTGTAAATTCGGGATGAAACTGTGTTCCCAGCATAAAGGGATGTTGCTTTATTTCTACGATCTCCATCAGCTCGCGGCTGGGTGATGTCCCGGAAAAGAGCATACCGGCTTTTTCCAGTAGCGATTTATAAGCGTTGTTAAATTCGTAGCGATGCCGATGCCGTTCCCACACAACTGTCTTTTTGTACGCTCGGTAGGCATGCGAATCTTTGCTGATTCTACATTCCTGAGCACCCAATCGAAGCGTACCGCCCTTGGAGCGGCCCTCGTGCTGGTCGGGCATGAAATGCACAATCAGATTTTTGGCGCTCGGATCGAATTCCTCCGAGGTCGCATCTTTGATTTTGAGTACATTCCGCGCAAATTCGATCGTCATGATCTGGGCGCCCAGGCACAATCCCAAATACGGAATTTTCTGCTCACGGGCATAGCGGGCTACCTGAATTTTTCCTTCCACGCCGCGTTTTCCGAATCCGCCGGGAACGACAATCGCTTGGCATTGTTTCAGCCGCTTCCATTCTTCTTTATCGCCCTCTTCTATCTTTTCGGTATCGATCCAGTGCAGTACCGGTCGCCGGTGCAGATAATAACAGGCGGTTTTGATCGCGCGGGTTACGCTTAAATACGCATCTTCGAGCGAGGTGTACTTGCCGGCCAACGCGATGTCCAGCGGCGGCTTTTCGGTATTGATGAGTTGTACCAGTTTTTTCCAGGGTTTGAGATCCGGTTTTTTGTTCTTCCAGTCAAAGTGTTTGCTGATAATTTCGCCGATATGTGCTTTTTCGAAATTGATGGGCACTTCGTAGATGGTTTTGACATTCGGCGCCGGAATCACCGCTTCGGGCAGAACATCGCAATACATGGCTATTTTTTCGATATGTTCCCGTTCGATTCTACCTTCGGTTCGTGCCACGATAATATCGGGCTGGATGCCGACGCTGCGCAGCAGCATGACCGATTGCTGGGTGGGCTTTGTTTTTAGTTCTCCGGTTACTTCCATGTAGGGCAAGTATGAAACGTGCACAAACATAACATTCTGCGCCCCTTCTTCCCGGCGCATCTGGCGGGCTGCTTCCAGAAAATGAGTCCCTTCCATATCGCCGACGGTTCCGCCTACTTCGATGATCATGACGTCGCATTTGCTTTGGGCCGCGCCTTCGCGGATCTTTTCTTTTACCATATCCGTGATGTGGGGAATCACCTGGATATCCCGTCCCAGATAGTCGCCTTTGCGTTCCCTCTGGATCACATCGTAGTAGATCATGCCCGAGGTGACGAATGAATAACGGTTCAAGGACTCGTCGATAAAGCGCTCGTAGTGGCCCAAATCCAGATCGGTCTCGGTTCCATCGTCCAGCACAAATACTTCGCCGTGGCGGAATGGGTTCATAGTACCGGCGTCTATGTTTAAATAACGTTCCAGTTTTTGCATGAACACCTTATACCCTGCCGCTTTCAGGATCGCTCCGATCGAGGATGCTGTGATCCCTTTTCCGATGCCGGAGAGGACTCCGCCGGTTACAAAGATGTATTTGGTTTGGTGCATGGAGAGAGAGGAGTTGGGAGATCGGAGTCCGGAGTAGGGAGAAATTTCCACTTGATTATAGGCATCCCCGGGACGGGAGTAAAGACAAGTAACGGTATAAATTATGAAGGATGAATTATTAATTATAAGCAGTAGCGGCAGACCCGTGTGTCTGCCCAGGATAAGAACGGTCCTTAGTTTCCCAAGGCTACGGAGGGCAGGCAGTCGTTAGGTACCATGAGAGAAATCGAGATTTGTGGTCTTTGTAATAGCTACCCCTGATAAGGCCTGTACTGAGTCGATGGGCTGGCTAGCAATACTGGCTTGTTCCCCCTGATAAGCGCGTTAGGGGGTTCAGGTTGGCACAGACACTCGGGTCTGCCTCGATTCGTATTAAACTCTTAGTCATCCTTATAAATGATCAATCATAAGTCATTCTGACAACGGATCGGAGTTGTAAAAACTGGTAGTCTCGTTTTGCGCTTAGGGCAGGGGATAAGCGGCCATGGAAAAAAACTGACCTTTTTTTTCTATATCGGTACGGTATACTGAAAGTGTTCTTATAACTCTTGTTTATGAAATCAACCGTTGTGCCTTCAAAAACTGGCAGTATTGCTTCAGCGAACGGCTTGATTTCTACATTGCTCTAGTCACAGTCTGCCAAGAAACGACTTTCTTTGAGAAAAATCGCTTCTTTTGTTTTTTTCAAAAAAAATACAAATACCAAATGAGCTGTTAACTCCTATGTATGGGTAGTTCTCTGCGGTTTGAAGCGGTTCGAGATCTCGGGGTGGCCGAGAAACTCTGGAAGTATCTATCCCCGGCCCAGAGTTTGTACGACGATTGGGGCTTTCGGTTTACGTTTTATAAATATGATCCGGTTGAGATTTGTTTTGTGACGGCCTATGATGAGAATCATCCCGTAGGGTTATTGCCGTTGCAGAAAAATAAAGAAGGTTTTTGGGAGTTTTTCGGCGGCGACTATATGGAGGATAACCTGCTGATGCTTTTGCCGGGAGTCCAGATCTCTTTGGAACGCTTTTTGGAACATGTTCCGGCATTGCCGGTACGTCTGGAGTGGATGCGTTCTTTCTCTGCTCAAAGCGTTTTTCCTATCGTTCAGGATTATAAATATGTGCTGCCGTTGTCTTCGTATACGTCGGGGGGCGATTTTTTAGAAAAAGCGTTCGATCACGAGCATCGTTCGAAGATCAAACGGCGTATTAACCGTTTACAGGCCGAGCATCAAGTGGAGGTCTTCGAGAACCGTATGTCCGATCTGCCGCAGCTTTTCGAGCTGAATAAAAAACATTTCGGGGTGAATTCGAGTTTTTATCAACCGCATCGGGAGGATATTTTCCGCGAGCTTGCGGCTATTTTTTCGCTTTCTATGATCAGTATCGAGGTGGATGGTTCTTTGGAGGCGGTCTCGTTCTCGATTCTGTACCGGGGGCGGTATGTGGGGATGAACGGCGGAGTGAATACCGATATCGATTATTTGTCGAAGCTGTTGATGCTGAAGAAGCTGGATCAGGCGATTGCGGCGGGGGCAACGTTGTACGATGCGCAGCGGGGGGATTACGGATGGAAGAAGC
The DNA here is from genome assembly GCA_039809385.1 of Candidatus Altimarinota bacterium. Taxonomy (GTDB): domain Bacteria; phylum Patescibacteriota; class Gracilibacteria; order JBDHUY01; family JBDHUY01; genus JBDHUY01. Next base: position 18,848 of record JBDHUY010000018.1, read on the forward strand.
AGTTTATGTTCAACGAAGTTCCGTTGTACAAACATCATGCGACCGTCCCTACGGTGTCGCGTTTTTACGGTTTTCGTCCCAGAACCGCTGGTGAAATGGCTGTATCTTCATAAAAAGCGCTTTGTAATAAAAATCACATGAACTCTCTGGATTTTCACTTTTTCAATGGTATAATGTATACGTTCCTTTACTTTTTTACCCATTTTTTTATGGTTAGAGGAGAAGGTTGCAAAACCGGAGATGAGAAAAGCCATTAATCTTGGCTGCTAAAGGAAACAGACGTATTGTACAATACGTCTGTTTCCTAAATATTTTAATTTCATAGATTTATATGTCACCTACACTCCAACAGGTTGATGCTTACTCAGTTCCCGAGTTTGTAGCCGCAAGAGTGGCTAAGCAATACGATCTTTCTCTTGAATATGCTGCTGATTTGGTACTTGAAGCTAAAAGGATGTTGTTTGTTAAAATACTATCAGGTCAAGACGTAGCTCCTTCTGCCCGAGTGGATATGGCGTGGCATGAAATGATGCTGTTTACAAGATTCTATAAGGAATTTTGTGAATTCTTGGGGGGAGGTTTTATCCATCACGATCCTACGCCTCCCGAAAGTGTGGAAGAGTATATGAAAGGTCCTTTCAAAACATTATCTTTGGCTATGGATGAGGGGGATGAGGAAGGCCCGACCTATACACAGACCAAAGTTAATTATGAAAAATTACTGGGAATAAAACCTAATCCTGAATATTGGCCATAAAAAATTGATCAATTTCAGAGAATTTCCGTATGTCTCATTTGCAGTACGGCATGTATTGTTTTATAGTAATGCATGTACTTTACCGTAAGCCATGAATTCTCAGGATTTGCAAAAAAGATTTCCGGAAGTTTACAGGGGTCTTTTTTCATATTGTCCGATAGTGCTTTCGGCTCCGATTTGTTTTGCTTGGGTAGCGCATGCTTCACAAGCGTATAGAGGTTTGGCGATCCGTCAAAAAATCCCAAAGAAAGTTTGGCTTGGAATCAAATTTATCGATACTCCAGGGGTAAGATTCAAAGATATATCTTGTTATGCTGAAAAAGAGGATAAATTTGTCATCATGTCATTAGAAGGAGCTATTCCAAACCTAAACAATGTACTCTCCTACTTGCTTTTTTTGTATCCCGAATATCTGGATCAAAAAGGAATCGAAATTTGTGCAATTGCTGAACATCAAATACACAAAAGTACTATTATAATAGATATTTTTCTTGCTCTCGTGGTACTATCTTTCGAGATGGTCACGTCAAGTCTTTCTCTGGCATTTCTTAATGAATGGGCTAAATCTCGCCCTAATGAACTTTTAAATCAAAGACACTCACAGTTTTTTGATGTTGTTAATCGTATATGGAAGCTAAACTATATCGTAAACAATGCTAGCTGGGGATTTGGCTTTTTAACGTCTTTGGTGACAACTTCCTATCCCTTAGTATACAGTCCAAGTATCTCTATGCGAAAATGTGATTTAATATCCCACCATCATCCGAACTTCCAACACTTACCCGATGCCTCTTTGTGGGTATATGACATGAGAGATTTGTATCCAGATTTGCCCGCCGAGTCATTTTTTCCGATTGATATAGCAACAATATTTTCTGGAAAAAGTCACTCGTCTGCCGAACTTACGCAGCGTAATCAAAAAAATGATTATAACGTTAACGATTTGTTCAATTCGATAGAAAAGATATTCAACTTGTCCCTGGATAAGAATGGACACCTTCCTCGTTTTTATGAAATGTTTGATAAAAATAGGGACGGCGATCCGTATAACCTGACAGACACTGTTGCTATTATTTCGTTGCAATTTTTAGAATCATTTTACAAGTTATTTACCCATAGCTTCGATGATCGAGTGATCACTGAGTTTATTAATCTACTTCTTAGGCGACATTCATCTTTAGATTGCCTTGGTAATATGTCTTATCGCGTCCGTCAGGTAATCATGCGACTGAATTCCGATCTGTTTTCTTCCCATCCTCATAGTCCGTTTAGCATTTTTTCTTTATTGGATGTTTCAGTCGGCGGTTATCTGGGATTTGCAGGATTTCCAAATATTCATCGTCAGGCTCTGGAGGAAAGTGTTGCTCATCTCCAAAAGGAATACCCAGAGGTCTCGCTCGATTATGCCAGCTGGCGGGACGGTTTTTGCTCCGACGGTGTGATTGTCGAGCAGCACTTGGAGGAAGGCATCAAATCTCCGTATCTCAGCAGTTCAAGCTATGCGGTTGTTTCATATAGCAAAGATTCTCACAGTCAGCGACTGGTGGAAATGAAGGATATTCCCAAGATCGAATCCGCAGGAATTATTCTGCTTAATTCGATCAATAATACCATCACGATTTCCGGTACCTCCTTAACCAGCAAAGAACTGCATTCCCAAAAAGCCACCATCCAGCTCCTGCAATCTTTGCTCGAAGCGAAAGGCCATCGCATTGAAAACACAGCCCTGCCGCGCTCAGCCTATTCCCTCAACAAAAACGACATGACCGGCAAACTGTTACTCCCTTTCAAGAAGCTGGTTCAGCAGCGTACCGGTAAAACAATCGAACTTCAGGCTACCGGCAGTCTCTCCGAATTCGTCATCGAACTCGTCCTGCCGGATGACTTGGAGATCTTGATTGTCTCTAAGAACCGTTAGTATTGACTATTCGTTCTTGCTTGTGTGTTATTCTCTGCCGTATTTCCACCGGGAGCCGTCATAAGCTGCTGAATTTTATGTGCTATCTCTGCTCTTTTACCAGGATCAACGACGCCATCAAAAGGGCTGGGAGAAAGTTTTGGTATCGGAATTTTGGTAAGAGTCTCTCCAGGATCACCTTCATAGTTCATTTTTGTATTTGTTAGGAAATATTTTTTTATTATTATAGCATGTATTTTTGTAATGACAAGTATCTCTGACAGGTATTGTATGCTTGTTGCGGTATGCATCGGTAGTATAGCTTGAATAGAGTGTCAATGGTGATGCGAGGAAGGGGGTCTGTTATTCTGAGCGAAAGCACGAAGGCTGTTGGGACGAGCAGGACGATCATTAATGAACGTGCCGATCACTGTAATCATTCGTCACTGAGTCTATGTAAAACGCTCCGAGTGTTCCCGGACCTCCGCCGTGGCGGGGCGGCAGGCAATCCGGGATGACAACGCCCAACCGAGACGATGCCGCAGGTCTCTCTCACTCTACAAAACCGAAGAGTTTCGTAGAGGACTCAAGGGCTGATCCATAAAAAAACACCCAATCGAATGATTGGGTGTTTTTAGTGTAACAGACTTTCTTTTTCTTACCCAAACGTAAACGCATAGACCTCCACACCATCCTCGGTAAATTCCAGGCTGAGCGTATGATTCTCGTTTTTGGGCAGTTTTACCAGCTTGTAGAGACGATCCTCGACCACCGTTACCATGCCGTCTTTCACATCTTCTCCAGCAATATCCGCGGCAATCGGTTTCCCGTCCAGCAATACTTTTACCTGATTGCCCTGTTTGCTGGAGCGCATCACCAGGTAGACCTCCTGCGACTCGAAGTTAAATTCGAGTTTGGCTCCTTGCTTTGGCATGGCACGCTGATCGCCGACCAGCCATTTGCCAAGATAAGCAAAATCGTTTTTTGAGAGCGTTTCGGTCTTGAGCGTAAAATCGGTTTCCTTGTCGGTTGCATAATCTTCTTTCGACTGGAAGCGACTGGAATCAAGCCGTTCGTAGCCGAGATACGTTTCGGGACTTTGCTGTGTCGTCGGCGTTTTATCCTCAAGATCGACTACACTGTCTTCTACCTGGCTTCCGTTCTCTTCCAGCAGCATCTGGATAAACTTCTCCGATTCTTCGTATTCGCCTTCGCCGAAGTGGGTACGGCGGATCTTACCGTTTTTATCGATAAAGTACTCTGCCGGCCAGAAACGGTTTTTATAACTCTTCCAGATCAGGTAATCGTTATCCTGCACTACGGGGTACTCGATTTTATACTGTTCCATCGCTTTACGAACATTGTTCTCGTTCTTTTCGAACTCGAATTCGGGCGTATGAACCCCGATGATCACAAAGCCTTTGTCTTTGTATTTGTTGTACCACGCGGTGGTGTAGGGGAGGGTACGAATACAGTTGATACAAGTGTAGGTCCAGAAGTCTACTAACACGACCTTCCCTTTCAATTTGTCCAATGTCAGCGCTTCGCCGTTAAGCCATTTGGTGGCTCCTTCGAAATTCGGGTTCGGAGCTGCCGGGTAATTTTTAGAATCGTTCATGCTTGAAGTGTCTGAAGAAGTATTTCCCATTTGAGCTTTCACCGTATCCATCGGTTGTCCCATAGGCATATCCTCTATTCCTCCTCCGGCTAGGCGATTGAGTTCTTGCTGCACGGCACTATTTTCTTCGAATTTCGTCAGTCCGGTACCGTATTGAGGAAATGCCTCAAGTACGTACGCTTGTAATCTCTTATCGATATCGAAGGCTATTCCTACTGAAACCAGGATCATAAGGACGCCAAAGACCTGGCGGATGCGGGCGGAATTATTAAGCAGTCCGGGTACTTTTTTGATCAATGCGCGGCCTCCGTACATGATCAGGAGCATGGGCAGAGCCGTTCCGACTGCATATGAAAGAGCGATCAACACCGCTTCGATGGTCACGCTGCTGGTAGCGGCCAGGGTAATAACACCAGCCAAAATCGGGCCGACACACGGAGTCCAGAGCAGTCCAAGACTCAGACCGATCAGGATACCGCCCCCAAATCCGGAACGCTGCGCATTTTTTCCCTGCGCGCTAGTAGACATTTTGGAGACAGCATGTTCCAGCCATACCTGCACTTTCGAACTAAACAGAGCGATCCCAAACAGAAACAAGGCCGCGATGGCTATGATCCGCAGCGATTCCTGGGAGAGCCCGAAGGCCTTCAGCAACGCGAACGAAAAAACCGTAAAAAAGGTAAAACTCAAGATAAACCCCAGAATGATCCCTAAGGGGCGTTGTTTCCCGCCCGTCGCGCCGCCCGAGAGGACGATCGGCAGTACCGGTAAAATACAAGGGGACAGAATCGTAACGACGCCGGCCAGAAAGGCAAAACCGATGAGGACGAACATGGGAAGGGGGATAAGGGTATAAAGTATGATGTATTACGTAGTATGTATGGGGCCAAGGTTTAGTATACTATCGACATATAAAACGTTAATCCTCCCCCCGTTTTGGGGGGAGCTGGAGTGCGGACATATATTTCTTCTTGCATCTACTGTATTTGCTTGAGTATATCCGCCAGAGTCGGAGAACCGTTCCAGAGCTTTATTTTCTCGCCTCGCTCGTTGACTTGCACAAAGGTGTGCTGGCGCACGACTCCGTATTTGGCCTTCAATGCGGTGGAAGTATCATAATTAACTTTGGCGATCGTGGTATTGGCCGGAATCTGCGTTAGGTTTTCGTTAATATCGTTGTCTACCGCCCGGCAAGTAGGGCACCAGTCGGCTTTGAAGAACAATACTAGTTTTCCGTCCCGGGCTTTGTCTAAAAGATTTTCTGTATAATCTGTATATTGAGCATTCCCCAAGCTCCCGGTGGGGGAGGGCGCAGTATTTGAATTTTGAGCCCCGCAAGCTGTGAGGAGAAGAACGGGAAGAGCCAGGAATAGCAGAGCGATTTTTTTCATAGTAAAGAGTGAATAATGAATGGTGAATCGTGAATCATGCAGGACAGGCATCTAATGAGCCGTAGCTAAAAGTGAAATGTTAATTATTCTCAGATTTCTATTTCTCTCTATTCTTGATCTCCGCATGCTTTACAAACTTTAAGAACTTTATAACTTTAAAAACTCCTACTGAACTTGCTTTAAAATATCGCTCAGCGTCTTGCTACCCACCCACAGTTTTAGCTTGTTTCCGGTACTGTCTACCTGTACGAACGTATGCTGGTAGGTCACTCCGTATTTGTTTCTCAAATCTTTGGAAGAATCGTAATCGACCTTTAAGATGGTGACATTCCCGGGGATATTGTCTTTATTATTTAGAATATCGGTATTGGTCTCTTTGCAATGCGGACACCACGGAGCATGGAAAAACAGGACGACATCTCCCTCTGCTGCACGGGAGAGATAACTGGCATCGTAATCGACGTAGATTCCGGGACCGGTTACTGTTTCTGTGTTATTGCCGCTGCTGCCGTCCGAAGAGATGGTTCCTTCGATGCTGGAGCCGGTATTTCCCGACAATTGTTGATAATTTTTTGAAGGGAGATTCGTAATCTTGGCTTTCATGCGGTAAACGATCTCGGCCATTTCGCCCCGGGTCAGCTTGTGATCAAACGATCCAATCGTGGTTGGAATTGCCGCCGTACCGGCCAGCTTTTCCACATATCCCTTATACCAGGGATCGGTTGCCGGGACCTGTTGTCCGAATGCATTCGCGATAATCTTGGCAGCCTCGGCGAAATTGATATCGCTGCCGGGCCCGAAACTCCCGTTAGGATAGCCGCTAATAAAGCCTTTTTCTTTGCCTTTACATAAATATTTGGCAAACCATTCGTCTTTCACGTCGCTAAAACAGTTTTTGCCGTTGCCGATGTCGGCAACGACCGCCCCCACGATAATCTTGGTAAACTCGGCCCGGTTAATGCGATTGTCCGGTTTAAATGTACCGTCCGAATACCCGCTGACTATTCCTTGTTCTTTAACGTAATCAATCGCAGTTTTGTTCGGGTGCTCGTTAGAAACGTCACCGAAGGTGCCCACGGCCGATACGCTCGCAGTGGCAGTCCCGGCTAGGATAAGTAAGGATAATATTGTTATTATACGATGCCTCATAGTATAGGGTGTTAAAGTGTTTCTAGGATCTGGTAACAGCATAATGTATCGGGCAGTATATGGAAAGTGATACTTGTCACATAAATTTGTTTTTCACGAATAGCAGTACCTTCCTCGGGCCAATTCCAAATCTCCACGAGAAAGTTCACATCGCAAAGCTCAAATATCAAATCAAGTTTAAAAATCAAATAACCAATGAAATGCAAAGTCCAAAATCCAAATTTATCAGCTCACAATGTAAAAGAGAGACAACAAATATTCCCATCAATCCCATTTAGCCTATACTCTTTAATAGTTGGATTTTGGTGTTTTTTGAATTTTGAGCTTTGATAGTACGCTCACCATGTCGAGACAATACCGAAAACTACCCACGTATTTGCTTGTAGGTTCTTACCGAGTGCTTGATGTCGCGTTATTTAATTTTTCTGGTTATAGTAAATACTTCCCAGAATCTTGGCCATCAGCATCATTGCCAATGATAGAACCAGCCAGAGATTGACTACTCCGGTCGTCCAGCGTTCGACGAAAATGCCGATGATCAACGAAGCGGTACCCACCAGAAACGACAACCGGCCGATTTTGAGACGAATCATCTCTTCGCGTTCGTCTTTCGGGTGTTCTTTCCAGATCAACGATGCGAAAAAAATGAATACCACCGTTATAATCAACAGGTGCGGTTTTTGTAAAAACTCGGGCATGAACCAATTGAGCGGATCGACCAGCCAGCTGATCAAAAAAACCAGGACGGCGGCAAAAATGATTTCGGTTTTATACTGTTTGAACGCATTCATAACGAAAATATCTGTTCAACTGGTAAATTAAATTTTTGGGCTATTTTTAACGCCAAAAGCACCGACGGCGTATAATTTCCTTTTTCGATGGCAATGATAGTTTGACGTGTTACTCCCACGGCTTGCGCCAGTTCTTCCTGAGTCATGCCCAGATCTTTGCGGATCCGCTGCATATTGTTTTTGACGTGTTGGGTCATGAGCTTTGCCTATGAAACATGTAGTAATCTTATCGTTTTTTTTGATTTAGTAAAGTACGTTTTACATAAATGGTAATGTTACGGTATAATTTTTGTACAAAAAAATCAAGCCATTTTTTTAATTTTTCGTTATTCTGTAGAGAATCCTTTACGGGATGCCCCAAAAACACTACTGACTTTTGTTGGCAAATGGCGGATTATATTTTACCGTTAAGCGAGCTTGAGTTTTTGCGACGAGTTTTTATAATGAGACAGAATACTTTCTTATCATTCCTTCCGACATGAATCTTGAATCTCTGATGAGTGCGGCACAAAGCTTTTTTAGCAGCAATGCTTTTTCGCTTTTTCTCCAGGGGCTTATTCTGTATATTGCGGTGCTGTGGATCGCCATCATCGTCTGGGTAACCCGTGACGTCAATAATCGCAGTAACAGCCTCTTTTTTCAGGTATTTTCGATCCTGATCGTTATTTTTCTTACGCCGCTTTTCGGTCTGCTGATCTATCTGATTTTGCGTCCGGGCAAAACGCTTACCGAAAAATATATCGAGGAGATGCAGATGCAGCTTTTGGCCGAAGCTGAGGAAGAGGAGCGTATGAAATTGGCGGCTTTGCAAAAAGGAGAGGTTTCGGCGCTTGATGAGGAACTTGCAAGTAAAAAAGGAAAACTGAAAAAAGTTTTGTCAAAGCAAAAAGACACTGAAATGAAAGAAGAAGAGTAGCCGGTACGTATCAGCATTAGTTCCCTGAAAAATATTTCCGGGGAGTTTATTGCGCTTCAGCTCCCGGGAACTCTTTGGTTCTTTTTATTTGTAAACTTGTTTTTATGAAATCCGTTCGTCTGACGTTATTGGTCATTTTGGTAAGTATCGTGTTTGGTACGCTGTCGAGCGTATTGTCCTATCAGTATATCATTCCCAATCTTTATCGTAACTACTGGAACGGTACTGATACGGCGTCGGGAGCACTGCCCCCGATTATTCAACCGAAGCAAGAAGTGGTGGCCGAGTCCAGCATTATCGATGTGGCCAAAGAGGTCAGTCCTTCGGTCGTCAGTATTGTGGTGACCAAAAATCTCCCGACGTACTATAACGATCCTTTCGATCTGTTTTTTAACGATCCGTTCTCGGGTGATCCTTTTGGCAATCCGAATCGTCGTTCGATTCCTCAGCAGGATCAGCCCGAAACCCAGAAACGCAAAGTTGGCGGGGGGTCGGGGTTTATCATTACGCAGGATGGTCTGGTCTTGACCAATAAGCATGTCGTCGACGATACCCAGGCCGATTATACGGTTATCACCAAAGACGGTACCGAATACAAAGCCGAAGTCGTAACGAAAGATCCGCTCAATGACATGGCCTTGATTCGTATGAATACTAAAGACGGTAAAAACGTTACCGGAATGCCGGTCGTCAAATTTGTTTCCCGTATCGACAGTGTGCGGGTAGGGCAGATGGCGGTTGCCATTGGGAATGCCCTGGCCGAATTCGACAACACTGTCACCGTGGGAGTGATCAGCGCCAAAGGGCGCGAAATAACCGCATCGGGCGGCTACGGAACTGAGTCCGAAGTGCTGAAAGGTTTGCTCCAGACCGATGCTTCGATCAACCCGGGTAATAGCGGGGGACCGCTGGTTAACTTGAGCGGCGAAGTCGTCGGCATGAATACGGCCATTGCCTCTAATGCTCAGGGGATCGGGTTTGCTATTCCATTAGACGAAGAATTGATCACCAAGTTGCTTTCCCAGATACAAAAATATGGTCGGATCGTGCGACCGTTCTTGGGGGTACGGTATACCATGATCACCCCCGAACTGAACAAGCAGTATAATCTCGGAACCGACAGCGGGGCCTGGATCAAGGCCGAGCAGGATTTACCTTCTGTCGTAGCCGGTACTCCGGCGGCCAAAGCCGGCCTCAAGGGAGGCGATATCGTGGTAAAAATCAACGGCAAAAAGATCGATACCAAGTATACGCTTCAGGATGCCATCGCCGAGATGAGTCCCAACGATGTTGCTACGCTTACCGTGTTGCGCGATGGGAAAGAACAGGAAATAAAGGTTACCCTGGAAGAGCGTCGAGATAGTGCAAATACTGAAAACAATAACGAAAATGTCAATTCGTAAGCTGCTATGATGTAGGTAGGAGATTTCATGTCAGTTTGGGAATGGCTCTTGTTTGATTCAAACAAAAGATGGAGAGTATGTACCTTCATGCTAGCTACTTCTGATTCCTATTTCTCATTGTATTTTTCAATGTCTGATCTCTCGTGTGCTTTTTGCGATCAACCCGAAATTCGGGCCCGAACCGTTATCGAAAACGATTTCGCATTTGCTTTTCCGACCAACATTCCGATTGTTCCCGGTCATTTGTTGATTGCCCCCAAACGCTGTACAGCAACGTTTGAGGAACTTACCCCTGAGGAAGTCGCGGACGTCTTTGAACTGGTCACGAAGCTTCGTCCCGTTTTGGTAAAGACGTTTGGAGCAGAGGGGTTTAATTTCGCTTGGAATGAAGGAAAACTGTCAGGTCAGAGCGTACCCCACTACCATTTGCATATGTTGCCTCGCAAAGAAGGAGATACCGGAGTCTTGGAATACGAACCGCGTAAGTTTTTATACCGACCCGGGAGCCGGGAGCCCACACCCGAGGCTGAATTGCTGGAAGTTTCCAGAGTTATTCGTTCTTTCTTCTAAGCCCCATTCCAGGATAACGTAGGCATGGAATATATTTTTGCAAAATAACCTGATCGACCAAACAAACTTTTGTTTTAGCGAAGTCGGGTCTCATTTTTGAGAGAAAAAAATAAGCATCTTCAGCTGAAAGATCACAATCGGCAAAAAAACCTTAAGGGGGCATTTTTAGGCTGATCGCTATTGTTCATACGATCTCGTAAGCTTGATTCGTCTTGTCTGTGGCCTAGGTTAGATATATACTGAGCTTACTCGCAGTGGGAACCATGACAAAAGAAAGAAGGCGAATGTTTTTTCATGTAGAAATGAAAACCTGGAATTGTCTATTCTCTCCAAACATGCCTAAAATAGTTCTTTTTGACGTCGACGGCGTTTTAATCCGGGAGGGAGAAATGTTTTCTCGACGGTATTGTCGCGATTTTCATTTATCCATCGAAAAGATGTTGCCGTTTTTTCATGGGATCTTTCAAGAATGCATGCTCGGGCGAGCCGATTTGAAGCAAATTCTGCACCAATACGTCGCCGAATGGGGGTGGCAAAGGAGTATCGATGAGTTACTTGAGTACTGGTTTGGGGCGGAAAACGACGTAGATGCCACTGTATTGGAAACAGTTGCTACGTTGCGCAAAAATGGAATCCGATCTTTTATAGCGACGAATAACGAGAAGTATCGGGTCATGTATTTGTGGGAAAGGCTCGGGTTTCGCAATCATTTTGACGGTGTTTTTTCCTCATCCGGGGTTGGCGTCAAGAAGCCTGCCCCCGAGTTTTTCGAGAGCGTGTCGCAATCTCTGGCAGCGTATTCCAAACAGGAGATCTTGTTGTGCGATAACGAACCGCAGAATATAGATGCGGCCCGGCAGTACGGCTTTCAAACCCATTTGTTTACCGATACCATAAATTTCAGGCGGGAATTTGCTGATCTGTTGTAAAGCCCTTGTCATCTTTTCGATAATATTTATAATTGCTAAGCGATTTGTATTTTTAGGATTGTGCGGACGTGGCGGAATTGGTATACGCGCACGCTTGAGGTGCGTGTGCCGCAAGGCGTGAGGGTTCAAGTCCCTCCGTCCGCACCAGTAAAAAAGAAGGATCGGTAGTTGAAGCTTGGCGCTGGGGGCGACATGTGTTTTTTCTGTTTCAAAAAAACATGATGACACGGCGGAATTGGTATACGCGTCCCGACCGAAGCGTCGGGGTGCCGCAAGGCGTGAGGGTTCTTCCTGCCGTCCGCACCAGTAAAAAAGAAGGATCGGTAGTTGAAGCTTGGCGCTGGGGGCGACATGTGTTTTTTCTGTTTCAAAAAAACATGATGACACGGCGGAATTGGTATACGCGTCCCGACCG
>JBDHUY010000019.1:0-28326 GCA_039809385.1 Candidatus Altimarinota bacterium
TCTCAAAGAACGTCTCGGGCTCGTATCCACCCTCGCTCGAAGTGTCAACGGCTATTTAGCCCATTATATTCATGTCCTCTTCGGCTATTTCTTCTCCAAAGCTATTTCGTAATTCAAGTTAGATATGTAAGTAGCCTTCCTTTTGTTGTTGTTCTTATCTCCCGCGTTGTACCAATAAACTGCCCCCGAAAATCAATAACGAAATCACTACGATGCTTCCGCCGCTGGCCAGATCGAGGTAGTAAGAGGCGAATAGCCCGGCGACCACTGCGATTACCGAGAGAATAATTGCAAGGATCATGGTTCCCTTAAACCCCCGTTTAAACTGCATAGCGGTTATGACCGGAATGACCATGAGCGCGCCCACCAGGAGTGTTCCGACCACTCGGGTCGCGAGTGAAACGGTGATCGCTGACAACAAGACCAGTACGAAATTTAATCGTTCGGCTTTGATGCCGCTGGCAATAGCCACCTCTTCATCCGCCGATACCATAAACAGCTTGTTATACAGGAGCACAATACATGCGACGATTAATGTACCGCTAAGTGCCGTGATCCAAATGTCGGACCACGAGACAGTAGTGATAGAACCGAATAAATAGCTGAACAGATTCACATTTACTCCTTTGATCCAGGAGACCAGTAAGATAGCCAAAGCTAAGCTTCCCGACAAAAATAACGCCAAGACCGATTCGCCAAAGAGTTTTTTACGAGTGCGCAAATATTCTATCCCCGCCCCGGCCAAAATTGCTGCCGCAATTGCTGTAATAAACGGATAGATCCGTGTAACCAAGCCGATCGCGACTCCCAGCAGCGATACGTGTGCCAGGGTATCGGCCATCAACGAATAGCGTCGTACCACCAGAAATATACCGATCAAAGGTGCTACCACCGCGATAATCAGGCCTGCGATGAAGGCCCGGATCATGAAATCGAATGTAAAAATTTCCAACATAATCAAACGTTCAAAGTGTAAAGGCAGATTCTTCCCCGCGGAGCAGATTCTTTGCTATCGCTCAGAATGGACAGTAGCAGCAGACCCGTGTGTCTGCTGCCCCGGAAAATCCGTTAACTACCAGGGATTAATGAGAAGTTCAAAAGGTTAAAGGTCCTATAATGTAGTTCAGCGAGAAGAAACTTTTCCGGGAGTAATGCGTAAAGATTTTAATATCGTAGCTTTAGACTATTCGCTGTATAAGCAATTCTCCTCACTCCCTTCTCCCACCCCCGTTCTCCAGCAGCTTTCTTTCCCGTTTCTTTGGGAGTGTCTGCTGCATGGTGCGAAATTTATCGGCTTCCATATTGCCCCAGTACCAGGCGGCCAAAGCGGTGGTAATAGGCACTGCCAGCAAAAGGGCGGAACTTCCTACCAGAGTCCGTACGATCTCTTCGGCGATAAATTCCCCATTTAAAATCACCCACAACGGCTGGGTCGAATTGATCGAAAATAATAAGAATAAGGGGAGGGACGCTCCGGCATAGGCCAGGGCCAGAGTATTGATCAGCGAAGCGATATGCTCTTTGCCGATCTTGAGTCCGCGTCGGTAGAGTTCCGTCCATCCAAAAGAAGGACTGGCATCTTTGAGCTCAAAAATAGCCGCGCTTTGGGCGCTGGTGATATCGTCCAGAATTCCCAGCGTTCCGATGATCATACCGCTTAACAATAGTCCGCGTAAATCGATTTTGTCGAACGAGCCCAATTGCAGAAAAAACGATTCTTCCGACCCCAGACCGAACAGCTTACTCCATGAAACAAACCATAAAGCCAGGATAATCGCCGTAGCAAGTGTGGCAAACGTACTTACTACCGCCACGGTGGTTTTGCGGCTGATCCCGTGTGCCAGATACATGGAAACTAAAATGATAAGAATGGCACCGGCAAACGTTATCAGAAGGGGATTTTGCCCATCTACCAGATTGGGAATGATGAACTGCGCCAGAACCAGAATACTGAACCCTAAGCCCAGAATCGAATTGAAGCCATGCCAGCGTCCGAAGAAGACCGCCACGCCGAAGAAAATTGCCAGGATCCACAGGATTGCCGGCAGGCGGTAAGGGTCCATAATGTAGTAGGGATTTTTCAACTCCGGATTATATCCCAGGACTACCGTTTCGCCCTCCTTGAGGTACTGCGAAGCTTCCAGCGAAGCTCCGCCGTATTCCAGACGGATGAGTTCGCCTTTCCTGTCTCCTTCTCCTAACTTTATTTGTAGAATCTGATATTTTTGTTTTTGGCCGAAAATGTCGCGCTCGCCTTTTTCCAGTACATGCAGAACCTCTCCGGTCAAATAGGTATCGGGTTGGTCGGACATGGCGGTAGCTGTTTTAGCCGGACTGTCCGCATTGGTATTGCTATTTTCGTTTGCTGTCTGCGCATTTGTAGTAATGGGCAGAAAAAGCAGAGTGCAAAGCAGGAACAGACTTAGAATAAATCCTTTTTTCATATCCAAAGAACGTAAAGTTTAGCGGTCGTGGTGGTGAATAAATTTCATTTTTTTACCGTAGAGTTCTTCCAGCGCGTTGCTCTGAAAAAAGTCCTCGGCGCTGCTGTGTGACACAAGCCGGCGATTCAAGCACAAAACCGATTCGACTTCTTTGGCGATCACGTCGACATCGTGCGAGACAAATACGATTGTCAGACCGATATCGCAATGCAACTGATCCAGAAAACGATAAAATTCTTCTTGAGAATGTATGTCGACTCCCGTGGTCGGTTCGTCCAGGATCAGAACTTCCGGTTTTGTGGCCAATGCTCTGGCGATGAATACCCGTTGTTGTTCGCCTCCCGACAGATCGGATACCCGTTTGTGCCGCAGAGGCAGGATATTGGTAATCTCCATCGCTTTTTCAACCGCCTCCCGATCTTCCCGGGTTTGCCTGTGCCAGAACGGGATATGACTTTTACGAGCTCCCCGTACAATCTCTTCCACCGACGCCGGGAAACCATTATACGCTGTGGCGCTTTTTTGCGGAACATACCCGATCTTTTGTTGGTCCCGGAATTGGTTTATCGAAACCCCGAATAGGTTAATATTTCCTTCGGTAAGGGGGATCAATCCCAGAATCAGCCGAAGCAGCGTGGTCTTGCCACCGCCGTTAGGGCCGATCAAACCTACATAGGCACCCGCTTCGATTTGAAAATTAAGATCTTCCAGTACCACTTTACCCTCGGTACGGTAAGAAACATGTTGGGCTTCGATAATGGGATTTTTTTTTGGTGCAGTATGTTCCACGGGCAAGAAAGATACTAACTAAAAACATGGAAACATAATAGATCAAACGTCATTCGCCCCTGTGCGCAAATGAGAGTTCAAGTTCAAACGTCAAAGCTCAATCCGCCGCGGTAGACAAAGTAGGTCCAAATATCAGATAACAAAAAATATGTATGAAGCTGTTGGGGGTTGGATAATGGGTTTTTTTTGGCATTGAGATTTTGAACTTTGGCATTCTGTGGGGATGTTACCTCTTTAGTATGATATTTTAGCTTGGATCGCACTCTAACGCTTTTTGTAAGGTTTTCAGGTTTTCCCGCATAATCGTGAAATACGTCTTGCCCTCTGCTTGTTCTGCCGGTGTCAGTCCTTCCAGCGGATTAAATACGATGGTTTGAGTACCAGTTTCACTGGCGAGTGTTTCAGCCAGTTTGGGGCTTACCAGTGATTCCATCAGAATATACTTGATGTTGTTCCTGCGGGCAAGCAGGGTGAGACTGGCCAGGGTTTTGGGGCTTGGCTCGCCCTCGGGTGAAAGACCGCTGATACTTTCGACTGTAAGATTATAACGAGCGGCCAGATAATTGAAAGCGGCGTGTGAGCTGATTACCGTAGTTTGACGGCACGCAGAGAGGGATGCTCTGTAGGCCGCATCCAGTTCGGCTAGCGCTGTTTGTACCTTCTCCCGGTTGGACGCGTAAACGGAAGCGTTTTGCGGATCTTTCTCTTTCAAGGCCCGTTCCACTAAGGTAACTTGCTGTTTCATGAGAACCGGATCGAGCCAGATATGCGGATCGGTCGTATGTTCGTCGCTTTCGTGTTCTTCTTCCGCTTCGCCTTCTTCGTGCTCATCGTGTCCCGCTCCTTCACGCAGCGTAACGCCTTCGCTTATTTTTACGATGCCGATGCCCCTTTCTTGCAGCTCCGGAGCTAGCTTTTCGGCCCACGGATCCAGTCCAGCTCCTAGATAAACGAGGATGTCGCTCGCATATATCTTTTGAATATCTTGCGGTGTGGGCTCATAGTCGTGTGGTTCTATGCCATTGGGTACGATCGAAGTCACGGTAACAGCACTGCCGCCGATTTCCTGTGCCAAGAATTCCAGCGGGTAAAAACTGGCCACAATGTTGATCTTTTTGGATACAGTAGCATTCTCGTTTGGTCCGGCTATTGTATTTCCCGGTTTTTGTTGACACCCGGTGAGCAGGGTGAGGCAGGCCAGAATGGTAAAGGAAAGTGTTTTCGTTTTCATATGAGTAGGGAAGTGAAAGTATCTAGTATTTGTCGTAATAAAATAGCGAGCCGATGGCTCTAAGCTGTTAGCTTATTGGCATTTGCGACACAGGCCGAAAAATTCGAGAGAGTGGCGCTGGATTTTAAACTTTTTTTCTTTCTGGATGCGTTTTTCTTCGTGAGTTAAATCGTTCGACAACTCTACATCTTCAACTTTTTCGCAGCTGATACAGATCAAGTGATGGTGGTGATCTTCTCCTACAAGCTCGTAGCGTTTTTTGTCTTCGCCCAAGTAGATACTTTTGACCATGTTCTGGCTTTGCAGAAATTCGATTTCGCGGTATACAGTGGTTTTATTGACGATAATACCTGCTTCTTTGAGGCGTTCGATCAGCTCGGGAACAGCCAGAGGTTTCTCATTATGTGCTAGTATTTTCAGCATGGCGGAGCGAACTTTGGTGATACGATGGCCTCTGCTTCGCAAGAATTCGATAATCTGAACGGCAGTATAGTTCATATAAATCCATGATAGAAACATCTTTATGTTTACGCAAATAAGTTGCGGATGTCAAAGATTTTTTGTTTCATTGTTCTCAAATTCTTGCAGCAGTTTTTGCCAGGCCTCTTTGTATGAGTTGTTTCGTGAAGCATGATGGATCATCTGTGTTGCCATTCTAATACTATCAACTACTGCTGAGTGTCTATCCAATGAGTTCTTCTCAGTAGCTAGACAACCGCGTAAAAGAGATCCAGCATTCTTGCCCGGGAGGGGCCATTGTTCCAGATCGATCATAATAGAAGGGTCAATCTGGAGTTCTTTTTGGGCGCAGGCCATAAATCCTGTATACATCATATTTATCCCTTCTAGTACGCACCCCAAAACATCTGTTTTGAGTAATGCTATGTCAGTTTTTTCATCTAGATTTTTGCGCTCTTCTACCAAAATGCGGGAAGCGTGTTTCCCTAAAATAAACAACCAGGAACCGATCTCCTCATTTTTATACGAGCTATCGTTATTGGGATTCATAAATCCGCGAACAGCTTTGATCGACTCCAATAACCATTGAGTATAGATGCTTACTGCTTCTATGCGAACATTTTCTGGAACATTTTTGCGTAAGGCTAGTGTCAAGAGAATAAAGGCATCACAGCGCAGTTGTGGTTTTCCATCAGCTTTTATAGGAGGTGTGCTTTTTAAAATTGCTGACCATCGCTCTATAGAGGCAGTAGTCCTTGCAGGATCGGTATTAGCTTTGAGGAGGTATCGTTTCCCCTCTTCTACTTGATTGGGATCGTCCGTATGGATGAGCAAGACGTGGCAATCAGTTACCGTTTCGAGACCCAAGGAAAAACTGCCCCAAACCCAGTCAAAATCACGCCGTTTTCCTAATTGATCTATACAGACACCTTTTGCTCGTCGAATGGGAAATTCTGTGCTGTTAAGCGCTTTCAATATTTGCTCTGAGGTTATACCTTCAGGGAATAAGAGAGTTTCAGTATAGGAAGTATGGATTCTGTTGTGATCAACGGTAGCCTGGCCCAACATTGCTCCCCTCTCATCATTTTTCTTTTTTCGTCCTAAAGAAACGAACGGAGCAGGAGACCTAACAAATACTGGTTGGGTAATTTTTTCTCTTGCCATTCTTATAATTTCATCTACATTATTTGGATTGTTATGATCAAAAAATAATACAGGCGTATCATTGTTGGTCAGATTTGTTATTCTTTCCATGAATGCTTCTTTAATCCCTGCTATAGAATCTCCTCTAGTAACTACAGCCATTTGAGCATGACGTAATTGTGAGGGGAGTAGTCCGTCACATATATCTAGCTCAAAATCTCGTGCATTGACCATGGCTATGATACAATAACGAACACCAGCGATGGACAAAGCAACCGGGAGTTCATCTCCGTCTATCCCTCCTGATGGTTCGATGACGAGAGCGGTAGTTCCACTTTTTTGGGCTATTTCTGCGATGGCAATAAGTTGATCCAAACTACTACAAGCAATACATCCGCTGGTAATCGTTTCTACAGGGACCCCGCTCTGTTCTTCAATGCGTTTTTTATCTGGATTCACAGCTCCGAAATCGTTCACTATGACCTTTGGCCGTTGACCATTGGGAAGTTGCCGGAGCAAATGATTTATTATAGTCGTTTTTCCTGCGCCAAAAGGACCAGTAACGACATAGGCGGTAACCCCACTCTCCCTACTTTGCTCTGCTGCGACATCTGAGGTAGCAGTTGTATTCATAAGAAAATAATAAAAAGATATAATGTACCTGTTCCAAATAATTTATAGTCCAGCTATTACTTCGCTGATTGTCGGGTACGCAATGCACATGGTATAATTCTGTTCTTCAGGTGAAAAGTTGTGCTCCCCACTCCCTTGCTGATCTAAGTAAAATTCGAACTTGCTGGGAATGACAATGACTTTCGCAGTATTTGGTCCGTCCATTTCGTTTAATGCCTTTATGGCAGCTACATCCGTAGGTAAGTCGCCAAAATAGAGGATAGTTTCCCCTGCTGGAATTGCTGCTCGAAACTGATGTAATCGCGGCTTCCCACCAAGTACTGGATCGGCTGGAAAGATGCTGTCTGCAGACAGCATAGTTTCTCCGATAAAATCATGACGGGACAACAATGGAATCAGACTGTCCTGAGAACGATTGCTGATAAGGCCAAATCCTTTGTTCTGTTTTTTACAGAATTTATTAAGTGCTCCTACAAGCTCTCTGGCTCCTACAAGCTCTTGTACTTGGGGCTCGAAGATTAGTAGATAGATGGCTAAATAAGCTTCAAACACAAATCGGGAAGTAATGCCGTTTTTTACATATCGTTCTCCAGAAATAGGTGATATATCTCCTGTTCTTCCGTTCAGCGCATATTCTTGCACATTCTGTTGAAGAATATGGATCAGCTCCTCGATTTTTTTCATATTTGTATTGCTCTTGTGGGGTGTATACTCTTGAACAAGCTTTTCAAACCGCTCGTACGCTTGTGGCAAATCGATTGGGCTAAACGGCAGAAAAGCTCCTCCGTACGCTCTAGAACTCATTCGAAAAATATCTTTTTCACTGATATGGGCAACGTCGCCTATGTCGTAGACGCCTTGTCGAAGTATTTTTAGAGATTCTGAAGCGACAAAAGGAACTCGTTGAAAAACACTAGAATTCTGCGAATAAAAGTTTTCTAAATTGTATAAAACATCAATCTTTTTAACTTCAGATACTTCAACATCGAAAACATGACGAAGTGTAAAGATGGCCGCATCGTTCATCTTTTCGGTATTGTCGAACAGAAATCCATCGTTGTCCAAGAAAATGTGTTGCTGTGATACTAGCCAATTCTTTAATTTTTGAGCTGTGGTATTGTTCTTCATGAATTATGTATTGCCAGTTGGGATAAATTTTTCTGGAAATATCTTGGTATGATTAGCGGCTTTTCGTAAGGTTTTATTCTTACCTTTCCGTTATGTTCTTGGAAATAGCAAGTTCCTCGTGAGGCTGATATCTCGATACCAGAATCGACCGGATAAATACATAATCGTGGCGTACAAGTCTTGTGGGCATGCTGAGTTACTTGCCAGCCCCACTCCGGGTGTATGCCTTTACTTCTATGTATCTCGAAATGCGCTCTTGCTAGAAGCAGGTTTTCAAATTCTGATAACGTTCTGTCAGGAAAACATCGCAGAAATCTTTTTAGCAGGCTCTGTATCTGTGGCTGAGAAAGAATACTGTATGGGTTCATGTTTTCTATTTCTTTTCTGAACTTGTCTATCAGGCATTGTTTTTGTAAGGTTCTATCTTCCAGCCAGTCCATGATTGACACATTTTTAAGCATGGATTTACGCAGAATCATTCTGCAGTTTTGGCGATACTGTTCGATCTCAGCGAAGTTTATCAGTCCTCCTAGACTGAAGATACTTCCGTCAGAGATGACCCGGAAACGAAGGCCTGGTTTGTATAACACGGTCGATACCTTGCTAATCAAGTTCAGGTTCAAAAACATCAGCTGTTCTGACAGGTCAGGTTTGGTGATATCTGCACCTGTTTTGAAGGGAAGGTCGTAAAAAAATAATGAAAGCGGTTTATCAGCTTTTACCATGGGTTCGGCCCATTCACAGAACTGCTTTTCCACCAATAACTTTGCGGAGGATGACATACCATTTGGTCTGCGAATTTGCGTTGATTGTAAAAAACTCCAGATCACACGAACCGTTTCTTGTGCTGTAGTCATGGGTTTCTTCTTGCAATCATGAGCATATTCAGCTAAACGTCGCTCTTTTTGACAGAGCCAAATAGTTAAAAACACATTCTCTTGGTGATACATAGGAAAAAATTATTCCGGAATATAGTTTGGATCAATCTGATCTTCTAATCCTGGACGATAGGTGCGTTTCCAGGAATCTTTGCTACTGAGTTTTGTGTGCAACATAAGCAGAGCTTCGTAGCGGACTTGCAGAGATTCTTTTCGTTGTTGCCCCAGATGAAATATTGCTTCAAATGCCGAGGTGTCAGCGACCTCCAAATCCAATAATCCTAGTGGTTTATTTGCTAGTCTTTTTGCCATTATTCGATCAGATTCACTGATAATAGCGATTGGCTCTAGCGGAAATTCACTTTTTACGAAGTTTAATTGCTGGCCACTCCGTATTTGGTTTATGAGCAGGCTTATATGTTTTTCCCTCCCACTTTGTTTTGCCAAATCATAAAATTGACGAAAAACATTTAAGCTTTCTCGGTCGGGTTTTGCCACAAATACTAGGAGATCCTGAAAGAATAATGTATTACCAAAATGATCTACTCCCGCGCTGGAGTCTATTATTACTGCCTCGGTTTCTTTTATTTTAGAAAACCAGAGAATATTCTCCGCCACTGCCTGTGGTCCATGGTGGCAGCTCTGGCCTACGGCATTTGGCAAATAACTACCGGTTGCCATCATAAACAAATTTGGACGAACTTCTACGGCAAAATTATGTATAACGTAATTCTCCGTTGATATTTCAAGAAAGTTCGACCCACTTCCAGGTGGCGTTGTTTTGATAAATTCATCTAAGCTAATATGCGGGTTAGTCCCTTTAAAGTACTTACGAATGTTGTAACTATTTTCTCCATAGTTCATTTTTCTCTCTTCCGGGAATTGAATGTCAAATAGCTGATCTATATGGCAGTTCACATCAACATCTAGTAAGAGCGTTGGTATCTTTTGTGTCTCTACCAAATACTGTGAAAATAGTGCTGACACTGTGCTTTTTCCCGCTCCGCCTTTGCCGACAAAAGCAATACGCATAGTACATGATTAACGCAAGTAAGTTGCGTCTACGAATATATGCAACCTAGTTGCATATGTCAATGCGTTTATGAAAAAAACCGGGCTGCTTGAATCTTGGCTGGTTCTTTACTATCATAAGCATATCTTACTTCTTTCTCTGTAGCACTATGCACGACGAAGCGTTGATGATGTCTGCTTTCCCTCAGGTTGAGCACGAAGTCCCGGATTTTACGTTTAAGGTGTATGATCCCAAAACTCAGGAATCAACTCTTAAGCACCTAAACGATTATCGTGGGCGCTGGGTGGTGCTGTTTTTTTATCCGGCCGATTTTACGTTTGTCTGTCCGACCGAACTCAAGGATCTGCAAAAACTCGAGGCCGAATTTGCGAAACTCGAAAATACCGAGCTGCTGGTGGTCAGTAAAGACACGGTACACAGCCACAAAGTGTGGCTGGAAGTGGAAAAGATGCTCGCCGGTTTTCCCTATCCGATGGTTTCGGATCGCAAAAGCGAACTGTCGGAGTACTTCGGTATTCATAATGCCGAGACCGGAAATTCTGAGCGCGGCACGTTTATCATTGACCCTGCCGGCAATCTCAAGTCGATCGAAATAGTCACCGAAAATATCGGGCGTTCGGCCAAGGAGTTGTTGCGCAAACTCCACGCGCTGCACTTTATCGCCGAACATCCGGGTATGGCCTGTCCGGCCAGCTGGAATGACGATATGGTGGCGCTGCGTCCCGATGTCAAAACAGCCGGGAATGTCGAGGGAGCGCAAGAAGCGGTCTCTGTGTAGTACTTTCGACCTGGGGATATTGTTCGGTACTGGGGGCAGATTCTTCGCTACGCTCAGAATGACCAGGGACGGGGACGGGGGGAGGCAGACCGGGATGGCTGGTTCGGGTAGACGTTTTACCGTCAAAAGTTTTGTTTCGCAAAACAGGCTCTTTTGTGGTATAATGGATAGAATTCATTCTTTTTTCTATGCCGCGTATTCTGCACTGCTCACGATTTACTCCTGCTGTCTTTTCATACCGTACCGTCTTTTTGTACTTGGATGAAGGTTCCTTTGGCGAGAGTGTTCCGGTACAATCCGATAGTCCGGAGCCCAAAAATGAGATTGCCAATAAGAAATTGGAAGAGCAAAAGACCGAGCAAGAAACGGAAGGGCTTTTGTCCAGTTTGTATAATCAGGTGAGGCAGAGTGATACCTTCAAGCCGTATTTTGAGGCGATCGAATCGGCGTTGAGTTTTATTCAAAACAATACCTACGATGTTCAGGAGGGGGATACGTTGTGGCAGATTATGCAGGATAAATGTCCCGGGATTACCCCTGATCAGCTGGTAGCGGCTTTTCAGGTTATGAAAAAAGACAAATTCAATCCGAATCGTATTTATGCCGACCGCGATTTGATCGGGATTACGCGCGCGCCGGACGGTAAAATCGTTTTTCAGCTCGTGCACAAAGGGCGCAACCGTAAAGGCGAGACTGTTTTTAAGCCGTACCAGATGACGATCAATTTGTCGGATCAGGCCAGTCAGCAACCTGCGGTTGTCCCCAAGAAACCAAAACGGGGAGTTGTTTCAAGATATTCTGACGGTTCTTTCAGACCTTCCAATCAGATCAATCGTCCGGAAACTATCAAACAGCCTGACCCTCGTGCCCAGGAGACGGAGCGTCAGAAACAAGAAGCGGAGAAGATACGCGCCGATTTTACGTCCCCTGAAATTACGTTTCTTCAGAATAATACTAAAGGAATTCTGGGACGTATCAGTACGGCCCAACTGGATACTTCTTTCTCTGACGCTACGGGTGATTTCAAAATGTGGATCAATGGCAAAGAATTAGTGGTACGCGGAACCGAGCTTACGGGGCAGCGCGGACAAGCTCAAAAGACTTGGGAATTTTACGAAAAACTGAAAAAGTACGAGAAAGATCTTACCAAAGTGCTGAATATTCTTAAACAATAGCGCTTAACTGTATGGCCGAGGTGGTGAAAAATGGAGAACCAGACAAGGTGAGTCCTCTCAAAAAGTTATCGCGGTTCGCTCTGCCGGCCGCGTTGATTGTTACCGGTATGGCTGGCCTGATGGCGGATAAAGTAAAAGCTCTTTTGCCCGGTACCTTTGGCGAGGATCATGAGAAAAAAGCTGCCGTGGTAGCAAAGGAGAAACGCTATGGAACCTTTGAGGAATGGATTTCTCAGAAGCATACCAGCCTGCCGCTGACTTTTTTCGATTATATGGATTCCAAAGAAGATACAAACAAAAAAACGGCTACTTTTTTTCTCCGGGATGAGAAAGACGTCAATTTGATGTTTCAACTGTTGCCCGAACTGCCCCAAGTGGCCGAGTTTGAGGGCGGCGTTGCGATTCGGACCGAAGGTGAGGCCGAGAAGTATTTTAATCGGCTGCTTCTTGGTAACGAAAAAGATAAAGTGGCAGAAAATGTAACTCGCCTGACCCAGGTTACGAGTCGTTCGGGTACGATGGTGCGAAATACCGGTGGCGAAACGCGTGTTCTCAGAAAGAAGAACGGCGATATCCTTTTTACAATCGGCGAAATTCTGTTTCTGCTGGTTGGTGGAGGTACCGGTATTCTAAATATCAGAAAAGCCAAACAAGAAGATTTGACCGAACCTACCAGTTCTCCGCCTGCCCCTCCCACTATTTCTGGACCACCCCTTCCACCGCCCGAAAAGGCGATCGAACATCCGCTTCTGGCTGAGGTACAGAGAATCACCGATCCCTTGCAGAAAAAAGTTCTGCTCGAGGATTTTATTCCGTCTGGGTATGATTTTACGATCGAGGTCGATCAGGATGGAAAATTACGGGAACTGGACGTCACCGTTCCGGCCAATCGAAAGTTCTATAATTTCTTGCGTTTCCGCGATCTGCGAAAACTCGTCGTCAAAAATACTCCCGAAGTGCATGCCGGCGGCCCCGAATTAGAGGTGCTGGAGGTCCCCGACAGTAAGATACTGCATCTCAATAGTTTCCGCGATAAAATGCGTACCTTAAAAACGAAAGCGGCAGTTAATCTTGTCCAACTTCCGAATCTTCGGCATGTCTGGCTTTTTAAAGAGCTGGCACTGGGAAATCGAATTTTTCCAGCCGATAAATACCTGGATTTTGAGCAACACACACTGGTAAAGAATAATTTCGATTATAAAGAAGGAGGGTTGGTTCCAACCAAATATAAGACCCCTGTTCGTGGTACGGCCGCGTTGTCTGATCCTTTCGCAGTAACCAGTAATATTTCGGCCAATCCCGAGTATGAAAAGTTGCCTGACTGGTTGAAAACCGTCATTGTCCAGGATCGAATACTGCCTTTGCAGTATAGTATCTCCAGCATGAACCATCTGGTTCGATCCGTTCACCCGGGTGACGAACTTCTGTTTATGGATGGATCCAGATTTTTAGTTACCGATATCGTGCGGGACGATTCTTTTGATTTGGATCGATTAGTCTTTTGCGGTAGTTTCACCGATGCATCGGGAAAAACCGTACACCAAACGGTTTTGACTAATCTGAACGATAGCGAAAAGGATATGGCGAACTTTCAACTTCATCATGCCCAAGGTCTCTATAAAACCGGTTTGGTGCTTAATCCAGCAGCTTCGGAAATAACATCGACACCTCAATTTCCTACCGGTACCTACCATACCGGGGCCTTGAAACTTCCCTCTCTCGATATTCCAGATGAGCAGCGCAAAGAAACGATAGAAACATTTATTCCTCAGGGAGATCAAGAATATGCGTATTCCGTGACAGTCGATGGAAAAGAAAATCCCGTTCAAGCTGCCTATCGTCATCATGATCTGAACCAAGTTCGCCGGGAAATGATCGATGCGCGACTTCTGGCTTTGGGAGATGATCATGCGAGTGGTTTGAAACTGATGGAGACAATGATTTTAGGCGAGTTTATCACTATGCCTTCCGATAAGGCTCGCGAGTTCATTGCTCTCTATAATGAAATGGTCAACGAAATGCCGGGCAAATTTACCAAACTGATTTCCGATTTTTCTTGGAAAGAGAAGTTTATTCCAAAGTATGAGCGTTTGCTCGAGCTAATCGGGACAATCGACTGGATCGGAGAGGATCGGCATATGCTTCTGATTGGCGACCTTCTCTCGGATCGCGGACTCTATGACGGTATCATACTTGCGATTATCGATACAATCCGCAAGAGAGCAAAAGCAAAAGGCTTTCACGGTCCTGTAACGATTCTTGCATCCAACCATGATTATGATTTTATCGTCTCGAAGTTTCATCCCGACAGAACAATAGATTCGGCTCAGGCAATCTCTCATTTTCGTATGGCTATGATCGAGAGTGAAGATTCGATTTTAGAGACTATGACACGTTACTATGACAACATGGATCTTTTACATTACGATGTCGGGAGTAAGATGCTTTTTTCTCACGGAGCTATCACCAAAGACAGTATTAGACGTTTGCAGGAAGCCATGGGCTTTCGCGAGCCTATTACCGAGAAGAATCTGCTTGATTTTATTGAACAAGCCAATACCTGGTTTCGTACCTTTACTAAAAAACTTCTAAGCGCGATGACGACGTTTACGAATGATATGACCCAGAATAAAGAGATTGTTCGAAAAAACTTTTATCCGGAGTATGAAATCTTGGAAATGCTATTATCCCATTTTCTATGGGCGGGGCGCACCGAAGGAACACCCGGTATCGATGTTCCTCACTATACCAATCAAAATATTCCTTTGTCCGAAGCGGGAGTACGGGGGCTAGTGCATGGTCATGACCTGAAGGATCGGGGTACTAATATAAACGGCTACCGTATTGTAAATCTAGATAATATTGGGAGAAAAGGGCGTAGTAATGCCCAACAAGAGCTGGTTGATCCCACTCGTGCCAATCTATCGGAGCCATTATTTGCTATTCCAAAGGCAGCCTGATGAAATTACGTTTCAGATCACTCTTATTTCTCTTGTGCTTTTTCTTTCTTCTCCCTCAAACCACCTTTGCCTGTCCGCTGTGCGCGGCGGCATTGACCACGGGGTTAGGGCTGACTCGCTATTTCGGGGTAGACGACCTGATCTCGGGCGTCTGGATCGGCGCCTGGATCGCCTTTCTGGCCTACCTCACGATACACTGGCTCGAAAAAAAAGAGATTCGTTTCCGCGGACGCGACTGGCTGGTCGCGCTCGACTACGCCCTGATCTTCCTCCTGCTTTTTTCTCATCTGGAACTCATCGGACACCCGCTCAACACCATTTTCGGAATTGATAAACTACTTCTCGGGATGGGCTTGGGCGCCAGCGTCTTTGTCCTGTTTACCAAACGGTATACTTTTTTGCGCCAAAATGCTCCCCATATGATCGTGATACCATATCAAAAACTAGTCATGCAAGTAGTGCCGTTAGCTCTTATAAGCCTACTGTTGTATGCGGTGATGCGATAAAACAGATCAAAACTCAAAGGTTAAAAGTCAAAACCATAAGCTTCCATAGCTTTGACGTTTGAACTTTCACTTTTGACTTTCCAAGAGTCTCGCCTCTTCAAATTGCTCCGGCCCGTATACATTCATCGCATAGCCGATCCGGGCGAGCGGTTCAACCTGTTCCAGCGGTTCGTAGGAGACGGTTTCATTCCCTTTGTTTTTCCAGTACTTACTGGTGGTAAAATAGTTAACGCTAATCGCCAGGTACCCGTCTTCCGGAAAGCCGCGTGCTACATGCCAGTTTTCGTACTCAATGTCTTTCAAGTAGTGCGAAAGCTCCCCCTGCCCGAAATAGTCGATATACAATTTTTTATCAGGATGCGCTTTGGCCCATGTGGCTAACTGGACTAATCCCTGTCCCCAGTCGATGTTCGAATCGATAAGGTAGGCGTATCCCTTTTCGGGTCCGCCAGCGAGCTGGTTGAAATAGGCCAGATAGGAGGGGAATATACGTACGTTTTCCCACACCAGCCATCCGCCTAATACTATGAGAAGGCTCCCGAGCGCAATTTGTATCTGTTTTGTTTTGCTCCTGACGTACTTGAACAGCAACATAGCCGCATAACCCAGGATGGTATAAATAAGCGGAAATACCGGTAAAAAATAACGTAAACCGATATTCAGATTTCCTAAAGACATTAGTCCGCCGGTTAGTATCACTGCTATAATGATGCCAGCGAGGGGCAGGTCTACTTTTTTCTTTTTTAACGAAACATAGACAATCAGGATCAAAGCAAGAGGTAACGCTAATAAGATTGGCAGCGGTTCTTTGACCACATAGGCTGCCAGATAATAGTACCACCAGCCATATTCGCTAAAATCTCCCCACAGATATTGTAAAAAATTCGTAATCGGGCCTTTGGTATAGGTATAGCTTCTTAGGATTCCCAGACCGTAGACGGCCAGCGGTCGGGTGAGGTCATTCCCGTTAAAAAGGCGTACCAGATCCGCCGGAGTCTTGAGCGCATCATTCGTCGCCGGTACAACTTCCTGGATCTTCGAACTCACCCATTCCGGGGGGGTTTGATAGGCAGAAATGCCGTAAATCAGCCATATGCTTAGGAAGGCGGAAAAGAGTCCGACTCCCAGTTGTACTGCCCGTTGTGGGTTCCAGAACTTTTTGCGGATGTAGAAAAGAATATAGACCAATCCTGTTATCAGAAAAACCGGGACTAAAAACAGTGCGGTGAATTTTGCAGTTTGGGCTACTCCGAAAGCTATTCCGGTCAGAATCGCATACAGATACCCCGGTTTCTTCCACCAGCTGATAAAGAAATAGAGTGCTACGAACATAAAGACCATTACGCCGCTGTCCAGCGTGGCGAGCCGGCCATTCGCCAGAATATTGGGCGAAAAAGCGTAAATACAGGTTGAAATACATGCGGCAGGTATTCCCCACCAGCGTTTGATACCCCAAAATAAAAAAAGCGCGAATCCGGCAGTTAAGAGCAGGATCATCATTCTGGCCGACAAAAGGAGTTCTTCGGTTCGCGAGCCGTTATTTTTAAAGAAAAAATCGCGTCCGAAATCCCACTGGCTGCTGTTCTCGACGCTTTTGGGCTCAAGTTTGGGTTGCAAAAAAAAGTAAGGCAAGGCCATCCACATCTTTAAGAACGGCGCATGTTCGAAATTAATATCATAGCGATGATATAAAAGATATGAATACCCAGCCGGAGGATAGACAATTTCATCGCCGGTGATCGCGTCTTTTTGCATACTGACATAGCCGCTTACAAACATTATCAGCGTTACTAGCGTCGCAAATCCCCAACCCAGCCATGATTTATGTCGGATAATCCAGGATTCCATACAATGTTGTCAACGTTGGGTAGGAGGACATGTAGGGGCACGCTGCAGCGTGCCTCTATATTATTTATACCGTTTAAACCGCAGACTTGTCGCGGTGAACAGACATTCCAGTGTATCGAACCATCCGGAGAGCTTGGATGATCCGTGTACCCTGTCTGTGAAAATGATAGGAACTTCCTTTATTCTGGCCCCTTTACGGGTAGCCTGATGTACCAGGCTCATCTGGAAAGCATATCCTTTGCTTAAAACCTGATCCAGGTTCATCTTTCTCAGCAGAGCGGTGCCGATACACCGGAACCCCGAAGTACAATCATGTACCCTGGCCATCCCGCCTACAAATCGTATGTATTGATTTCCCCAAAAGGAGAGAACATACCGGTACCACTTCCACTCGCGCGGAATACTGCCCCCCGGAATATAGCGTGAACCGATAATGAAATCATATCCTTGATCTGCCGCTTTTAGAAAATCGCGGAGATATGCCGGGTTATGCGAAAGATCCGCATCCATTTCAAATAAATAGTCCATGTCCGGCATATGTTCCAGGACATATCGGAAGCCGCGTTTGTAGGCAATGCTTAAACCCTCTTTTTTCCCACTCAAAAGAAACAGATTCGTATAGACTTTTTGTAAATCTGTGACAATATCGGCTGTCCCATCCGGCGATGTGTCGTCCACTACCAGCACAGACAAACTCCAATTGGGAAATTTTTGGGTAAAGATCTGTTCCAGCACGGTTTTGATGGTCGCCTGTTCGTTATACGTCGGTAGAACGATGCAGGCTTTTTTTGTTTTGCCCATACGCTGTTTCTAAAAACTGATAAAAGTACAACATCAGGAATCCTATAATGAGCATATTTCGCCAAAAGAGCAAGGAGACTGCTCCGGGTTTGAGCTCGATCAAATCCAGGAAAAATATCGGAACTACCAGATGCGTCAGAAAAATCAGGAGGTTTAACAAAAGACCGAATAACACTTTTCGCTCCTGTAGAAGATGTCGCGAGGTAATCCCAAAGAGCGGAATAATCCATAAGAGAAATTGTGGCGAGAATACCTTATTGCATACAATGAAGGTTAAAACCACCAGAAAAGCAGTATCCCACAACCAGCGCTCTCCCTTCTTTTTCACAAACAGCGCCGAAGTAAAGAGTACGAAAAAGAGGGTGACGAAGACGTACAGAGCTGCCTGGGTCATTTGATCGTCGTGCGGCGACGCCAGGTTTTTGGCCCCGTAAGCCGTGTAGACTTCTACCGGTTTGTCCAGTACCATTGCCAGCGACGACCAGGTACTTTCCAGGTGGATCTGGCGATTTTGGTTATACGTCCAAAAATAGAACAGCCCCTCGGTTTTGGCTCCCGAAAGAAAAAACGATCCCAATATGGCGACGATAACCAGTACGACCGCAGTCCCATACGATAGCGCCTGTTTCCAATTGCGTAAGTAGACCAAAATAAACGGAACCAGCACCAGCGGATAGAATTTTACCGTGATCGATAGGCCCAGAACCAGCGCCGACCAGATCCAGCGTTTCCGGGTTACCAGTATTAAACTTATAAGTGTCAGAATTCCTACCAATACGTCGAGTCGCTGAAATACAATCTCGAACGGACAGAGAATTACGCAAAGGACAAACAGTAATAGCGGGTATTTGTCTTTTTTATCATAGAGAAGTGAGGTACATACGGTCAGAAAAAATACGATCAGCAAACTGTACCATACTTTATAACTTTCAGGATTACTTCCCAGGAAATGGGGTACTGCCATAAAAAGCAAAGCTCCCGGCGGATATTCGATGGTAAAGTCACGAAAGGGTACCAACCCTGCAAACCATTGATGCGCGGTATTGAAATAAAGCGAAATATCATCGGATTGCGGTCCGTAGTAAAAATTGTACAGCGCCAGCAATAAAAACACGGCGGTTGATCCGAGCAGCCAGGGCAGAATGGCCGGATCGAAGATCTTTTTAAGATTTTTCATAAGGCATAGAGGGAAAATAGCGTTTGATTCTCATGAGTAACTATTTTTTGTAGTGGTGGTGGCAGGTTGAGATATGCGGCTTCGCTGCCACTGAGGATCAGGATCGTGCCGGGAATCAGGCGTGACATATCGCTTTCGTTGATGAACCGGATTTTCTCGCGTATCTCTTGCGGAAGGTAGAATTTATGGAATATATCGATCTCCTGACGCCCGCTGCCTGTCTCGATAATGGCCCCGGTCGTTCCGGGCCGGTAGTGTTCCAAAATAAAGCGGTTGATCTCTCCTTCCTCTTTTTGCCAGGCGCCCGGCGAATAGCTGGCATACATTGGATAGCTGTTAAAATAATGGGTGAAAAAAAGATGCGCCTGTACCAGTACCGGAATACAGAATATTCCCGCTACCACCATCCCTCCCGCGACCGAACGCAAAAACTTTCTCGACGAGACCCATAACGTTTTTATACCAAAACCACCCAAAACCGCAAATAGTAAAACTCCGATATAACCGCGAAGCGCGTGCGGCACTCCTTCATTGGTCATAGATCCGGCCAGCGGAAAAAGTATGAGTAAGCTTAGCCAGAACAAGTGAAAAGAGTTTCGTTTACTCCGAACTATTCCGACGAGTCCTGCCAGGATCAGCGGAATCATGCCAAGATAGATCTCGCCGGTTCCATAGAGATGAACATGATGGCGTATATTCAGGTCTCCTCGCAAAAATAAAAACTCACCCGAGAAGTACGCAAAGTAATTTTTCAGGAAACTAAACCACGGTTCTTTATCCTGAAAGATCGAGATGCTGTTGAACCGTTGGTTAAAATCGGGATGCTGCCAAAGAAATAGACAAAAAGGTAAAATCGTTACCAAATAGACCAGGATTCCAATCCAGGCAGTCTTTCGGCGCTGCCACAGAACTTGGTAATTTAGCATAACGAACAAAAGCAAAAAGAGCGGCGAAAATAACCGGGCAGTGGTGTAAGAATACAAAAATAATCCCATGGCGAGATTTCCCAGGATAAGCCAGGCGATCTTGTCTTTTTCCGTCCAGCGGTAGAGTCCGTAAATAGCGGTAACCAAAAAGAAAAGGCTCGAAGCGACTTCGAAACCGATCCGGTTGATCTCGAAGTGCCAGGGAAGAATGGCGAGCAGGAGTGCTGTCGCTGTACCCAGGAGTCTGCTTTTGCCGATATCTTTTCCAAGCAGATACACTATCATTATGGTCAGAAGTCCGAAGACTACAGCTACGCTGCGCAGCGTCCATTCCGAAACTCCGGCAATACCGAAAAAAGCGCTTGTGGCGTAAATGAAGAGCGGATTTTTATACTCCCCAAAGGCTTGAAAATAGATCGGCCAGCTCATTCCGTGCTCGTCTTTGCCGCTTTCCAGTATACTGCGCGCATTTACTCCGATCGACGCTTCGTCATTGTACAGACCGGCCGGAATGTCACCAAGTTTGTAAAAATAGAGACTCCCGATCAATAGCAGACAGAATAATATCAATGCTGTTTCGATCCAAAACCTGGCTTTTTTGCCAATATGGCGCGAACTTAATGATAACGTCCTCCCCATAAATTCAGCTTTATGAAGATAAGTTCGCGTAAGGTGCGCAGGCCGTCTTTGATTGGACGTACCCGGCTGTCGGGGGCGTTATACCAACTGACTGCGACTTCTTTGATATCATATTTAAGAAGTCGCGCGATCACGAGTATTTCCATGTCAAAGCCGAAGCGTTTTACTTTCATCCGCGAAAAGATCTCCTTGGCCGCACCGTGCTGAAATGCTTTAAATCCGCACTGCGTATCCTTGATCCCGTCCAGCAAAAAAGTCTGGATCATCAAGTTTCCCAGCCGACCCAACACAATCCGGTATTTGGGCTGTTCGATTTTTATATCGCTGCCTTTGATGTACCGCGAACCGATCACAACCTCATGTTTTTTGAGTAATGGAAACACTTTGCGCCATTCCTCGATCGGTGTCGAATTGTCGGCATCGGTAAAGAGGATATATTCTCCCAGCGCCTGTTCTACGCCTTGTTTTACCGCGAACCCTTTCCCCTGGTTTGTTGCGTAGTGAACCAACTTCAAATGAGGAATCTTTTCTTTCAGTTCGGTAACGACCTGTACCGTTTTGTCCTTGCTTCCGTCATCTACTACCAGAATCTCGTATGTTTTCGCTTGTAGTTGACAAAAAGCGCTGACTGTTTGCAGCGTTTTAACGATGCGTTTCTCTTCGTTATAGGCCGGGATAATAATGCTTAATGTTAACGGATAATGCTCGAGATGCTGTACTACGCGGATCCGGTCGTTAAAGGTCCAGAACTTGTTGCCCATGAAGTTCCAGCTCAACACGATGACCGAGGTTATTAATTTTGCAACCACATAACCGGGTAGCTCTTTCTGCATACTGAAAAAACCGATGGAAACATTCGGAATGATAAGAATATGTACGAAAATGTACATAAATACCAACGTTAATAATAACCCTATCCCGGCAACAAGAAAGAATTTTATGAACTGTTTCCGGATGTTGGTATGCTTATTATTGAAGGTCCAGTACTTGTTGAGCAGGAAATTGTTGATAACTGCGGCGATAAAAGAAAAACCGGTGGCGATCAGTATCGGCATCGAGACAAATTCAACCAACAGATAGAGTACGACGACGTCGACCACGGTACCGAGACCGCCGACAATGGCGTACCGGATGAAGACCAGGAAGTCGTGGAGAGGATGCTGTTTTGTCATGAATTGATACGAATATACAAAACTATAAAATCTGAAATTCTAAATACCAAAGTTCAAATATTAAAATAATTTCAAAAGCCAAATATCAAATCTTTTCTTCCTATAGGATCGTTCGGATTTTACTTGAATATTCAACTGGTTCTCGCTTTGAGTTTTGATGTTGGAATTTCTTTTGGCATTTGATCCGCCGCAGCGGATGAACTTTGGATTTTTAGCATCATAGCATTCTTCATCTCTTGATTTTCTATAACATGGGCAATATCCTCATTTACAGGACTTTAAACAAATAATATCCGTCTCCCACCGCCTGCGGGTATTGATCAACCTTGGGATCATTCCCGGCAAATAGTACTTCTTCAAACAGGTCCGAACGTTTTTTGAGATTCTGGTAAAATTGTCCGTGATCGACGTTGACGATCACCCACTTCGCTTTGAAATGTTCTTTGATCCGTTCGAGATTGTTCGCATCGTTCCCGGAAGAAATGGCCGCAAATTCTTGGTAGAGTTTCCCAGGTTGTCCCGGATACGGTTCGCCTTCATACTGGTTCATGAATTCCGGATCCAGTCCGACCAGATAATAAGTTTTCGAATTAGCGAAAAAATAACGCGGGAAGACATCCCAGTCGTCCGTAAAAACAATATCTCCTTCTTGAGCATTATCCAGAAGGTACTGATGGGCTTTCTGGAGTGCCGACATGCTAAAGAGTGTCTGGGTGTCGCCGCGGGCCCGTTTTATTTCGCAAATTGCGAAATTGATCAGGCTCGGCGGCATGGCCAGACCGGTACAATCGCGATGTACCTCTTTGACCTGCCCGTTGGCCTGAGGGACCGCATCCGATTCTCCGCCAATATGGGCTATTGGAACAGGAATCAGCAAGGTCAAGATGACAAGTGCGTAAAGACCATTTTCCAGTGTCGGTTTTAGTAGATTTTGTTTGATCTCCTCGGCCTTCTCACTCATAAATCCTTGCATGAGAGCTAGGCCGCTCAGCGTGAGGAAAAACGGCGAATATTCCACGAACCGTTTCGATTTCCATACCAGGATCAAAAACAGAAAGGACATCATCAGCATACTGACTACTTTGGCACCGGGACGATTTTTGGAGCTGATAAATCCCAGTGCGATACCGGCAATGAAGATGAATACCGGAATCCAGTTGATCGTCAGCCAGAAGAACGATTCATAGTTGGCCCACTCGCCGCCCACATAGCTTTTGGCGCCCAGACCGGTTTGGAATATCTGTAAAAAGAGAAACTCGAAATTCTTTGGGAAATAGGGGTTCATGATCAACCCGAGCGCGGTTCCACCGATCATGGCTACCGGTAATTTCCAGTCTACCTGTTCTTTACACACGATCTGGGCTACCAGATACACGACCGCAAATATCGGCAAAAAGGTGAAGCCGCCGTAGGACCAGACATAGAGAAACGAGAGCACTGCAATGATGCCGGCTTTATTTTTAAACGCGAAATACATGATGGCCATCAAATAAGCCAGCGACAGCGGAATGGCTTTGATAAAACTCAAACGATAGTAAAAATCCGACGACATGGTAAAGATGGCGATCAGCGACCACAGCAGCGGTAGCGGTACTTTCAGGTGTTTCAGGATCAGATAAAAGAACAAGAAACAGGCTGCGGTGGATAAGATCATCGTTAATTTTGCTCCGGTAAATGTGCCGAATATTTGTAAGAAAGGGATCATCATGATGTGAAAGAGCAGATGGTGGTTCACATACTTTTCATTCAGCGTGGTGAAATACAGCCACGGAAAATGCTGGATAAAGATCGAGTTCAGTATCAGAACAACCAGACCGATGCCGGCGACGATCACGCCGTTTCTGACTTTATTTTTTTTGCTGAACCAGTATGCGAGTCCGAAAAGCCCGCCCAGTGAGAGGATTTGCAAAAAACCTCCTATTGCTCCCGCATTGGCGATTCCGGAAAAAATTCCGTTAGAAAAATCGAATCCCCGTTCCAGGATCAGCTGCGCCATTTTGACGTGATAGTAGCTGTCAAACTCGGAGATATATGGATTGTCCGGGTTAAACTGAATGTAGGACATCAGTAAAAAGGCTGCCACGAATACGATAACTCCCGAAAGAATATGGAAAAAACGGGCGATACTCTGCTCCTGCTGTTCCAGCGTACCGCGGTGATTATCTCTCAGCGAAGAATCGTGTTTCATATGTCAAAATGAAGGAAGGATAGAATATAAAAAGATAAAGGAACATTGATTGAGGGCAGTAGTACTTCTCTCGGTTCTTCCCTAGAAACGGGACGATGTGCTGATATTTGAAGAATAAGTACTTGTACTGGTGGCTAACGACAAATAGTAGACCGAAACTCCCAGGATCGCGAACGAGATCAATAAAAAAATGGTTGTGCTCGGAATAATTGTTTTGGACATCATGCGCGACCGGAAAGCCACTTTCAGCGAAATGATCGTAAAAAAAAGCCAGACGAGCAATAGAAATAAAAATATCAGAATAAGTGTGAGGTTCATGGGAGAAACAATGTCAAAATTCAAATCTAAGAGCAGGGGGTAAAACGTATTCAGTATAAAGTATTAAGTATGGAAACATTCCCAACGGGGGACTGTTCCCAAATTAATAATTCATCCTTCATAATTTATAATTTGGTTCTCCTTATTCTTCTTCGCGAATAAGTGCCAAGACTTCCCTTGTCTTTACTTCCATAGCTTCTTTGGTTTTTGCTTCCAGGTTCAGTCGGATAACGGGTTCGGTATTGCTACCGCGTACATTGAAATGATAGTCCGGGTAACGGACCGACACGCCATCGATATGATCTATCTCGGCGTCGGTGTAGTGCTCTTCGATCCGTTCCAGCGTAGCGGGAACGCTTTTTACGTTGCTGTTGATCTCCCCGGAGATAAAGTATTTTTCTTGAAAGGTTTTCATCAAGGCCGATAGCGGTTTATCCTTTTGGGACATGATTTGGAGCAACAGGAGAGCCGAAGCGATCCCGCTGTCGCAGAAGTTCAGGTCTCGGTAGTAGTAATGTGCCGAAACTTCTCCTCCAAAAATGGCATTTTCCCGGCTCATGCGTTTTTTGATGTAGGTGTGCCCGACCCGTTCTACCAGAGCCTCTCCGCCGTTTTTCCGGATAATCTCCGGCACCGCGTCACTGGCTCGCGGGTCGTAAATAATCCTGGCCCCTTTCTCACGCGCGCAGAACCATTCGGCAAACAAAGCCGTGACAAAGTCTCCGGGCAGGGCATAGCCGGTTTCGTCGATGAAAAAACAGCGGTCGGCGTCACCGTCGAAAGCAATGCCAAGATCGGCTTTTGCTTCTTTCACTTTTGCTTCCAGGGCTTTTTTGTTTTCCGGAATCAACGGATCCGGAATATGGTTCGGGAAATTTCCGTTCGGCTCGAAAAACATTGGCATGATTTCCAGTTGAGGTAGCAGACCGAAAGTCGCCTGACTGATCATTCCGCCCATCCCGTTACCGGCGTCCACCACTATTTTGTAGCGCTTGATCGTACCGGGATCGATCATCGACAGGCATTTGATAGCGTACTCCTCCATGATCCGTTCGTCTGTCGACAAACTGCCCGAGATTTGCCCCTTTTCAAATTTTCCATTTATGGCTTTCTCCTGAATCTCTTCCATGCCCAGTCCTTTTCCGATCAACTGCGGGATCTGTTTGACCATTTTAAATCCGGTCCATTCGGGCGGATTGTGCGACGCAGTATTCATGATTCCGGCACAATTGTATTTACTGCAGGCAAAATAAAAGGCGTCCGTACTAACCATACCAATATCGATGACCGAACCGCCCTGTTCCAGTATCCCTTCAATCAATGCCTTCACGAGTTCCGGGGCCGAAATTCGCATGTC
Organism: Candidatus Altimarinota bacterium; assembly: GCA_039809385.1. GTDB lineage: Bacteria > Patescibacteriota > Gracilibacteria > JBDHUY01 > JBDHUY01 > JBDHUY01. Next base: position 25,584 of record JBDHUY010000019.1, read on the forward strand.
ATGTCCGACCACGACCGTATCGGCTTTTGTCAACTCTACAAAAGCCCGTCCGATCCGGTAGGTGCCGGAAGCGTCTATCTGACTTGGATAAATGCCACGAATGTCGTAAGCTTTGAAAATGGATAGCTCCAGCATGGGAGAGAGGTTAAGGATTACAGGAAGAAAAAATCTGAGGGAGATTAGGTGAATCCTATGAAAACGGACGAAAATCAATACTTTCTTGTTATCGCAACAGAAATATCAAATTTCAAGATTTTTATTCATAGCAGCAAACCAAAAGAAATACCGAAATCATTGTGTAATTTAATCCGCACTCTCCTTCGGGTTCAGTTTATTGACACTTCGAAAGAGCGAACGAATGCTGTGGTGCGAGGTGTGTATTAACCCGATCGCGACCCAGACGATATCGCGGATACGCATGAGCAGTACCAGTAAAATCGCTGTGCTTGAACTATGTCCCAGCAGCCCCAGTATAGTAGCGGTGGCGCTTTCCAGCAGCCCCAATCCGCCCGGAATCGGCATGAGCATCGAAATATTGGGCAGGAACGCGACAATAAATATTTCCGAAAAGGTCAAATGTATCCCGAGAAAATACAGAACGACCATAAATTCCAGAATGCGCAGCGACCAGCTTGCCGCCGCCAGCAACAGCGTTATGATAAAAACGCGTTTATGATGCATGAAAAACGTGAACATCCGTTGCTCGGTCTGCATGATCTTTTGCTCCAGATGCTGGAGTCGGGGGATGCGGTGTCCTCCCAGTAGTCGAAAGATCGTCCTGAAAAAACCCCGTTTTGTGATAGTCAGCCAGTAAAACGATCCCAGAATCACGGCGGTGATAATCACAGTTACGATGATACTGATGAGCCCTTCGCGGCCGATCAGCCCTTTGGACAGCGCTAATAAAATGCTGATGAAAATAAAAATCATGAACGTCGTGACCTCCAACGCCTTGTCGGTAATTACCGAGAACGAGCCTTCTTTGACCGGAATACCGTGTTCTTTTTTGAGCAGGTAGATTTTGATCGGTTCGCCGGACAACAGCGTCGCGGGTGTCATGTAGCTGAGCATGAATCCTGCGAACGAATGAAGCGTCAAACGAAACAACGATATTCTGCGTCCCTCCAGATCGACCAGTATTTTCCATCGGTACGTGAAGACGATCATATTCAAAAGCGACACTGCCAAAAACAGCAGAAACGCCCACGGACTGAAAGTAGTAATACTTTCCCCAATAGTCTCCAACCCGGTTTGCATGATGCTGTTGACAAACAGAGCGATTCCGACGATGAATAAAATACCAAACAGCAGAATTTTTTTCATGAGTTGTCTCGGCCGGATTTACCTCGTAAAAGACTATCTTGATATACGCCCCAGATTGTAGCCTAAGCCTGGGGATAAAACAACGAAAAAATCTGCGGTCAGCCCTAAAAGCCGATTTCCGGTACGACCTGTTGCGGGATATTCTTGGTTATCTTTGTGTTCGTCACGTTTTTCGTAATTCTTTCACAATTGATCCAAGGGTTTTGCCGGCTGTTTCGATATCGGGGAGGATCGTATTTTTACTCAAAGTAATGCGGATAGACGAGTCTATTTCTTCCGGATGCAAATGTAACGCCTGCAATACATGCGAGGATTGATCCTGATTTACGCTGCAAGCCGATCCCGTCGAGACTGCGATTCCTGCGAGGTCCAGTCGGATCAGTAGTGTTTCGGCCCGTATTCCGGGGATGTGTATATTCAAATTATTGGGTAAGCGGTCTGAAGGAGAGCCGTTTATACGAACGTCCGGAATTTCTGTGCGCAGAATTTGCCACAGGGTTTCTCGTATATCAAAAACATGAGTGGCATATGCGGATCTGTTTTTCTCGATCAATTCCATCGCTATGCCCATGCCGACAATTCCACCGACATTTTGCGTCCCCGCCCGCAGTCCGAATTCCTGCCCGCCGCCCACCAGGAGTGGCTCTATTTTTGTTCCGATTCGATCTGATTTGCGGATATATAATAATCCGACCCCTTTGGGCCCATAGAATTTATGCGCAGAGAGGGTTAATGCGTCGACTCGTAGAGGCGAAAGATTTTCAGCCCCTACGACCGGATCGGGGTACATTTTGCAAGGATAATACCCATAATATTGTACTGCGTCAGTATGAAAGAATATGTTTTTTTGATGCGCGATTTCAGCCATTTCCTGTATTGGCTGAAGCGTACCGATCTCATTGTTGGCGGCCATGATCGAGGCTAGAATCGTTTCTTTTGTGCATGCTTTTTCAAACGATTCGACGCTAACCAGTCCGTCAGGATTGACCGGCAGATACGTGACGCTAAATCCTTCATTTTCCAAAACACTACACGCCCGTAAAATGCAGTCGTGCTCGATCATCGAGGTAATAATATGATTTCCGCGGGCACGGTTGGCCCGGGCATAACCAAGCAGGATCGTATTGTTGCTTTCGGTTGCCGAACCGGTGAACACGATCTCATCCAGTTCGCAGCCGAGCGCGTTTGCCGCCTGCTGCCGGGCACTGTTTAGGGCCACGTGGGCCTGCTGTCCGAAGCGGTGAGCCGAGGAAGGGTTTCCGAATGTATCCGTAAAATAAGGAAGCATGGCTTCCCGTACGGCAGGATCGACCGGGGTGGTGGCGGCGTTGTCGAGATAGATAGACATGGGGCTGGTCAAAAGTACTAAGTCAAAAGTACTAAGTCAAAAGTACTAAGTCAAAAGTACTAAGTCAAAAGT
>JBDHUY010000020.1:0-25635 GCA_039809385.1 Candidatus Altimarinota bacterium
GCAGAGTATATGAGGATAAAGATATGAGGAATGTTTGTATAGATGTATAGTATTTGTTTAGAGGTTAGTATTTCGAATTTAGAAATTTTCTCATCGGGGTGTGGCGCAATTGGCTAGCGCGTCCCGACGTGAGTGTCGGGAAGGCTATGGGTTTAAGTCCTGATGCAGAGTATATGAGGATAAAGATATGAGGAATGTTTGTATAGATGTATAGTATTTGTTTAGAGGTTAGTATTTCGAATTTAGAAATTTTCTCATCGGGGTGTGGCGCAATTGGCTAGCGCGCATGCATGGGGTGCATGAGGCTGTGGGTTCAAGTCCCGCCACCCCGACCAGAGATTCATGGAAGAGATCATTTTGCTAACGTTCATATATTATAAAACCGTAATGACAAGGAGGGGAAGATATAACAGCATGATAAAAATGGTATAACTAACATTATCGGGGACTGGCTCAATTGGCTAGAGTGCCCGCTTTGGGAGCGGGAGGTTCCGGGTTCGAGTCCCGGGTCCCCGACCAGTAGGTCAGTTTGAGAGGCGAGTTTGGAGTTTTTACCATTTGATCTTGAAGGAGGTGAATGACTCCAGAGCTTCTTTATATTAGGAACATTGAGCAACTTTCTTGGAAAATCACCCACGGACGGGGTGCGAATTGGCGTGGGGAATCTGGCTGGGAAAGGCGTTTTTGCCGCCCGGGATTTTAAAAAAGGTGAAACGGTGATTCGGTATAAGCTTACACCTTTGACCGAGGACGAATTTCAAAAACTGCCCGAGTCGGAAAAAATGTTTACGCACATGCATTGGGGACAGCTGTATCTTTATTCCGAACCGGAACGGTACGTGAATGATTCCGCTACTCCCAATACTGCTCAGGATTTGATAAAACGATGCGATATTGCTTCACGCGATATACTCGAAGGCGAAGAGATTACCTGTGATATGACCAAGGATGATATTGAATAGTCAACTATGATAACTTGCAAAAATAACTTCGGTGAAATCGTACACCAGCCTAAGGAGAAATTTGTTTTTCGTCCCAGTGTTTACGGATTTATCCGCAATGAAGACCGGATCTGTGTTTTTCGTACCAAGAGCAATGACAAAATATGGTTTCCGGGCGGCGGTATAGAGGCAGGTGAAACCAGGCAGGAAGCACTTTTGAGAGAGATTGATGAAGAGACCGGTCTCAAAAATGTGAAAATCGGCCGGCTCCTGGGCTCATTTGAGAACTTTTTTTATTATCAACCAAGGAACGAAGCCATGCAGGCTTTTCTGTTTTTTTATGAATGTTTTTCCTTGGACACCGCATTAAAAACCAATTCGGAAATTCTGGATGACGAGGCCCAGGATCTGCTATGGTTGCCTATTCGCGATATTACAGCTGATGATATTGCGGATCTCCCAATAGAGTTGTTCGATCTATTGCAATCTCTGTGACAATCTTCAACAGTAACCGCATGTTTGAGTAGTATCATGCGTTCTATGTCAAAAGGATTAGACGATTTTTTGGGTATTATTGCTGATTTTTTCCAGTGTTAATTCCCTAACGCGGGTCACTAATGCGTTAATATTTTTTTGCTGTTTTTCACTGATTCTATAGGTTACATATTTTTGGCCCGTTTGTGATATCGTCGATTGAAATATGCCTAATGATCGGTTCAAAATATCTGTTAGCGATACGGTTTTTTCCCGTTCTTGTGCTTCCTGATAAAGAAGTTTCAGGACGTTTATATTGGCTAGTTTGTCAGAATAAATGACGTTCGGGAGTTCGAGTAACGGCTCGATGGCTGGGATTATCTGGATGATTTGCGATTCTGTCATAACCGAAAAAAGAATGAGCATATCATTGGGAAACAGGTACAACCTCTGCAAAGCTGCCGGAATACCTTGTTGCTCATTTCTCCATCCTAAATCGTTGTATCCCCATAAAAGATTGATAAATGTATTGATCGTTAGCCATCTTTCACTTTGAAATAAAGGATATTCCAATAAATTTCGGATAGCTGCCCCTTCGTTTGGTTCGGCAATAATAAATGCCGGTTTTTCTTCTGGGAATTCGTTATTTTCCGGAATAGTACTTTCTCCGACCTGATACATAGAAAGCGCAGTTACGGATTTTTTAGCTTCGACAACGCTATCGTACGTACCAGTTCGGTGAGTTTTCGCTCCTGATCTTCCATTTTCATTAAGAGCCGTAAATAGCCGTAAGTAAGTACTACCAAGGCAAAGAAAATCAGCGCGTTGATCCCGCTCTTGATCCCGGTTATTTTCGAAAGCCAGTCGATCGTCACGTCGGGGAAAAAAGCCACTCCAGAGATTAGGCACCATACTACGATCCAGGCAAATAATTCCCGTCCCGACAGATTTTTACGCAAATAACGTGATACTGCCCGGGTGATCATGAGCAAGGCCAAAAGGGGGACAAGCAGCTGATAGAGCGAGAAAGAACCGATCATGTGAATAATGTCAAATATCAAAGTTCAAATGACAGATGAATACCAAATTTCAAAACTCAAAACGAAGTGATCAATAAAGGTGATAGAAATTTATGCAGTTTTGTTGTTCGGTTTTTTATTTTGGTCTTTGAACTTTGAGTTTATTTTGTCATTTGGTAGTAGGATTTTGGTTTTCATGCTGGTGGTACAGACCAAGTTTTCTCTCTCCATGATTCGTTCTTCGTGATTCTTGATTCTCATAGCTATCGCATCAATGATCGTACGACGAGTTTAAAAATCGTCGAAAGGCCCGTAGCAAAGTTTTGGCCTTTACTCAAAGAATATGCGGTATAGCGAACGCTGATAGGAACTTCACATATCGTGAGTTTGCGGTATACCGCTTCCCGGATCATTTCGCTGCTGAATTCGTACCCGTCCGAGGTAATATTGATCGTTTCAAGAGCTCTTTCATTCAAGGCTTTCATGCCAGATTGCGTATCGGTCAGATAACGGCCGCTCAGCAAAAATACGACTCCGTTGGCAATGCGATTAAATATTGTTCGCAACAACGGAATCCGGTTATTCCGTCCCAAGAATCGCGAACCGATCACCAAGTCGGCTTTTTTTTCCGCCAATGCGGCCAATAGTTTTTCGATATCTTGCGGCTCGTGCTGGCCGTCTCCGTCGAGTGTTACTGCCACGTCGGCTCCCAGTACTCTGGCCGCTTCCAGGCCGGTTTGTGTGGCCGCCCCGGCGCCGCGGTTAATCATATGGCTTACTACGATTGCGCCGGCTTGTTGCGCAATCTCCGCACTGTTGTCACGGCTGCCGTCATCGACGACGATCAAATTTGGATAACCGGCGGTTTTACAGTCTTCTAAGATCTGCGCCAATCGTGTCGCTTCGTCCTTTACCGGAATAATCACAAAGACCTTCATTTTGGATTGCGTCACAAGTATACTGTGCGGAGTATAGCGTATTCTGCTGTTCTATACGAGTCATCTTTCTTTAATTGTATGAAACGTTTCCTTGCCCGATTTCTGACGTTTCTGGCCATCGCCTGGATCTGTACAATCGTATTTCTGTATTTCTTCGATGTTCGAAGTTCTCTTGAAGGCTGCTTGGAGAGCGAGAGTTGCTTTGCTTTTCCCGGGACATTTCTGACTGTTACGTGGCGTACCTCCCATGCTTATTATCTTGACCCTCTCCGCCATCTGGCGGGAAACGATCGATTTCCCGGTATCAGTCCTCTACTCGGTATTGTAGTGATTATGGGCCTTGGTTATATTTTCTGGCTGTGGTATCTGAAGTCGCGGATGTCAAAATCCGATACAGAAGTAAAGGTATCTGCTTTTTTTCTATGGGGTGTATATGCGGCGCTTTTTTTTCTTGTGGCGTTTCAGTGGTTCTCTTTTTACGATCTACTTAATAAACCGGCTCTGGCTACCGGTATTTTTCAGCATTTTTTCTTTCAGCAAGGGAGTGTCTTTTTGCTCTTTTTTCCGCTAGCCGGATTTGGCAGGAAGTTACTGAAGTTGTTAGGATTTTCGGTTTCCGAAACCTTACCGCTCTTTTTTCTGGCAACGAGTACCGGAACCGGTGCTTTTTTGTTCATACTTTTTTTGTTGGGACTCCTCGGCAGTTTGAGTTTCTGGCCGGTACTGGGATTTCTTGTTCTGATCGTTCTTCTCTCTTTTCGTGATATCTGGTTTTTTATACAGGCTGCGGCGCAAAGAACTATTGGGATTGGAAAGGGCGTGCCGCGGCATCTGAGCGCTTTGTTACTTCTTTTTCTGTTTATCGTTATCGCTCACAATCAGCTGGAACTTATCCGCCCCATGCCGATCGGGTTCGACGACCTGGCACTCTATATGAATGTTCCCAAATTGCTGGCCGGTAACGGAAGTCTGCTATCGGGATTCGACGCCTACGGATGGGGGCTTTTCATGAGTTTGGGATTTATCCTGTTTGGCAGCGCGTCGATGAGTATGGTAATCGCGTTTCTCGGGGGACTGTTGGCGGCAATGGGGCTGTATTTGATAATTCTCCAATACGGACGTCTGAGAGGAACGGATTCGAAAAATATGCACCTGCCGGCTTTGCTTATTGCGGTTCTGTTTTATACGTTGCCTACCGTGGTATTCCAGTCCGCCAAGGATATGAAATTTGATCTAGCGGCTCTATTTTTTTGTATTGCCGGGTTACTAGTACTTTTGATCGCATGGCACCAAGAACGCATTAGCTTTAAAGATGTTTTGTTGGCCGGTCTCTTCATCGGGACGGCCTTTACGATCAAATATACTGCCTTGTTCTTTCTGGTCGCGGTGATGATCTTGGTGGTTTTTTCGTATATTGGAAAGGAAAAAGGATATTTTCAGAAAGCATTTTTGGCAGGCATCTTCTTCATAGTAGCCTTTTCTTTGCCGTTTCTCCCCTTTGGTATAAAAAATATAGTTGAGAGCAGACTGGATGTTTTACAGTTTGTGCACAGCGTTGCTGTATATATCTCTCTTTCCGCCCTGCAGTATATAACTCATATCGTAACGTTCACCTTATTCATGGGATTTTTCTTATGTACGAAAATCTTTTTTCCCCGCTTCTGGAAAAGCACATTTGCGATATCGACTGTTTTTCTTATCCTTATTTTGGGACAAATTCCATTGTTGAGACTTCCGGTCCCTTGGACTATGTCTTTGAGCACAAGCGCCGCAATTGTCCATGCAGATATACAAAAAATACGATCCGGAGCCTTAGTGGCCCCGACTATTCTTATCAATCCGCAGTTTACGGCGTTGCCTGATTCCGCGGCGGCTGTTTCAGAACCCAGCGGTGTTCGTGAAGAATTGCAGCGGTATATCGGCTACGACGAGGGGTGGCTGCTCTTTCTTTTGTTGCCCTTTCGTGCCACGTTTAACACGACAGTTGTCGGGATGTATGTCGATGCCGGCTATATCTGGCTGGCCTTGATTCCAGTTCTTTTTCTACTGGTATGGTTTTCTTCTGCCGCCACTTCGGAAAGGTTTTTGTATTTCAAGCTCCTGACGATTGCCGGAACTGCCTATTGGTTGTTGTGGCTGTTCATGGCGCAAGGGGTGATCTGGTATGGGTTCGGCGGTTTTGTGTTTTTGGGAATATGGCTTTTCGAACTCCTGCAGATTCTTCGCGAATCTACATGGAAGGTAGTTCGGTATTTCGCAGGTACGACGTTGATTCTGTGGTTTTTTGCCGCACTGCTATTACGTACGGCTTTTTTACCCGAACATGGAGTCCAGATTGATCGGAAAGGGGTGGAGTATGCCCGCGGCATACTTGATGAAAATGCGTATTTTTCTTCCAAAATAGCACCCTACTTGCCGATCATCCGTCAGGTAAATGAGTCCATGAACGATTCCAAAGAACGGAACTATGTCTATCGTGTCGGAACATTCATCAAATATTTTATCGCCCACAACGACCGCACCGTGTTTGACGACAATCAGTTGGATACCTTTACCTATCTCCAGCAGGATGGCGACGATGCCAAAACGTATCAGCGTCTGAAGAACGCCGGATTTCGCTATTTTATTATAGATACTAATACACCAACCATTGATAAAACTCCGGAACAAAGCCTGATTCGCAAATATGAAAATCTGATCCGTTTTTTGAAAAACAATCCCACGTATGTGAAGATCGTTCTGGATCAGCCCCAGTTCGGGGTCTTGTTTGCCGAAGTTTTGTAAATGTTGCTAAAAATCGCAAAAATTCGGTCAGAGTCATTTCTGTTTGATCAAGAATCGATTTCAAGGTGCCTGGTTGTATGTCTTTATTGTGTATGATACGATGACCCGTACTTTGGGTTTGTCAGGATGCCTAAAAAGATGATGGCTGCCGGATGACCTATCAATTACAAAACTTTTTTTTGCCAAAATACTCATTACTTGTCTGGGAGTCACTACCGGCAATCGCTTGTTCATACTGGTTCAAATTGTGAATGTGCTTGCTTCCTTTTCAGGTGGTTTACCTTTGAATTAGCTGGAACAGGTTCGCCGTCCGCCTGCAGAGACTCAATGTATAAGCTCATCGCATCCTGCGCCATCCATTCAGCTTCCTCCAATGTGTTGCCTTCTGTGACCAGACCCGGCAGAGCCGGACAAGTTACCGTGTAGCCGCCTTCGGGTTGGGGTTCGAATATGCAAGTGAAAGCGTATTCTCCAGTCGTAATGATCTTTTTCATAGATCTCAAAAAACAGAATAATGACACATTTATTCTAATCTTGCTTAATCCTTTCTCCAGTCAAAAAGAGCAAAATTCGTGAGAATTTATCTTTTGATAATCTTTGTTCTCGTAAAAATATGCAAAAAGGAATGGCCGTATCCTTAAATACCCGAAGAAGCCAATATGCTTCTATTTCTTCTTCTTCGTATCCAACGCATAAACCGCGCGTCCCACGCGGACGAATTGGGGACAGTTCTGCAGGTTGAGAGAGATAGTTCCGATCTTAACCTGGCGCTGTTTGAGTACAGCATTGATAATCTCCTGCTTTTTCATCGGTTTGCCGGCTTTAGTCATAATGTCTTCGATCACATCCGCCACAGTTCCCGATTTATATCCCCATTCTTTCAGCGCGTACAGTCCGCGTCCCACCAGCACAAATTTCTCGTACCGGATCAATTCGTTATGCACCGCCTGGGTCGTGACCGATTTGCGGTCGAACCCGCGGTTGACGATCTGGTTGGCTATTTCGACGAAATGCAGCGGTTCTCCAGCTTCTTTCAACACAATATAGGCTTTGTCGCGGATACTTTTGGGATTAATGTGGCGCCATTCCATCAAGCCCCACGATTGCCCTACTTTCTTGAAGCGTCGGTCGCACTCGAGGGCTCCCGCGATCGTTTGGGGTTTCAGGCTATATTTATGTGATATTTTTGTTATAATCATATCGCACAGATCCTCTTCCAACATTACCGTCTCTTTTGATCGGAGCAAACCGTAGGCGGTCTGGAAGACCAGATTCAATGCGGGCCGCTCGATCGTATCTTCGTGCCAAAACGGATCGAACTGGAACGATTTTTCCTGTTTTAAAAGATGATGGTCGACGTTTAACGCAAGCCGAATGATATAGCCGTCCACATCTTCGGGATTATCCAGGTGCTTCAGTACCTCGCTTACAATAATATCTTCGCGCATCACGCCGCCTTTTTGCGCCAATATCTGGCGGGCTACTTCGTTGATCGACCGCAAAGCGGTATTCGGCAAGATACGTTTCAGTTTGGAAAGAGCGATATTCTCGATCTGGCGTACCCGTTCGCGCGTAATCGAAAATTTCTGACCGATAAATTCCAGTGTACGGCGGGGGCGGTTATCGAGCCCGAAACGCTCTACCACGATCGTCCTCTCTTTTTCAGTCAGTACCATAAACATATCTTCCAGGACCGCATTGAGGTTGAGTTTTATTTTTTGTCCGTGCTGTACCGCACCTATTACTGCGTTGCTATCCTGAAAACTCGACAGACTCATGAGACAAAAGAGTTACAATAGATAAAAACCTGATAAAAATCCTTTACATTTAGCCATTTAATGTGATGGTCCGAATCAAAGTTAAGATTATGAGGAAATAGGTAAAATGTCAATAGTTTCCTTTTTCCTTCGTTCTCCCCTTATATTGGGGGAAAAGAGTAATACCGGAAGCGTAAAAAAGCAACACTTTTTTTATAAATTGACCCCCTTGCCTCTTCGACCTCTCATGGGCTAGTATTTGATCCGGATTTTTTATTTATTACCTTGTATCGGGCAATGAACATCGTGTGTTTTTTCGACGCCTATTGGCCCGATGTCGGCGGTGCGGAAATTTTGTATCAACGCTTGTGCGAACATTGGGCTCGAAGCGGGCACCAAGTTACAGTGGTGACCTCGGGGAAACAGAGACAACCTTTCCGGGAAGTGGTAGGAGGCGTAACGCTCCGGCGCGCGCCAAGAGTTCCGCGCTGGATGCAATCGTTCGCGGGCTATCGTTTGGCCGTGCGAGAGGTGTCTGCAGCCGATCTGGTGGTCTGTTCGACCTACGCCTCCGCTTGGGCGGCCTTCTGGTTTGCCAGACGCAAAAAACTCAAAACAGTGGTGATCGTTCACGAAGTTTTATACCGCCTATGGAAAAGACTCGTTCCCTTCTCTTTCCTCTACCGCTGGTACGAAAAAGGAATGTTACGACTCGGCTTCGACCGCTATGTGGCGGTCAGCGATTCTACCAAACAAGAGCTTATCGGTTTGGGGATTGGGGAAGCCCGGATCGATCTTATTTATAACGGCGTTGATCTGGATCGTTTTACGCCGCGGCCGTTGGATCGTACATTACGTCTTACAGTCGCGGGAAGCACCGATCCGCTCATCCTGTATTTCGGTCGTCCCGGCGTAACCAAAGGGGTGTCATTTTTACTTCGGGCGGTGGTAGGATTGAGCAATGACTATCCTGGTTTAAAACTTTGTCTGCTGCTTGGCCGTACTCCGGTATCCGGCTATCGGCGAGTACGGCGGGAAATCAAAAGTCTGGAGCTTACGGAACGTATTCTGCTTCTCGATCCGCTCGAGCGTAACGTTCTGCCCGATTACGTTAACCTGGCCGATGTCGTGGTTATTCCTTCTCTTTCGGAAGGCTTCGGATTCAGCGCGCTCGAAGCTGCTTCCCTGGATAAAAAGCTCGTGATCAGCCGTGCAGGCGCTTTGCCCGAGGTGGCGTTTGGACGAGTGACGTGGGTGGAACCGGGCAATGTCGCATCTCTTGCGAAGGGAGTCCAGAAAAGTTTAGAGAACGACTATGTGGTTGTGGAGCCCAAAAAGTTTTTGTGGGAAGACTGCTTTCAACGGTATGATCGCATTATTAACGAAATGTTTGTATGAAACCTGCTCGACGTGTGTGTGTCATTGCCGATTATATCGACGAACAGTACGCCGGGATCTATACGTATGCCCACGAATTGATCAAAGCACTGCTCAAGATCGATAGCTCGTACGAATATACGTTCTTACATTGCCGCAAAAACAGCTTTTTCGATGGACAGCGCGAAATAATCGTCCAGCTCAAGCGCTTTGTCCCGGGCGTGCCCAGCTTTCGCAAATTCGTGACGATTCCGCATATCTTACGTCGTGAACGGTTTGACCTGGTCCACGATCTTTCTCATATCGCGCCTTTTGCCTTTGCGCGCTTTCCGGGAAAAAAGGTGATCACGATTCATGATCTGACCCCTGTCTTGTTTCCCAAATTACATGTCTGGAACAGCGGATTGGTGCACAAAATCATGCTGCCGCACGTGTTTCGCAAAGCCGATGCGATTATTGCCGTTTCTGAGAATACCAAAAACGACATTGTACATACCTATCACCCCCAATCGCCGGTATTTGTGACACCCCTGGGCACACGTGATCTGGCTTCTTTCGCTTCCACTGATGTCGAAAACCCCATTAGGGGGGGCAACTATATCCTCTTCCTCAGTACTCTGGAGCCGCGTAAAAATGCTGTTACGCTGATTGAAGCGTATAACCTTATTCGCAAACAAGGACGATCTGAAAAGCTGGTTCTGATTGGCAAAACCGGTTGGAAATCAGAGGCGATTTTTGAGCGTATCGATCAATCGCCGTTTCGGCAGGATATTATTCTCCCCGGGTATCTTTCCCCTTCGGAGATCGTTCCATATCTTCGCTATGCTAGCACGTTTGTCTACCCGTCGCTCTACGAAGGAGCCGGGTTGCCTATTTTGGAAGCGATGCATTTTGGCGTTCCCGTTATTGCGGCTAATAATTCGTCTATACCCGAGATTGTGGGTGACGCGGGACTCTATTTTGAAACTACAGATCCGGTTGATCTGGCCAGCAAATTAACACGACTGCTGGAAGATCAGGTATTGCAGAACTCTTTACGCTCTCAGAGCCTTAAACAGGCGCAAAAATTTACGTGGGAAAATACGGCACGGAAAACGATGGAAGTGTATGATTTCTTGCTGCCGTAGAGCCGTGTGATCAGGCAACTTCTTATGAGTTCTGAGTTCATAAGCTCAAAATTTAAAGTTCAAATGTCAAAATAATATCAAAAATCAAATGGTAACCATTAAGAGTGCATATCACCATGCCAATATCTTATACCATTTACCCCCTTCCTCATGTCCCGTCTCAGAGCAGGTTATTCGAAACTGGCTAACGGATTATTTATATTTGCCGATTTTTTTAATACCGCCTTCTTTCTGGTCACGCTTCTGATTTGGTTGATCCATGTTTTCTCTACGAATTTTGCAGAATTTCAACTTTCAACCTTATGGACGGCATTTAACGGGTTGTATAGCCGCTTTGAGTTTAAGGTGTCGTGCATCTTTTTGATTCTTTATAACGGGGTGATTTCCTTCAAAACCCTGTTTGATCAGATATTTCTGTTTTTCATTAGCATTCATCGGTATAAGAACGTGACGGAAACGCTGCGTAAGAAAAAATAATGGCTGCTCAATGGTGTAACAAGGTATGCTCAAAGTTCAAATGTTAAAGATTAAGATAGGTTATCCGAGCGTATAAATTTTGAACTTTGATATTGGGGTTTCTTTTGTCATTTGGTCCGCGGCGGGGATTGAACTTTGGTCTTTTTCGTGATTCTATTTCAGTCTTTTGGTTTGATTGCATAGACAAAAGACCGTATAGTTTGAAACGATCGCATTTTTTCCCGTCTATGGCTCTTTATAAAACCGATTTCTCGCTTCGACAATCGTTGGAAATCATCCGCGTCCTGGCGGTTACCGATTTCAAATTGCGCTACTACGGCTCGTATTTAGGCTATTTGTGGTCGCTGCTCAAGCCGCTGGCATTGTTTTCGGTGTTGTATATTGTCTTTTCGGTCTTTATGCGCTGGGACGTTGCCAACTACCAGCTGTATCTGTTGCTCGGGATTATTTTGTGGAATTTTTTTGCCGAGAGTACCAGTGTCGGCGTGACGGCTCTCGCGGCCCGGTCTCACTTAATCAAAAAGGTCTATTTCCCCCGGATCGTAGCCGTTATCGCTACTGCCGTGAGCGCTCTATTGGGATTACTCTTGAACTTGCTGGTGTTCTTCGTATTTGCGTTTCTGAGCGGTTTGCCTCTGAGCTCTACCGTTTTTCTAGCGCCTTTTTTCCTCGTATTGCTTTTTTTCCTCATACTTGGTATTTCACTCTTGTTATCCGGACTCTATATTCCTTTTCGCGATATCAATCAAATCTGGGAAGTACTGTTACAACTGCTTTTCTGGCTCACTCCCATTGTTTACCCGCTTTCGTTTGTACCTGAGCAATATCGTTTCTGGCTTTTTCTGAACCCTATGACCGGGATCATCCAGTATATCCGCATTCTAACGATTGACGGTACGTTCCCCAGTTTGATGGGAACTCTCTATGTTTTCTGTGCGGTAGTCTGTATTTTTCTGGCGGGCCTGTTCGTATTTTCCCGTTTTGAATCCGTTGCTCCCGAACAACTATGAAACCTCTGATTGATGTCCAACATCTTAACAAGACCTTTCACCTGCCGCAACGGTCTCTCGATACGGTCAAAGACCGCCTTTTTCAGCTCTTTACACCCAATCCCAAACGAGTCCTGCCGGTTTTGCGAGATGTGACCTTTTCGGTTTCGGGGGGCGAATTTATCGGGATCGTCGGACGTAACGGCAGCGGTAAGTCGACCCTGCTCAAGATTTTGGCCGGGATCTATCGTCCCGATCCCGGCGCGCGTATAGAGCTGGAGGGACGTATTTCGCCTTTTCTGGAATTGGGAGTCGGGTTTCATCCGGAGCTGACGGCGCGCGAAAATGTGCATGTAAACGCGATTCTGCTTGGCCTTACCCCTTCTCAGGTGGCGAACCGGTTTGAGGAGATTATCCGGTTTGCCGAGCTCGAGGATTTCGTCGAACAGAAATTGAAATTTTTTTCAAGCGGTATGCAAGTGCGTCTGGCATTTGCGGTGGCGATTCAGGTCGATGCCGCTATTTTCCTGATGGACGAAGTTCTGGCAGTGGGCGATATGGCTTTTCAGGAAAAATGCCTGGACGTGTTTCGCGCTTTTAAAAAGCGTGGTAGTACGGTAATTCTGGTAACGCACAGTATGTCGCACGTCGAAAACTTTTGCGATCGGTTGCTGGTAATGGAACAAGGCCGGCTTGTTTTTGACGGCGATGTCACCGCCGGTATCCGCGAATATATACGTCTTAATCATGCTGTCGAACATGGATAAAATGCCTAAATGTCTAATTTCGGTAATTATTCCGGTGTACAATACCGGTAATTTCCTTTTGGAAACGCTTGATTCGGTTGCGGAGCAGACTTTTCCTCAGGATCTGATGGAAGTTCTTGTGGTAAACGATGCTTCCACTGATCCTGTTACTATCAAGATCCTGCGCGATATTGAAAAGAAACCGCAGTATCGCGGTATTGATTGCCGAGTTTTGCATCACCAGACGAACCAGTGGCTGGCTCAAACGCGCAATACGGGCGTCCGCGCAGCCCGGGGCGTTTATATTTGCACGCTTGACAGCGACGACCTGATCAAGCCCGATTTCTTGCAAAAATCTCTACTGACGCTGCTGGCTCACCCGCATGCCGGCTGGGTCTATCCGGGGGTGCAGAAATTCGGTTATGTGTACAGTCTGGACTATCCTGTCGATTTTAGCGCTCCCAAATTTTTCTGGAACAATTACTGTGTCTCTGCCTCGTTGCTAAGACGCGACATGTGGGAGCGGGTCGGCGGACAGCGTAAAAAGACCGTGGTCGGGAAGATCAAATGGTTTGAGGACTGGGATTTCTGGATCCGTGCGATGGGCAAAGGATTTTACGGTGTTCCGCTGCGCGAGATCCAATTTCTCTACCGCCAGCATCTGACTAGCTTAATTCAGCGTTCTCCGGCCATTCAGCTGCTCACCTATTACCTGATCTACCGCAGCAATTTTTTGCAATTATTTCGTATTCAAAAGGCGCAGCGCAATATGCTTGAGGATAACCGGCAGGGTACGCTAAAAAAACGTTCTCCCTGGCGCTTGTCCACGTATATGGATCGTTTGTCGGGAATATTGCTCAAGTTCGCGGCCCATCGGAGCGAAAGATACTATTCGTTTCGGATGCTGTTGATGAGCTTACTCTTTCCTAAAAAGTTCATTACCGAAGTCTTGTCCAAGAAAGAAGTCCTGACAAAAGCCGAGTTTTTATGCGGATTTCGCGAAAAGTTACCAGTAACGCTCACTCCTCTTCCGGCGGCGCGCGAAAAAGGAAAATTCCGTACCGTTCTGTTTGGTCACTACTGGTGGCACTTAGGCGGCGGTGACAATATTTTACTGGATTGGATGAGGTCTACGTATGAATTAAAAAATACCAGGTGTATCGATCTGGTCAAAGAATCGGCAATCGACAACGGTTTTCTCGAAGACCGCTTCGAACCCTTCGCTGCCAGTCAGTACGCGCTCGACCGTATGGCGAATAACCCCCTGGCTGCTTTGCTTATCTGCTGGAATCTGATCTGTCTGGAACGGCCGGAAGTGATTTTCATCATGAGCAATCCGTTCCTCTATGTCCTCTCGCCTTGGATTAAACGCTATTTTCCCGAGACGAAAATCGTCGATCTGTTGCACTGCGAAGATAACAACGATCCGGGCTGGTTTGCCATATCGGACGAATACCGCGAATTCCTGGACAAACGGGTCGTGACCAGCGATTTCTGGAAGACCGTGCTGGTTGAAAAATACGGCGAAGATCCGGGGCGTATCGACGTAGCGTACAACGGGGTCGATCTTACCCGTTTCGACCCGAAAAAACACCCCAAGCTTTCTTTACGCAAAGACTTCAAACTCCCGGCCGATAAAATCATTGTCGGATTCCTGGGACGTTTCGACTACCAAAAAAATCCGTTTACCTTTCTCGAAACTGCCGATCTGATGCTGGAGGACCGGGCTTTTCATTTTGTCATGATTGGCAAAGGTACCTACGATGAGCAGATAAAGGAACGGCTTAAACGATTGTCTAACGTTACCTATCTTGGTTTTACCAAAAATCCCGAACGCTACTATCCTTTGTTTGACGTGGCGGTTTATCCTTCGGTCTACGAAGGGTTTCCGATGGTAGGCCTCGAATCGGCTGCCATGAACGTACCGGTGATCGCGACGGATATCGTCGGTTTTCGCGAACAGATCGGACAGGGAAAATTCGGCTTTCTCTACACCCAGGAAGATCCGAAAAAAGATGCCAAAAAGATTCGTGATCTCCTCTACGAACATAGGAGCGAATGGTCCGATATCGGAAACCGGGGACGCCCCTTTATCAAACAACATCACGACTTTGCCGAGGTGAAAAAGGTGTATCAGCGGATTATGACCGATTTGCTGGATGGATGATGTGGATATCAACCCCTTATTTTGTTTCCAGAGATTCGCTCGTTACTCTGGCTTATTTATCCCGCCAAAACAGCTGTCCAAAGGAATAAGTATCAGGTAGTTTGGGAATCAGTAGTAGCTTCACTGAGCGCAATAAAAACGCTAAAAGTGTCAACGGTTCCTGGGCCACCGCCCTTGGCGGGACAAGCAAGCCGGGATGACCTTTCTTGGTTATCTAGTCTATTCGCTTTTCGTCTTGCTGTTGCCGATCAACCCACCATGTATCGTTTTTGTCGGTAAACCACCAGGCGTTCGAATCGGTTTTCATAATCTGGTCGGCCAGTTGCTGGGCAGGTTCGGTTTTGAGACGCTTGATCGCGGACTCGATCCAGTCCAGCGCGCGCTTATTCCCGATATCGACTTGTTCTTTGAGCGAAATGATCCATTCCAGATTGTCGGCGTCCTTGGCCAGAATCGCTTCGCGGCTCTTTCGTTCGTGGTATTCGTCCCACAGTGCTTGCAGATCGGGGCCGAAGGGGAGCGTGGCGGCCAGTTCGCCGATGGCCTTGTCTTCGTAGCGGGCGGTATATTTCTGATGCACATAGTTCAAATCCGAAACCCGGCTTTCGGCAAAATCGTGCAAGAGACACATCTGGACTACTTTGCCGGTGTCGATGTCTTGTTCCATCTTGGACAAGGTGAGCCCGATAATGGCGGTACGGAACAAATGTTCCGAGACGCTCTGTTCGCCGCTGCCCAAAAAATGAAATCCGCTGCGGGGCGTTTTTGATAAGATGCCTGCTTCAAACAGGAAATTGACGATTGATGACAGATGATTCATATATGGGTACTGGAGTTATCGAGGTTGAGAATTAAGCGGTCGGGCATTCAGCTTTCCACTGGATGCGGCTTCTGCCAGTTGTATGCCGAGATTATATAGGATTTGTCCGGCCTCTCTCCTCTGTTCCGGACCATAGGCTGGGTCACAGATCAGCGCGTCGAAGGAACTGGTCTCTGCGGTTCCCCTCTTCTCCATAGTTTCTATGAGAGATGCTTTCCGCGCTGAATCTTGAGCTGTTTTTAGTGTCGCAATGGGGAGTATAAGATTGACAAGCTTATACGCATTATCACTAGGGATAAGGTAGTTCATGTGTCCAGCCGGGACTTCCATCTTTGACTTTGACAGCTCTGCTCCGACTGCAATTAGTTCGTGAATCGTATACTGGTTATACCAGCCTGAAAAATCAAATGTACGTCCCCCTGCCTGCATCGTTAAAGGAATGTAAAATTCTCGTACTTCCAGACTGTCTTTCGTAGTGATCTGGGAATACTTCTCTATGATTGCTTGGTGTACCGCTTCATGGTGTTCGGACTCTTCTACGTATTCTTGCTGCAAACTTTTTATATCAGTTGTTTTGAGAGGATGATCTTTCGGAAGCCGGCTTAGAAATTCTTCCACCGAAATATTGTCCGGGAATATCACCGAATGATTACCTGAATTAACCGTAATTCCGGGATATCTTCCTTTTTCATTTGTGGTATTTGCAAGAAACGGATAAGAGACCTTTATCATAGGAAATCCTTTTGAATTTCCTTGCAATGTAACCTTGTCGACTCCTGTGATATGAAACAAATTCAGGGTTATTTTGCTATTTATGTCTACCTCTAGATGTATATATCTTTTCCCGGGAATTAAATATCGATTGAAAACATCTATCATAAGATCTAGCCGATCGTTTGTCCCAGCGGTCATTGCCGCAAAGTCTTTCTTTATTTCCGGGTTTGGGTAAAGATTTAGATAGGTAATGATCATCCCAGAGAACATTTTAGGGTCATGCTGATACTCCATGAGTACTTTTTCGGTTAATTCTGCCAGTTGCCGACTAAAGGTTTGAAACTCTGCTGGGGAAATTTTTATTCCGCCGGGAATACCGTTAAATTTTACATCATGAACAATGGTATAGTCTGGTATCGTTTGGTACTCGGCCTCAGGAGTTACAACTACTCCGATTTTTGGGGAAGTTGAATCTTCGGGTGTAGCAGTATCCGGTTTTGTCGCAACGCTTTTCTTTGTATCATTCGGAAGATCCCCTTGCCATCTGTCTTTCAGGATCACTCCTATGCCAATAATTGCGGCTAGCACGGTGGCAGTGATCGCAGTTTTAGAAGACATAATCTTTTTCAAGAGGTCCGGTGTATCTTTATCTGAGTTCGGGGAAGTTTTCAGACCTTCTTTTCTGTGTTTTTTAGGTTTATTCATAGTATGAAGAATAATGGTTAGCGTGTATGTTTTTTCGTCGATTCCTGGCTAGAGGAGTCCTCCGGATAATAACCGGAATTCTTTCTTATTCTCCCATAAATCCAGCAATTTTTCAAAATTCCGGTCGGGATCCTGCATGAGCACGGCTAACGCATCGAGTTCAGAGAGTTCACTTTCGCTTAGTTTTGGAAATGTATCGTGTCGTCCGTAGCGAGTGGTGTATATGTACGGAATCTCGTGATTCATCAGACAGTGGAAATCATAGAAAAGCGCCCAGACAACGGTGATGCTCCCTCTGGCCGGAACTGGGTTATAGAAACGGTCCGGGTTTACTTTTTCGCTTCTGATATCGAGCCACGCCTTTGCTGGGAAGTCGAATGTGCCCGGTTCCATATCGTAGGGATCCAGTTCTTTATTCAGGCTCAGACTTCCGTCGACGTCTATCGTGATCCAGCGCGCTTGCTTCTCATCCCAATACTGGTTGATCCAGTGATCGGTCGTAATCGAGCCTAAGTTCCCCATGTCAAAATAGTCGGCATGTCCGGCTCTGAGGCGGGCCGGAATGCCCTTGCATTTCAAAATGCTGGCCATTAGCAGGCTTACGAACCGGCAAGTCAGTACCAGTTTATCCTCGGCTGGGCGATCAGGAATCAGTCCCCGATTATTCCTCCTGTGCAGCTCGGCCAGCATCGCGGCGACAGTTCCCAACACATCGTCTTCGGGCTGTCGCCACCACGGGACTCTGGTCATGTCTCCGAAGCGCAGATCCGCATTTGTTCCGGTATTGCCGGCTGCCAGCGTCGTGCGGTGAATGATGTTTTTTCGAATCAGAAGACCGAGCTCGCGAATGTCATCGGGTAGCTTTTCAAGTTCCGCTTGATATAATCCGGGATTGGTGAAAAGGCTAAATTGTCGATAATGATCGAGAATGCGCGTATCCATATTTCTTTATGAAAAGTTCGTAATACTTCCAGTTGTTCTGTATCTTCCTTATTTTGAAGATCTTGATGCCAGGAGCGGCTCGTACATCATAATCGCATCGTTGCGTGTGACAAGCTCTTCGCTGACTTTTTTCCTCTCCTCTCTGTTGTAACCGATTTTGTAGAGTTCGTTATGCCGGGTATATCCGCCCCAGCTCTCGTGTTCGATCCGGTGTTGTTTTTCTACAACCTCATAGAGGACTTCTGCCTGTGTGTCCGCTCGCCATGCTCCGACCAGGTATTCTTTGGTGAAAGAAATTTCTAGCTGGAACGTGGCCGCGGTGTCGTTTCTTATCTGAAGATCGATATTCGGATAGGAGCAGGTGGCGCCGGAACCAAAGGGTTGCATTCTGGCACTGTCCGGAAAAACGTCGTAGCTGTGTCTCCAGCGTTCGAGTACGGTGAGTGGCGTGTGTAAGGTTATCCAATAGATCAGGTTGGATAACTGGCACAGTCCTCCCCCGGTTCCGGCCCGGACTTGTCCTTGGTAGAGAATCATGCCGTCCACATATCCTCTGGCTTTGGTCGGTTTGCCGATGATGCGCCAGTATGAAAAAACTTCTCCTGGGTGTATCAGCAGACCGCTCATCTTTGCTGCCGCCAGTCGCAGGTTACGGATTTTATTGTGTTGCATCCACATTTCCACGTTTTTCAACCGGCGTAGCAGCAAACTTTGATGCCGGTAGATTTCATAGGGAAGCAGTTCTTTTGTGCTTTGGATTGCAAATTTTTCTCTCGAAAAATGCCAGTACAGCTGTTTCTTTATCCAAAAATAAATACCTCCCCAGAATATCCGTATACCTGAACGCGCAATAGGTTTTTGCATACTATACATTATATCACAAAATCTTGTTTCTGCTGCTTTGGATAGATTTGCCGGGATGGATGAAAACTCCGGGTTGTCAGGGGAATTCCGGCCTGTTCCGCCAGGTTTTGTATCGCCGGGTCGGCTGCATGTGCCGAACGTACAAAGAAAAACTCACAGTCGTAGGTGTCGTCAATGAACTTGCGGTTTCGGTAAGCCAGATTGAGTTGTGTATCCGCAAAAGGTTTCCCGTCGGGTTCCGGCGTGAGCCAATCCGGAATGGAGTATTTGTCGGTAACAATAAAGATAAAGTCAAAATCGGAAAACAAACTCCCCCGAAATCCGGGGGCTTGATATTGACCAAAAGATCCTTTAACCGAGGATCCGATCAGCAGTATCTTTTCGATCTCCGGGGCGGGTAAAAAGACATTTTCAATCTTTTGAATTGCTTTCGTTCTAAGCTCGTTCTGCAATTGTAACGGGAAGATGGTTTTATGGGGGCGATTTTTCAGATGGTTTTCCATTGATCTGACAGATTTCACTTTTTGCAGAAAAACCAGATCCCTCTCTGTGATAAACGTTCCCTCGAAATTATTCGGCGTGTCGTGTTCTAATACAGCAATTGCTTGATCCAAGGTCATCCATTGTAATTGAAAGTTGTCCGCGAGTTCGCCTTCGGTAAACTCCGGGGTTCCTTTCGTGCCTACTCGACCGTAATAACAATAGGAAGTTTGTTTTACATCCCCATGAGAAAAGTTCTTTCCCGAGCGATATTCTATGATTATTCCGACTTCGCCGTTTACTTCAATCTCGCATCCGGTTTCTTCGCGAACTTCCCGTCGTAATGCTTCTATTTTTCCCTCATCGGTTTCTATTCCGCCGCCTGGCAATTTGTGGTATTGATGTTTTGCTACAAACAGCAAAGGAATACATTCTTGATCGTCAAATACCACTGCGCGAGCAGCCTCTCTCAGGGTGACGTTCGAATCTTCATGTGGGTATAGATCGTCCTTTATCTCCTTCAGCAGCTCCATATTCGCACTTTACATTGTTGCAGTTGTCATACCTCTATTGTGTTCTTCCAATCTCTTGGCTGTATTCATGGTAGAACCAATATAATACTGGCCTATAATACTGGCCGTTTTTCTACTTTTCAAAATATAAACAAATCCTAGATCAATAGTCGAGCTATCTTTTCAGAAAGATGGTCGGCCTTTCAAACCACAACTCGAACCGAATGCCAAAAGGTTATGGGAAATTGAGGATAAAGCAATCGACCTGACGATTAAGGGGTTGAGAGTGTATTTAATTGGGAGAGATTCGGATGTGAATTTTTTGAAGAAACAAACAGAGGAAAATTTTAAAAAACTGATGGAATGAGATTAATATCTACCACATCATCATTCACGATTTTATCTAATACATCCTCAAGGTGCTCCTTCATTTTCTTCATTGATTTATCAAGTTCAACAATACCAACCTCTTCATTCCACCTTTGATCTTCTTCTAGAAAGTTTTTTAAGTTCAAAGATTTTGGATAATTGGTAGGATTATGATACAGGGTAGCTATTTCTTTTTGTTTTGGTTCCGAAAAATTGGGAAATGGAATAATCCCCCAATATTTCATAGCCAAACTTCCACCATTACCACCAACTGCATACAAATCAACTAATCCAACGTTTCTTAAATAATCTAAGAAACATTTGATAAAAACAGATAGTGTTATGTTTCCTTTGGTATGGTTTATAGTAACACCATGAATATTTGTAATGGTCTTATCTCTATCTTTTAATATAACCATCGACCTGCCTTTTTCAAATCCTTCAGCCCCCAAAATAATATCTCCTGCTTTAAGAGTTTTTAGTTCTTTGGGATTTCCTAAATATTCCTGTGAAAATGCTGTTCCATACTGTGATAAATGTTTCGGTTTTATTACTGTATAAAAGTTGTCTTTGTAATCATTTGAATAAATACTTTTACCTATGCAAGAAACTTGTAAATTTTGCCCCCTACTAATCTTAAATCCCATACTTTTTATATCTGAAAAACCTAGTTTATAATTTTTAATTATGTACTCATTACTTAGAAAATACTTTGAATAAAATCCCGCATTTATACGGTTGAATTTCTGTAATTCTTTAATTTTTGGTAAAGAATATTCAAAAATTTTGTCTTTTTGATTTTCTAAAAGCTCTTTTTCAATTTTTTTTAAAATTTGCTCGTGTTTTTTCCGAATCCCCTTTTCCTTATTGATAATTGCTTGAGTTAGAAGCTCCACATAAGCAATTACATCATCTTTGTTAGCTTGATTCGGAAATGGAATTTTACAATCCAAAAATAAAGTTTTTGCGTGTCTTATAGTAGATCCTTTGGGAACCATCAAATCCAGTTGATTCAGAAAATATTTGTGCTTCAAAAAAGCAAATAGATAATATTTATTTTGCGTTACTGGTAATTTATATAAAGCTCCTGAAAGTGTATGATTTGGTAAATCTTGGTCTAAAATAACAACTTCACCAATATTTGAATCTTTAGAAATTAAAATATCACCTTGTTTCAAATCAAAATTAGTAAAAACTTGTGGACGAATAGGAATAGCCGTCTCTTCTGTTAGAAATGGTAAAAAAGATTCTTTTTGTAATGCCTTTGATCTAATAAAATATTTAGGTGATTTATAGATATAATTTACAGAACCGACTTCGTTTCCGTTATCGGAAAATTTAAATTTCCTACTCAACAAATTGTTCACAAGCAATTTATTTTGATTTGGCACGCTTAAGGTTGTTAGCTGACTTGGAGCTAAATTGTACTTATTGCTGACGATGTCTTTGTAGGTAGCAACAGGCATATTATTTCTCTTTTATAAATAGATCTTGTAGTGCTTTTTCTTGACCTAAGCACCATTTTTTGAAATGAGAAATTGTTTCAGTGAACTCTTCGTCTATCAAAGGAGTTCCCTCTTCGTTTTGCTCTATTTCAAAAGTCTGTTCATTGATTTTGTAGATTGGATTGAAGTATTTTATCCTCTTTGAGGTTCTCACTTCATACCCTACTTTTTTTATGTCTTTTACAAAAACATCATAATTTGATTCTTTCAATTTTTGTAATTCACTTTCTTTTGGCTTATATGCCACGATTAGAGTTGTATTTACTCCAGTATCGGCAAACACATTCGGTGGCAAATCAAACAAAGCCACTATTCTCATTTTTTCCATAAGCCATGCCCTAGCCTTCTTCCATCTATCAATTGAAGCGATAGAATTTGAAACAATAATTCCCATTCTTCCCCCTTCTCCTAAAATACGATATGAGTTTTCCAAAAATACTATTCCTAAATCTATCCACTTTCCACTTCTTGCAATATCCCAAAGTTCGTACATTTCAGCTTGTTCTTTTTCTGACTGTGTTTTCGGTTCCCACTTTCTATCTTCTCCGAATGGTGGATTTGTCAGAACTACATCAAACTTTTTTAACTTGGTTTGATCTTTCCAATTATCCCAATTCCCAGCTTTGTGTAAGTTTGGTTGCAATTCTACGAGATTATTTCTATCATCGAATTTCCAAGTGATAGATCCTTTGTCTGGTTTATACTTTAAAACAGCATTTCCATCTCCATTTAAAAGCATATTCAATTGTGCAAGCATTATCATTTGCTCATCATTATCAACTCCATAGATGTTGTTGTCATCTAGCCGACTATTAGAGTTAACATATGATACAGAAAGAAAATCCGCAATTCCGCTTGTTGGGTCAATGATTTTTTCAGTGCTTCTCGGGTTTACAATTTGTACAAGAAAATCAATTAATGGAATAGGGGTAATAAATTGCCCTTTGTCACTTTTAGAAAATTCGTTAGCAAATTTATAGAAAACAATTTGGTACAAATCCGTTTTATGTGATAAAACGAAACTGTAATCCTGAAACTGCTCTACAACCTCACTAATAATTTGAATATGTACAGGATTGTCCCAGCTAATGGTTTCTGTATCTTTCCTTTTCAATATATAGTGATATTTTGCTGAAGCTTCATTGTATAATTGTCTTAGTCTTTCAATAAATTGTTGTATTTCTTCATCTCCCAAATTTGTGTGGATTTTTTCTTCTTTTGTTATGTAAAACAGTAAATTAAGCTTTTTAGTTTCGGGATCACTTTTATAAAAATCTAAAAACTTTTTAGGATCTGAATTTAAGCTTCTTTTTTCGTCAAAAATTTTAAGGGCCATGATTTGAATAAGAATTTCATAACCTCTTTGGTTTTTCATTCCTATTTTATCCATTACCCTCAAGATATTTGAAATACCATCCGTTAATTGTTTACTGTAAATACCTGTAACAATATCAAGATCATCAATGGTTCTTTGTGATCTATCTATGGTAACTTGAGTGATTTTTTTCTGTAATTGTTCAAAAGAAGGAATCTTGTAGTAAGCATCCGTAAGATGTAATGATAAATCTTTGGTAGTGCTTTTTTCACCTTTCAAATTAAAAGATTCATCGAGTCTTAAATAGTTATTTTGTTTTCTTTGAAATAAATAAAGCCTTTCCGTGTCATACAAAACTCCTAAACAAAAATCATTTTCAGATTCTTTAATAGCTGGTTTAAGTTGTTGGTTGTAAACAGTTTCAATATCTTTTGAATCTTCTTTTTTAAATTCAATAACTCCAAGCAAATGACTCCTCAGCCAGTCTAAAGATTCTTGATCTTTGTTCTGATGATATTTTTTGTACCAATCAAACCAATTTGGATCATCAAAAATTGCTCCATCCAGTTTTATAGGGGCAGAGTTTTTATTCCCCTTTGGAAAATACACCTCGCACCCCAAATAATCTTTTTGATACAAGCCAGAATGCACTAAGGCGTAGAAAAACTGCCACTTGTAGTATTCTTCATTCGTCTCACCTTTCTTATTTTTGATGGCATAATTTTCAGATAACTTCTGATTTACAGGAATAA
This sequence comes from Candidatus Altimarinota bacterium, assembly GCA_039809385.1. Taxonomy (GTDB): domain Bacteria; phylum Patescibacteriota; class Gracilibacteria; order JBDHUY01; family JBDHUY01; genus JBDHUY01. Next base: position 23,775 of record JBDHUY010000020.1, read on the forward strand.
ATGCTGTAAATTCTTTGGCAGAGGAATACTTACGATCAAAATCCTGTTTGGCTTGTAAGAAGGTTCCTAGCATGCTTTTTAGTTAAAAACTACACACAGTTTACTTGAAGAAAATAAAAAGCCAATAACATTTTATCTCGAACCACCTGCCAAAAGCTGAAATACTGCTTCGCAAAGCCATATTATAAAAATACGCTGGACTATTTTTCCAAAAGGTTCATAGTTCAAAACTCGCGAATAACCGCCCAAAAAAGCCTTATTCAACACATATTCCTAAATAAGACTTTCTGCTGTAATTAAATGGTCGGGGATGCGGGACTTGAACCCGCGACCTTCCCGACGGGAGCGTCGGGACGCGCTAGCCAACTGGCTTAATTCATTTTAATTACTTGATCTCGAATGATCTTCTCCAGATAATCACGTCTTTTCATTTTCTTGAGGAGCTGCTCTATTTTACGCGCTTGAGGGATAGATGGGTATTGTTGTTGAAATACAATTGTCCAAGGTCCTTTATTACGGGTTGAAATGGTTGTTCCGGAATTATGCTCGTGTAATCTCTTTTGAGTATCCATGGTAGAACCAATATAATATTGACCACTTTTTCTACTTTGCAAAATGTACACAAACCCTTGAACCATAAAGGCGAGATCTTATTTCTTGAGAAGATGGTCGGCCTGATGAACCACAGAGTGAACCTGCAACTACATGCTGTACGCCGCTTATTGAAGAGGCATTGTACGAATTAAAAGCATATTTCGACCAGTCAAATTCTACGGGATTTGAGCAATTTTACAAGATGGTTAAAATTACAACTTCTTAATCATCCCTATCATTCTATCTTGATAATCAGATTTTTTGTAAAAATTATGAGCACTTATGTTTGGAACAAATACTTCAACCCAAGCAGTATCACATCGTTTGAGTCGAAAATATTCTTCTATTTTATTCATTAAAGCAGTGCCAATTTTCTTTCCTCGATGCTCACTACTTACAACAAGCTCAATAATGTTGCCAACTTTGGATTCAATATGATCAACTTTATCTACATCAGTTTGTTTTTCAATTATCCCAGCCACCATTCCAACAGCAGCTTCATCAATTTTCGCAATATAGATCATTCCTTCCCTACTCTGTATTTTTTTCAGTAAATCATCTACATAGACTTTTCCATATGTAGATGGTCTTTTCAATCGTTTTAGCGGATCAATTTCTACTAAAAAGTCTTGTAATTGTTCCATTAAACTAACAAGACTTTCTTTATCACTACTATATTCAACTATTTTTACCATAGAATTAGATTGAATTGTTTGTCTTGACAATCAATGGTCGGGGATGCGGGACTTGAACCCGCGACCTTCCCGACGGGAGCGTCGGGACGCGCTAGCCAACTGGCTTAATTCATTTTAATTACTTGATCTCGAATGATCTTCTCCAGATAATCACGTCTTTTCATTTTCTTGAGGAGCTGCTCTATTTTACGCGCTTGAGGGATAGATGGGTATTGTTGTTGAAATACAATTGTCCAAGGTCCTTTATTACGGGTTGAAATGGTTGTTCCGGAATTATGCTCGTGTAATCTCTTTGTAGTATCAATAGTAGAACCAATGTAATATTGGCCTGTTTTTTCACTTCTGAGGATATAAATAAAACCTGGTCTCATAACTGTACTTCATACAATGGTCGGGGATGCGGGACTTGAACCCGCGACCTCGTCGTCCCGAACGACGCGCGCTAGCCAACTGCGCTAATCCCCGTTAATGGCTCACTATTTGATAGTGATAGTATGGTATTATTTTCGAGATAGTAACGTAACGATCGGTCTACCTTCGCCCAATGACTTGAACCCGCGACCTCCCCGACG
>JBDHUY010000021.1:0-25553 GCA_039809385.1 Candidatus Altimarinota bacterium
ATACCTACCAGAGTATGTGAGTGAATTCTGTCTCAGATTTTCCTCACCAGAAATCTTTGATTCTCCTCAATCCTATCTCACCAAATCTCTCAATCCTGTTCCATTTGACTAGGGATACCCAATCATAGTGAATGGACAAAATGTCCTAAAGGCTTTTAATGAAGGTTTAAAATATCTTGATAACGCTAATCCAGGAACATTAAATCGAATTATGCAAGTTGGAGATAAATTCCTACGCGTAATAACAAAAATTGGTTCAGATGAGATTTTTCAAATTCAAGTTGCTAAAACTCTGGATCCTTCCCGTTTTACTCCTTATGTACCATAAAAAGTGAAACTAGCAAATACTATATGCCCTCGAAAAGGCATCGATACAAAAAATAGCTCACACATCTCAATTCCTGGGCCTAAAAAAGGAGAAACTATTCATAGAATAGACTTACCCTATACGTCGAAAGAATACCTAAGCAATGTGGGCGGTACTGTAGTCTATAATAATGGTGATTTAGCAATAGCACATGGTGGCTATCTTTATCGCGTTAGCAAGGAAGGAAAGATACAGTGGGTAACAGAATTAGTTGAATACAATAAGGGAGATATACACTATCACTCAACACCTGTACTATTAGAAAATGAATATATACTGGTAACGCTAGGAGATACGATTTTGTTTTTTGACAAAAATGGTTCCTTAAAATATTCACTCCAAAAGGAAATGCTTGATGATTCAGGATATTCTCCTAATGTTAGCCTTAAAGGTGAAATAATAATTACCACTCAAGACAATGAACTTTCTATTATTCGAAAAGGAGAAATTTTCAATCTTGGTGTATTTGGCTATGATTTAATGCCACCTCCAATATATAAAGATGGATCTATAGGGGTAGCAGGGTATTTGGGTACAGGGTTTGCTAGAGTTGACTTGAATGGCAAAATTATCTGGAAATCAGAGCTCATTGATGCGGATGGGTTGGTTGTATTAAACACCAACGATTTTGCCGCACTGCATTGCTTAAATAAAAATATATCCGTTATATTTGACCCAAATGGAAATCAGGTAGTAACAATACCTAAAACATGCACTTTTTCAGTTTCATCGAGCAGGGAGTGGATTGCACATTCGGAAGATTCAATCATTAAATTCGATGGAGAAGGCAAGGTTATATGGGAATATCAAGATAGAACTTTGAGAGGCTATATTTACAGACCTCCATGGAGTATTCAAACTCTGGTTGATGGCGAAGAGTTCATTTATTCAATTAGTTCAAATGGTATTATTTCTTTAAATACAACTGGAGAGGCGGAGTTTAAAATAGATTCATTACAGGAAGAGCCAGTTGATTTTTCTATTATTGACAAGAATATGGGAGTTATTTTAACAAATAGCAGTATCTTATACATTAGATAACTGATGTATTTTCTGCAGGATCAAGTCTCCGGACTTGATCCGCACGATTAGCAAAACAACTCTCTCGGCAAAGGCCAGAGCGTCTCCCTCGAGACCGATGTGGCAACAAACACGACGAATACCATCTACCACCATACCGACCATCTGACGGGAAGCAGTATCGAAACTGATAGTTCTGGATCAGTCCTTCAAGTACAAGATTATTTACCTTTTGGCAGCCAACGTATTAATTCGCAAAGTGGGGAATACGATAACAAAAAGAAATTTGCCGGCAAGGACTACGATCCTGAAACTGAGTTGACCTACTTTGGCGCACGTTACTATGATCCTGAGATTGGAAGATTTTTTGGTTGGGATCCTATCCAGATGGACGTAAAAATGATGGTCGAGAAAAATGAACTGAATGGATACAGATATGCAAAGAATAACCCGCTTAAATGGGTAGATATCATAGGTTTAGCAAGCGCTTTAGTTGTATATGGCCAGGGGTTTCCTGAGGGGCGTGGAGATTATGGAGAGACTAACGATACGTGGAAACAAAAAGCTGAGGCCAGAGTTAGAGAATTACAAGATATAGATAACAAAAGAATACAAAATGGACAGGATCCACTTTACAGTGATGGTATATATGCAGTTGATGGTTCAACCTTTGAGAACTGGAATACTGCACTTACGACTTACAAAGATATCTCGGTGATTGAGTATTACGGACACGCAGATGGAGACGCTTTATATATTAGAGAAGTTTCAACAGCAGATGGATATAGATATGAATCACTCTATAAAGATGATACTGACAAAATATTAGAAGCATATTCTGATGGGACATCTGACCACTATATCTCTAGTTTATCACGTGGTAATACTACTAATAATTTGCAAATTCATCTCTGGGCATGCAATACTACTTACGGCGTAGCACAATCATTTGCGAACCACTTTGGCTCACCGGTATTAGGCTCTTATGCACTTGTTAATTTCGAGGGGCATAAACCCTATGTTAAATGGTTCAGGCAGTTTCCTTTCTTTGACGGTGGTTTTAAATGGATATTTCCTGGATCTAATAATCAAAAGAGATATGACCCAAGTAATAATTATGAGAAGCAATTTCAAAGGTCTTACTAAATGATCTAGATTTCTAATATATGATAAAAGATTTGAAGCCGTTTCCCTCAAAAGTTCTTTATGTATCACAGTTTTTATTGTTACTTATAGGTGTATTATCAATTTCATTGATTGTCATAAAAGCTAGTGGAGATATTCACGAAACAACAGGTTGTGATGTTTTTACGGTTGGTTACTCGATAATAATAATTGGGTTACTAGTAAGTATAGGGATTTCAATAAAGATTCTAAAAACAGAACAAAACCTCAGAAACCTAGCTCTCTACGTACCCATGATTTTTATGATAGCATTTCTTTTTCTTTGGGGGAGCTATAAGTTTGGGTATATAGGTATTTATGAGTACACCATTGGAAATCCTCCAAGATATTGTAATGCATTATTACATTTTTTTTCTCCTTCATATAGATAACGTCAGCTCTTATTTACAATCAACCTGAAAACTTTCTATCATTGACAAGAATATGGGAGTTGTTTTAACAACTAACGGTATTTTATACATTAGATAGATGATCGGTAATTAGGCTTTTTTTCTGCAGGATCAAGTCTTCGGACTTGATCCTCACGATTAACAAAACAACCTCCTGGGCAAGGGTCAGAGTGTCTCCCTCGAGACCGACGTGGCCACCAATACGACCGCTACGATCTACCACCACACCGATCATCTCACCGGTGCAGCCGTCGATACCGACCAGGGTGGTTACCTCCTTCAGGTCCAGGACTACCTCCCTTTCGGCACCAACCGCCTCGACCAGCGTTTCCAGTCCTACGACAACAACAAAAAATTCACCGGCAAAGAACTGGATACCGAGTCCGGTTTGTACTACTATGGCGCCAGGTACTACGACTCCGATATTGGCAAATGGATGGGGGTCGATCCGGAGAATATTGAAGCATTAAGCTCAAAAGACATCTACAATCCTCAGGAGCTGAATTCTTACAGTTACGTATTAAACAATCCACTTAAATATATTGATCCGAATGGAAAGTGGGTCTCAGTCGCTGTTAGAATTATAGTAATCGGCATAGGAGTATTGGGCGATCTATTTTCCGACATACCTCAAGCAGGTGATAATGCCACTAATCAAAAAAAAGAAGCCCTCTTGAATGGTGGACCGGGGTTAATGCTCTCAGCAATTGCCCAAAGAGGAAAGAATCTTTTAAAACCCCTGGCAGCTCAAGCGGTGAAGCAAGTTGCTAAACTTGCCGATGATATCACAAAACCCGTTTCGGAGGTAGTAGAAGAGGCAGCTGCAAAGCTTATTACGGAAGAAGGAAAAGGTATAAGATCATATGATACGGTAAAGTGGGACCATATTACTTCAAATCATTTCGAGTCAAGTACCAAAAGTAAATCCACATTCTATACCAATTCTCAAGGTATTGTTAGCGACTATATTGATGACACAATTCAAACAGGTAGTTACAAATTAGAAAATGGTGATTTCGTTTTCGAAAAGAAACTTGATAACGTTATTGGCTTTGATAAGTATGGAAACGATAGCAAAACTATTCGAGTTATAAGAGGAACAGATGAACATGGAAACTCGTTTATTAAAAGCGCTTACCCCATTGAGGATAAATAATATTTTCTATCCTATCCTGACTGAGTTAGAAATATGATACATCTAGATTTTAAAGTAGACACTAAGGATATGATCCTACAAGAACAAATAGATTTGCTGTACGAGAATTTAGAGAATAAACCTATATCGTACAGCAAAGAAAAGGGGCTGAGTTTCGATTTAGACAAAATCTCTGCTGATTTTCATTTATTGTATGATAGTAAGGATCTCTTTTCAGTGGAAATCAATGGAAAGATACAACCATGCGTAAATGAATTATTATTTGATACTTTGAGAGGATTTATTTGGATAATACGTGAACTAGAGGCAAAGATACAACATACTAGAGTTATGTTCTTAGACGGATCCGGTTATCTCTATATAACTCGATTAGACAATTATGACATTAGTATTCAATATGATGACGAATTAAAATATAAATCTGAAGTGGTAATTGTAAAGCTCTGGGATTGGTATTTTTGTGTAGCTCAACTTGGATATGACATACTGAACTATTTTGAAAACCATAAGAATGGATTTAAAGTCTTGGCTCCATTTGTTCGTTTAAAAGAACATTTAGATGAGATTTGGAAATTAGGTGAATCGTTGCGCCAATCAAGATCCTAAAGAGCTATCAATGCACGTCACTGTATATTTACCCGCATAGATGATACAAGATGGTAACTTCGATGAAGTAAGCATCGAAGACGTAGTAAGTTTTTCATTGAGTTCAAAGTTTGCTTCGATTCAAAAATTTACCTTACTTGGTATCCTAACCCACTGACTCGCTTCATGATATTCTCCAAAAAACAGCAAGATGCCTCCACCCCCGAACAGATAACCGCATTCATTTTATCCGAAATGAAGAAAACATCGGACCAGAGAACGATGCGAGCAAAACTGGAATCCCGATTTATGCTGCCCGCCGAAACAGCCCAGATGGTCATAGACCAAACTGTCCCCATAGCATTGCAACAAGCCGAACGCGAGAAGTTCGAAACACACCACTTCCCTATGGCTATCGCGGGAGGACTGCTAGCCGCCCTGATCGGAGGAGGAGTTTGGGCAGCCGTTACCTATTTCACCGAATACGAAGCGGGCTATATCGCCATAGGAGTAGGACTGCTAGCCGGGTATGCCGTAGTATGGATGACTGGCGGTCGGAAAGGCTTTATACTGCAGATTATTGCAATATTATCCGGTCTCCTTGCCATTGCGATCGGAAAATATTTCGCCGTATACTTTATTGTAAAAAAAGTAGTAGCCGAGCAGTACGGAGCTTCCATCGCCGACAGCATTTCGTTTCTCTCTCCTGATTTTTGGGAAGGATTCAAAGAAGTATTCTGGGAAATCCTAAGTCCCTACGACGTACTGTGGGTCGTTCTAGCTGTATACAGCGCCTGGAAAATACCACAGGCATTTAAAGTACAATCCTCTCCAACCGTCACATCAAAAAAAGAGCTCCTCTGATAGGAAAACCCCGCCAAATAAATATACTAGTCCGCTCAAGAATATTGATATTATGTCTCTCGTTATTCCGCAGACCTTTATCGGCTCCTGTCGAAGACTGCTCAGCAAGAAATTACCAAAAGAACTGCAAGGACGCTTGTTCGTCCCCGACGACCATTTCTACGAAGAATATCTGCAGGAAAAGAACAAGGTGTATGCCCTGGAAGACATAGCCAAAAAAATCGCGACCTGGTTAGATATTCGGATAGAAAATTGTACCTTTGATTTTTTTCGTCCCCGTCAGATCGGACCGCCGATATCCTATGATACCGCCGGGCTGTACTTTGAGAAACCGGAAACCATTCTCATTCATGAAAAATACAAGCACGATCCTCTCAGTCTTGGCGCCATTCTAGCCCACGAGATGATGCACCTGTATTTGTTTCGCAATAATATTGTACTCCCGGATTCCCATGAAAATGAACTCTTAACTGACCTGGCCAGTATCGAGATGGGATTGGGATTACTCGTATTGAACGGATTTCAACGCGTAAATCATTGGTGGATCAGCGCCATTGGCATACTCGGCGGCTGGTTCATCTCGGGAGTCAAAACATCCGGCTTCGGCTATATCAAAGATATACATTATGCCGATTTGGTGGGAAACTATATCCGGAAAAAGAAGATCACCGAAAACCGTTTTCACGGAGCGATCACGCCGAGAGCTGTCAGACTGCTAAAAAGATCCCTCCCAATATCCAAGCCCATTACAAAAAACAGATTCTTACAGGGAAAACAACGTTCCCATCGCATATACACGCTTGTACAATTACTAGTGATTGCCATAACTTTTTTGGCACTGTATAGAACCGGAGTATTAGGCGCACTATGGGAACGGATGACTGGCAAAGACTGTGATCTGCCTCTCTATATCCTGGCTCAAGAGATTCAAAAAAAGGATGATGAACTTTCCAATATGTCTCATCCGTTTGATACAAAGATTATAGAACGTTTACGACAAGAACGCCAAGAGCTGTTTCAAAAGTATGAAAATCTGCAAAACGAGTGTGGGATAAAACCAACTCCTAAGAATTTGAATCTCTAATTCTATGTCTCCTCTGGCCTCGATTGAAACAGACCTTACCATTTCCGATCTGGAAGCACTTGGCAAACACCTCAAAAGATCATCCTATTTTATATGGATATTTCGTTTAGCATGCATTCCGATAATCCTCATTCTCTTGTGGAGCAGCTTCCAGCCTCCGATACATATCACGAATATTATTATTTCCGTGGGGATCCTTGCCTATTTTTTTACTCAAACCGACTTTTATATAAAGTACAAGTTTATAAAATATATCCGAAATCATCCATCTGCTATCGGAAAAAGAGTCTATGAAATCCGCCCCGAAGGCCTCTTTGTCAAAGACGAATACGGCGATGGAATCAGATATTGGAAGCTTTTTAAAAAGCTCCAAGAAACGGAAACGCATCTATTTCTCTTTATCGGCCCCCACCAAGCATATATCCTTCCCAAACGAGCCTTTGCTTCCGAGACCGAACAAAAAAGCTGGATCTCCGCTTTCAGAGAGAAAATGCAGTAGAACGTTACACCCCCTCCTTTTTCCCCACCAACTCCAGAAACGACTCCTCGAGCGGCGTCCCCACCACAATCTGACGCACACCCACCTGGTGCCGGTGCAATAATTCCGAAATCGTCCAGTTCACCTCCTCCAGACTCGCCTGCTCCGGATCAAACGACACCGACAACACCTGCGTGTCGGCAGCATAGGTTTTCTCCAGTAGCCACGGATACTCCCCGATTCGTGCCGGATCCAAGGAAGGAGTAATGTGAAACTCTACCCGCGATCCGGTTTTGGTCAGTTCCTCAAGCGGCCCCTCGAACCGCATCCGTCCTTCGTGAATGATCCCGATCGTTTGCGAAATCTCCGAAATCTCGTGCAGATTATGCGAACTGATCACCACTGTTTTGGAAACAGCCAACTCGGTAACCAGCGTACGTATCTGAAACGCGCTCTCGGGATCCAGACCTGCCGTAGGCTCGTCCAAAAGCAGAATATCCGGATTTCCCAGCAACGCCTGCGCAATCCCCAGACGTTTGTACATACCATGCGACATCTTTTCCGGCGACACGTGCCCCTTGTCGGCCAACCCCACCTGTTCCAGGACCCTCAGCGCTTCTTTTTTTCGAAGCTGGGGGGCAACCGAACTCAGCGCGGCCAGAAATTCCAACTGATTCGCGGCTTTGCGACCCCGGAAAAACCGGGCGTCCTGCGGCATGACCGAGAGCGTCCCGGAACGTACAAACGTTCCGGAATTCGCTTTGATAAACCCGGCCAGAATCCCAAACGTGGTCGTTTTGCCAGCCCCGTTCACCCCCAAAAAACCGTAGACTCCTGTGCGGGGTACATGCATCGAGACCCCCTGCAAGGTAGTCTTGCGACCGTAGTGTTTTACCAACATGTCTGTCGTCAGGGCGTAGTCCATGGGAAAAGCGAATAAAGAACTAGAGATCCTTGCGGGAGAAATTCCACCACCCGATCAGCCAGAACAGAATCGTAAAAAGTACATAGACACCCAGCGTTTCGGCCAGTTCGAGCGAATTGTTATAGAAGAGACCGGTGAGGTATTTCACATCGTAGGGCGACAGATAGTCAATCCAGAAAGGCAAAATAAACAGCAGAAACAAAACCGTGGCCCCGACGATCAGCGCGGTAAACGGTTTTTTGAAAAAAGTCGAGAACATCATGGCAAAAGCGACAAACACCGACAGAAAGACTTGCCCAATGGCCCAAAAGCGGATTCCGTAAGCGAGAGTCACCCCAAAATCTAGCCCCTTGAGTTGAAAACTGGCCCAGACCAGCGCAAACAACAGAGCTACCAAAGTAATTAGAGCACACTCGACGAGACTCCCCAGAAACTTAGTGAGATAGAGCTGAAAGCGCGATACGCGAAAGAGCAGGTAACGCAGAGTCCCGTCATAAACCTCCTGCGCAATCTTGTCGTAATTGAGCAGCATTACAAGCAGCGGCGTACCGAAAATAGTGACCAGAAACAGGGCCAGATTGATAAACGGTACATTGATGAGGAAATCGATCACCTGATTATTCTGGGATCTCAGCGCGTTTTTGGCAAAGCCGAAAGCCAGATTCTGCTGGGTCTGCGTAATCCCCTGCTGCTCGAACTGTTCTAAGATGCGGGCCTGGATATGAATAAATCCCAGCGCCAGCAGCAAAAAAACGCTCAGGTAGAGGATGAGAAATAGCACCGCTTTTTTGCTGCGCCATGAATTGAGGATTTGGTCTTTGAGCAGGATCGGGAAGGTATGTTGCACGGGAGAAGAAAAAAGCGCGAAGTAACAAACTTATGCTATCGGGTTCGCCAAAAATAGCAAGAAATGAATATTAAAAATAAAGCGACTGCTTCGATTGGAAATCTGGGGCTAAACATACCCGTCAGAAAATTTTCTATATAAAAAATTGATCGATAATCTACATCCCGAGTAATACAATATTTGTGTCTTACATAAAACAAATATAAGCATCTAGGACTTTATGAAATTAACTATATATAAAATGTCACTAAATTGGCAGCAGTTCGGACTTACCAAGCACCCATATAATACGACCCCTTCTATCTGTAATGTTTTAACAGCAGTCGTATTATACTCCATGCATCCTATTTTTTAATCCACAATACCGTATGCACCGCTACCATCTTACTATTTTACTCTCGGTAGTCATTCTGGGCGCTTCCATCTTTGGCACCGCCTCCTACCTGTCGGGCCAGGGTATTCTGGTGAGAACCCCGGCGCCGACCGTAACCACCGACGGCAAGATCACCAACACCATCCTGGTCAACGGCGAAGGCAAAGTCTACGCCACGCCCGACATGGTCGAAATCAATATCACCGCTACCGAGCTGTCCAAAACCAGCAAAGAAGCTCAAACAATCGTCAACCAGCGCATCCAGCAGATCATGGAAGTTCTCAAAGACCAGGGTATTCCCGAAAAGGACATCCAGACCGTCGAACTATCGGTCACGCCGGAATATGACTACGGTACCACCCGTACATTGCTGGGACAAAGGGCTACCCAACGTTTGAATGTGAAAATGAAAAAGATCACGCCTCAAAATGAAAAGATTACGACTGTCATCGACAAAGTGACCGAATTAAATGGCATCGAAGTCGGCTCAATCGTGTTTGATATCGAGGATAAAACTGCTCTCTTTAGCTCCGCCCGCGAGCTAGCCTTTCAAAAAGCCAAGCAAAAAGCCATCGAGCTGGCCAAACTGGGAGAAGTTAGTTTACTCAAACCGGTCACAATCAGTGACGCGGCGGTCGAATACTACCCTCCGGTACTGTACCGGAATCAGTTTGCCGCCGACTCCAGCCTGACCAGTAACGGCGGCAGCAGCGTGGCGCTGGGCCAGCTGGAGGTAAGTGTACGGCTGGATGTAACCTGGGGAATTCAGTAAAAGATCTTATTCAGCACCTTCAAGAAAAAGCCGTCGGGAAGAGTCCTGGCGGCTTTTTTTAGAATTCCTCTATTGACACATGTATCTGTCAGTGTACTTTTTATTTGACTATTAAATATTTATAAATAATATTCTCTACTCGACAAGTTTTATTGTCATGTAAATTATTTTCCTGTATGACAAACGTCAAAGTTCCGCTGAGCCTGGAAAAATTTAAAAAAGTAGTGTCACCCGAAACAATCAGCGTAAACATTTGGGAGTTAAGCAAATCAGAGAATTTGCCTGTCAGTCTCAAACAAGCGCTCGATACATTTAAAGAACAGCTGTGGAGCATCCTGCAAAATACGATCCCTGATAAAACCTATGCCAGGCGGGTATTGGAGACAATGGAAAAAAGCATGCAACTTATTCCGGGAGATCCCAATGCACGGCAAAAAGCACAAGATGTTCTAACGCTGGAAACGCTTCAAAATAAGGAAACAATATCTTTCGAGCTCAACTTTGAAAGCTTTCAGGGAATATCCGACGCTTCTCTGCCTACGGCCGAAGCACTTGCGAAATCTCCTAAGAAACTCGATGAATATAGCATCCAAGTTATGCAGATGTTCCAGAGAGTAACGCAAAGTTTTGTCGGGTATAAAGTACAGCAGGAAGGAGAGATACAACGAATAGCCAGCGAAATAGCCAAAATGCAGGAACTCATGGATAAGTTTAGAAAAGAACGAAACAAGGCATTAACAATCAATCCAAAAGGAGAGAAAGCGGTCGACTTAGATCATCAGTACACCACGCTGGAAACAAAAATAAAAGACGCAACCAGTAGTCAGACGGCGAAGATAGAAACACTAACTGCCATGGAAAATGCTTTATTGGAGATAACAAGTATTCTGAGAACCATTACAACCAGCGCAAACTGGTCAAAAGAGATCATAGAGCAGCATCAGAAACTAAAAGAAATAGCCTCCCGGCTCGGACTTCATGAGATTTCACTCGGAATAACCGAGTACCGCCTGCGGGTAGAGTTTCTGATTCAGCCTGATCCTCCGGTTGCGATCGAACCAACAGACGACAAGAATACCCCGGAACAACCATTGGATGAAAAAATGACATTTGCTGATGCAGTAAAACCGTTTATGTGGGTAGCGTTTCTGGCGCTTTGTATCATCTTTATCAAAGCAAGAATGGAGCAGTGGAACAGACAACCAGAACAAGATTCACCCATAATCTCTGATGGAACACTCATGGCGTGGTACGACAAGGATCCAATCAACCATACACCTCGTTTACGATCTCAAGAAACAATAGTTGAAGCAAAGAATGTACGTCCGTTCTTAGAGACTTATTTCGCTACGAAGATAACCAATATTCCTGATCCGACGATCATTGACCTGGCGGATCCTGAACAAAAGATCCCAATGACTAGCAAGAGTTTAGAGCAGATATTTCCCAAAAAAAATGGTCATGTAGCAATGCAGGTCTTCGATACTGGTGCGGTAACACTGGTTTTAATGGAGGGAGAGAATAGGAAGTACCATATTGTATTTTCGCCGTTCCAAACAAAAATAATCAGGATACGACAAACTGATCAAGAGCAGGCAACAAAACTACCTATCATTGCACCAGTTGATCCTTTTTTGGACCCGGGAAGCATATACGCGGAAACTACTGAAAAAGCTTTTCATGCCATGTATAAAGATCTCGTTGATGAAACAAACAAGTATCGAAGAAGCACCGTTGGAGATAAGGGAAATTTCAAAATCCCTCAAGGTATACTCATCAGATTTCTTGTCAGACAAATCTTCTCTGATAAACCACCACACATAGGAATGCAGACTCACCCTGAGTTTTTAAGAGCGCTTCAGAATAAGGATTTTAAGACTATCGAATCGTATATTGCTCCTCGTATTTCTATGGATAACACTAATGGAATGCTGATTTTAGGCGATCCAACAGGATTTAATATGAAATGGGATAGGTCAAAGATAGAAGACCTCAGCGACCTGTTTTCTTTTTTCTGTGCATATTGCGAATCCCCTCGTGATCCACGTGAAGACGCTATCGGCAACGCCGCTTTTTATGCGCGCTACGCCGAGACGATCCGGGAGAGAAACAAAAGAATCTCGAACCAGAAATAAGACGGACCGATTCGCCTATAGCACAACCTGTTCCTTGACAATTCAGTGTCCACAGAGAGGAACCTCAATATAATGATTGCCCCTCTCTGCGGGCATTGAATTCGTTATAACGATTCATCTTTGGACGAGATGTTTTTAATAGATCCCCCGTTTACGTAGCGTCGCCTCGCTCAAACCCAGATAGTGACCAATCTCATGTACAAGCACTTTATGGACTTTGTTCACGAGCTCATCACCCGCATAATTCTCAATCAGCGGCCGGGCAAACAAGACCGCGTCGGGCGGTAACATCCCCGTATCGTACGGCGTTTGATGCGGCACCGGCACACCGTAAAATTCGCCATATTTATCTTGCGTACGACTATCCCAGACCACCCGCACCACCAGCTTTTTCAGCAAGGCGCGCATAGCAGGCGAAGTTTTGCGATACAGGAAATCGAAATGCGCCGCCACCAGCGTATGAATATAGTCGGTCAGTTTTTGTTGTTCCTCATTTTGCGGAAAAATTAAATCGGCGGCAGGGGAAAGTGACATAACGAATCACGAGTAAGCAAGACAGCAAGGATGATTATACGGTACTCGGTACAAAGTACCTAGTCCATAGTTGAGGAAGACACAGGGACAAGAAATATGCGTTGTAATAATGGCATAAACTCAGCGATAAATTTTCAACGTATTTCTTATTCAAGATTCATACTTCCTGATTCATCCTAACTTTTCACTTTGCATTTTACACTTTTCACTCCCTTATCCCCCGAACGTCATAAAATTGCTGCTCTCGTAACGCTGTACTGCCCGATAAAACACAAAAAGCGACAATGCCAGCCAGAAAACGGCCAAGAGCGTCAGAAAAAGCAGATTTTGCGATGAGAGATCACGCACCGTTTCCGCCGGAATCGTACCGATCAACAACGACGGGATGACAAACGTGAACACGAACCGCAGTGCCCCCTGAAAGGCCCCGCCGTGAAAAAGTGCCGGACTCAGAAACATTTCAAACAGACTGGAAGTAATCGCGTGCGCGTCAGCAAAGAGAAAACTGGCCGAATGAATGATCACCGCCGTAGCAAAAAAGATGATCGTGGTCAGAAAAACCAATACGAACAGTACGGCCAGACGCGGTCCATCTGCCTGAACCAGGAAAGCGTAACCCAGCAGACAGACTAGTCCGAATGCAACATCGCCCAGCGCTGAAACGTTCAACGAAGATAGAGACGTGCGCATCAAAAGATTTTTGGGAGATAACAGAAACGTATCGAATGTCCCGCTGCTGGTATAATCCGGCAGTTTGCGGATACCGGCCAGCAGGGAAAATACGATCCCGAAACACAGCGCCGAAAATCCCTGCAGCGCCACCACGTCGGCAGCGTTCCATCCGCCTATGGTGCCGACCGCCTGGATGAAAAAGATCCAGACGATTAAAAAAGAGGTATTGTTGATCATCATGCCGACAATGTTTATCAAAAAACTGGTACGCAATTCCGCGCTATTTTGCAGATTCTTCCTTATAGTGTAAAACAAGAAGCGCAGTTCGTTTTTCATATAATTCTTTACTGTGCGTCTGATAGAAAAAATGGATAAAAATTCCCTGGAATCCCGTAGAGACGCATTGCAATGCATCTCTACGGGATTTCTAATACCCCTGCCTCAACCCCCGTTCACCGACACCCGCCGCCGGGCCCGCTGAAAGACCAGATAGGTAATACTTCCCAACACCACGATCCAAAACAACTGAATCGCTAACAACCGCCACCACTCATCTTGCCAGCTCACATAGACCGTATGCGTGATAAACTGGGAAGCACCGAAAGGGCTGTAAATCGCCAACTGTTTTACAAAATCGGGAAAGAGCGCCACCGGCAGATAGGATCCGCCCAGAATCATCACCATCTTGTCCACGATCCAAAAGATAGGGTTACTGTCTTCGATCCAGAAAGCCGTCAGTCCAATAATAGCATAAATAAACAAGGCCAGAAAAATACCTCCAACAATACTCAAAAGGATCGTTGGGAGAAATAACACGTTGAGCATTGTCGCCGGAAAACCGATCGTAATAAACAGTACCAGGGTTCCCAAGACCAGAATCACCAAAAACGGATACAACCCTGCTCCAACCTGCCACCACCAGCGGTACCACAGATACGACACCGGCTTGTTCAGCATCAGTTCGACCGCACCCGACTGGACATCCTGGATGATCTGCTTGGAAAGCTCGCGAATACGTAAGACCGAGAGCCAGAAGTACAGAAACATGCTCCATGCCGCCACATCAAACGTAATACCGGCTACAGTTCCCCCCCGCAGTCCAAACACATAGGAATAGAGCAGCAAGACAATACCGCAGCGCGCCATCACCGCCACCGTGTCGGTAACCAGCCGTCCGGGATAAAAAATCCGGTCTTTAAATAGAGTTTTGACTAACGTCCACGCCACTCTAAGGTCTTTCATACATATCGCGGATTACGGTTTCAAGATCGATACTGTAGACATTCAAGTCTTTTATATCAAAAAGCTCCAGGAGGGTTCGCAGCGCAATGCGCAGTTCGACGCGGGAGAGATCCACCATGACCGTAATCTTTTGATTTTCCTGCAAACGGTAGCGGATACCGGCGGGAAGATCCGGGAATTCGGAAAAGCTGGCGGTCGGGATCAGGTCGACATATTTTTCATGTAAAAAAGCGTTGGAGAGTTCGCGGGTAGGCAGATCTTTGACAATAGTCCCGTGATTGACCACGATCGTACGTCCGGCCAGCGATTCGATATCGCCCACATCGTGGGAGGTCAGAAAAACGGTAGTCCCCTGCTCTTTATTGATCTTGAGTAACAAATCGCGCAACGATTTTTTGGCCACGACATCCAGCCCGATCGTCGGCTCATCCAGAAACAAGATCTCGGGGTGGTGCATTAAAGACGCCGCAACTTCGGCCCGCATCCGCTGTCCCAAAGACAGTTTCCGTACCGGTTGAGACGCAAAACCAGACAGATCGAACAATACGATCAACTCTTCCATCCGGTCGTGAATCTGGCGCGCAGAAAGATCGTACATGACGCCGAAAAACTCCAGAGAATCGGTTAAAGGAAGATTGGCGAATAACTGGGAACGCTGGCCGAACACAGTACCGATGCGGTATGCCAGTTTTTTACGATCCCGGGTGGGATCAAGGCCCAAGACCCGTATGTGCCCCGACGTGGGAAACAAGATACCGGTCAACATTTTGATGGTGGTCGATTTTCCGGCCCCGTTGGGACCGATAAAGGCGATCCTTTCGCCCTGCGTAACCGAAAACGAAATATCGCTCACCGCCGGTACCTCTTTTTTCAGAGGCATAAAAAGATTACGCCACCAGGATACTCCAGGTGTCTTGGTCGAAAAAGTAAACGTTTTGGTGAGGTTTTTTACCTCGATGGCGACAGGTTGCATAGGAAGAAAAGTTCGATAGAAAAAAAAGGTCCACCGTGGCGGACCTTTTTCTTTATATATTCCTGAATAGTTGAAAGAGAATATCAGAAAAGATCCACATCCCGACGGGGAGTGACGCGGAAAATGAGAGACATCTGACAGTGACGGTACGAGCAAATCATAGACAAAGGGGTTTTACAAAAATTCACCGCGGGATCAAAAATAAACTGGAGCAGGGAACCGCCGCTTTACGGGGTCTCCGCCCAACCTGCCCATGGGAACAGGATTTGCAGCTTGGAGCGGGTAACGGGACTCGAACCCGTATAGCCAACTTGGAAGGCTGGTGTACTAGCCATTGTACTATACCCGCGGGAAAACGCTATTGGAAAGATTACAAGAGAAGATGTTTAGCGTACAAAGGGCATCAGATCCATAAACCGGGCATTTTTGATCGAGTTGGCCAGTTTTTTCTGGTGCTGCAAGCAAGTACCGGTATAGTAGCGCGCTTTGATACGACCAAAACGGTCGGTAAACGGTTTGATCAGTTTAATATTCTTGTAATCGACATAGTCGACTTTGGCTTTACACAATTGGCAGTATTTTTTCGAATCGTTCATAGAGGGAGGGACAAGTATTAGGTATAAAGTATCTGGTATCTAGTATGGGGCCAAAGACACAGGCATTACTGGCTTTCGTTACTCTGACTCTGAGCGAGAACGAAGAGAGAGAGTCCCGTGCGTTGCTGTGGTCAGTTGATTTCTGGTGCGATTCGTTAATCTCTCGCGCTACGAAAGCTTTTCCGTCTTCGAACAGGCATGTTTTAAAGATCGCTCAGATTGTCCAGAATATCCTTGATGCCTTCGTCGAAATCCTTTTTCTTCTTGGAAGATTTGGCCGGTTTTTCTTCCTCGGGTTGTTCGACTACTTCTTCGGCTTCAGGCTCGGGCTGCGATACAGGCCGTGTTTCTTCCTCTGGAACTACTTTGGGAGCTTTTTTGACGACCGGCTTCTTCTCTTCTTTCACAGGGGCCGCAGGTTTTACCTCTTTCTTGGTCTCAACCACAGGCGCAGCTGCTTTGGCATCTTTTTTCTCGTCTTTTTCTTCCAGCACGGCAAACGGTTTGACTTCGAAGTTATGCGGGAGACGAATCATCAGAAACCGCAGGAGAGGCGTCATCAGTTGAAATTCGCGACGCATAGGGGTCACATCACCGTCAAAAGTGAAATTTAACACTACGTAGATCGCTTTATTTTGCCCTTTCATCGGATAGTAGAGGTCGCGCTTTCCCCAGACTTGTTCGTGGAAAATATTGCCGGAACGAGTCAACAGTGCTTTGATCGAATCAAGTTCTTTGTGCAACTCTTTTTCGGTCAGTTGCGGCATGAAAGCCAGCATAAGTTCGAATTTGTTGCTTTTGGCGGAACGGGACATAGGATAAAAAAAGAAGATTCCTTATTAGCTGTGAATAAGGGGGTATAAAATGAGAGTACAGCACTCTCATTTTACTGAAGCGCAAAGCAGATGCAAGCTTTTTTAGCTAACAGCTGAAACGAATCACGAAGAAAGAATTACGAATACCGGATTGTAAAAATTCATCAGGAATTCACACGGAACATGAAGCAGGAAGCATAAATCAGGATATAGCTCCTCTTGCTACTATGGAAATTCGGCAAAACACGGTGTTCGTCTTTCTAAGCGAGAGGCAAGAATCTGCCTCCTTAGCGTCGTCGTGCTACAGAGAATGACAAGCAGAGGCTCGTCACCCCGTTCAGAGTGATGGACAGTCCAGTTATTCCGAGCGAAGCGAAGAATCTGCTTCCTCCCCTACCCATGCGATCCAAATTCTGCTATCATACCGCTCGCTATGCTTTTGTACGCGTTTCTGGTATAGTAGACAGAAAGACATAGTATAGAGTAGTAAGTATTTCGTATCTAGCTGTTTGCTGTAGGCTGTAAGCTGTCAGCCCACTTGTTCCCAGTTTTGAGTTTTGATTTTGCCCCTCCCCCCCATGTTATACCTCCTGATTCTCATCGTCGTTGTCGGTCTTATTGGCGGCTATTTGACTCTGCAGCGAAGCAAATCGAACCTTTCGCGCAGCTTCGACATGGTCTTTTTCAAAATCCTGATCCCGCGTAAAGAATCGGAAAAAGACAAACAGGAGACTACCAGCGGCCAGACCAGCGAGGGGTTTAAAG
Organism: Candidatus Altimarinota bacterium; assembly: GCA_039809385.1. Lineage (GTDB taxonomy): Bacteria > Patescibacteriota > Gracilibacteria > JBDHUY01 > JBDHUY01 > JBDHUY01. The sequence goes on from JBDHUY010000021.1 coordinate 17,778, forward strand.
AAGCGATCGGGGTCATGGATCATTTTTTCACCAACCTCCACAGTATTTACAAAGGCGGCATGGGAGCGTTGATTCGTGGACGCGAGCATATCGCGCTTGAGTATGTTTACTTGGACGAGCAGGTCGGATTCTATATGGTAGCCCCGCGTAAACTGGCCAATTTGCTTGAGAAACAGGTCACCAGCTTCTACCCTGAAGCTATTTTCGAACAGACCGAAGACTATAATCTGTTTTTACCCGACAGCCAGCAGTCTTCCGCCTATCTTACATTCTCAAAAAGCTACGGGTATCCGCTCAAGACATTTAAAACCATAGAATCGGATCCGATCAACAGTATCGTCAATTCGCTGAGTAAACTGGGCAAAGACGAAACAGCCGCAATCCAGTTCCTGATCCGGCCCGAAAAGAGCGGCTGGCAAAAAAAGTGCAAAAACATCGCTTCGTCGCTACAGGGAGGGAAATCGCAGCGTTCTTTTTCGCTCAATCCGATTAAAATTTTGGGACTGCTTCTGGATATTTTTCAACAGGGGCTGGATGACAAAAAACAGCCCGAGGCCAATAAACCGACCCCCTTGATCGACGAAGCAATCAAGGCACTGGGAGAAAAATCCAATAGCCAGGGCTACGAAGCGGTGATTCGGATCGTGACTTCGGCGCCGACTCGCGAGATCGCCACCAATAACCTCACGATCATCAAAAGCTCGTTTACCCAGTTTGCGGGTCCGGATATCAACGGCTTGAAATCGGTAAAACATCACAGTAACCGCGCTTGCCTGACGAACTTTATTCTACGATCATTCAGAAAAAGTATTCCCGAATACTGGAAAGGCAAAATGATCCTGTCGACGACCGAAATCGCGTCGATGTTCCATTTACCCAATACCAAATTTAACAAGATCGCGGCGATCCAGTGGCAAAATTATAAGATCGCGCCGCCGCCGCCCAGTGTGCCCAAAGAAGGATTACTCCTCGGGCACAATATCTATCGGGGTGTCAAAACGCCGATATACATGATGCGCGAAGACCGCTTTCGGCACTTTTACGTGATCGGACAGACGGGTACCGGAAAATCGAGTATGCTGATCACGATGGTGAAACAGGATTTGCAAAACAGCGACGGTTTCGCAGTGATGGATCCGCACGGACAGCTGGCCGACGATCTTTTTCCATTTATTCCGCGAGAGCGCGCCGACGACATTATCTATTTCAACCCGGCCGACGTGGAGCGCCCGATGGGGCTGAATCTGCTGGAGGCTCAAAATGAAGAGGAACGCGATCTGGTGGCTCTGGATGCTATGAACATGATGATCAAGCTCTTCGGGAACGAAGTCTTCGGTCCGCGGATCCAGGACTATTTCCGAAACGGCTGCCTGACGCTGATGGCCGATCCGGAAGGCGGAGCCCTGACCGATATCGTGCGTCTGTTCACCGACGATACGTTTCAGCAGTACAAGGTGACGAAGGTGGCCAATCCGATCGTGAAATCGTTTTGGGAAAAACAGATGGCTTCGACCGGTCAGCGCGAAAAGCAAGAGATGATCCCCTATTTCGCGGCCAAATTCGGCCAGTTCACCACGAATTCGCTGATGCGTAACATTATCGGCCAGGTGAAATCGGCATTCCAGATTTCGGAAGTGATGGATACGGGTAAAATTCTGTTGATCAATTTGTCCAAAGGTCTGATCGGCGACATCAACTCGAATTTGCTGGGTATGATCATCGTATCCAAGGTGCAAACCGCGGCACTGAGACGCCAGCGGGTGGATGCGAAACTGCGCAAGGATTTTTTCTTTTACATCGACGAGTTCCAGAACTTCGTGACCGATTCGATCGAGTCGATTCTGTCGGAAGCCCGTAAATACCGCCTGAGTCTCAATATCGCCCACCAGTATCTGGGGCAGCTGGAAAAGAGTGATTCGCTGAGTAAAAGTAGCACGAATCTCAAGAATGCTATTTTCGGAAACGTAGGAACGATTATGTCGTACAAGGTCGGTGCGGCCGACGCCGAATATCTGGAAAAGGAATTTACGCCGGTATTTTCCCAGCAGGATCTGGTGAATATTGACGCCCGCAAGGCGGTCATGAAGTTATCGATCAATACCCAGCCGAGCCGGCCGTTCAGTCTGATTCCGCAAAATCCGAACGCGGGCAACAAGGACTATGAGGTGGTTGAGGCGTTTAAGCAGCTGGCGCGTCTCAAATATGGTCGCGACCGCGATTTTGTGTCGCGCGAGATTTTTCACCGTATCGGTGTGGCGGGGTAAACAGGGACTGTCCGTCCGGCTTGGCCTTAAAGGCAGTGATCTGCTTGCCTTTCCAAAGGCATCAGAAAAGTTAGCTGAAATGAAATTTTATAACCTACCATTCAAAACGTATGGAAACAGAGCCAGGTCAGGATACCAGACCTGATTGGATTAAAAATAATGAAGTTGGAATTGGTGAAGTCGTATATATATAAAGGGGGAAAAATTCCTTATACGATTTTGAAAAAAGAAGTAGCACCAACACTTCCCGGATTTTTAGGCTACCCACATGGAGAACACCTTTTTATCTCAGAAGAAGTTCCTGAAGCGTTCAGAGTCCCGCAATTGATCCATGAGATTGTCGAATTTACGGAATTACAGAATCAAAAGGGCAGGTGTGTCGAAGCGTTACAACGTGAGTTGTCGGTTGTTCCGGCAGAAATTAAGCACGCATACCTGGAATATAGAAGGATTTTTTTTGCCAATCTGATTAGATATTATCATGGCTCTGCCGACGAAGACTTCAAAACAGAAATACAAGCAAGCTATGATTTTTTGCTAGCTTTACAACGGAATCCTTGAAAGCAATATTTATTTGTTCCCTCCCGCAAAAAGTTGACCTGCAAGTTGCGATTATACTCCTTCGCCGCAGGAATACGAAACTTTTCATAGCGATTGGAACTTCCGATTGCCGCGCTTGAGAGCAATTTCAGATGGTATGCTTCGGAGCATTTTCGTAAAATGGATTTAGATGAGTATAAACGGTATTCTTCATTGCGTGGCTTGAACAGGCTCCGTGCATGTACGGATCCTGTACCCCCGCCGGGGCGGGGCAGGCAATCCAGCATGACGGGACTGGGGATTTTTCCCAAGCTCCCCTTTAATGTCACTCTGAGCGAAGCGAAGAGTCCCGGGACGGTCGGTACGATGGTGAACGAGTGTGGTGTTCGCTATACTGGCTGGGAGCGGATTTCAGGACCGACACGAGTGTCGAGGCGAGCAAGGCCGGTGATTCTTTGAGAAGTTGGGTACCAGATTGGTAGGATTTTCTATTTGTAATTTTATACAGATTTGATAACTTGATTTTAGTTATTCATTCAATGGGATGATATGATCAAAAATGACTTCGTATTTGAACTTGTCTTGGAACCGTCTGAAGAAGGAGGTTTTGTGGTACGATGTCCCCAATTACAGGAAGTAGTTACGCAGGGAGAGACAATTGAAGAAGCGATTGCAATGGGGAGAGAAGCTGTGGAAGCATATATGGGATTTATGGAAAAGAAGAATATACCTCTGCCATCATCCATGATTCGGAATACGGCCGGAAGAACCCGTCATAGGAACCGTATTCGTGTCCAATTTGAACCTGTATGAGTCCCGCTTTGCCCATTACCACGTCAAAGAAAATAGTAAAAGCCCTCCGGAAGGCTGGCTTTTTGCTCGAACATGTACACGGGAGCCATTATGTTTTTGCTCACCCTGAGCGCCCCAAACAGGGTGTGGTAATACCCATGCATGGCAAAGACCTCAAACGTGGGACATTAGCATCGATACTCAAACAGGCCAATATGACGGTAGAAGAATTGATAAAAATACTGTAGTATTGATTCGTTGTAGGGATTTTGTATTGCTTCTGACCTAAAAGAAGGTCTTCCCAAAGAATTCGGGGACAGGTACAGCGATGAAAATGAGCGCGGTATCCAGCGCATGGAACGGGAGTAGAGTGTCTTGGTTTGATACGCACTCTTTACTGAGCGCCATAAAAAAGCTCCGCGCGTTTACGGATCCTGTACCCCCGCCGGGGCGGGGCAGGCAATCCAGCATGACGGGACTGGGGATTTTTCCTAAGCTCCCCTTTAATGTCACTCTGAGCGAGGCGAAGAGTCCCGGGACGGTTGGTACGATGGTGAACGAGTGTGGTGTTCGCTGTACTGGATGGGAATAGAATGCAGCCGTTTGATATGTACTCGTCACTGATTACTCTTCTGAAACGCCGCATTAAGGCTCGTAATGAAATCTCGTTTTTTTAAATCCAATTGTTCCAAGCTTACGGATTCCTTTAATTTCATGATCCGATTGTGGCCTAGTTCGAAATAGAGGTTGATCGTGCCATAATTTTGTACGGCAGGATCAATCAGAACCTTGTCATTACTACCCCGGTTCATCTCCTGCATGATAGCATTATCATCTACTGACACTAAAGCATTTTCACTAAGATTTATAATGGTATCACTACCACTACCACGATACTGTCCCCCTTGTTGCACGTAAATTTTTGTAATGGTATTGCCAGTTTGATTCAGAAATTCCTGTAAAACTTCTCGGACAATTTTCTGATCTCTTTCTCGTTTCTCTTGTTGAGCCTTGATATTTTTATCAATCTCTGCCTTTTGTTTGTCTATTTTCTCAGTTAAAACAGTGTTTACACTTGCTTCTTCCACATCCTTAGAAACGGTGATGGATGCGTCCGTATCATGGTACCTGATATGAAATGTGTAGTCCCCGGCATTGACAGATTCTAGTGTTAGCTCGGTGAGTTGCTTGTTACCTTTTATACTCTCCAGCTGGAATGTCCGGGTTAACTGATTTATATTAACTTTTGGCACGATAGTAATAATGACTGCTACCTCAGCAGCGGTTTTTCCTGTCTTCAGATTTTCATACGAAATTTCCTGTGTAACGAGTTTAAAGGAGTTATCATTAATGCGGGTGATCTCTACATTTGTAGCAATAGCACCTTGAAAATTATTACTAAATGGAATCGCATGTTTGCCTGTATAGCTCATACCTCCATACGTCCAATCAACATCGGACTTGGTCTGTTGAATGCCATACCCTCCCTCGAGAATAGCAAAGCCATAGGATTGGAGGATACTTTTATGTGATTCTAGTTGTTGATTTACTTTTTTGACCGCTTCGGCAACCGTCATCACCTGCTCGATTTCCGTATTGAGGGAATTATAGTCAGTACTATTGGCAGCAATCGTGAGTTGGACAGACAGTTTTTCACTCTCTTGAGTGCTATTTTTTTGGGGTGCGTACCTGATGGTGAATTGCTTGTTGCCGTTATTCAGTATTGTTTCAAACTCTACCTGAACACCTTCTTTTTGAGCCTGGGTAATAAGACCTTTTGTCGTAGTGTCTAAACCATTGGGAAAACCTGGCAAGGTGGTATTTTCAGCTGCTGTCACAGGTTGACTAGGGGGGGGTATTGTTGCATTCGTCTGTTTTACAAACTCGACTTTGTATGGATATGGCACGTATGAGCTATCTGATTCTTTGTTAACAAACGTATCTTTATTATTATTCTCTACATTGATCGTATATGTATCCGAACCGTATTTAATCTCAGCTGGTTCGAAAGCAAAACTATCACCTGTTTTTTTGATAATAATATCCTGGGGAGTATTGTTATCGATTTTTAGTTGAGCACGTGCGGAGATAGGATCACCTGATTTGTTGAGCATATCCACTTTTGTGATGGTGACTTTCTGGTCGCCAACTGTGCCTAATGTGAGAACTCTTTGAAGAAGATCCGGATTAATGCTTTCTGCCAGTTTGAGCTCATACTCTCCCTTATCATTTTTCACCAGCAACAGACTCATCTGCTTTTTAGGATCTTTGTCTCCAACTTCAATCTTTTCTTTCAGTTCAACCACCAGTGGCTTATCTTTGGCATTAAGCTTTTCAAAATCAAGGGGAATACTATCAATGGAGACATCTTTATTATCAACTTTTACTGTAAATTTATAGGTCGATTTATTTGCTTCCAGTTCAACTTTTTCCAGTGTGCCGTTGCTTAGATTGGAAGAATCAATGCTGATCTTACTTTGGTCTTTGGTAAGATCAATGTTTTGCTTATCGGAACTGAGTGCAGCCTGAACCGTTTCTGGTTTCGCAGGTTCCGTGGAAACTTCGTAATCCTGAATAGTACTCTGCTTCGATATCTTTTTTAACGCATTTATGATATCTTGTCCTTTATAGGGAGGATTTATATCTTCAGCAGCTATGTTATTTTGTACTTCTCCATGTTGATCCCTAGCACGAATAAAACAACTCTTCGTCGCTGAAAAATCCTGGCCAAGGTAAATTCGATATCTTTGTTTGTTAAGAATTACATCGATAGAAGAGAATTGCGATAAAGGTTCATTGGTGAATGGTTGATCAAGAGCAGAGTTTTGGACAAGACTGATTCCTGTCGGTAGATTTGTCTTAAATTCATCCAATGTCTTTTTGAAATCTGAATTCTTCGCTCGATTAAGAATAGCATTAACTGTATCGGCTGTTTGCAACTTTGTCCCAAGAAAATTATCACTACCGACGATCTGTTCCAGTACAAACTTATTCTCTTTGTCTTTGTAGATACGGAAATACGATTTATTTTTAGAATCTTCTTCTGTATTATCGCTAAACACTACCGAAACAAACCCATCCGGTCCTTTCTTAATTACTGGTGTTATATCTGTGGCCTTAGTCTTTAATGTATCGGTGATTTCCCTAACCTGCGTTTCGGCATTGCCAACTGCTTCAGGTTTATACTCCTGTGACAGCTCCTTATCCTTGGCGGCATTGCTCTCCCATTGTTGATAGTAGTTGGTATCTTTGCTGACAGTGCGCTTTTCCATACTCTGCTTTAGCTGATCGGCAAGATTATTTTCCAAGTAGACCGCCAGACGATAAAGAGAATGCATCCCAAACCGCCCGTCGGGTTTGGTCCCGATCGTACGCTGGAGGGCTTTAACAGCACTCGATTTTTCCGCAGCAGATGCGTCATTCAAGCCCAATGCGGTTGCAATTTTATCGTTCCATTCGGAGACAGAGACTTTGAAATCTTTGTCCTCTTTTTGACTTGCGAGTTCAGCCAATAATTTGCCCAGATCCCCTTTTTTGGAATCAAGAAAGGAAATCCGTTCCGCCCGTTTGGCTGCGGAGAAATTCGCTGGTTCCAATGTCGAGATTGTTTCTGTCTTATTGGGAACTACGACAGAGTCTTGATTCAGAAAGTCCACAGTGTTCGTACTCTTATCAATAGCCACAGGTTTTGCATTTTGATTGGTCAAATCAAGACGAAATCGCCCTTGTTTATCGCCTTTCTGCAAAGTAAATTCGACAAACTGAAGGGTCTTCCCATCTTGATCAACCCACTTTAGCCCTGCTTCTTTATTGAGGACAACATCTGGTTGTACCCCGATCTCTCTCCCGGAAATCGTTACTTTTTCGTTCTTCTGATCAACTCCTACATCTGATTTTTGGAGCAAAGTTACTTGCTCTTTCAATTTGTCAGCTATTACCGGACTTCCAAACGTATATCCCTCTTTACCACGCAAAACGAAATTTTCTCCAGCATCTGTTTCCACCGTGAACTTTTTGTCCGCCAGTGTTTTGGTTCCTCCTTTATTCAAATCGAGAATTGTCATCTTATCTGTCGGCGGCTGCGATTTGAGGAATTCACTTAAGTTGGTCCCCTGATCTCTCAAAATACTTAGCTTTGCGGAGCCGGGAATAAGGTGCACGTAGCTGTCATTCTTCTTTA
>JBDHUY010000022.1:0-22066 GCA_039809385.1 Candidatus Altimarinota bacterium
GTCAAAAGTACTAAGTCAAAAGTACTAAGTCAAAAGTACTAAGTCAAAAGTACTAAGTCAAAAGTCCTTAGTCGCTATGTAAACTTCGAATAAGCCCTGCCAACAATTTTGATATTTCTATACAACGCGCATATCCTTCTTCAAATTCTTTTTGCTGACAATAGGCAAGCTCCAACCCGACATACATCATAGAACGTACTTCTGCGCTGGAACTTTTGGCAATAAACAAAAAGTGTTTGAATTGTTTATCTGCTCTGCGCTCAAATCCCTCTGCAATATTATTCATTACCGATAAGGCTGCCCGTTGAATCTGATCTTTGAATCCCCAATCTTTGCAGTCTTTAAAATTTTTATAGATGAACAAAACTAATTCTTTGGCTTTTTGCCATACAATTAAATCTTCGAATCTTTCGATTTTCATGGAAGAAGTGTGAGCTGATAATAGGATTGATCGACTTTTGACCAAGGACTATGTACTTTTGACTTATGTAAACGAAACTTTTACATTCTTGCGCTCTTCTTCGCTGTCGAGTTCGAAAAATTCTTTGGCTCCGAAGTTGAACATGCCGGCGACGATATTATTGGGAAATACTTGGATGCGAGTGTTGTAATCGCGCACCACGGCGTTGTAGTAGCGACGCGATTTGTTAATCTCGTCTTCGGTCTGGTTGAGCGTATTTTGCAGCTGGATAAAGTTTTCGTTGGCTTTCAGTTCGGGATAGTTCTCCGCCACGGCAAAGAGCGATTTTAGCGCGCCGGTCAGCATGTTGTCCGCATTGGCGATTTGTCCCGGGGTCGTAGCCTGCATGGCCTGTGAACGGGCTTTGGCAACCTCCTCGAACACTCCGGATTCGTGTTTGGCATAGCCCTTGACGGTTTCCACCAGATTAGGGATCAGGTCGAAACGACGTTTGAGCTGGGTATCGATATCGCTCCATGAGCCCTCTACGTCTACTTTTAACTTGACCAGACCGTTGTACACGCTGATGACGTACAATACCAACACGGCTATGACAATCAGCAATCCAATCAAAATTTCCATAAATCTTTTAAAGAAAAATAAAACCTCTACGGTGGGTATTTTACTGAAAGGCAGTTGCCAATGCAACCTTAAGGAGCCTCCCGTTATTGTGTTTATCTCTTATCTGTCTAGAATCATAAGGTACGAATCCGGGATGATGCGGTCAGAAATCGATATCAGAACAGTAGGTGATCCATACCACCCGTGCCATGTTTATTACAGTCTTTCAGAGATTTCTTTATGGTGATTTTCGGCCTAGTTTGATCAGCGAGGTCTTGTACACATCTGGTTGGTAGGCTGCTGCGCGACGTATTTGAGTTCTTTTCAAGCCGATTCGTACCAAATCTTCTGCCAATTTGTCGGCAAAATGGGTTTGATCGTAGCCTAGCAGAATCAGCTCTGGTTTGTACTTTTTCACGATAGCCAGATGGTTTGTTTTGCTTCCCAGCACTACTTTGTCGGCTATCTTGAGAGCAACCACGTTTTTTTTGCGTTCCCGTTCATTGTGTTCGGGTAGATGTTTCTTGAGTCGCAAGACGGTTTGATCTCTCCCAATGACCACGATGAGATATTCTCCGGCTGCTCTGGCTTCTTGGATAAAGTGTTTGTGCCCTTCATGGAGCAGATCAAAGGTGCCGAAAATCATGACGGTTTTCATAGGTGTTCTATTTTGGCAGCCAGGATAAAATCGTTTTCGCTCAAACCGTCGATAGCGTGGGTCCACAGCTCTATGGTCACTTTTCCCCATGAAACGGACAGATCGGGATGGTGCCCTTCGGCTTCGGCCAGGAGAGCTACTTTCATGACGAAGCCCATAGTTTGTTTGAAATCGGGAAAGCGGAATTCGAAGCTAATTTTACGATTGTCCCGTACTTCCCACGCATTACTCAACTCGTTGAGTAAATTTTGAATCTCGATGGGACTTAGCGGTGGAACGTTCCCTTCGCACGGAACACACTTTTTGATTTTCAGATCCATATAGCCGATTGGTAGAGGTTAGACTATGGGTATTATGGAGTATGCGGGATCTTCTTGCAATGTTACGGGTAATATAATAGGCTTCCTGGTTTTATAGGTAGCTCATTGTAGCTTGCCGTAGAATAATAGGACTCCCACGACAATAGAATCTTGTCTATATTTCAATCCTTCCGTCCTTTCTTGCGATGACACATTATCTTGAGTTAGCTATATCTTAAAAATCGTAAAAAGTTGAGAGTGACATTTTCTTTTTTTACGGTATTATTGATAGTGTTTTCAATCACTCACAGACTATACTTTTCCACTATGTCGTCTCCCGGCGCTGCTCTTTCCAAGTCTCCGGATATTCCACCGTCCGGTGAGCAAAATGCATGGAGCTTCTTATTGAACAATAATCTTGTATCGCCATCAATCGTTTCCTTTGTTCAAAAAACCATAGCGCATACCGAGGTACAATTGCAACAGCAGTGGCAGAAGCGGTTTTCTGATGTATACAAGTATGTTCACGAGTTGGCATCGGCTGGTCTTTTTCCTTTGCCGTGCCAGCATGTTTATTTTCATCGAGAGAACGACCTGGATGTCTTTGTGGCCGGTATGAGGCTCCTGAAAATCTTTCTCAAGGGACAGCGGTTGAGTGTACAGAACGTTTCCCCGCAGCTCTTTTCGAAGCCGGGGGATTTGTTGTATTTCATGAATCAACTTCTGAATCTTTCTTCAGCAATTCAGATTGCTGCTTTAAAGTTTGCAAAAATCGATGTATAAATAAGTCTGCAGGTTCTTTTCTCATTCTTTTCAGCGACGAAAGTAATGCGTTACGGATATTTTTATCCTCTTGCCAGCAAAAAAACAAGATAGCCGATATAGCCGGATATGAATACGACTCCGTGTCGGCGTTGTAATCCCGACCGGCTTGTTTTTACAATAAAAAAAAGCAGGATCGTGAGCGAAAGCAGAAAGAACGTGTCGGCCAGCAATTTTTCCTGAAACATCAGCGGTCGTATGGTTGCGGTTAACCCCAATATTACAAAGATATTGAAAATGTTGCTGCCAATAATATTTCCGGTGGCTATGCCGTCCGATCCTTTCGACAGGGCTACGACTGTGGTAACGATCTCGGGAAGCGACGTCCCCACCGATGTAATAAATAATCCTACAAACAATTCGCTGATTCCAACCATTCTGGACAGGGCCGCTCCGTAGATCACGACCAAGTTCCCTCCTACGATGGCGCCCATCAGACCTACCATGAACAAAAGTATCGCATATATCGGACGGACTTTGTGACGGGGCGGCGTTTCGAATGCCAGCAACGGTTCTCCAGATTTTGCCGAAAAATAGAGATAGGCAAAAAACACTATTGAAAAAGAGAGCAGGATCAATCCGTCACCCACGCTCAGTATGTTGTGGTCAACCCGGTCAAATCCACGATCGAATCCCAAAATCAAGAAACTCGTGATCGCCAAAAAAGAAAAGGGTATATCTTTGTTAACCGTGCTATGGGTAAATATCAGCGGACGTACGAGTGCTCCGATTCCTAGCGCCAGGGAGATGTTGGCGATGTTGCTGCCGATCACATTACCCAGCGCCACATCAGGTACTCCCTGGAAGGCTGCGCTGATGTTGACCGCCAATTCGGGTGCACTGGTAGCCGGAGCCAGAAGGCATAATCCGGTCAACAGAGGCGATATTTTCAGCCATATCGCAATATCCTGAGCCCCTTTAACCAGAAAGTCGGCTCCCTTCACCAGGAACAGAAAGCCTATAACAACCATAACAATGGCCAAAATCAATTCCATAGAATGTTGTCGGCTGAAAAATATGTGCTAAGTATATCATTCTTCCTTCCAATTTCTACCAAGTCATACACCTCTGCCAAATGTTCTGGACAGCGAGAATGTTTTTTTGAATTTTACTCCCGAGTCGCTAGCGAGCTCATGCAGAAAGACCAGGCAAACAAATCCGGAGCCGCCGCATACTCCAATTTTATTTTTTGCGTGGACATGGTTCGCCGAGTGCGTACAATCCCTATTGTGGCTCTTTTTTTATAACATTTTGTATGCCTACCACTATTCTTCCCTACATTCGGCTCATTTTCGGTCTTGCGCTGGTCTACTTTTTCAATCTCCAGGCTCACGGTTTTCATGAATTTCTTGCCCAAATTCCCGAATCGCATTTGTTGGAAAGTTTTTTTGTCATATCGCTGGTTTTTGCCTTTAGTTTCGTGATCTATTATCTATCTGACGGAACCATGCTGCCTTCTTTTGTGGTTGCTATTTTCTTTGGCTTGGTTTCCCAAAACTTGCTGGCACCCATCGTTCATCAGGAGTCGCTGCTGGCCGAAATCGTCGGATTGGGCGCTACTCTTATTTTGTTTGGAGGAGGGCTTGAAACTCCTTGGTTGAGTTTTAAAAAACTCCTGCTAAAGATATTGTCTCTGTCTTTTATCGGACTGTTTCTGACAGCCCTACTTTTTTCTCTATTAGTCTTGTGGATTAGTAACCTTTTTGGTCTGGCTCTGCCGGTTCCGGTCGCAGTTCTGCTTGGCGCCGTGCTGGCTTCGACAGATCCCGCGGCCATTATCCCGGTGTTAAAAGGACTGCGCTTTCATAAACGCGATACCAAAGATATTATTGTTTCCGAGAGCGCGATGACCGATGTGACCGGTACCTTGTTAACGGTGGTTTTCTTGTCGCTTTTGGCTGCGGGGGTTGTTTCCGGAGATGTAGGAGCATTATATCAGCAGCTTTTTACTGCTCAAACTGCAGGAATTTTGGCAAAACAGATCGCATTTGGCATTCTGTTTGGCGTCCTGGGCTATGGTTTACTGGAATTTCTCTCGCGATTCAAACGCGAGCATGATCACGAGACGGAAGTGGATGCGGCGTATTTCTTGTTTGTCCCGGTCATTATTTTTACCGTTGCGCTGATCTTCGGCGGTAGCGGATACCTCGCAGCGTTTGTCGCCGGGTTGTTATTTGTCATGACTGAAAAGTTACATGTAACCGAAAAGTTCTTTAATCATATCGTGGATGGTTTTCTCAAGCCGACCATTTTTCTCTTACTTGGAGCGCTGGTGGATGTTAATAGTCTTGTGGCGTATGCGCCAGTGGGGTTGCTGGCTGCGTTGGTATTTATGTTTGTGATCCGCCCCCTGTCTGTTTTTGTGTCTCTGGCGCCTTTTATGCTCTTTGGTAAGGATCGTCCGGGCTATCGCGAATTGTTGTTTATTTCTTTCGTGCGGGAAACCGGAGCTATTCCGGCAGTTTTGTTAGTAACGATCATCAGTTCGGGGTTAAGTGGATTGGAAGGCCTGGTGCCGGTGGGGATGTGGGTCATTCTGGCTACGCTCATTCTGCAGCCTCCTCTGACCCCGATGGTGGCAAAATGGCTCCATGTCGCAGTTCCGATCCAAGATACATCCAGTGTCGAGCTGGATCACGAACATTCTTTTGTGTTGCTGGGGTCTCGCGGCAATTCGTATAAGGCCCGATTACCTCTTGTTGCCGACTGGGCCAGCATACATGATATCAAACTGGCGGTTTTGCTCCATTGTCTGGAAGGTAAATACAGTGAGGCTTCCTCTCAGGAGGCCGGGATCGAAGCCGAAGCAGAATTTGCACGTATCAACACTATGCGTTCGCTTAAGGGCAAGAAGAAAATCAGGTTTGTGTATGTGAGCCGCGAAGGTTTTTTGCAGAAAAATATTGAGGATTTGGCAAAAGAGTACCACAACCTGGTAGCGGTTTTTGTGGGTAAAAAAATTCTGGATTTTCAAATGAGCGACGTCAAAGCGTTCGGGGCGCCGATTTATTTTATGGATTAACCGAATTGGCTGCGATTTGAAAAACAAGATTGCGACCATGATGGAAATCTGACGTCTGTTACGTTTGCTACAAATAGACAACGCACGATCGGTTTGAGAACGAACCTGAAATTTAGACAGATGTTGGCTTGTGCAACGATTGTAATTTCTCAAAAAACTTTGGGAAATCGCGTTTGAATTGTTCTTGCAACATGCCGCTGATCTGTTGATTCGCACTGTCGGGAGAGTTGCCTATACTGCGAGCTATGACCGGCCCAATGTTGATGGTGTATATTGTACTGCTGATAAATTCCCACAAATGGTACAGAGGATGTCGTTTAAAATCTTCCAGCGTCGTTATGAGAGTAAAGTCAGTATTGCCGGCGCCGAAGGTAAAGTTGGGGGAATTCCCGGTTAGGGCTTTGCCGCCGCCGGTTACCGCCGGCAGGAGTGACATGATCAGACTTTTATGGTAATACTCGTCGCTCTTCCTAGCTAATTTTTGCCAGATTCCTGTTAATTTCAACACGTCCTGCGGATATTTTTCAGTGAGATGTAGTATCGTATTCCTTACATACTCATTTTTTCGCTGGAATCTTTCGGGAATAATTTGAGTCGAATCATCCCTGAACGGATGCTCCCGGGCATGTTCTTCCAGGGTTTTTGTATAGCGCCCTTGTTCCATGATACCAAGTTGGTGAAGATCCGTATCCAGTTCGTCGAAATACATAGTCGTGAGCCATTTGCTATGCGCCACACAGTCGGCCCAGTTGTCCGCGAACATACTGATAGCGTTGTTCAGTCCTACCGACAGCCATTCTCGTACTACCAAAGGCAATCTTTTAAACGCTCCATTACGATAGAACTCGCGTTCGACCGTATTGATGAGAAAGGGGAGATGCAGTCCCTGGAGCATTACCACAAATAAGGTATCGGTTAATTCGGGGCCGATTTGCTCGTGCCAGTGGTCTTTGCTCAGCAATGTCGAAATCGTCGGCTTCTCCCTTTCCAGAATTCTTTTGATCTCTTCAATGAGTGAAGCTTTACGGTCCTCCTCTGGTATCGTAACAATCAGTGCTTGGAATAAATCCAGAAACTCTTTTAAGGCATTCATATTATTTTCCTGAATGCTATTGCCGCTATCGAGCATGTCCAAAAATTTTTGGAATGTTTGTTCATCTGCCTTGCTAATTTCTAGAGAAGCTTCGGCGACAACCGTAGAACGATCTTTTTCGGGTGAGGCTAGAACAATCTCTCCGATCTTATGCTTTAAGGCATTGTCCATACTGGTCAATGTTTTCATGCAGTTGCGAAAGCGGTCTATGTCAAAGGAGTCTTTGGAGCAGCTGTTGATCACTGCTTCTGTGATCGTACTACCGATCATATTAAGATCATGTGCTATCTGTTCGATAATACTGAAATCCATACCGCTGCCGTTTCCATTGCCGTTTTTGCGTCGGTATGGGTAGTCCTTTCCGCCTACTTTTGCCATGGTTGCGGGGCCGGCATGTACCAGATACAGAAAAAAATTTTTCCAGGTGCTGATCAGAAATTCGACCGCATATGTCAATTTTTCTCGAGTCAGGAACAACTTTGGAGATATCCCGGCGCGCTGTGCACCAGCCATGGCTCCTTCGACCCCTTTCCAGAAGGTATAGGGCAAAACTGCCGGGATAGCTTTTTGTACTCCTTCTAGACCATAGGATTGGTACAATCCGATCAACGGTCCGGCATCGCCAAAGGCCGCCTGGGTCGTATTGCATCCCATAGCCATGAGCAATGTGGATATGTCCTGGGTGTGCATGCTTGCTTCTGCTACCCAGGCCCGCTTCAAATCCTCTCCTGCTGGCTCCACGACGTCTTCCTTTTGGTATTTTTGACGTAATGCAATGGCACGGGCGCGGATTTGAGGGTTCTCGATCTGCTCTACATGGGATAAAAATTCCGTCCCATTATTGTGTCCCAGGTCGGTGTATACTTTCAAATACAACGATTCCAACGCTTTTTGTATCTCACATATCTCTGAGTTCCCAAGCTTAGCATTCCCAAAGGCCGTAAGCGGTACTTGGGTCAAGGAAGAGAGTACTGTCATTTGAAAGATCGAATTAGCTAATTCGGCTTCCGGATTGATTTGTAAACTTTCCGCTTCGGCTTGGGCCATGGCTTCTGTCTCAGCCTCTACTTTTTCGATCCCCTTGGCCAGACTGGTAAGTCCCATCAACAGACCTACACCGGTCAGTGTTGTTCTCATTTCGTGGAGCGTGTCGTGACGTACTTCCGCTCCAAAAGCGCCGGCCCGGATAACATTCATGATCAATGCCGCGGTCATATTTTCCATCGGAAAAGGCGGATGGTTCGACCCATGAGTGTGTGTCGGTTGTCCCGTTAGCCCGGTGTATTTCAGTATGTTGGCAATAAATGACGGTTTTTCTCGGGCCATAGCGACAATGGCGTCGATGAAACTGAGCGTTCCTGCGCCGTCGAGCGTTCTCAAGGTTAACGGAATTTCGGGTACGATTTCGTGTACCCCGGGACTTTTATCTGTGCTTTGATCCGTAGGAGCCGGTGCCCGGGCTGAGTTGCTTTGCGCCTGCGTACGTTGAGGCCAAAGCAAAGCCGTGACCGTTGCTGCCAGAAGGTAATTGAACTCTCTTCTGGTCATGCCAGGGATGTCCGATCTGTCTGATCGTACATTGTCTGTGTGTTGCAGTGTTTGCGTGCCCAAGGTATTCGGGTTTTGCATTCGTTTTTTTTAGAATATGGATGCGAGAAGAGTGAGAGGGAAGTATTATAAAAAGAATGCGTACCAAGTCAATACGCTCACGTACATTTGAATCCCGCATATAAACACACTGCGTTTCTGTTTTATATCGATGCTACATACTGCTTGTACGCATCCACGTCAAATTTGCTTTTGCAGCCGTTATAACTCATATAACGGATCTTGCCAAAAATCGGTCGCTCGAACCAGGCTCTGTCGTGTACGCCGCCGATCGACCAGGCGATGCCGGTGTAACCGTTGGGATCGCGGCCGTCGAGTTCATAGCGGTCGTTCAGATAGATGGCTACGGCAAGGGCTTCTTCCGGAATTTTACTCCATTCCAAAATCTTTTTGGCCCAGTACATACGCATATAACCGTGCATTTTGCCCCGTTGTACCATTTCCAGCTGAGCAGCGTTCCACAGGTCATCGTGGGTTTGGCCGCTTTCGAATTCTTCCCGCGAATAAAGGTATTCCCGTCGATCGCTGCGGTGTTCGTCGAGCGTCCGCCGGGCCCAGTCCGGAAAACCTTCGAACGTATCATACGTCGGGGTGTAGAAACAGAAGTTGTCCGACAGTTCTTTGCGGACGATCAGCTCTTCCAGAAACGCCTCTTTGGCCCTTTCTGACCCCGGACATCGTTGAATCTCCAATGCTACCCGCTGTGCCGCTAGTTGTCCGTAGTGTAAGTACGGTGAAAGGTCGGAAACGGCGCTCTTATTGGGGTCGTTACGTCCGGTATCATATAGTTTTAGGCGTGCTTCGATAAAACTCTTTAGCATAGCCCTGGCTGCGCTTTCGCCGCTCTTGATCCATGAGACCGGCATAACCGTACGGTTGAGCGGAGATGCCTTTTCCATTTTTTCCCAGTCATTGGTCCCTAATGAAAACCTGAGTGTAAACGGATGTTTTTGCAGTGCCGGAAATTCGTCTAAAAATTCAGGTAAACGACGATGTATTTTGGGCCGGATCGTATACGCCGCGAATTCGCGTTTCGGGCTAACCAGCCAGCAAGGAATTACGTTGTGAGCATCTGCTTCAAAGAACGCTACGGGGAGTCTGTCAGAGAGACTGTCCCGCCATTGGCGCTGGAGTCGCAGGCAGTCGAAATCGGTGATGACCCCGCCGATGTGGTATCGTTTGACGATAGCAGGAAGATCCTTCTGTATATCTTCGTTGGTAACTAAAAAAGGAATGTGGTTGGTGGCCAACTCGTGTTCCAGCTCGCGTAACCCCTCGATTTTGAAGCGGAACTGTCGCAAACCACCTCCCAGGTAGCTTGGGACTAAGTTATATACCACCAGTAGTGGTTCCTTTCGCTCCTGGGCCAGTTCCTGGGCGTAGAGCAGCGCCCAGTTGTCTCGACTGCGCATATCGCGGCTCATCCAGTACAGGATCGGGCCGGGACGGATTGGTTTTTGATTGAGTCTGCGTACTCGTGCAGCCTGTACCATTTTCGCAAAATGAAAAAATGTCTATGTTTATTCAGATATTCTCAATAATCGCGACTTCCTGCTTTATCAATTTTTCGGTTCCTTCATACCAGAATGTGCCTCGAAATTTCTGTTCTTTCAAAAAGACGGGTAGCCAGTACGGATCATCTAGCCACATTTGATCATAAGGGATTTTATCCAAATCAAACCATTGGGGGCGCATTTCTTCATTCTCTTTCATCGTACCGCTATAGCCAAGTACGCTGAAAATATGCACTTCGGCAATCATGTCCTGGATCTCTCCATGAAATTGCAAAATGCCGCGTTTTTCCAGTTGTTTGCAGGATAGACCGGATTCTTCTTCAAACTCGCGTTTTGCCGCTTGTTCGATCGTTTCTCGGGGCATTAATAATTTCCCGCCGAAGCCGTTCCATTTTCCTTGGCCGAACCCGCGTTTTTTTAATCCCAATAGAATTTTTTGTTTGTCTACCAGCAGACACAGAGTCAGGATTTTTGTGGACATAATAGTTGTGCTGAATTTGTACGGTAGGGGCACCGTGCCCCTACAAGGCGGTTAGAGCATATTTTTGAGTTCTTCCAATACCATGGCGCTGTGCGTGCCGGTTTTTACTTTTTCGTATACTTGAACAATTTTGCCCTCTGGATCTATCAGAAATGAGGTTCGTACCGTTCCCATGTATTCGCGTCCCATGAACTTTTTCTTTTGCCACACGTCGTAAAGGCCTTGTACTGCTTTCTCTTCGTCCGCGAGTACTGGAAAGGGCAGTTGGTATTTGCGGGCAAATTTGTCGTGGCTTTTCACCGAATCTTTGCTGACGCCCAGAACCACAATCCCTCGCTGCTGAAATTCGCTCCACTGGTCTCTCAGCCCGCAAGCCTGCTGGGTACAACCGGCGGTGTCGTCTTTGGGATAAAAATAGAGCAACACCCACTTGCCGCGGTACTGCGAGAGGGTATGTGTGGTGCCGTTTTGATCAGGAAGACTAAAGTCGGGTGCCGGTTGTCCGGGTTGCGGGTGCATAGGGTGAAAATTGAAGGAAACAAAACAGGTGTAGTATGGCATTGGCAGAAAGTTCCTTCAATCGATATTTTTTAAACCTTACCAGACAATATACTCGGTATTCCTTCTTGAATAAATGACAAAGTTATCTGTTGTATTAATTTTATAAATGCGATAGAGTACCTTAAAATTTATATAAACCATTGTCAAAAAATATGGTTAATATTCCTGGTAATTATGACGATGAAATCTCTAAAAGGCTTCCGGAACAGCCCGAATCGATCAAGTCTGTTTGTAACGACCTTATGGCTTTGAATACAACAATCGGATTTCCTCCCCCGGGAGTGGATATTACGTTTCTCGGTTCTTTACCAAAGTTGCCATGGGACCGATGTACTCAAGAATGTGAAAGATTTGCATCGGCCGTAAATTCCAGAATTGATCAGAATACCGATTACGGGCGTCATGGAGAGCTTATTCAGCTGGGACATATGGTAACGCTTGCATTTGTGTATTTGCAGTACAAAGATATCGACGGTGCTTATGAAGAAATGGAATCTGCTGCTCATATAGCCCACGGCATTGTGAATAATGACCAGATCGTTTTTAGCGGCAAAGAAGGTATAACCAAAGCCAAATTGAATGAGAAAGTTTTGAAGCTAAAAGCCTCTATCGCCACATTATAAATCATATTTCTTCTCTTTTCATTCTTAGTATTTACGTAAAATACGAAGCTGCATGTTCCTGTGCTTTCCGGTTGAACTTTGCGCCTTTCGTTCTACAATGAAAACGTCGGTTTTATTTTATGATTGAAGTCGTTTGCTCATGAAAGGTATTTTGCTTTCCGGCGGCCTGGGGACGCGACTGTTGCCTCTGACCAAAGTGACATCCAAGCAGTTGCTGCCGGTTTATAACAAACCTATGATCTTTTATCCGCTTGAGAAGCTTCTGGAAGCCGGTATCAAAGACATTTTGATCATCGTGGCTCCGGATCATTGCGGCGACTACATGCGGGTTTTAGGCTCAGGCAAAGAATTCGGTGCTCGTTTTACCTACGAAATTCAGGATAAACCCGAGGGGATCGCCCAGGCTTTTTTGATCGGTGAACATTTTTTGCGCAGCGGCGACAGCGTTACGCTCATCTTGGGAGATAACCTTTTTGACGACGATATTAGTACCTCGATTAAACAATTTTCCGGAAAAGGCGCCAAAATTTTTGCCCGCGAAGTCCCCGATCCGCACCGGTTTGGTGTTGTCGTGCTCGACGAACAGGGGAAAGCGATACGTCTCGTTGAAAAGCCGACCGAACATCTCTCTTCTCTGGCCCAAACCGGCATCTATGTCTATGATTCTCAAGTCGTTGGTATAGCGAAACAATTAAAACCATCGGCTCGCGGCGAACTGGAAATAACCGACCTGAACAACGCATATCTTCGTCAAGGACAGCTGGCGGTAGAAGTATTGACCGGCGAATGGATCGATGCGGGAACGTTCGAGTCCTACTATCGCGCCAACAAATGGGCCTACGAGAAGCTTAAAATGCAAAGTGCAGAGTGAAAAATTCAAATTTGGAAACATAGCGATCACCGCCCAATGACCCGTAGCCGCAGACCTGTGTTTCTAGACAGGATATCCTTGATACCTCCTTTCCCAAGGTTGTGGAGAGCAGGCAGTGGCCAGTGGGAACGTAGGAAAATTGAAATTCGTGGAAATTGGTAGAAACCTATGGAAATTTGTTTTTGGTCGGCAAGGGGGCAGTCACGCTGACTCTGAGAGTATCGAAGAGGAAGAGTCCCGAACCTGCTTCAATCAATCGTATTCCGGAACAACACGTTGAGCATACTTACTTTGAACTTGGATTATGCAACCTCGTCTTACCATCGGCATCCTGCTCTACCAATCATCTCAGTATCGTTTAGAACAATATCTCAAGACCTTGTTTGACAGTATCTTTGCTCAGACATGGCGGGATTTTGTAGTTTTGGTGCTCGATAACGGATCCGAAAATACCGATTACATAGATCGTCTCAAAGAGCAGTTTCCGCGCATTCAGTTTTTTCGGTCCGAAACTAATCTGGGATTTGCAAAAGGGCATAATCTGCTCATCAACGCCTCGCATTCGCCGCTCTATCTGGTGTTGAATCCCGATATGTTTCTCGAGCCGGATTGTATTGAGAAGCTTGTTTCTTGTTACGAAGCCAGCCAAGACCGACAGGCGGGGTTGATCACGCCGCTGGTCTATCGTTGGAATTTTGATACGTATCAAAAAACTCAAGGGAATGATCTTGGAAAGACCGGTATGATTGACACTACTGGGTTAGGATTGAATAAACGACATGCTTTTTTCGAACGCGGACAAGGTGAGCAAGATACAGGTCAATATGAGGAAGGCGAAATCTTTGGGGCTTCAGGGTCCTGCATGCTCCTGGCCCGTGAAGCGCTCGAATCGATCCGTTTCGAAGATGAATATTTTGACAGCCTGATGTTTATGTATAAAGAAGACATCGATTTGTCCTATCGCTTACGTTGGGCCGGGTTTCGCGCTTTTTTTTGTCCCAAAGCCATTGTGTACCACGACCGGAGCGTCGCTCACACGAAGCCTTTTTTCATCATTCAGCATAAATCCCGCTGGGTGCAGGAAAATTCCTATCTGAACGAAAAAATTTTATTGTTTAAAAATCTCGACTCGCGCTTTCCTTTCGGGGTCCGTTGGGGTACAATGCTGCGGCAGTGGGCCAAGCGGATCTATGCGCTCCTGTTTGCCCCATACCTGCTCAAACAAGAAAAAATATTTCGCGAATATCTGCCGCTTCTAAAGACCAAAAGACAGGCGATGGCCCGAATGGCCGATCCCCGCGAGATCGTACGGTTTATGGTCTGATGTTCATGAATTTTTGTAATGTCCATTGTAGGGACGCAATTAATCGCGTCTCTACACAATGTCCATAATGGTTTTCCTATGAAACTCTCGATCAGCATTCTTCTCTACAAAAGCAAAGAGGCCGGCGATCAATGTCTCAAAACGATTCTGCAATATCCGCCCAGTTGCGAATTCGAAATTTTTGTTTCCGACAACGCTTCGGGCGACGGGGCTATTTCCTATTTACAGGAGCGCTGGGGAGGAAAGGCTACTATCACATTCGTTCAAAATGAACGTAACTGGGGATTTGGGAAAGCGCACAACCTGATTTTTAAAAAAGCCCGGGGGGAATATTTTCTGATCCTCAATCCGGATATCGAGGTACGTGCCGGGACGCTGGATCGCTTAATAGCGTATCTCGATACCCATCCCGAAGCCGGGCTGGTTGCGCCGCAACTTATTTATGAAGACGGCGTGGTTCAGGATTCCTACCGCCGGTTTCCCGCGCTCGTGGATCAAACGATCAAACGTACTTTTTTACGTAAAATTCCATGGCTCAAAAACCGGGTTCGCTGGTATCTGATGTGGAATAAGGATAAGGAAAAGACCGAACCGGTGGACTGGCTGGTGGGCGCTTTTTTGATGATTCGACGCGACGTCTTTGAGCACTTGAAAGGGTTTGACGAGCGCTATTTCTTGTTTATGGAAGATCTGGATCTGTGCCGGCGTATCTGGGGCAAAGGGTATAAAGTTGTGTACCACCCCGAAAGCAAAGCCATGCACCACCACGAGCGTTTAAGCGCCGGAGGGATTCGGGAGGTTTTCCGTAAAAAGACGTTGCGCATTCATATTGTCAGCGCCGCGAAGTATTTTTTGAAATGGGCGTTCCGACGGAAAGGCAAGAGCGGTCAGTAGGGGCAGACCCATGTGTCTGCCTTCCTCGGGAAAATCGTTTATTATGCGGCGATCTGTCATCCCGGCTTGTCCGGGATCCGAAAACACGCTTAGTGACTAGTAGATATCAAATCTCACATTCCCAGTGAGTAAATTGAACACCACTCTCGTTCACCATTGTACTAAGCGTCCCGGGACTCTTCGCTGCGCTCAGCGTGACATTGAAAGCAGGATGAGGAAAGAATCCCCAAGTCCCGTCATCCTGGCTTGTCCAGAATCCAGGGACACACTAAACATGTTAAATGTACTCAATGACGGGTAATTCCATTTGGAAAGTTGTACATCCCCGATCATGAAATCAGTCTGAACGATACTTCCATCCACCAGCGTCACAACTGTACCCGGGACTCTTCGCTTTGCTCAGAGTGACCGGGGCAGTTGATGATCCGTTTTAACAGATATCTGAACTTTACGCTTGGGATTTGTCCGTTTTTGGCGTATTATCTCAGAAGCAATTTTTGTATTTCTATGTCGTTTCCTCAGGAACCGCACGTGCCGGAAGATTCGCTTCTAGCCTGGCTCAAAACGCCCAAACCGTACCGTCCCTATCCCCACGGCCAAGTCTTTGAGTCGTTGTGTCTTTTTTTCCGGCCCAAAGGTATTTTTCCGAATGCCTTCCGCTATGTGCCGCGCCCTTTGCAAGAACATTACCGTTCCCGCGTGCCACTCCTGCTGAGTGAATCGGATACGTTTTCCACCCGTTCGTTCTCTTTCTCGGAACTTACCGGCATGATCGACGAAATTATCGACTATCTTGAATACGTAGAACAAGAAGTACGTTCGTATACGTGTCCATACCATAATACCACCCATAATGTTGAAGTGCTGCATCGCGATCTGCTGATCTGGCTGGCTGATCGCGAGTATGCCTATCGTTATAAGAAAGACTTCCTTAGGGCGATTCCCGAAACAGAACTGGCAACGAAATTGCCGGTTACAGCTCATTTGAGAAAAAGTCTCGATAAGGTCTACCGAAAGCCCCGAGGTCTCGTGCCCAGTATCCGGGTAGTGGTCAAAGCTCTTCTGGCTCTCAATGTTCCTTCGTGTCGTCTTGCCGAACGTATCGTGAGCCGTTTGTTTCACGACTGCGACCATACCGGCCGGACGCTCAAAGTAATTCCGCAGGATTTCCGGATAGACAATTCCACGGTGCAAAGAGATCCGCGTTCCCGTAACCGGTTTTTTCTGCGAGTGAAACTCCATCGCCGCGGCGAACGAGTTTCGCTTACTCTTCAGGGGCAAAAACTGCTGCTAGATCCGTGGCTGATTCGCCTTCAAGAAGGTGGCGGAACGATTGTGCTGGACGAGCAGGTTTTTCTGTTGCGTCAGGATGCGCGGGGCAATTCTTTCTTACGGGTCTATTCGCCGTATAATCTGGCTCGTGATACCAACGAAGAGGTTGCAACGAACGAAGCGATCGCGTTCGCGATCAAAAAAGGCATGACGTTTCCGCAGCTTCTCAGGATTAATAGCGATATTATCTCTTCGACGGTAGGGTATGCTGATATACAGCCTGATCCGGATGATTCTACCGCGCTGTGTTTTTCGTATGGCGCGGATATGGGGAATTATGCGTATTCGTTTGAACGCTATTTGGTCCGGACGATCAAATTGATGAGTGAGTTTCCGCATATAGGGCAGAAGCCGGGGCGTCTGGTGCGTCCGGGGAGCGTTTTTGAGTGGCTGGTGAACGAGTACAACTGGTGGAATCGGGTGGTGGTTCCGCGAATTCAGACGCTTCCGGCGGTTGAAACGGTTTTTGGAGCAAGGCTGGAGTCAAAAGTAATGATATTGAAAGAATTGGAGGATTTGGTTTTGTCGATTGGGATGAAGTTTTGGCGAAATACTTTTGGCGGGAAATCGCCTAAAGTTTCTCGAGATATACTAAAACAGCACCCGGAGAGGCTGGATGCTGTTTTGTATTGGTGGACGAGAAATGAGTTGCCTAAGAATCAGTATGAAGTGAAGTTGAAAATGGTGCTGGAGAAGTTACGAAAGTTGCGAAAGTATTCACTTGAAAAATTTTAACTGGCAATTCCCTGTGGTCTCTGTCACAGGGTGATTCATTTTTACGATTTTTGCGGAGGAAAAAATATGTGAGCCATTTGTGCTTGTTCTAGCGCCAGTTGTATCCGTTTTTCATACGGTAACTCGGTATCTGCAAGAATTCTTTGAATCTGTTGTAGCGATGAAGCCGCGACAGTCGCCAATTGATCACCTTTTGCTACCTGAGCCTTCAAACTCAGAACGTGTTCTTCGAGTACAGTTATAACTTTTTCAAGTAAAGCGCGTTCCGTATTTGGAGACAGAACTTGTCCTTCGATAGGTCCTTGAGGATACAGTGCCACTCCGGTTCTGCTGTCATATTTAGGTGGTACACTGGGAGATAATTCGGAAGGATTCCTTATAGCTGTGAGTTGTTGGCTGTCATTAGTAGAATTGGGTCTAGTCTCAACCCTCATAGGGGCAACAAATGGTTGAGTTCCGACGGGTACCATAGAGCTGGTTGAAATCGCATTAAATGTTTTTTCACTGTATTGTTTTAATGGTTCCGCCAGCAAAGGAAATACATCTTTCTTGAGCATTTCCATTATTCCCGGGGAGAGTGGTCGTATCTGACCCTGTTCAATCGTATGCCATTCATTCAAAATATTCAGCGTTCGTACAGAGATCTCGTTCTTCTGTGCAAGCTGTTCGGGATGTGTGACGGCAAGTTTTGCTTGAGATATCAGTTCCCGATTCGTAGCCTTTTGAAAGAGTTTTGCAATACTTTCTGCCAGGATCTCTGATGAAACAGTATATGTTTTCTTATTACGTCTCTCAGAGGACACAACTAGGAGACGATCAACCAATTTCCATAATTGCTCAATTAGTTGTTTCTCGCGGTTTAATTCACGTTTATAATCCGGGAAAAGTTTAGCCGTTTGTTGCGCTGTTTGAATGCCCGAATCCTGATTAAGTTGTATGGTTCTGTCATTTTCGGTTTGAGCATTGTCGAGTTTTGCGCGTATTTCTAAAACCTTTGTTCTTGACTGAAAAATGCGTTCAAGTGTTCGAAAAACATGTTTGAAACATTCAATTTTCCCTAATCTGCTAATATCTTCCGATTCTGTATCGTTGTTTATATGTTGTATAAAGGATACTAGATCTGGAAAATCATGTATTTCGAGAGCTTCTACCATAAAATCGTAAACAATTTTCGCTGCCACAACATACCCATTCGCATTCAGATTGGACATCTCCAGCCCCGACAACTCCATGTTGTAATCGTATACTTCGAGGTGTTGTAAGGCTGAATCTGTAACAGGTTCTCGGGGCATATATAGTTGAAGGAGTCCTTCCAATCTTTTTCCATGAGGATGATGAATTCCCGTAGTAGTTGCGCAGTCAGTTCGAAAAAACTTCGGGAGATCAACGATATTTGGATTAAATCCATAAGGTCCACCGCCCAGAATAGATGCCCATGCTGCTTTTGTTTCGATCGGTTTTCCATTTTGCTGTGCAGAATTTCCGACCATCATGCTCGGTACAATCGGAAGCATAATGCCGACCGGAACATGGACGGAATAATTATTTGAAAATGCGATTTGTACAAAACCGATAACATCTTGCTGAAGAAATACGGATTCCAGATACGCAAGTTTGAGAAGGTCGCTTTTGGGAGCAACAGGTTTCCCTTTTTCAAAAGGTATGAATCCTACTAATTCTTCCCAAGCTTCTTTTTCATGTTTTGCCTCGACTGATTCATTAGAGTCTTTATCTGTTGTTCGTAATCCAATGTGTCCTAATCGCTTAAAAATGGTTTCTTTACAGAGGAAACTATAGATAGTTTTTCGTTTTTCATCTTCGTTAATATCGGGATTGGGA
The DNA here is from genome assembly GCA_039809385.1 of Candidatus Altimarinota bacterium. GTDB lineage: Bacteria > Patescibacteriota > Gracilibacteria > JBDHUY01 > JBDHUY01 > JBDHUY01. The sequence continues at coordinate 18,698 of JBDHUY010000022.1, forward strand.
GGAAATTGAAATAGATCAACCAATCCATCAACTGCCTCTTTCCTGCTTATCTGTATATTTTTTCTGGCCCCTTCTCGTATAACAGATATAATAATCAGATCATTATATAGTTCACGCGTGTGCAAGTCTTCAGGTTCTTTCTGTGTAATGCTTGGTTGAAAATGCAATAATTTTTCTATTTTCGCCAAGTATTCGGCTTTTATGTTGTGATCTTTACTAATACCCGCTTTATTTTTAATTTTCTGTATGATCTCTTTATCATCGGATTTGTCAGTGATATCAAAAAAATCTCGTAAATCGGTTAAGTATGAAGCTACAAATGTTTTTTGAAGAGTATACCCGCCTAATTTTAAGAAGCGCTCAAAAGCTTGTTCTTTCTCGAGCGGTTTTGACAATTTATCTCTGAGTTGTTGAGTATTTAATAATGCTGCCGTTGACAATGCACCGAAAACACTTTTGTAGGTGTTCAGCGTAGAAAGATAACTATACAATGTCCAACCTTCTAAATTGAGTGATTGTCGTAACAGTTCGCAGGATTGTTGTAAAAACTCTTCTTCGGTTATAGCCTCGGCATCAAAATATCCGCGCAGTTGCGTAAGAGTAGGAATAAGTGTCTTTTTAAGTTTTGCTACCCTGTCTTGATCGGCCTGTTCGAATGCTTGTATTTTTTCTTCCTGATCCTTCAAAATATGGTTTATTCCTTCAGCTTGAACTGATTCCCCACGCTGTTTTTGGATGATCTGAAAACGTTGACCAGATAACCCGGATTGTCTTGCTATTTCTGCATGATCGGTTTCATCGTTGATATCGATCATGATTATATTCGCCGGAAATGCCTCCATGAGCCTGGCTTCAGTAATTCTATGGAGCTTTCTTTTATCAAGGTCAGACGTTTCTGTCGGAGCAAAGAGTCGAAAAGATGGGCTGGTGGCGATTGTGCGTTCACGGTTGCCGTCATGAAAGTTTATTTCTAGATGCTTAGGATAGCATTCTAAATTTACGGCGAGGCTGCCATCCCTCCCGTTTAGTTTCATTGTGTCATACTTAAAGGTTATATCCTTTTCTTGGAGATTAGTACCATAAAGGGTATTTATTTGCTCGAGACATTGAAACAAAACTTTTCTTTTCTCTTCGTAGTCGAGTAGTTCTTGTTGGGCAATTTTTAGACGATCTGCGTGTTCCTGTTCCGGTACTTTTTCAAGGTTAAGAAATGTAAAATTACCCTGAGTGGATTCCATACCGCTTTTGAGAACATGGGCCTTTGCTTCCGGTTTCATTGTATGATATTTGATGACAATCAATCTATTTTTACTAGTATTGTCAACACTTTGATCTGCTAAATAATTAAGTATTTTTTCATAAACGCTGGTACGCACGATGTCCGCAATGAAAGGTTTGTTTTTATGAAAATTATATTCTACGTTTAATCCCTCAAACTTATCCATTATCTTAAACATAAGGTCTATAGAATCAAACTGTATTCCCGATAGTGGTACTACTATTTGTGCTTTTCCAGGCTCTTTTGATACTCCATAGACAATATTTATAGACATTTCAAAATCCACGGTAGTGTCAAATAACGTTAAAGATAACGGTATCTTGCGTTTCTCCTCTCGTATCTCGAAATTCATTGCGTTCAAGAGCTTATTCAAACGCGTTTTCTCTTCGCTCATGTCCAACGGTATTATGTCAGATGGATCTATTTCCACTTCCTCATGAATCAGTGTTTGTATATCGCTTCCATCAGATTTATTCTTGTCGGAACTCTCATCCTCTCCGACTTCTCCGGCAAAAGCTAACTTGTCCGTCTTAGTCATAACAACTGTTGGCTTTTTGTCAAAATCGTCATATCCCCCTGCAGCCGCCGGTACTCCCGGGAAAGCGACTTGTCTAGCTTCTTCAATCTGCTCAGGCGAAAGAGCCTTGGTTGCATCTGAATTCCCTCCCGTCGCATTCACCACCTGGTCCACAGCGTTTGAACTAGAATTAGTACCGGATTGTAATCCTTCTATAGTATCATCGGTCCCATCGGGAACTCCATTCATTGTCATAGTATTACATATTAGCGTGTATATACAAAAAGCAAAGGTAACACACTATAGTGAGATTCGTTACGTGTGTCAACGTCCAATTTGATTTTACCCCATAATCGGGGTACTCTGCAACCAGCTCCTGTTGCGTCCCTTGCCTTTTGCATCTCTCATGAACCCAAACACGGTATCAGATACTGCCACATTGCCTGCTCCCCGACCCACCATACCACATCTCAGACTGGTTCCAACCGCACTTCCCCGTCCAACCGAAACCGATCTTGAGTCGCTCCAGTTTGTGTATCATTTTTTCCAGCGCCACCTGGAACTGCGGGAACCCAGGCTGGATACCGATCCGCTGTTTGCGCGCCTGCAAGACTGGATCAACCGGGAGAGATTATCCGTCACGACACGGGAAGTGTGGCAGTTCCTGTGCCATCATACCGCTTCCGACGACACCCAAAGGGCTATCCGCAAAAAAGAATTCTGGAAACTTTTACACACAGCCTTGCCCGGAAGTCCCCAGGACATACGCTCGTACGCCCCTTTGCAGCAAGCCGCCATCCGTTTTTTACAACTATTATACGAGTATCTCGAGGAGGAAGATAAACTGGATTTGGCTTTTCCCGGTCTGAGTCTTCCCAATGAGAAAAACTCCGATGGTACGGTATTTTCTCCCCGTCAGATCATTCGGGACTATCGGACAGCTCAAGGCAAACCGCCTGCTCTACCCGCATCTTTGGTTTCCCACCGGGGACGGCAGTATGACGCGCTGGCGGCTATTATGCAAAAAACCAAAACTGCAGATCCGGATGACCCCCAAGTAGCCCGCTATGAGGAATATCAAAAAAACATCGATACCCAACCGGCTACGCTGGGAGAGCATTTCTCACGGGCCCGGAACACACTGGCCTATTGGCACGAACGAGATACCTATCATGCCGGCCTCAAAAATGCAGCTCGAAAAAAAGCTCAGACCGATCTGGAACACCTGGCGGCTCCCTGCCTCGCTCAACCGCCCCGGGTTGACACACTCTTAACGTTTCTTAACGGAGCAAAAAACCTTCTGCAAGCCACACAATCTCCTTTTCCTACTTACAGCCCGCGAGAACAGCCTCTGATGCGGGCAGAATATCGGACGGTTTTGGAGGAACAACTCAAAGATACTATCCACCGGATCGCCCTAGCCATGCAGCTTTCGCCGGCGCGCATCGAAACTTTCCGGGAATGGTTTTTTAGCAGACTTCGGCAGCCTTCATCTTTTACCGCGCAAGTAGACCGCTTTTACCTTACCAATATCTGCCTTTATCATATCGATGCGCTACCGCAGCTCGCTTCA
>JBDHUY010000023.1:0-20374 GCA_039809385.1 Candidatus Altimarinota bacterium
ACTCCAACAGTATGTCCATCTGATCAACAACCGTCCTCGAAAAAGACATAACTGGCTTACACCTTACGAACTTTTCTTCAACCACCTACCTTCATAGTTGCACTTGACTCTGGAATCTAAGCCAAAATACATTGCCAAAATGCGTATCTCCCAGAGAAGTTTCTACATAGAAATATCTTCCATCCTTTTCTCCTTCGGAAATTATGGAAGAAACCGGAAAACCAAAATTTAGAAGTTTTCTGTGCAGATGTAATTCGGAAGAAATCAAATCTTTCGGGCCTATTCTCAAAAATGAATTTTCGCCTCGATACACCGAAACGGGAGTATATGCTCTCGTCTTTACATGGGTAAATTGTTGTCCGTCCAGCTCGACTGTCTCTTCCGGAGTCTTTGAACTTTTTGGATCAACAGTTGTCTCTGTTGAAATTCCATCCGGATATTTTTGTGAATTTTCTATAATCATAAACCTGAAATTCTCTGAAGTTGTTGCTATTTAGTATAGCAGTCTTTCGGTTCTTTTACCATTGCCCCCCACCCGCCCTCCGGCAACCAGCGTTGCAAATCGCTCACCGCCCGAGCAAAACCCGGATGATCCGTTTTGTGACCGGCGATCATCTCGGCATACGTAGCCAACGCTTGTACGATCGCCCAGATCTTGCAGGCCTCCAGATTTAGCTTGTATCCGGAAAGCCGTTCGTATTCCGCCACAGCTGCCTCAAGAACGGTTTCGTTGATTCGATACATTTGGCGCAGTTCTTGTTCGGGCCTGCCAATATTCGTATCGCCGAAATCCAGAATACCCGCCAGCTCCGCGTTTTCAAACAGCAGGTTCTCCATATGCAAATCGTCATGCAAAACAACAGTGGGGGTGGTATAGGCCTGCTCTCTCCATCTATGGTAATACGCTTTGGCGAGGCTGTCCTGATCCGGTGTCGGAAATTCGTGTTGATTCAGATATTTATCAAGATGCACATCCCAGGGCTGCTCCGCCTGAGCGTCCAGCCCCCATGTCCCGCGATACTCCCGCGCACGCTGTACCGACAACAGCGAGTGCATGGCAAAGGCAAAACGAGCGATATCTCTCCCAATCTTTTTTTGGCGCACTTCCGGAAAACCACTGATCTCGCGCCACGTGATATGCTCACCCCGCACAAAGCTGGTAACCAGATACGGAGGATCCTCTCCGGCTCCCAGCACCCGCGGAATAGCTATGCTTTCCAAAGAAGCCAGATCCGACAACACCAGCCGCTCGTACTGGCTGCGCAGATAGGCGCTGTGCATACGCGGAAATCTGACTGCGAACCGGTCGTCCACCAGTCCGACCAGATTGTCATACCCATGCTCGACAAAACGAATGCTTTGAGCATGAGGATAGAGCTCTCTCAGAATATGTTCGGCCGATTCCTGCGTAGCGAAGTTCATCGTGCTGCCCGTGAGTTTTTAACCCAAATTACAAAATAGGTATGCTGAGTACATAACTTCTCGGAGCCGTCACTGCGAAGAAGCTGAGAATATGGCGGTAGCCGAGATACGTACTAGGCAAAGTGATCTCCTCTCCTACAGGCGTCGGGTCTTATACAAAAACAGAGATTTTCCTGCCTTTACAGTCATGATAGCGAATACTCCCATCTTTCTCAATTCTGCCAACCTTAAAAAGACATCAGAAAGATCTAATATCTTCGTACGTATCTCGGTATAGATGCTATTGTGTCTGTATCGCCTTAAGTTTCTATGCCACCGCTACCATGACAGTTTCTTCGCGATGTATTTGCTGAAAAACATAACCAGCGTCTTTTCCAACTCTTGTTCCTTAAAGTACTTATAATAGTCCGATCCCTCGACACCCGAAAATACATCCGATTCCGGAAATGCCAGGGTAAACGTCATAATTTGGTCTTGCATCAACCGTGGCATCGCCTGAATCGTAGACTGTAGCCGGTAGTACACCTGAATAAACGTCTTCCCCGAGGTCTCATCATAGCGCACCGTCACCGCCGCCTGTTGCGGATCGATATACATATCGGGCATGAAACTGCGCCAGCTTACCAGATGACCAGTCAGTCTCTCCAGAAACTGTCGTTTCGCTTCCTTGGGCATCCCGTCGCCGTGTTCTATCAGTTCCATGTATATGCCGGTATTTATTTTGTTTAAAGATCTTTCTTCTCTTTCCATGTTATTCGAACAAGTTATACAAATAAATCTGCCCGTCCGATTCCCAGTCAAAGGATTTTATGTTTTTTTTAACAATTCGCAAGAGATTTTTTGCTTTGCTTCTTGGAGAGATGCTATTTTTTGTTTTCAGAAAGGCTTAAAACTCGTTTTTTGGATAAAACTTGTAATAGATCTTGCACGCTCTTCGTTCTTGGTATATGATCCTGCGCCGATGCTTCCGGAACGAATATTGTCTTTCCGGGAAATGGTTATCCTAACAGTCTTGCTATGAAAAAAGTACTCATCCCCATGGCCACGCCACCCAAAAAAAACGGTCAGCCCGATACTATCCACGGCGTCCGGTACACCTATGCCGACAAAGTTGCGCATCTTGGATTGCTGCCAATCTTCATTTCTCCGGTGTTTAAAGAAGCTATGGTCGAGTACCTTTACCAGCAGGCTTCCGGGATCCTCTTTATGGGAGGCAGCGATATCCATCCGAAGCACTATGGAGAAGAAGTCGGTCCGCATACTCAACCCCACGAACCGCAGCGGGATCTGCTGGAACTGCATATTGTACGAAAAGCGCTTGCCGATAAGAAACCTTTTCTGGGAATTTGTCGCGGACATCAAATGCTGGCTATCGGTGGAGGCGGCACATTGTATCAGCATTTGCCCGATATCGTCCCTGAGGAAGAGCATGGACTGGGGGAGGGGGCCGAATATGAAGATCTGCTGCATAGCTACCGCCATACTATCCTGATCGAAGAAGGCAGCCGCTTACATCAAATCGTTGGTACGAAACAGATCGAAACGAACTCGGCTCATCATCAGGGCATAAAAACGCTCGGGCCGGATATGGTTGTTTCGGCTTCCTCGCAAAAAGGCGTGATCGAAGCGATCGAACATATCGATTCCGACTATTTCTGTATGGGATTGCAGTGCCACCCCGAAGTGTTGCACGAAGAGCCTCTGAATAACGTGTTTACGCATTTTGCGAATGCGGTGGAATCGTATACGCTGCCGGGGGGAGTGTAGGCGTAACCGCAAGCAAACACATAGATCGCTACGCTCCTATTCTGATTTTAAAGTTTCCTTACGTTCATCTTCGGATTTAATTGATCATGTTCAGAATGTCTTCGATCTCCTCCGACGCCGCTTGGATGAAATACGCAATCTCTCTCTTGTCGAAACGGATCTCTTCGTATCGTCTGAGGCGGTTGGCAACATTGTATTCTGCCAGCAGCCTTTCAACCTGCCAGGTGCGCGGCAGATGAAGGTTGCACGGCATAAGCTCCTTTCTTTTTTCTCCGTTCTCTCCCACGATAGTTACGAATTCCTGTGAAAGAGCTTCTTCATATATTTCCCGTATCCGAAGGCAAACGAGCAGGCGGATCTTTTCAACTCTCAAGGCTAGACGCTCTTCACGGGATCGTTTTTGGCGCGGCAGCTCCCAAATCCTGCGAAGCCTCTCAAACAGTTCTTCCCAAGAATCCAGACTCGTAGCTATGCCTATATCGCAAGATGACAGTACGGTGAAATGTTCGTAATCGGTAGGCTGTGTTTCGATCTGCTGTACCGTTAGTCGTCCTTGGGTGTTTTGGTAGTAAGCGTTTGAGGCAAGGAATTCCTCTTGTACCATATCAACAAACTGTGCGATTACTGTGCGGATATGCTCCGCGTCTTTGAAGACGGAATTTGCCTGACCGAGAACCACATATTCCACTCCCCGGCAGAATTGTTCGAATTGAATCTCCTTGGGTACTGATAGTAAAGAGACCCGGGTTTTCTGGGCAGCTTGTATGCGACAGTTATATTCTTTCACATATCGTAGGATTTCGGCCCGCAAAACCAGTTGCACATAGGCGAAAAATTTGCGGTCCAGTTCGGGCTCCTCCATGAGTTGTGTCGTTGAGAAGGTTCCAGTGTTTTGGGTGCTTCGCCAAATAGGCCGACTGGTGATGCAGTTTCCGAATTTCTTTCGCCCTTCTCTCAGTTGCGATTGCTGTGCGTCCGTTAATTCCATCTCCTTTTTGTCATCCAATCGTCGTGGTGTATCGATCGGCTCGTACGGTTCCAGTAGTTCGGGAAATATCCTCATTGTGCCGTGTCTTGATAGGTTAATTTTTTGTTGGCATCATGATAGTAATTTTTATCAGTTTGTCGAGCGGTATACTTCTTCGATCTTATAATGCAACAAGACTGGTCATTTCTTTCCATCCGTGGCCATGAAAGGCCCGAGCAAGGGATCTCCCTGTTGGGTATTACAGCAGTTACTGGATCCTTTTTTTGTTGAGTTTGCGAGGCCTACCTTATTTGCTTACTTTATAGATAGCCTGCATTACGAAATAGATGTATGATCAATGTTGGGTTGGGAGAATTACCCTGCGTTTGCCCTAACTCCGGGCTTCCAACTTCTAACTCCTGACTAAGTACTTTGTCCTGACGACTTTATGCACCATATCATCCGCCATTTTGAGCAAAACGATCCGCTGCTGGCGCCGTATGTCCGAAGACTTGAAATGAAAGACGGCTTGCAATCGGTCGAACCGTCGCAATATTTCGTTCAGTTGTGTCGGGAAATCGTCGGACAGCAGCTTTCGGGCAAAGCGGCCAAGGCCATTTATACGCGCTTTACTGTCATTTTCCCGCAAGGACAAATCACGCCCGAAGCGCTACTGGCTTTTTCTCATGAAGAGCTGCGCGCTACCGGCATCTCTAATGCCAAAGCCCGCTATGTCCGCAATATTGCCGAAGCGGTCGTGGCCGGCGAGTTACCGTTCGAACATTTCCCGCGACTCTCCGACGAAGAGGTTGTCCGGGTGCTCACCAAAGTCAAAGGGATCGGCGCCTGGACGTCGGAGATGTTTCTGATGTTCACGCTGGGGCGCGAAAATGTTTTTTCGTTCGGCGATCTGGGTTTACAGAAAGGAATCAAGCATCTCTACCGTTTCAAAACGATTCCGCCGCGTCCAAAACTCGAAAAACTACTGGCCAAATGGCATCCCTATCGAACCTATGCCGCCCTAGCCTTGTGGAGTGTGGTGGATGGTGGGGGAGATGCATGATCTCGACTTGTCGGTTCGGTTCTTTTGGTTATGATCATTATGATCTATCTCTTCATCTTTTTTCCTATGAAAACACGTAGTTTCGCGGTGGGAGTAATGCTAACTGCTATACTGGCTGCTTGTACATCTGCTCCTGGCGTGCCCTCTTCTCCGGGCAATTCCGCGTCTGCTCCCACAAGTACCAATTCGCAAATCCTCAATCAGAATTCGGCTCCCGGCATGGCGGTGCGGACGCTGGACGCGAATTATTTTGAAAATACCAAGGGCTTTTTTGCCCAGCCTGACAAAGAGGGGAGTTATCCCGGGATTATCATGATCCATGAGTGGTGGGGGTTGAATGATCAGATCAAAGATACGGCCCGGATGCTGGCCGCGCGGGGCTATAATGTTTTGGCGGTTGATCTCTATAACGGCTTTGTGGCCAAGACGCCCGAAGAAGCCCGTGCGCAAGTTTCTTCACTCGATCAGGCCAAGGCTCTGCAAAATATGGCCGCCGCGAAAGCGTATTTAAAGGATAAGGGGGCAACCAAGCTGGCTTCGTGGGGATGGTGTTTCGGGGGAGGGCAGTCGATGCAACTGGCGCTCAATGATACCGAGCTGGCCGCCACGGTCATTTATTATGGAAACCTGGTTGACGACGAGACCAAATTACAAAATATCAAATGGCCGGTTCTAGGGATTTTCGGCGATAAAGATCAGTCGATCACGGTCGATAAGGTGCGTTCCTTTGAAACAGCCTTGAAGAAAGTGGGTATCACGAACGAAATCTATGTCTATCCGGGCGTGGGCCATGCGTTTGCCAATCCTTCGGGACAGAGCTATGCTCCTAACGAAACCAAGGATGCGTGGGAAAAAACGCTGAAATTTCTGGAGAAATACGTGAAAGAGGCCTAGTTCCTCATCTTTAAACGATCAAAAAAGTTGTTATATCACGATATTACCTTTTCCTTTTTCTATGCGTGAATCTCTGACGATTACGAACGGTCCGGATTTTGATACCGTAATGAAGAGCTTGTTTGATAGAATGGTCGTTGATTTTACTACCAGTACAGGTATAAGATTGTCTGGAGTTATAAACCAATTAATTTTTTTAAATCCAGTAGAACCTCCAAATGTAGACTCCAGTACCTCCGAAGTCTCATATCGAATTGGCCTTGTCTCAGAAAACATACGGTATCAAATTGACTATAATGTAAAAACGCTTACTGGGGTAATATCTAATGATAAATAGACATTTAAACTCTTGTTTCTCTGTGTGTAGATTGCTGAAATGTACTACTATTACCTGTACCATAAAATCCATCTATGGATACTATTCTTACTATTCGTCCCTACCGTACCGAGGACCGCTCCCGGTTGATCGAGTGTATGGAGACTTTTCAGGATTATCTGGTGGGGCTGGACTCGTTCAAACTTATGCACCGGCTTCCCGAGTACGGGGAAGGCTATACCAACTGGCTTTTGACCCGTATTGACGAGCAACACGGTCAGATTTTTTTCGCCGAAACAGATGGTAGAGTCGTTGGTCTGGTAGCGGGTGTTATCGAAGAGCAGGGAGAGAAACAAAAATTGGAAGATATTCCGTACCTTGAAGGGCACGTTTTAGACCTCTTTGTCGAAGCATCCTCGCGCGGCCAGGGGATCGGAACAAAACTCATGCGGCACCTGGAAGAATACTTTCGCTCCAGAAACTGTACAGTTCTCAGTATCGGCGTGATGTCGGATAATCCGCTGGCCCATAAACTCTATCAGAAGCTGGGTTATCGCGATCGCGATGTCTATATGGTAAAGAGAGTATAATTTTCTACCGTAAACAGATTTTGTAAGGCTACACTGCTCGACGGAACCTATAAAAAAGCTAAGGTACAAGGATCGGCTTTTGCAAAGCCCGATCTTTTTTATTTCCTTCCTGAAAGTTTTATAATTCCTACTAGTTCTTTACTTACCACTCATGACAATCTATCGTTTCCAATCACATTATTACACAAGATGAAGATGGCTTGCTGATGGCACAGACCCCCTACGATGCCGGGATGTCACACACAAGCCCGTGACTTGATGGCCCTCAATCAGCGTATGAAAGAAGCTATAGAGCTCTATCTCGAAGTCCATAAAAAGCAGAAAAGACGTCTATCGCGTGAAAAGTTTTTAGGGGTTCATCAAGTGGAAGTCACTACCTGAAGTATGCCAAAATTACCCCTGATTTCCGGCAAGAATTTCGTAAAACTTCTTGAAAAATATGGGTTTCAGATTGTACGTCAAAAAGACAGCCATGTCTTCATGATGAGCCCTGATAAATGAAGTTCATCTGTCATTCCCGTACATGCCAACGAGGATCTTGGAAAAGGATTATTGAAGGCTATTTTGAACAATTTCCAAATGAGCGTCGAAGCATTCGTAAAAATGAAATAAAGGCTCTTGCTTATCCAAATATCCTCGTAAACATTTCCGCATAATACTGTGGCCAGGGTGTATCCGCTCCGGCTTGTTGGTATTGCCGGTCGGCCTCTACCAGCAACCAGACCAGCTCGCTCTTGGTGTACTCTTTCGAAGCATAAACTTTTAACTTTTCGTACAAATAGTCGGCATACCAGATCGGCCATTCGGCGTCTTCGCCGTCAGTTTCGATGTAGGCCTGATGGTGCGCCGTACCGGTACTTTGAAACAACGAGGCGAGTTCTTGGGCATTATCCATTGGAAAGGGGGTAAAGAACTAAAAGTTTACAGATCGATTTTTTCCGTTATCCTGGCTTGCTTGTCGCGCCAAGGGCGGTGGTCCAGGATCCGGTTTCGGGAAGGACAACCCGTATGGCTCGTAGTGAGAAAGAACATCACGTTCATTTCCCGGAGTTTTTCTCACGTCTCGCATTTTCCATACCGCTCTCATTCCCGGACTCCTCACGCCCATGGCGTGGCAGGCGGACAAGGCCCAAAGGATCCCCTTTAGGGTCGGAGTGATTTTTTGAAGGTATTCCCGCTATCTTCAAAAAGTTAAAAAGCCCTACCCACTGCTGGGGGGTAAGCTCTCGGATATCTACATTCGTGACAAAGTCCAGATCATGCGCCAGTCGTTTCCACTGTGGATACGTAAAAAGCTTATTCAGATTGGCCATCAGGTTCTTTTTTTGTCTTGAAAACGCATAGTGGACAAAGTCGGCGTACATGGTTTTAAACTTTTCTTCCAGTAAGGGGGCTTCTCGCTTACGGATAGCAAGCAGTACCACATCCACACCCGGTTCGGGAGAAAAGTCGGAACGCTTGAAGGTATGGACGATCTCGTAGGTAAACCAGGGCTTGGTCAAGACTGATAATTCGTATTCCTGCCGGTTTCCCGACAAGCGCCACGCCGCTTCTTTTTGCGTGAACAGATAGGTCTCGTCGGGCGGAAATTTCAGAAAAAGCAGCTTTTTCACCACCGCCGAGGTGAGGGAAAACGGAATATTCGAGAAAACTTTATATCGTTGTTCACGCATCGAAAAACGCATAAAATCTGTCTGTTCCAGGTGGACATTGGTATACTTGGCCACATTCATTTTTAGCAGCTCGATAACGCTGCCGTCTTTTTCGACTGCAATAACTTTTTGAGCCGCTTCCGCCAGTCTGGCTGTAATATTACCCCGTCCGGGTCCAATTTCCAGAACGGTATCATGCGCTGTGATCCCGACTTTACGGATCAGATATCCCGCCAAGGCCGGATTTTTGAGAAAATTTTGTCCCAGTTGCTGCCGTTTACGTTGATTGTAGGCCGGGAGCGTCGGTTTCTTACTTCGCTTCGGGAGCCGTGTTCCTTTTGGCGCGGAAGGAGAGGTGGTGAGCGACGGTTGCCTGCTCTTTCGCGATATCTGGTCGCGTTTTGGGAAGGACGTAGAGGGAACGGCTTGTCTTTTTTCAGCGTTATTCTTATTTCCGCGTACGCCAAATGCAACGTTTTTTTTCGGTTTACTCTCGTTATCTCTCTTATTATTCTCAAAGGCGTGAGGGAATGCTTTGTCTTTTCTCCGTTCTCCCTTCTCCGTTCTCCTCACTACTTGTCCGGATGGTTTTTTAGTCCGCTGCTTGAAACGTTTCATCGTACTTTTTTATAAAGATGGTACAAATAGGTCCATAAGTAACTACGTGGGATCAAATAGCCGCCTGTGTATGCTACCACATCTCCACCGAATTTGCGCTTAAAATCAGTTACACCCATGAGCGGGTGATTTTTCACATCCGCATCGGCGATGCCCAGAAAGTCATAGGTGAGACATCCTCGCCGGCGCGCCTCCCGGATGGCAGCCCACTGGACGAGATAGGGCGCCATGAGATTCCGGTATTGATTGGCCGAAGCTCCGTAGTAGTAGGTAGCGGTTGTGCCAAAAAATAAAAAAATACCTCCGGCAATCACTGTCTCTTCATACGTCGCGATCAGCAACAGCGCATCCTTGTGAAAGACGCGTAGCATAGTTTCATAGACATGCTGCGCATGTACCGAAAATCCGTCGCGTTTCCCGGTTTCTACGATCAGGGGATACAGCTCCCCGATACTGCCGGATCTCACGACCACTCCTTTCTTTTCGGCCAGGCGAATGTTGTACCGGCCTTTTTCCTTCATTTGGGCTAAAATAGATGTCTCGTCACCGGTTATATTCAATAGCAACGTCGTAGCTGGCTGGTGGGAAACGGTTGGTTGTGCTTTCGTAGTCGGAAGATAGTGTCGAAGTTCTTCAGTTCTCCGAACAAGCGGGTCGAAGCGGAAAAAGATTGGAGACAAGGGCTTTTCTGCAGTTTCTTCAGCCTGCCCTTCTTCTGGTATGCCCTGCTTCATCAGTTTTTTGATCTCAAGCGTTAATAATTCGTTTTGACCCGGGTTTTGAGAGAACAACGGTCCGCGCGGACTGTACCAATAGGATTTTCCCAAGGGCAAAGGATACTCAAAAATCAGAGCGCTCGTCCGGATTTTTTCGTTTTCCCAGCCTGTCAAAATGCAGCTTTGTAAATGCAGTGCTTCAGCCTGATATTTCTGCCAGAGGCGGGATTGAAAAAGAGAACTGTGCGGGTGCTGTTCAACGAAATCGTCATACAAGGAATGTTCTGCTGCTACGAGCGGGCGGATGACCATAGTGCTTCGTCAAGGGCTTCATTTACAAGTTTGTCGGCCAGTTTGTTTTGGGCGCGGGGCACGTGCGTAAACGTGATTGCTCGCATAAAGGTCATCTGTTGAATCTGTTCGGCTATTTTTCCCAAGTTTTGGTCTTTGATTCTATAAACACCGTTCATCTGATTCACCACCAACTCGCTGTCCAGATAACATTCTATTTCAGTGGGCTGATATTCCATGGCTCTTTCAAGGCTCTCAAGCAGGGCCGTGTACTCGGCGATATTATTGGTGGTTTCGCCGATATAGCGTTTTACTTTCGCCAGAATTTTTTTGTCGCGATTCATGATAACCCCGCCTATGGCTGCCGGACCGGGATTTCCGCGGGCGCCGCCGTCGGTAAATATCAGGACTTTCATACTGGCATTATAACAATGTAATTCTACTCAAAGTACAAGATCAGAAATAGTTTACTGTGGATAAATGTCAAATCTCAAAACCAAAATGCCAAAAGAAATCCCAATATCAAAGCTCAAACAGACGCATAGTTATTTTGTGACGTGCAGGTATTTTTTGCCGCAGATTTGATCCGCGCGGATTGAGGTTTGAGCTTGATTTGTCATTTGGATTTTGAAATTTGGTTTTTGTGCGAATATATGCGGATATATTAAATTGTTACGGTACGTATATTTTAATAAATGAATTCGTCTATCGAAACGACTTTAGTACTGTACCCTATTTTACGAAACAAGGTAAGCTAAAAATATGCATAGCGATTGTGAAAGAACCGTATTTTGTCGTATAATACTATGATTTCGTTTTACCCAAAACCGCGTATCGGATTTTCTTATGTTCAGTATTATCGACCAACATATCGCCGAAGCGTACCATCGCGAAAAAAAATCCTTCGTTGCCCGGAAAACCATTTCGGAACGGGTCGCGAAACTACTCTCGGTCTTGCGATTCAAATGGCTGATTGTGCCGGCTTTTGCGGTTTTGCTGTTTTCGCTTCTGCAGGTTTTCGTTCCGGCTGTTTTTGGTCTTCGAACTCTCTACGGACACTATCTCGAGCAACAGCAATCGTTGGGAAATCTCAATACCCTTTTACGGGAAAAACGCAAAGAATTGGCTTCGCTGGAGGTGTCGCTTGATAGAATGCATAATGCCGCCCTGCCTGTCGCTCTGCAGAAGTTACAAGATCAGGCAGCACGTAAACCCGATGTCGACCGGGCGATTACCGAACTGTATAATCTGGTGCGGGAGTTGTTTCCCCGCAATGCGGTCGACCGCTCTTTTCTGCTGAATAAAATCGTATTTGATACGTCCAACGATACCATCGTGGTAGACGGTCAGCTCTCTTCCTCCTCCCAAGATCCCCGCGGGGGGTACGATCAGATCGCCCGTTTTATCGAGAAGATAAATGCTTCGACTGTCTTTAAGGAAGCTACCCTTCCGCTGATTCGCGCCGACGAACAAGCTCCCCATATCTTGATTTTTCGGGCACTCATTACGCTGCAGGAACGCGGAGAATCCGATACCAAAGATAATGGAACTTTGCTCAATGAAATGGCCTCCGAAGCGCTCAAAGACCAAAAGATCAAGCGTCCTGATATTCCCTAATATTCGTGTGCAGGTATGACACCTTCCGTATTCTTTTTTTACCGGCAGTATCGCAAACAGATTCTTTTTCTGAGCGCTCTTCTGATTGGAACATTGAGTGTTTTGGTACTGTTTCGGGCCTTTACGTTTGCTCAATCCCTGATCGATCCGGCGGTCGGGAAAGAAAGCGAAATTCTTTTAAACCAAGTCCGTATTTTTCAGGAAAAGATCGATGCCAAACAGACCGAAACAAAAGCTATTGAACCAAAATACGGTTCACTGATCGAGTCGGTTTTTCCTTCCGAGGTTACTACAGAAAAAATGGTTTCCTGGATGAATCAGCTGGTCGGCGCGGCCGGTCCCGACATTGTTTTGACGAATATTGTGTTTCAGCGCGAACGTATCGAAAAGAAAGAAGACTATACGATCTATCCGGTAAAAGCTACCTTTAAACTCTCCCGCGACGCTCTTGCCAGACTGAGTGACATTTTGGCACATTCCGGTACTCTTACTCAAGAAAAGAGTGGCATTATCATCAATGGAGAACGGATCTTTCTCCCTCTCATACAAATCCAAAAAACCACGTTGCTGAGTGATTTTACCACCCAGTACGATCAGAGCGGTACGAAGCTCAAAACGAGTATTCCGGTCGAGTTCGAACTGCTGCTCTACGGGGCCTAATACCGTGCCAAGAATCTCAATCTCGTAAAATCCGATATGTGGTTATCGCAATTCTCAATACCAAAGTTCAAATATCAAATGCCAAAAGAATCCCAATATCAAAGTTCAAACAGATTCATAGCTCCGTTTTGATATTTAAAATTGTTTTGAAATTTGAGCTTTGACATTTGAACGTATCTAGTATCTCTTCCTATCACTCCCCCTAGTATGTCTACCGAATTACTGCAGGAAATGAAAACCGCCATTACGCAGGGCGATATTCCGGTCTTTGTCTCGAAATTGTTTGCGCTCGCCAACTTCCAGCATGCGTCGGATATTCATATCGAGCCGCTGTCGCAGACAGTTTCGGTGCGTCTGAGAATCGACGGCAATTTGCGTCGTATTCTGGATTACGCGCTCTCTTTTCATAATGCGGTGGTAGCCAAGATGAAGATCCTGGCAAATCTCAAGATCGACGAACAGCGAATTCCGCAGGATGGTCGCATCAACGTACAGACCGAGCAGGGCGAATTGGATTTGCGCGTTTCTACCTTTCCCACGATTAACGGAGAAAAGATAGTGATCCGTATCGTGGACAAATCCAAAAAAATACCCAGCTTCGACGAACTCGGTATCGAAGGCTACAACCGTACCGTTCTGGAACGCTCTCTGGCCAATCCGGTGGGCATCCTGCTGACGACCGGACCGACCGGATCGGGTAAAACTACGACGTTGTACGCCTGTCTCCAGCGCTTAAAACGCGAAGGCGTCAATATTGTTACGATCGAAGATCCCATCGAGATCCGCATCGACGGACTCAGTCAGAGTCAAGTCCAGCCGCAGATCGGCTATACCTTTGCCAGCGGTTTCCGGTCTATTTTGCGTCAGGATCCCGATATCGTGATGGTGGGAGAGGTGCGCGACGAAGAAACCCTGGATGTCGCGATTGAAGCCGCTCTGACCGGCCATCTGGTACTTTCGACCATTCATACCAATAGCGCTGCGCAAACCATTACCCGTATGATCGATCTTGGCGAAAAAAACTTTCTGATAGCCGCCACGGTTAACGCTATTATCGCGCAGCGTCTGGTCCGTCGTATTTGCGATGCCTGTAAAGAACCGTACCAGCCCAGTATGGAGATGTTTCGCGAGATCAAACGTAATCTGGCCATACTACGCCGCGAAGAGCTGGCCGAACGTTTGGGACAACAGGTGATGAAAGACGTAAAACTCTTCAAGGGCACAGGCTGTGCCGTCTGCGAGCAATCCGGCTATCGCGGCCGCATCGGCTTGTTTGAAGTCCTTGTGCTTGACGAAGAAACCAAGCAGATGGTGCTCGAAAACCAGCCGGCCGATCAAATCGAAAAGGTTAGTGTCAAAAAAGGCATGGTACCACTCCAGACCGACGGCATTTTAAAGGTGTTGCAAGGGAAGACTACCATCGAAGAAGTCTATAGGGTAGTCAGTCGTAAATGACTTCCGAAGCCTAGATTCTAGTGTATGTGTACATGCAATAAAAATAAAAAATATGCTTCGCAATGAAAGTTCCAACAAGATTATTGTTGAAATTGCACAACCCACCGAATCTAAACCGCGTCTTAGAATTTTGCATGCAGGTGACAAATTTCCCCTTGCAAGCAAAAGTCATGGAAAAAATATCATGTATACTCTCCTCGGTGTTGATGATCAGCGTAGGCTGGTTCTAGAGAATGAGACCGATTATGAAGGGATTGCAGCAAAGACCCTTACCATACAGTCATTTGAATTAAAATTTGGTCAAAAAATTGACATTTCTCAATTGCCACGATATAGCGAAGCAATGAATGTTGCTTCCGCTCTTTTACGACAAGGTATTGAACAGGGGAATCGGTATAATCAAGTGTCCCAGGCTTTAGGCTTTACAGAAGAGATTATCGATGGTTTCCTTGATGGTGGCAATCATGCTCAATACTTTTCGTCATACGTTGATGCCGAGTTGTATCGACAAAATCTAAATAGGGTACGCCCCGGTCTATCACTGCATATAGTGCAGCTATCAGACTATATATGGGGTGTCAGTAATCGCGAATTTATTTTTATCGATAAATACAAAGATCCCATTGTATGTCGTGCTCTTGGAAATGTTCAACGCGAGTATCGCTCTCTGTTATCGGAGAGAGAGAAGGTCATCTACATCGGGACACTTGTGTCAGACCTTTGTAGAGATTCATTAACTGAAAATTCATCATACCTTTTTGGTATAAATACGCTTAGTCAGGTAATTGAGCAGAAAGCAGCAGTTTGCCGACATATTGTACTGCTTTTTCATCTTCTTGGTAAGCAGGTTGGACTGAATTGTTCTGTTATGAAAGGGTTCTATAATGGCAAGTCTTCCGATATGCACGGTTTTCATGCCTGGAACCAAGTGCGCATCGATTCTGTTGAATATGTCGCTGACATAACATTATTTATTGATCGGCAAAGCGAGATTTTACAACCATATAACGATTTGTATGGTCGTAAGATCAATGGGAGCTTTGTTCCGATAAGATAATGCTAATCTTTCCCATATGTCTCTGATGAAGATATTCCAAAGGATCGCTCCGAGAACGGGAATTAGAAGAGTGGTTGTAGAGCCGGGAGGTTCTCATGCAGCGTGCATTGAGTTTACTAACGGGAAGCATATCATGTTTCGGGACAAACAGTTTAATATCAATGCTTCAAATGCGAGTTCTATTGCCAAAGATAAGATGTCTACGCACTTTTTCTTGAAAAAATGGGGATTCTCTGTCCCTCGGGCCCGATTGTTTTCTTATACAGTCGGGATGGGTGTGAAAGAACGACATGAAATTATTGAAAAAGCCTTTCATTATGCTGAAACGGTCGGACTTCCAGTTATGCTCAAGCCACACGACCTCAGTCAAGGACGCTATGTTACAAAAATTTATCGGCGGCCGTTCTTTTTTCAAACGGCGCGAAAGATTTTCGCAGCCGGTTCTTCTCTTCTCGTAGAACGATTCTATGAAGGAACTGATTATCGTATCGTTGTCTTTGATAACAGTGTGATTTCTGCGTATCAACGCATTCCTCTCTTTGTTCTCGGTGACGGCAGAGCTACGATTGCTCAACTGATAGCTCGAAAGCAACGCTTCTTCAAACGACTCCGCGGCTTCACTGCGATTGATCTTTCTGACCCCAGGATTCAAGAGAAGTTAAGATTTCAGCATCACACAATGGAATCTATTCCCTATCGGGGCGAGAAAATCACATTACTAGATAACTCGAACATCTCTTCGGGGGGCGAGGCGGTCAGGTTACCCGGTCCCCTGCATCCGGATTACAACAAACTGGCTGTTGCCATTGCCCAATCTCTTTCTCTTCGTCTCTGCGGTATAGATATTATGCTTCTAGAACCGGAAAGAACATTATCTGACCCGCTCGTTCGCTATGTCGTGTTAGAAGTAAACGCCGCTCCCGGGCTGATCAATTATAATCTGACCGTTCGGGAGACGGACAAGTTATATTCGATAATCCTGAAAAAATTGTCGCAAGAATGAATCTATGGTTGAGTAAAGACTTGTTTTTCCTCAATCTTTCGGTATCCACCTGAACCAGTGTACTATTTTTGTTAAAAAAATTGACACTCAGACTCCTATATTATAAACTCGTAACGCCTCGTGAAAGAAAGAGGTATGTATTTATTTGCTCTTTGACATTCGGGGATACAGCAACAGAAGAGTATTTTCTTCTTATCTGTTTTGTTACTAAGTCTATTTTTTTCTTTTGTCCGTTTTCTTTTTTCAAAGAAAACTGTCTTTTTTTGGAGAGTTTGATCCTGGCTCAGGATTAACGCTCGCGGTGTGCCTAATACATGCAAGTCGCGCGGAATGTGCGTTGTAGCAATACGATGTACGTTGAGCGGCGAACGGGTGCGTAACACGTAGGTAACTTGCCCTTTAGTGAGGAATACCCCCGCGAAAGCGGGGCTAATACCGCATGGACATGGGGGGTCACAAGACATTCCCATGTAAAGCAGCAATGCGCTAAAGGAGAGGCCTGCGGCCCATCAGCTTGTTGGTAAGGTAACGGCTTACCAAGGCTTTTACGGGTAGCTGGTGTGAGAGCACGACCAGCCACAGTGGGACTGAGACACGGCCCACACTCCTACGGGAGGCAGCAGTAAGGAATTTTCCGCAATGGACGCAAGTCTGACGGAGCGACACCGCGTGAGGGATGAAGGCTTTCGGGTTGTAAACCTCTTTTCTGGGAGAATATTATGAAGGTATCCCAGGAATAAGCATCGGCTAACTACGTGCCAGCAGCCGCGGTAATACGTAGGATGCAAGCGTTATCCGGAATCACTGGGCGTAAAGCGTCCGCAGGGGGAAATGTAAGTCAGATGTGAAAGCTCGGTGCTTAACACCGCAAACTGCATCTGAAACTGCATTTCTAGAGGCTGGAAGAGGCGAGTGGAATTCTCGGTGTAGGAGTAAAATCCATAGATATCGAGAGGAACACCAAAAGCGAAGGCAGCTCGCTGGAACAGTCCTGACCCTCATGGACGAAAGCGTGGGGAGCGAAAAGGATTAGATACCCTTGTAGTCCACGCCCTAAACTATGAGAACTCGGTGTAGGAGGAGTCGATCCCTCCTGTGCCTTAGCTAACGCGTTAAGTTCTCCGCCTGAGTAGTACGGCCGCAAGGCTAAAACTCAAAGGAATAGACGGGGACCCACACAAGCGGTGGAGCATGTGGTTTAATTCGACAGTAAGCGAGGAACCTTACCAGGTCTTGACATCTCGCGAATCTGCTGGTAACAGCGGCGTGCCCGCAAGGGAACGCGAAGACAGGTGCTGCATGGTTGTCGTCAGCTCGAGCCTTGAGGTGTGCGGTTCAGTCCGTGATCGAGCGCAACCCTCGCCTTTAGTTATAATTTCTAAAGGGACTGCCGTGCCACAAGCCGGAGGAAGGTGGGGATGATGTCAAATCAGCATGGCCCTTATGGCCTGGGCTACACACGTGCTACAATGGTCGGTACAGCGGGAAGCAACAGAGCAATCTTGAGCAAATCCCTAAAAACCGATCTCAGTTCGGATTGAGGGCTGCAACTCGCCCTCATGAAGTTGGAATCGCTAGTAACCGCAAATCAGCTATGTTGCGGTGAATATGTTCCTGGGTCTTGTACTCACCGCCCGTCAAGTCATGGAAGCCGGAGGCACTTGAAGTCCCGCCTAAGCGGGATCAGGGTGAAGCCGGTGACTGGGACTAAGTCGTAACAAGGTATCCGTAGGGGAATCTGCGGATGGATCACCTCCTTTCTAGGGAGATATATCTTTTGTCCTTCACTGGATTAAAAGATTATGATCGACTGGATATGAAGAACCTTTTCTTTCAAGCAGCAATGTTTGAAAAAGCTGTATTTCCGAATGTTGAGGAGCAAATAATATGCCAAAACCACCTTTAGGTGGTTTTTTGGTAAGTTCAAGGGTCAAAGTTCCAATCCCCAAAATTTATACTGGAAAATATTGCAAAAACATAGTTCGCTTGCTATATTTTGGCAGCATTGTTGTCAAACAAGTGTTTCTACGCTTTGAGTTTTGACCTTTGCGTTTCCTTACAAGGGCGTATAGCTCAGTTGGTTAGAGCGTCCCGACGGTAGCGTCGGGGAGGTCTCTGGCTCAAGCGATGTATCGAAGGAAGCGGAGATATGACGATTAAAGTTTAATGAAAAAGTATAGCGAAACGAGTTGGAAGGGTGAATATGCAAATTGGTTGTTAGCGATGGGCGTATAGCTCAGCTGGTTAGAGCGCGTCACTGATAATGACGAGGTCTCTGGTTCAAGTCCAGATACGCCCACCATACAAAAAATAAAAACTCAAAGTTCAAATGTCAAAATGAATACATTACATTATAGCAAGAACAGTTTTCTGCTTTTTATTTTGTCATTCTCGCGGAGGCGGGAATCTATCAGAATTTCACAGGCGTAACCTATTTGCGTTCTGATCCTTTGTTTTCTTCTACGTTTTGAGCGATGAATATTCTCGTTGGTATTATCGGCATTGCATTGGGTTTTGTGTGCATTCTGTATGCGTACCCGATTAAGCAGATGGTCGGCTCGATCGGCTTTTTTGAAAAGGTGTTTGGTCTTGGAGGGACGCTGAGCGGCGTGAAGTTGGTTGGTGTTTTGCTGATTATTCTTTCGTTCGTCTGGATGACCGGAACTCTCCAGGAATTCCTGCTGTGGATCTTCGGTCCTATCCTGGGTAAGCGTCCGGCGATTTCGTGATTTGTTTGTTTTTCTTTTGGTGCTTGCAAATTATCCCAAAGTCTTTAGAATAAGACTGTTTCCTTGTTTTTACTCTGCGGGCCCTTAGCTCAGCTGGTAGAGCGCCTCGTTTGCACCGAGGAGGCCAGGAGTTCGAATCTCCTAGGGTCCACCATTCTTCGCCAAGACTTTGTCTAAAGCTTGTCACAGCACTAACTTTTGCGGAGGTTTTTAAAATGAAGAGAGCGAGTAGGATGATAGCCTTTTGCCCAACAAACGGGTAGCTTTTCAAGACCGGTGATTTTTCTGAGAATAAAAAAAGTAATGCTTTTACATTCACTTCATTGACACTTTTCTCTTATGCACCTCTATTCCTTTTTTAACGATTATTCCGAAGGTGCGCACCCTTCGATTTTTGCCGTACTGGAACAGACTAATCTGGACCAGTATGCCGGCTATGGTGAAGACTCTCTGGCAGATGAGGCAAAAAAGCTCATTCAAAAACATATTCAGTTCCCCGATGCCGCCATTCACTTTGTTACGGCCGGAACGCAGGCCAACTTCATTACGCTCGCCGCGATGCTCAAGCCCTACGAATCGGTCGTGGCAGTCGAGTCGGCTCATATCAATGTGCATGAAGCGGGAGCGGTCGAAGCTACAGGGCATAAAATTCATGCGGTAAAAGGGGTAAATGGCAAGATCACCATTCCCGAGATCCAACAGGTCCTGGACTTCAACCATGACGAACATATGGCCAAACCAAAGGTGGTCTTTATTTCGCATGCCACCGAGCTTGGTACCATATATTCTCGCCAAGAACTCACCGAACTGTCCGCGTATTGCCGCGAAAAATCGTTATATTTGTATCTGGACGGCGCGCGATTGGGAAGCGCACTCTGCAGCAGCGAAGCAGATCTCACTTTGGCCGATATTGCCAAACTCGTAGATGCGTTTTATATCGGCGGTACCAAAAACGGCGCATTTCTGGGGGAAGCCATAGTTATTTGCAATAAGGAATTGCAGGAAAACTTTCGCTACATCCTGAAGCAACGCGGCGCGCTTTTGGCTAAGGGGCGTCTTTTATCTGCTCAGTTTATTGCCCTGTTTCAACATGACCTTTACTTTCAACTGGCCCGGCATGCCAATGCGATGGCTGGAAAAATGACCAAGCATATCGAATCGCTGGGATTTCCTTTTCTTACCCCATCTGCCACAAATCAGATCTTTCCTATTCTGCCCGATACCTTGATTGCTAGGCTCGAAAAGCTCTATGGATTTTATGTCTGGTCGAGAATTGACACTCAACATTCAGCTATTCGCCTGGTTACTTCGTGGGCTACCCCGGAAGAGATGGTGGATCGCTTTTTGGAAGATCTTGCTAAGAGCAGCCAAGACGTTTCGTTCTCTTCGTGACTTTCTTACACATTGACTCCTACGATTCCTCAGTTTGGGACTATTACTGTATCTCCATTTATCGAACGCCCTTCGGTCTATGGGATTATTTTCGACAAAGCCGGAAAACTGCTGGTGGTTACGGTGAAGAAGAGTAAGTACCACCTGCCGGGCGGTGGAATCGAG
>JBDHUY010000024.1:0-19465 GCA_039809385.1 Candidatus Altimarinota bacterium
ATGGATATGAGAACAGTAGAAATCTACAAAAGTAGAAATCTAATACGGGTATTAAACTATTCCACCTCACGATGCGGGTCATGGAATCTACAAAAGTAGAAATCTAATACGGGTATTAAACAGCTGATATGTTTTTCATAAGCCAAAAAGATGCAAATCGCGAACATATTGTCGGGACGACTTTTCGGCTTATGAATTGGTCTTTGAAAAAATAAAGACCGGGGTTTGCAAAAGGTAATACCGATACGGGGACTTCCACTTTATCGAATTGGGAATGATCAAATCGTTACAGGAATACTATATCATGGTCCTCGGTCTTTGGAAACCCGAATTTCAGCGTTTTTTTCATACATCCCTCGCAAAGCGTAAAGATCAAAACGCTATCCGCTCCGGTAAAACGTTTCTCGTACCGCTCTGTCAGCTCCGTGGTGATAGCGCCTATCACCCGCGGACTGTTTTTGATCTCAAACACAGAATACTGGATCCTCCGGCCAAACTTTTTCAGGAACTTTGAAAAATCCGTCCGGGTTTTGTCACTCTCGATATCGTAGGTAATCAGAAGCATACGATGCTACGTTAGGAATCTTTGATCGTAAACACCGGAAATTCGTGGCTGTCCTGCATAATCGCCCGGTAATACGCCTGCACGTAGCGAAAAATCGCCTCCTTGTGTTTGATCAGCTGCTCGAAAAAAATCCGCGTGTACTTTTGCGCGTGCTGAAAGTCCAGCTGGTACTGATCCTGGTGAATCGTAAAATCTTTCGGATTCACCTGCCCCAGATGGAACGCCCGCAAGAGAGCCGCATCGATAATGCAGCGAAAGGGTTCGACCAGATCGCACACCAGGGATTTCCGGTCGTAAAACAATTGATGGTATACCCCCATATACGGATCAAATCCGTACAGCCTGAGATGCGCGTCGATCAGATTAAACAAAAACGTATACCCGATATCCAGCAGCGTATTGGGAATATCGTACTTGGTACGCGGCAGCCGTTTGTGCCAGCCGATATCGGCAAAATAGGCCTGAAAAAACAGTTTCGACACACTGCCCTCGAGTCCCAGCAGCGTATCGTTACTCTCCGCCGTATGTATTTTCTGTTCAATAGTTTCGCATTGTTTGATCGCATCCCTGAGCTCGCTGGTCTTGTCGCGAATCGATTTGAGCAGAAGGATTTGGTTCTGCGCCTTATTCGAGACCAGATGCCGCGCCACCGGCAGCGCGCCGGTAAAAGCATATTGCTTGATGCGCAAAACATAATTTCCCTCGGTCGTAGCACCGATGATCGCAAAAGGTTCAAAGTTCTGACGCATAAAGATAAAAGAGATCCCGAACTTCAGCGCCTTTTTGATCAGATAGGTGGTAAACGACGTATCGCCGATAATAAAGACGCAAAAGATGCGGTGACACGAAACCTGCGAAATGGTCTCGCGATTCCATTTGACGACCACATTGTCATTATGAAATTCGAGGCGCTTGCCTTCCTGCGCTTCCACAAACAGAATCTGTTTTTCTTTAAAATCGGGATAGGATAGCATGGTATCGTGATAAAGGATTGCGGGCCTGCCGTCTGGCGGAGGGGATGCTCACTAATTGTACTTGGTCTCGGGGACTCGGTTTTTCCCAGGCTCTCACCTGCGGTGCGCAGGAATCGCACAGTTCGCGGTAAATACAGCGGGCGCATTTCTCGGGATTGGCCACAAATCCGCTCTGAGTAACCCGAAAGATGTGCATTCGCGATAACAGCAGATTAAATTCCAGAAGTTCCTTTCCGGACGGCAGATCCACCGGATACCGTTTGTTGTCTTTAAGGGAATGCAAAAAAAGCTTATTGATCTCATAGCCCATTTCCCGCATGGCAAAATATTGACCGTACACCTGGTACCGGTATCCGTCGTATACTTGCCATATCCTGGTTTTTCGTTCGATCAAAGCCTTTTCCTTCCGGTCGTAGATGTCAATCTGCCCGCAGAGGCGATACTGTTCGCTGTACACGCGCAATCCCTGAAGATAGCGCTTCGCGCTTGAATACGTCCCCGCGTCGATGTTCTCGTGATTCAGCCGTCCCTCGATCTGCGGGGTATCGTGATAGAGCGAGGTGTCAAACCGCGCGTAGAGATTATGAAAATAGATCGACTTGGGACAAAAGATGAAATCGTTCAGCTGCGAGATCTGGAGGTAGGTTTCCATGCTGCTGTAATGTTCGTATCATTATAGCATTGTTGTCTCGGCATTGCCATCATTCCCGGGCTTTTTCCAATTTCATCTCCAAAATCCGGTCTACCCGGAACACCCGTTCCTCCTGCCGCGTCAGA
Source organism: Candidatus Altimarinota bacterium (assembly GCA_039809385.1). Classification (GTDB taxonomy): domain Bacteria; phylum Patescibacteriota; class Gracilibacteria; order JBDHUY01; family JBDHUY01; genus JBDHUY01. Next base: position 2,317 of record JBDHUY010000024.1, read on the forward strand.
CAAAAGGCGCGTACCCCGAGGAAGGGTTTGCCCAGGTATTCTTCCTGCCCGACTTTCTTGACCAGGATCGTGCGTTTGGACTTCACGTCCTGAGCTTTCAGGTAGGTAATGGCGACGGGAATCTTTTCCTTTTTAGCGCGTTGTAACAGTTCGATCTTATCCTCCAGCGACATGTTTTTTTCGGCAATCTCATACTGAAAGCGGGTCAAAAACCGGATCACCCGGTAATCGATCAGGAGCTGATTTTCTTTGAGCGGTTTGCGCAACACCAGTCCTTCAAGCGTGGTACAGCGGCTCAGGGCTACATACATCTGGCCGTGCGCAAACACACCCCGGCCGGTATCGACGATGACCCGTTCAAACGTTTTGCCCTGGCTTTTGTGGATCGTCACCGCCCAGGCCAGCCGCACCGGCATCTGCCGAAACGATCCGACCGGCTCGGTATCGAGCTTTTTGGCCTTACCGTCGTACACATATCTTTTGACCTCCCAGGTATGGGGCTCGACTTCAACCGTGGCGCCATTTTCCAGTTGAACTTCAAGAGCTTCCTTGTCAAGATCCAAAATCGTGCCAAGTGTTCCATTCACCCAGCGGCCGGCTGAATCATTGTTCAGAAACATAATGCGCGCGCCTTTCTTGAGCGTCAGCGACTCTTCGGTCGGAAAACTGCCAGAGGGAAATTCACCCTTTATCCCGGCCAGGTAGCTGATGCTTTTGCCGGGCAGTTTATCGAGTTCCAGAGCGTTGATCCGGTCGGCCAGGTCGTTCGTGCTAGTGAGCGTGATGTGTTCGTTGCTTTCAAACGCGGGATCCAGCCGAGTATGCAAGCGGTCCAGATGCTCCTCGGTCACGGTGCGGTTGCGCACAGCGTTGAGAATATCGATGAAGGTCTGGTCGGATTGGCGGTAGATCTTTTCCAGTTCGACGAAGGTCAGCTCAAAGTCACGGTCGGTCATGACCCGGCTGCTAAAGAAAAAAGGGGATTCGTAGGTCTCTTCGAAATAGGCGCGTTCGTCGCTTTTGACCACGGGCGGGAGCTGGTAGAGGTCTCCGACAAACAGAATTTGTACGCCGCCAAATGGTTGTTTTTTATGCAGAGCGCCGCGTAAGAAAAGGTCGATGTGGTCGAGCAGGTCGGCGCGGACCATCGAGATCTCGTCGATGATCATGAGGTCGATCTGGCGGTAGATGCTGTCGGGACCGGTCGATTTGGCTTTTTGGATGACTTCTTGCTCGGTGATGTGCGGCGGGAAGCGGAAGAACGAATGGATCGTTGCGCCGCCCACATTGAGCGCGGCGACGCCCGTGGGGGCGAGTACCACGCAGTTTTTGGTCGTGTTTTCCAGGAAGTACTTCAAAAACGTCGATTTTCCGGTGCCGGCTTTGCCGGTGAGAAAGACGTTTTTATGTTCTTTTTCAAGGAGAGTAAAGGCGTGTTGGAAGGCGGGGGAGAGGTCGAGGGAGGGCGGCATACTCGTAGAGCGTTATGATTGACGGATGAGCGATAATATGACAATATGGAATCGATCAGGAATGATCAAGAATTCCAGGGCTGAGGGGCCTCGCATCGGGGGTCCCTTTTGCGTATGTCAGCGGATATCTTTTTTCCAGCAGATGAAATCCCGTATTTTCTGGATCTCAAAGATGTAGAGCCCTTTCTCCCGCAGCGTATTGAATTCGTGCGCGACCCGCCGTACGGTGGAAAACAGCACGGCTTTTTTATTGATTTCAAGCAATGTCTCGACCGGATCGGCGAAATCGCTGTCGCCGCTCCAGAGTACAAAGTTTTCGATCCCGTTTTGTTCGCAGTCGGTCAAAATGTCGCGTCCGAGTTCGACGTCGAAGTTGCATTTGCGATCCTCGATGTATTTGACACCCTGGTCGTTGAGTTCTTTGAGCCTGGAATTGAGGTATTCGACGGTTTCGAGGCTGAATTTGGATAAAAGCGGTTTGCGGATGAAGTTTTGCAGGATGCTGGGGGAGTTGAGCGGAATGCTGGATACGTCTATGGGCAGGCGCATGAGTTTCACGGGTTTGGTTTTTACCTCGTATTCCAATTGCCGGGCGTCTTTGATGAATTCTTCCGAGGTTTCATCGCCGGTGAGTGTGCCGTAGTAGAGGCGTACTGCGGCCACCGTATCAAACGAATTGAACAGCTGCTTGAGGCGTCGGGCGTCGATATGCCAGCGCAGTTTGCGCTGCCAGCCCAATACATTGGCCCAGTCGATGTAGATGTTGGTCTTTTTGTCGAATATGGCTGTAAGGTCGGCGATGACACGGGGGTGTTTTTCGGCCAGTTCCTTTATTTTTTCGGTGGAGGGGGTGAACATGGGGGGATGTGGTTTTATGCGCGGTTGGTTACTTGTTCGTATGATACTCTATCGGGTGGGGGATTGCCTAGGTGTTTATTGTTGAAGGAAGTCTGTAGTGGGGGGAGGATTTTTTATGTATTATGGAATTGATTGTTTGTTCTTTAGTATAAGTTCTAGCCCACGTTTCGCGATGTTGTAGGCGGCAACATTGTCTGAATTATCTATTGTCTCTAAAGGTGACTTTGGAGTTTCTGTTGTAAACCCACAGTTCGTATTTTTGCAGATATATGTGTGTTTAATAACTTTATCATACTTGCGGTCTAGTGTATCGTTTTTTTCACCACAATAAGGACAAATTGAACTGGTGTCTTCTTTTGAAACAAAATGAATTATTCCAAATTGGTTAAGTGAGTTCACTGTGTCTTTCAAAAAAATTGTTTGCTTGAGATTCGGAGGAACGTGTCCTTCTTTTTGGAACTTTCGATACAATGCCCATTCTAATCGTCTAGCAATGTTCTCATTATTCGATAAAAAATGTCCCTGTATTTTATCTTCCAGATTTTCTAGGTTAAGGATACCTGGAAATTTTTTAAAAAGATGCGCTATAATACCAACCATGTTGGCAGCAATTGCATCGCGAAGGTTGTTTATCTCATCAATGGATATGTCCTGTTTATTTGGATCTTTTCGCAGTGTTTCCAAATATTCTTGTAATATGTTCCTTACCAAATTCCGTGACATAATCCTGTCTTGTTCAGTTCGGTAGTAGCAAAGAATCCTGTATGCATTTCTCTCATTATTATTTAACTTTATGAGAAAGGACTGTCTAAACTTTTGTTCAGGCCACATCGCATGATGATCATCGCAATACTCTATGTCAGCAGCTGGATCGATCCTGCTAAAAATATCGAATAATCGTCGTTTTGCATTTGCTTTTTTCAAATTCAGATAGGTGCTTGTATCACCGTCCAAAATAATTCTACCTTTTATAACCTTAGCAGTTGTGAGATCAATAAAAGAAACTATTTTTTGTTCAAAGTATTTGGTTGGTTCTTCTTTGTCATCTATAAAATACGATGGATTAGCCGAAATTTTAACTTCAATCTCTTTTCCCTTTGCATCAATAATTATTTTTTTTGTCGAGTTTGGATCTTTTATCTGATATACCGAGATCTCGGGAAAAAACGGTTTTGAAAATCTTTGTACAGTTCCAGTCGAGAGGGTTGCTTCATATTCCTCTTTAGACCATTTCACGACACCAAGAGTTGCAAGTTCCTGATTTCCTCGGTCAATACCAAAATAATGAAGGTTCTCTGTATTTTTCTCAATAAACTCGCCAATAACTTCTTTATTGAATGTTGTAATTTTATCTATCAAATCTTTCTTCTCAGCGAATGTTGTATTCAATTCTCTTTGAGCGGCATTTTCCGTTATTGTAAAAGAAACACGAAAATGATCTTTCGAAAAACGGTTGTTCTGCTTTTTTTGTTCCTGTGATTGGGCTTTTCTATAAAAAAGTCTTAATTCCGGATTTAATCGTACAGGAAAATACTGAGACTGATTTTCCGATGACCAAAACTTGTTCCAGATCTGTGTATGTTCTCGTTCTTTCGAGATTTCTCTTTCTAAATCATACGAGGTAATGTCTAGTCGGAGACTTCCATAATTGTTTTCCAATACTAGGATATGTTCCTTGGAAAGAGACCTTTTGGTGATAGCATACGTAATCTTCTCCATATCAGTCCTAAACTCTTCTTCAGAGGAGTAGTGCTTTGAAACAAGCTTTTGGATATCATCGGTAAAATCAGAAAAGTTTATACCAATAAGTGGAAGCTCTTTTGAAAGGGCTTTTTTGTAAAAAGATACTTTATCTTCATTAAAGGCGGGAATGTCTTTGGGATAATTTTTTCGTATGAGTTTTTCGAGAGCTCTCAATGTAAGTGAATTAAAAGTGATTACTGTGTCTCCATTTTTCGCGTGGTTAGTCCCTTCTAGGATTTTTTTTGCATCTGCTATCTTCTCTTTAGGAATGAGCAAGAGTGATCGTTTTTCTCCTTGTTCTAAAATATGAGCCCAGTATCTCAAAAGTCTTGCTTCAATTCTTTCCTGTTCAATGCCGCGAATCTCTGCTCGAAGTCTTCCATAAGCCATAGCTACCTTCTTATAAATTTTGTTGCAATATTGGTCTGAATAATCTTGAAATCCAAATTTTCCAATAAAATACTGCCCTTTTTTAGTTCGTTTTTTCCCAATCTCTTCTGATAAACTGTTTTCTCGGGAAAAATCTCTACTTTGTTTCGCTTGATTAATTTCATTACCAATTTGTTTTATTTCCTCAATCAATTGAACAAATTTTAGCAATGTATCTTCAGCAGCGTTAAAAAGTGGGAATTCATCTTGAATAAATTTCTTAATACGTTTTTTCTTTTCTGCATCATCGAATTGATTGTTACTTTGTACCTTATTCTGTTGTTTTCCAAAAAACAATCCGAGCTCTCCAAACCCGTTAAAAGACTTTCCTACAGCTGATGAGAGATCGATGTTTTTTATCGGTTCTGCTTTTGCAACTTTTTTCTCAGAAGCAATGTCAAACTCGTTATTCCACAATTCATTGTCTATGGCCTCATAAAAAGCCTTCTTTTGTTTTGCCCGGAAATCTTTTAGCCCCAAATATAGTTCTTGTAAAGAAATTCTCGACGGGTCATCTGAAGAATAGATTGGATTTCCATTACTATCAGTTCTTCCTTTTAAGTAGCTATTAAAACCAATTTTTTCTAGAAAAATCTTATCAAGTGCTCCTGTATAGGGAGTATCTAATAATTTCTTCTTTTCTTCCAAAATCTCGTCAAAGTTTAGCTTATTTATTTTATTTATTGTGAATGCGTTGAAACTTGCCCGAGCGATTTCTGTACCAGAACTTTGGTTGGGAGAGAGTAAAAACAGAGCCTTTTCTAGTAACGTCTGGAATAGTTCGACCACCTTTTTAAGTTCCTCAAGAGCATGATTGGTATTTTTATCTTTGGAGTATTGTATGAGATCACGTATAAATAGGAAATAATCTGCTCCCCACAAAGTTCTGAGCAGTAATGCTAAATCAGATTCTTTGACTCTACATTCTTTGGGTCGATCGACAATTTGACCGATTTCGTCAAAAATGCATTGGTTCTTTTCCTTCCAATCCGTAAATACATCATGTAAAAACTTTGCATCTTTTATAGTAAAGTTCTTTGTTTTTTGTCGATCAAAATTCGCAGCATAATAATATTCTCGGGCGTATCTTTTTAGCCATTTGTATGATATATACAAAGACTTTCGAACAATTTTCTTGCCTTCTTTTGTCTCAAAGAAAACAGCATCTTCATAGTTCTCCAGTAAAATCCTGTATTGCTGAACAAAGTCTCGAAGCAAATTCGGGTTACCTTTACTAGGATTTTCTGAAAATAATCGGTTAGTGTTTGGGCCAACTAGCTGAAATCCAATACTCCGAGTAAATTGATATACAGTTTGCATAGATGGTCTGTAAATGAATATTTGAAATGATTAAATTATCGAAATTCCTCTATGAAGGATATTCTATTTTCTTTTCTTTTCAATATCTCCTTATTCCTCCCTACCCACTCCTCCCACATCTCCCTCCCCGCCAGCCACGCGTCCCACTCCGTATCCGAAATAAATAACCGGTATCCCCGCCTGATATGCTCCTGCATGATGATGCCTTTTCTGGCAATATTGAAAGCCCCGTTCGCATCGCCAGAGCTCGGCCAAGCGGCTTTTTCTCCCGACCGTTCCCGATCCCAAAACACCCGCGAATCAAAATGATTCCCGTTCGCGTCGCGAATCGGTGAAAGGAGAAAATCACCGTCCCGTTCGTTCAAACCGGTATTGCGGATCTGCTGAATCAGGTCGATCGCAAACCGAAGCGACTCCCACGGAGTATGATTGTTGATTTTTTCCAGTCCCATACCTTCATCAACGATTTGAGCAAGCAATGATCGACTCTTGTCGAATTTGGTGAAAAGCCCATCCAGCATATCTACGATATCATGGCGTTTTATATGCCATTCGTTCTTGTCTTTCCCTCGCTCCCCTCTAAAACGGTGAAGCCCACTACCGTCTTTTCCCGAAAATAGTTCCCATTTCTTGAGAAGTTGCGTCTGTTCTTTGTCCAGATAGGTGGCATAGCTAAAAACATAGTCTTTTCCGTCGAACGTAATATCCGAAAAAGAATCAATGATCTGCTTTTTAATACTCTCTTCCGACCCAGTCTTGAGATAAATCGTTTTTCGCCAGCCCGTTACCGGATCGGTTTGAGATGTATAGTTCGCCCTGGTATAGAGCATGATCCCGACCTGTTTCCTATTTTCGATGTCTCCGTAATTATTCACCGGCGGCGTCAGTTGCAGGGCTTTTGTGACCGATCCTGTTTCGCCATTTTTAACATTTTTATCGACCAAAAAGTTCAGTTTTTTTGCCAAAGCCAATTCAAACTTCTGATAGACCGATTTTTCAATCTTTTGCCGTCCGCGTTTAAAACCGGTGTTGAGATCTTCCAGCACAATGAACGTCGGACGTGCTTCATCTGTGGCCAGACCGGCTATCGTTCGTACTACTTGGGAAATATAACCGGCTTTCAATTCCTTGATCGTTCCGATCGTTTGCCAATTTTTGCGGGCATAATTCCGATCTCCTGCCCGGGCTTCCAAAAGTTCGTTATAGTCTTTACACTCAACTTCTACTTCGTGTTCAATACCGTTTGCATCAAGAAAACGTTTTCTTGTTTTTATACTACGAGGCTTTTCATCTTTATCGGTAAACGGAAGGTTCAGTGTATCTTGTGTTACTATTTTCCCGTTTCGATCTGACAAGCAATAATATGCCAGATGTTTTTCTCCCCGGTCGAGTCCCAGAAAATAGATTTCCGGTTGTTTGGAAAAAGACCCATTCACCAAATCATTTACTTTTTCATTTTTCAGACAAAAGTTCAACGTAATCGGAACATGAAAGACAAATTTCTCTTGTGAAAAACGGTAATTCTTAATTCTTTCCCGTCCCTGCTTGTCCATCACTTTTTCCATCTTTTCTACGGGAACTGCCTTGCGGTAAAAAAGTTCTGCTTCTCCGTTGAGCTTTGGACGATTATCAACATTTTCGAACAATGCTTTCCAGTAGATTGTGTGGAGATTCTCTCTGTGTCCCTCTTTTTTTCCTGCATTAGAATCCTGATTCCTAACTTCAAAAAGATAGATCTTCCCCTCGTTTGTCCATTGTTCCAACCGCGTGTAGTTAATATCTACAAAATCCAGTTTGTATCCTTGCTTTTCAACCTCCGCATAAAATTGACCGATATCGGTATAGTCCTGTGTCGGTTTGAATGAGAAATCAAAACAGGTCCAATCTTCATATCGCTTTAGCGCGGATTTATAGAAATTGATAAGTATATGAAGGTCAGAAATCGAAAAATTACTTTCCGTTTTTTTAAAACTTCCTCGATCATATACATCTAATACTTCTTGCGTTGCTCCATACTTGCTACGATCTGACTTGGGGAGGAGACACTTGGGAAGCATCTTGTTCGGACCGGGTAACAGCTTATATTCCATTTTCTTCCATGTCAGCTGTTGATTGGCTTGATACAACAGATTTTCTGTTTGTTTTTCAAAGATTTTGTTATACCCTTTTTGCTTTGTCTCTTTTGCAATGATAGCTAGAAATTGTTTGCGTTCCGGACTTTCCAGTAATACACAATAGTTATCCGGCTCCTTATTTACATCCCATCCTCCGGCTAACGTGCTATTCTCAAAGTTCAGCTTCAGTTTGTTCTCCTTGGCCGTATCCTGAGGCTTTCGAGTAAGATAATTCCGCAGCGCGTCATACCATTTGAACCAGTCAATCTCCTCGATCTTTCCATCGAGTTCAATCTTACCATGCAAAATAGCATCAAGTGCCTGAAGTAAAGTTGCATCAATTGGTGTACCTTTTACCTTATTCTCTTTGACCAAGAAATACTTGAGCATTTGAGTTACCGCCAGAGCATGATCAAAGCAGCTTTTTACTTTTTCTTTGTGCTCTTTGTATTTTTCCAGGTGCATGAGCTCTCCCAGTTCTTGCAGAAACAGCTCCGAGTGCTCCTGTATCTCAGAGAAAAGGAGTTGCAATAAAGCTTGAGAAACAGAAGGGGATTGGGTAATAACTTCCAATTTCTTTTCATCTTCCAGAATACTTTTTCTGAAAAAAATAGTTCTCCACTCGAGTGTTTGATCGAGTACCCTAAAAAATCCTTCCAGTTCCACTGCATCCGGAATCTTGACATCTTCGCCGCTGTCGCTCTCCGATTTTAAAAATACTTTCTCTTTTTTTAGCACATCCTTCAACTCGTGCCAGCTGGCAAAGCATTTGTTTGAGATAGTATTGATCGCAGCTTTTGACCAGTATATCCCCAAATAGTTTTCCCGAGTACGCAAATAGTCTAATAATTCGGGAATCGTGTTAATCAATCCGTCGTTACTCTTACCTTGAAAATACATTTCTCCGGCTTTTTGCGCCAAGAGGAGTAATTCCTGTACCGAAAAAGCTTCTTTGTTTTCCTGTCGGGCTTTTTCGGCCTCTTCACTTGTTTCATGGGTCAGCGAGAAGAATAGAATACCTCTTTTTCCACATCCAATCTGCTTATACAATGTTTTAAAAAGTGAGAGTCGTTTAAACCCGGCTTCGTGGCTTTTTGCTTGGTTATAGAGATTGATCAGAAAGTTGGCATTGCCGATCTGGTCATTGTAGTGTTCAATGCCGGCTTGAGAAAGGCATGTATTGAAATATTCAATCCGGAAAAGATTGTCCATAATAGGAAAAAGGGATTTTCCTTCCTTCGTTACGAGGCTGCGTCCCAATGCCCGAAGTTCATCATGCGCCTGGGTATACTCTTTGGATCTATTTTCAAAAAACAACATATTATCGCAAAACTTCGGTAAATTTTCATGAACGATGCGCGTGGCAACAGCAGTCGATGCTTCTTTCCCGGTCTCGTAATAATTTTCCCGGTTCTGGTTAAATCCGCCGAAATATGTAAAAAAGCCCTCAAAGGACGTGAGGGCTTTTTCTATTGCTTGTACTGGCTGGATAGGAGCAAACGTATCAATATTCTTGCGAATGAATTCCAAGATTCCTCTCTCTGTTAAAATTTTAAAACTCTTTTCACCAAGAATCGGTTTTTCTTTTGCATTGTTGCCGGTTCTTTTTTTCCAGAGATCTGCGGTTGTTTCATAGGCGGCGGCAAACTGGCTTCTCAGTTTTTTTTCTTCGTTCTCGATATCCCTTTCTTGCACATTCTTTCTGTTCCGGTAGAGTTCCAAATAATCATCGAATGTAATTTTTTGAGCTGCTTCCGATTCCAGGCTTTCTCCGATAAATTTCTCATGCAAGTGATCAAAAACAGGTTTTAGTTTTTGGTATGCATCTTCAATTTCCTGATCGGCCAAAAACGTCTGCAAGCTTTCATCATATCTTAAATGCTTCCGCATATTTTCCAGAGTCTTCCCCACCGGCTTCAACTCAAACCTCAACGTCTTACTCAAAGAATACAGATTCGTAAAATCACCAAACAGGTTGTTTGCCATACGTAGATACTTGGGTGAAAAAGTATTACTCGTTTCATTTTACACCCCTTTCAGAAACGTTAACAGAAAACCCACCTAAAAAATTCCTAAATTTTCTCGCTGCAAAAATAAAAACAGGCAAAACACCTATCCCGCCGATCCCGTAGAGACGCATTGCTAATAGCGTCTCTACACGGAACATGATGGTCGCCCTACACCCCCTCTTTCTTCCGATACTGCAGCGCCTCGGCAATATGCGCCGTATCAATAACATGCGCCGCCGCCAGATCCGCGATCGTGCGGGCCAGTTTGATCATGCGGAAATAGGACCGCCCCGATAATTGCATCTGGACCGTGGCTTGCCGCAGCAGCGTTTCCGCCTCGGGCGCCATCGTACAGAAATCCTTGATCTGTTTCTGCTTCATCTCCTTATTACACGAGATCCCCATCTGAGCAAACCGCTTTGTCTGAATATCCCGCGCGTTCTGCACACGTTCTCGAATGTCGGCGGAAGTCTCGCCGCTCTCTCCCACTTCCAGCTTCTCTACCGCCAGGCGGGGCACCTCGACAAACAGATCGATCCGGTCGTAGACCGGCCCCGAAATCTTCTTTTGGTATTTGACCACCTGCGACGCTGGACACAGACATTCCTTTTCCGGATCGGTGGCAAAGCCGCACGGACACGGGTTCATCGCCGCTACCAGCGTAAAGCGTGCAGGGAAGGTCGTCGTCCCCTGTACCCGCGAGACAGTAATCTCGCCGTCTTCCAGTGGCTGGCGAATGATTTCCAGCACATTGCGCGGGAACTCAGGAAACTCGTCCATAAACAAGGCCCCCTTATGGGCAAGCGAGATCTCTCCGGGACTGGGAACTTTGCCCCCGCCTACGATCGAAATGCCCGAAGCGCTGTGGTGAATGATCCGAAACGGGCGCTCGGTAATCAGCGGTTTGTCCGCCGCCAGAAGACCAGCTACCGAATAGATTTTTGTAACTTCCAGCGCCTCGTCCATGGTTAGACGCGGCAGAATGGTGCGGAACGTGCGGGCCAGCAGGGTCTTTCCCGAACCCGGTGGACCATTGAGCAAAATATTATGCCCGCCCGCGGCGGCGATTTCCAGGGCTCGTTTGGCATGTTCTTGTCCTTTGATCGTACTCATGTCTACGTCGAATGAGGTATTTTTTTGTAAATCTTCGAGTCTCAGGCGGTTTACCGGCACAAATACATCTTCTCCTTGCATGTACCGGATGACCTGGAGCAGGTTTTCGGCTGCCAGGATCTCTACCCCCTCGATCAAGCTGGCCTCCAGCGCGTCCACTGCCGGGAGGATCAGTTTTTTAAACCCTTTTTGATGTGCGAAAAGCGTAATCGGCAATATTCCGTTGACGTGCCGGGTCTGTCCGTCCAGCGAGAGCTCTCCCACGACCAGCGTCTCGGCGCACCGGTCGGGCTCGATCTGACCGGTTGCCAGCAGTACTGCCAGCGCGATCGGCAAGTCGAACGAGGGGCCAGATTTGCGCACATCGCCGGGGGCCAGGTTGATCGTGACGCGGTGCGGCGGGAAGAGGCAGCCGCTGTTTTTGATGGCGCTGCGTACGCGTTCTTTTGATTCCTGTACCGCGGTATCGCCCAGTCCGACAATGGCATAGGCCGGCATCCCGCGCAAGACGTCGGCTTCGACCAGCACCCGTTCGGCGTCGAGTCCGTTGACGGAGACCGAGTGAATTTTTGAGATCATAGAGCATTAGGCTAGATACCGTCGTAGTCTAGCGCTCCGACCTTAAAAAATTCTAACTTCTCGTCAAAATCGCCGAAAAACCAAACTGCTCTTGATCTTTTCGGCACTTTTTATAAAGTAGAGTAGTCAAAAGTCACAGGTCCATAAAGTCCTTAAAGTAAAAGAACCCTGCTTTACAGACTTTATGACTTTATGGACTTTTAACTAAAATATGCCGTTGTAGCTCAGCTGGTAGAGCACATCCATGGTAAGGATGGGGTCACGGGTTCAATTCCCGTCAACGGCTCCAGGTATGGTTTATAGAAAAACCGCTTTTGCTTCATGAAATGGTTGTTAGGAAGTTATTGAGAATTGAAGCCGATCCTAAGAGAAGAAGTGAGGTCAGCCGGCTGCGAAGGAAGAGCGAAGCGACGGGCGTGTAGAATTCCCTCCAACGGTCTCGGCATTTTTTCCGCCAAAATCGCGGTGTCTTGTCTGACCGAAGCGGTGCTTTTATCACGGCTCTTTTTTTGGTATAATTACTGCAGTGCCAACAATTTTTATCCAACATGCTATGTCAAATTCTCCGCAAAATCCCGGTGAGAGGTTACCTGTAAACAGATTAGATGAATTTCTTACGAATCGCCGCTATCGCGACGTCCTGCAAAGTTTCTTTGCCCACATGCAGAAAACGGGTCAAACCGTATCGGATTTTTTAAATACGTGGAAACTCGTCAAGGCCGAATTCCCCTTGGGGGGAAATTGTCTCATTACCTTCCGGGCCGCTCTTCGTTTTCGGCTTTCTCCGAATGCGCCCGCACCTAGCGTGGTTTCACTGATCAATGTACGTGAAAAAGTAGATACGTCGGCTCTCACCCTCCATCTGCAAGCATTGTCCGAAATCGATGATGAAGAAAAATTTTTAATTGCCATCGTAGATAAATCGAACTCTGTCCCCGGCTTTCTTCATGAATTACTAGCTCTGGCAGGTACTTTTTACGGTAATCTTCCAAAAAACAATAATTAAGGTAGATTCATATCTTGTAATTAAAAAACTATTTTCCCTGAGCCAGACTATATCAGTTCGCTTGGTTCGAAATAGTTTTTTTCACAATAGTCATCGAAAATTTGCTCTTCCCCTTGGTTTCCATAAATAGGTATAGTATGCTATCGACGTTTTTTGACCTAACGGCATGGAAGCGCTCAATCATCTGATTACCGGTTTTGTCCAGCAGTACGGTATTGTCGCCATTACGCTCATTCTTTTTGTGGAGACTGGCTTGCTGGTCGGCTTTTTTCTGCCCGGGGATACTCTGCTTTTTCTGGCTGGTATCTATGCCACGCGCGGATACTTTCCTTTGTGGCAGCTTTTTTTGTTTGGGTCTCTGGCCGCTATTGTCGGGGATAGTTTGGGCTACTGGATTGGCAAAGTATGGGGCAAATCGATCGAAAAGAAAAAAGACAGCATTTTTCTCAACTACCACCATCTGGAAATGACCGAAAAGTTTTACAAGCGCCACGGCGGCAAAACGATTGTGATCGCCCGCTTTGTTGGCTTCCTGCGTACTTTTGCGCCGTTGGTTGCCGGTGCGGCCCGCATGCACTACCGTTCGTTTCTTCTCTACAATATTTCTGGCGGTATATTTTGGGTGCTGTCTGTCTCGCTTTTGGGCTATTACCTGGGAGCCGAATTTCAGTGGATGATCCATGTGGCTGATTTTGCCACCGCCATGATTGTCGTCATTTCACTCGTTGCTGCCGGATCCCTGGTGTTTTACCGCCTCTTTGAACGGTATTTCATCGTGTACGAGCCCCACCCCAAGCACCCGCATAAGAAAGTCCGTAAATTTACGCTTCACAAAAAACAGCAAGATCACCCTGGCAAATAGCTGAAATATTTTTGACTCTCCTCGTCAAAGCTTCTTTGTCTTACAGGTACATCGTATTGCTTCACACCGAACTGAAGTTTTTTTAGAATCGAACATTGACATTGCATATATATCTCACTATAGTCGGTTCTTGTTTTTTTTATCACTTGGGTATGTCATTGGAAAACCTAAATTCAGAAATGTTGGAATCAAAGGGAGACACGATAAACAAAGGAAACAATATTCCCGTATCTCTCCAGTCGAAGTATTTTGCCATGATTTTTGCACTTTTATTTTCTGCTTGTGTTTCTCCTCAAGAGATTCGCGCGCAGGGCAACGTATCCCGTCTCATACAGAGTGCTCCGAACAATAATCCGGATAAACCTGCATCCCCCCCCGCATCCGACCTCCCCGATCGTCCTTCTGATACGGAAGCTAAAGAAAAAAGTAATATACCACACCCTGCCAAACCGATCGAAGGAGTGATCGGCACGGATCTCCGGATCGTAAATGGTGACAACTTCGTTGCTGGCGGTCTGTTCTCACGCATTGATATACCCATTAACGATCGATTTGGATTGTTTACGCTTGCTTTTCTCGATTCTCCGGATGTGTTTCATCGTTCTCCTGACAGTTTCGCCGTCTATGGCGGGGTAACTGCGGGATACTCGCTGCCCAAGCTGGCTACTACGGCCACGCTGAGTGTCGGCGGCGGGATAACCCATACGTCGAATAGGAATGAACCTATCTCCGGGAATTCTCTGGCAACTACAACGGAATTTCCCTACGGTGTCACGCTGGATACGTTTCATATTGCCGAAGTTACTGAACAGATTGCGTTTTGTCGTGCTTTTTTTGACATTAAACATAGAGCGCTGCACACAGCCGGGGTACAGAGTGTGGGGGTTGAGTGGATCCCGCGGCAAGAACCATACATCAGCATTGTCTTCAAGGGGCCTGCCAACTCCAGCGTACGCGTCAGTGTAGCTCCTACGGGGAATCGCCAGGACCAACCAATATTTCGCGTCGGAATCAATTTTCCCCTCAAGATTCCGCGAAAATAAAAGCTTTCCGGTAGTCGTATAGCTAAGCCCCGTCTCGTAGTGTTTATAGCTACCCAGAACTGGTTTGGCCTTTGGGTCAAGCTCATTTTTTGGCGTATTGATTGAGTTTTTCCGGTATTTTTTCTATACTGAATTGAAGTATCCGTGTTACCTGTGGGCTACTTCAATCCGAATTTGCCTATTTCTTTTTATAATCTGGTACTATGGTGCGTTCAAAAAAACTGATTCGATCTCTCCTTTTAGCTTTTCTTCTACTCGTTGTGACCGGTTGTCAGTCTTCGGCTACGAATCCGATTGCGCCCAAACAGCCGAATCGTAATACCTCCGAGCTATATCCTGCTGCCTCGAAGAAAACCTATCCGGTAAAGATTATAGCGGAAAAGAGTTCTTACGGCGCCCGCAAAGGCGATACGCTTTCCGTAAAAGTCAAGACGACCGGGAATACTCCGCTCCAACCCTTACTAGGGGTAAAGCTGGTGTTGTCGGATATTCCGGCGTATTTGCAGAATCCCAAGTTTACTATTTCCAACCAGGTGACAAATCACTTATTGCGGGATCTGGGACAAGGACAGATCGTGCTCTTGCTGACCGGCATGCGGATCGAATCGGAAGCCGAACTGGGTACCTTGACCTTTACCGTTGCCGAGGACGTTACTCCCTCGACCATCTCGTTGTTTTACGATAAGAACCCGGCTTCACTCAAGGTGAGCGAGATTTCCGGTACTGACGGAGTAAGCAAAACCGCATATGTGACGTATCCACTCTCTTCGGGACCGTTCTTTGAGATCGAGACCAGGTAGAAAGAGAGCAGGTTTATCGAATAAGAATGAGTTTACCGTCATTGCGAGGAAGCTTGCTCAGTCTTGTAAAGGGTCTATGTGCTAGACGAAGCAATCTCAGTACTCGGTACAAAGCGGCTGTGGCTTCTCATGACGTGATTCTCCCTGTTTTTTTATACTGTTATACTTCTTCCCGTGTCTTCAAAACGCCCCTCGTTGATCGTTACTCATCCGGTTGTCAGCGCTCTGACTGCCTATTTTTCGGGGGTATTAGTGTATGGTGCTGGAATGCTGGTGTTTAATTTTTTCCCTTTCCACCGCGATTTTATCAATCGGGGCGATGTGGCGCTTCACGGTTTGCCTCCCTGGCTTTTGACCGGCCTGGAAACTTTTTTTACGATTATCGGTCGCAATACATTCGGCGTATTGCTTCATCTATATCTCGGGTATCTCGTAATAGGATTGCTCTGGTTTCTATTTTATCGATATGCCGATCTCTCCCATAATCGCCCTCTGCTCTTTTTGCGAACCCTTAAAAAGGTAATTCTGGGATTGCCCGAATATTTTGCGCGCCTGGGATCTCACATTCCGTTACCGAAATTGCCCGTAACGCCCGAAGAAAAGACCAATCTGCTTTTTTTCGCAGTAAAATTCTTCTATCTGCCGCTGATGCTCAATTTCTTTTTTGGCAATCTGGCAGGAGTGGTCAACAGTCTATCGCAAGTACAGAATTTGGGCGGCATGCCCGAGGAAGCCCGGTTGCAAACACTTTATTTTCTGGTATTTAATTTTTTCTTACTGATCGACACGTCCTATTTTGTGCTCGGCTATGCCTTCGAGTTTCAGCGCTGGGGGAACCGGGTGCGTTCGGTTGAGCCGACGTTGCTGGGCTGGGTCGTTACTCTCGCCTGTTATCCGCCGTTTAACGATATTACTTCCCGCGTGCTGGGGTGGGGGTCAGCCGATTATATGAATTTTTGGGGCTCCATTTTCTGGACCAAGTTTTTCCTGGGGATTAGTTTACTGCTCTTTGCGGTCTATGTGTGGGCAACGTTGTCGCTCGGACTTAAATCGAGCAATTTGACCAATCGCGGTACGGTCACGCGTGGCGCCTATGCCATCGTGCGCCATCCGGCATATGTCTCTAAAAACTTCGCCTGGCTGATCATGGGCCTGCCGATCGTTTTTCCTCTCAACGGCTCACCTAATTGGTGGGCTCTCGTTTCGATTTTGGCCTGGATGGGGATCTACTTTTTGCGGGCGGTGACCGAAGAACGCCATCTCTCACTCGATCCCGACTATCGGGCGTATGCGCAGAAGGTGAAATACCGTTTTATTCCGGGGGTATGGTAGGGCGAGGAGTTGGGAGAACGGAGAATGGAGTGCGGAGAGGGCTGACAGCAAACAGCTGACAGCAAACTGTTTCCCAATTCTGAATTTTGTATCCATTCACTGCGTTCAGAACAAGGTTTACGTTTGCAATTACTCTGATCTCCTGACCCCCTTCTCTCAACTATTCATTGACCTTTGGCGCGCTTTTTACTACTATGGATTCGCTTTGAAAAGAGAAGCGCTGAGAATAAGCCGTCGTGGTGGAATTGGTAGACACGTACGCTTCAGGAGCGTATGTCGCAAGACGTGAGAGTTCAAATCTCTCCGACGGCACCAGATAAAATTAAAGAACGATCGCAAAAAACATATATCTACCCGGGCTGATTTTGGTGTGTTGTCGAAGGAAATAAAATATATTAAAAATCGACATTATATAATTTCCGTTTTGCATGTCTTTCTCTCTTCCCAGGTTCAGGAAAATATCCTATGC
>JBDHUY010000025.1:0-18596 GCA_039809385.1 Candidatus Altimarinota bacterium
GGTCTACCTTCGCCCAATGACTTGAACCCGCGACCTCCCCGACGCTTCCGTCGGGACGCGCTAGCATTCTTGCGCTAATCCCCGTTAATGGCTCACTATTTGATAGTGATAGTATGGTATTGTTTTCGAGATAGTAACGTAACGATCGGTCTACCTTCGCCCAATGACTTGAACCCGCGACCTCCCCGACGCTTCCGTCGGGACGCGCTAGCATTCTTGCGCTAATCCCCGTTAATGGCTCACTATTTGATAGTGATAGTATGGTATTGTTTTCGAGATAGTAATGTAACGATCGGTCTAGCTTTGCCCAATGACTTGAACCCGCGACCTCCCCGACGCTTCCGTCGGGACGCGCTAGCATTCTTGCGCTAATCCCCGTTAATGGCTCACTATTTGATAGTGATAGTATGGTATTGTTTTCGAGATAGTAATGTAACGATCGGTCTAGCTTCGCCCAATGACTTGAACCTGCGACCTCCCCGACGCTTCCGTCGGGACGCGCTAGCCAACTGCGCTAATCCCCGTTGGTAACCGTATGTCTGAAAACGATCGTATCGTATTCTTTTCGAGATACCAGAGCAAAGTTGTATGTAATTTAGTATTCTCAATATCTAGGTCTAGTGCTTTACGAGGACTTGAACCCGCGACCTTCCCGACGGTAGCGTCGGGGCGCGCTAGCATTCTTGCGCTAATCCCCGTTCCCATAGAAAACATGTTTAATTCTCCAATACTTCTCCTACAGCCTGTCTTGCTTGTTGCAAATAGGCATGTATCTCATTGACAAAGGCCACTACTCCTTTCTCTTTTGCCGATAAAAATCCGTCGAGCAAATGAATCAGATCCCTTTTCTTAGCAGCTTCCAGTGAGGCTCTGGCTTTTTCTAGCGTACCAAAAGAATCTGTTACACAAGAACTGAGTTCGCTACGAACTTGATTCAAGCGTATTAGCCCGGCTTGTGCCATAAGCCGGGATGTTTCTCCTTTTTCAAAAGGTCTCATGGCATTAACAAGCTCCATCAATGTCTCAAGAAGCTTGATGATATCTTGGGGTGATTTCTCTATGGTACTTGTTCCTACGATTTCTTCGGGAGGCATAAGGAAGTGTGGAAAAAATAATCGCGTTCTTACCCTAATCGAAATCGGGAGAGGAGTCAATTATTTGATACAATGCTGAAGTGTACTTCACTTGAAGCTTGTTTTCCTATGCTTTACGCTCATTACAGTTTTATTCTTTCCTATCCTTTTCCTATGACTACCGATCTTACTGTCCATCCCATTCAATCCCGTATCCTGCGGCAATTGCTCTTTACGCCCCAGTCGCGCTTTTCAGAATTGAATGTCGAAGGCGTTTCAAGCGATCATTTTACGTTTCACCTCAAACAGCTCGTTGCTTTGAACCTTGTCGAAAAAACCGATGACCATCGGTATACGCTTACCACCAAAGGCAAAGAGTTTGCCAATCGTTTCGACACTGATACGCTCCTGATCGAAAGACAAGCCAAAATAGCCGTTCTGGTCGGTTGTATACGTTCCCACGGACAGGAAACGGAATATCTGGTTCAAGAAAGACGCAAACAACCCTATTACGGATACATAGGGTTCATGACCGGCAAGATCCGCTGGGGCGAGACTGTCTTAGAAGCCGCCGCGCGCGAACTTTTGGAGGAGACCGGTCTCACCGGGAAACTGGCGCTTGCCGGTATCAAACACAATATGGACTATGACCAACAACACCTGCTTTTGGAAGACAAATATTTTTTTCTGATTCGTGCCGATAATGTCACGGGTGATCTTATCGAGACCTTTGAAGGAGGAAACAATATTTGGAAAACTCGCCAAAGAATACTGGCCATGCCGGATCTGTTTAACGGGGTCGATCAGACCATGGATATGCTTGACGGAAAAAAAACTTTTTTTGTCGAAAATCATTTTACGGTCAATCGTTATTGATATGCTTCCCGGGATTTGTCACAATATCGACAAAACTCTCCTGGAGCGCCATACATTGCCGTCTTGTCATCCCAACGGAGGCAGAACAATTTACAAGATGCTTTTGCGATTCGATCCGAAATCGGTACAATAAGTGAAGTTATTCGTTTTTCATATGGCATATCAACAATCGACTCTGTTTCGCTCCTGGCAGGAACTTACAGAGCATCTTAGTACGTTGGTTCCCCACAGTCCGCCGGCATTTGCCCAGCACCTCCTCGATGAACAAATCGAACTGGGAAAAACCGTTTTCGACCTCACGAACGATGTGTATTCTCTCGAAGACCGCGAGACGAAAA
The DNA here is from genome assembly GCA_039809385.1 of Candidatus Altimarinota bacterium. Lineage (GTDB taxonomy): Bacteria > Patescibacteriota > Gracilibacteria > JBDHUY01 > JBDHUY01 > JBDHUY01. The sequence continues at coordinate 2,288 of JBDHUY010000025.1, forward strand.
AAGAGCTCTCCCACATTCTGCGTCGCCGCCTGACCATCCTGCGTCAACTCTTACCGCAGTATATCTCATCAGATGCTTTCGTTTCATCCGCCCTTACTCAAATAAATCTGTTCGAAGGACAGATAGATCACTTCTTGCAGAAACGCAAACGCATGCTGATTTTTTATTTCAGCATGGGCAACGGTCATCGCGTCGCTGCCGAAGCGATCGCTGAGGGAATGCGCCATTACTTCGGTTCGGACTATATCGTCGAAACATTGGACTTTCTGGAGACCGCAAGTACGTTTTTTAACAGCACCTCCAAGGCTTTTTACGATGCCAGCTCCAAGAGCCTGCCCGATATGTGGCGGTTGTGGTTCGAGGCGACCGACAATCCCGGTTCGATCAAGATTATCAAATATCTGACTTATCCGGTTATCATGAGCAAGCTGGAAGAGATGATCCAGGAAAAAAATCCCGACCTGCTCGTTTCCACCTTTCCGCTCTTTAATTACACGATCAAGCATATCTGGTCCAACCCCGACAATGCCAAAAAAATTGTTACCGTGATTACCGATTCGATTCGGGTACATAAGGCTTGGCTGATGACCGACACTGACTACTTTATTGTTTCTAACCCTGATACGGCCGATACATTGCGCAAAAGCGGTATTGACGAAAAACGTATCCAAATCTTGGGATTCCCGCTCCGGATGGGGTTCTACCAACCGGTCGACCCGGCGGCTGTAGCGCGCAGGTTTCATCTTGACCCGGCTAAAAAAACAATTCTGTATTCGATCGGTACCGGCGGGAATAAAGATGACTTGCAACCGCTGTACTATCTCAATGAGCACCTGGATCCCGACAGAGTACAGATTGCGGCCGTTTTTGGAAACAACCGTAAACTGAAAGAGTCGTTTGAAAAGAAGCTCCATCCGCGTGTTTCCATAAAAACACTTGGCTGGACCGATCAGATGCCGGCTCTCATGTCGGTTGCGGATCTGATTATTACCAAACCGGGCGGAGCTATCGTGATGGAGTCGGTCGACAAAGAACTGCCCATGGTCATCACCCGGCTGATTCCCGGTCAGGAGGAGGGGAATCTGGCCTTGTTGGAACGCCATAACCTCGGACGTTTGGCTATTACTCCGCGCGAAATCCTCAAGGCGGTTCTGGACATGATCGATGCCCGGCACGATAAAGCCTACAAACAACGTTTTCAAAAAGCCAAAGTCTCCCATTCAACCGAAAAGATCTGTTCTTTCTTGCATGATCTGATGGATAATCCCAGTGCTAACTGATTTACCGACCCCGGTCTTTGCGCGACACGAAAAACATTTCGAGCAGTATGATCGCCAGAAACAGCAAGGCCAGGTTCCACCATTTGAGTACTTTCATGAGCTGAAAGGTCAGCGACAGGCAGACAAACAGCGAGAATAAAATCCCTTGTCGCAGTGAAATGATAATGTGCGCGTAATAGATTTCGTTGCGATTCAGCAAGACTCTCAGATAGTATCCGATGACTGTGAAAAAGCTGGCCAGCGTAAAGAACAGCGTTATAAAAAACAGAGTCATAGCGATCGTAGTAGAACTGAAAGGATCGAGTCGGTACAGGACTAAAACCCAGCCGAGTAAACTGATGATGCCGGCGGCGAAAATCCCGAGAATGTATTTGGTGTGGGACATGGGGAGTCAAAAGTACATAGTACAAAGTGCTTAGTCCAAAGGGAAGGGGTAACAGGCTTGCTCGGTCTAAAGTGGCCAGTGATTAACATCAAGCGTTCAGGTACGAGATTCTTTATACATAATGCGTAATACTTAATACTGTTGCCCTAGAACAGCGTCTGCGGGGGATTCACGCTTTCTTCCTTTTGCGGAACCTCGGTCGAGAAATGAGCGATTGCCGAATCGTCTTTTTTATAGGAAACGGTGCCTTCTTCTATTTTCGCGAGCATTGTTTTGAGTTTGAACATGTCTTTTTCCAATACGTCCAGCATGGCCGGTTTGTACAGAGCCATAGCCGGATGGTATAAAGGAAAGATGATCCGTCCGTCGCTTTGACGGCGTTTTGGTTCTCCGTGAACCGAACTGATCGTGTATCCCGGTAAAAACCGTTTCATGGAATGGCGTCCCAAGGTTACGATCACCCGCGGATCGATCAGGTGGATCTGCCGGTCCAGGTAGGGCCAGCAGGCGGCGATCTCGTCGTCTTCGGGGTCGCGGTTATTGGGCGGGCGGCATTTTACCACGTTCGTGATAAAAACGTCTTTGCGCTCAATTCCGATTTTATTGAGCAGTGTTGTCAGTAATTTTCCGGCTCTTCCGACAAACGGTTCGCCTTGCAGATCCTCATCTTTTCCGGGCCCCTCGCCGATAAATAGAATTTTGGCTTCCGGATCTCCGACTCCCGGCACGGCATTAGTCCTGGTTTCGCACAAGCGGCATTTAGTACAAGAGCGTACTTCCGAGGCAATGACGTGGAGAGAATCCATGGGAATAAAGCGATAGTACCAAACTTACGGGTATCTTATACCAGAAATATCAAATGACAAAGTTCAAATGACAAAGTTCAAATGACAAAAGCCATATCGGGCAGTCCGAAAACTCCTTTTTCTATATTCCCGGGTATGAGTGTGAACCGATTCTTTCCAGGATGAGCAAATTTCTTGTAGTATCTTTTTGAGGGTGTCTGAAAAATATACATCGTTCCTTCTTGGCCGTCATGCCCCACCGGGGCGGGAAATGACGAAAAAACCGAACCACTGTATACTTTTCATACAGGCTTTTAGAGAGCTCTTATTCTCAGGGATGAGTTTTTAGAAAATCCAGAATTCTTTCGACTTGTTTTTGTAAATTCTCGACGTCGCTTTCGTTCAGGATCATAAAATCAGCCATGGCAATCGGGCCGCCTTTTTCGACATGTTCAATCTCGTTGTAGTCGCGGATTTTAGCTTCCGCCCCCTTATACGGTCGATTACGCATCTTTTCGTCAATCACTGTCCGATTGAGCAGCCGTTCGTAGCGTAAGCGGGGCGAAGCGTGGACAGCTACGACCCAAAAACGGTCGTCGTATTTTTCTTTGAGAATCTTGTACTCCGACCAACTGTAGAGACCGTCGATAACGACATTGCCGTTTTCGAGCAGTTTGTCTATTTTGGGAATATTGAGCGTCGCGTAGGCACCCATGCCGTACTCTCTTCGCACCTCTTCCCGAATCGGCTTCTCATTCTCTTCGGTCGGCGTCAGTCCACGTTCTTTGACGATATCGAGCGTAATCTGCCCGAATCGTAAAAATTGGTAGCCTTGCCTGACCAGATAGTCCGACAAGACCGATTTTCCGGAACCGCACATGCCGACCACGGCGATAATATGAGACATACCTTAGCAGAATAAAGAATCAAGAATCTGGAATTAAGGCAGAGTGCAGGAAGAAAAAAGTTTATCGCGGGGAAGGTATGCAACCTTGATTCTAAATTCTAGGTTCTCTTCTGATACTCCCCCATACTTTATACGCAATGGATTATGCTGATGCTCCTCCTGTTAGTCCTGTCGCCGTTTTTCTTCCTCCGCGTTTCTTGGGAGTTTCTTCGCTTTGTCCGAAAAAGGCCAAAAATTCTTCCCGCAGCAATGTCTCTTTTTTGAGCAGTTGCTCGGCGATCAATCCCATCTTTTCTTTATTGTCGGTCAAAATGGTTTTGGCATTTTTGTAAGCTTTTTCGAGCAGCGAGCTTACCTCTTCATCAATCTGGCGCGCCACGTCCTCGCTGTAGTTTTTGTGCGCCATCATGTCCCGTCCGAGAAAGACCGAGCCTTGTTTCTCTCCAAAGACTACCGGTCCGAGCTTCTCGCTCATGCCATATTCGGTGACCATACGGCGGGCGATCTCGCTGGCACGTTCCAGATCGTTTCCGGCTCCGGTGGTGATGTTGTCTTTGCCAAAGACCAGTTCTTCGGCCACGCGGCCACCCATCAGGGAAGCCAGTTCGCTTTCAAATTTGGTCTTGGAATTCATAAATTGGTCACGCTCGGGCAGATGCCATGTTCCACCCAGGGAAAAGCCGCGGGGAATAATCGTAATTTTGTGAATCGGGTCGTGCTCGGGCATGAGGTGCCCGACCAGCGCATGGCCGGTTTCGTGATAGGCGGTAATCTTTTTTTCCTGGTCACTCATGACACGGTTTCTCTTTTCCGGTCCCATTAAGACCTTTTCCACCGATTCCTGGACCATATGGGTCGTGATTTCGCCGGCATTTAGTTTTGCGGCCAAAATGGCTGCTTCGTTGAGCATGTTTTCAAGGTCCGCGCCGGAAAATCCGGGGGTTTGCTTGGCTACGTTGTGCAGATCGACATCTTTGGCCATCGGCTTGTTGCGCGCGTGGACTCGCAAAATCGATTCCCGCTCTTTCAAATCCGGTTTATCGATCACGACCCGGCGGTCGAACCGTCCAGGGCGCATCAAAGCCGGATCTAAGACATCGGGCCGGTTCGTGGCGGCCATGACGATCACATTCGTATCTTTTTCGAAGCCGTCCATCTCGGTCAGAATCTGGTTGAGTGTTTGCTCGCGTTCGTCGTGCCCTCCGCCCAATCCCGTGCCGCGCTGGCGTCCTACGGCATCAATTTCATCGACAAAAACGATACTGGGGGCATTCCGTTTGGCTTTGGTAAACAAATCTCTGACGCGGCTGGCTCCTACGCCGACGAACATTTCAACAAATTCGGAACCCGAGATCGAAAAGAATGGGACATCGGCTTCTCCCGCGACAGCGCGGGCCAGCAAAGTTTTTCCCGTTCCCGGCGCGCCGACCAGCAGGACGCCTTTGGGAATTTTAGCGCCCATTTTGAGGTATTTTTTAGGATTTTTGAGAAAATCGACGATCTCCATCAGCTCTTGTTTGGCTTCTTCGGCTCCGGCTACATCGGCAAAAGTGGTCTTGTCTTTGGATTTGTCGTGCACGCGGGGGGTACTTTTTCCGAATGAGAGGGCCGAGGAAGCGCCGCTCTGGGCTTGCCGCAGCATAAAGAAAAGTACCAGGATGATGATCCCAAAAGGTAATAGCGAGGAGAGCAGGTCGAGCCAGAACCGGTCGGAGGCTTCGTTGAAGGTTTTGACTTCTACGCCGCTGGTTTCCAGATTCACGCCGTTATCTTTGAGCCATTCGTTCCAGCGCTCCCCGGTGGGGAGGTAGCTGATATGAATCTTTTCGTCTTTGGTGGTGCCTTTGATCATGTTGCCGCGCAGTTCCACACTTTTGACCTGGTCATCCTTCAGTTCGCGCAGGATCTGGGTGATCGGGACTTGTTCGCTTTTCTGGTTTAAAAAGGTTTCGGGGGAGACGAGCAGATAGATGCCGGTGAGTATCAGCGCGACGATCAGCAGGTAGACCCATCCGCGCGGGCGGGGGAGTTGCGGGGTGTTGCTGCCCCGGCTTGGTCGGCGAAATTCCATAGGTAAAAATTAAAAAATCTAAGAAAGGCATTCTTTCTTATTATAGGTAAAAGCGGGTTTTAGGCAAAACAAGTTTATGTTTCTTCGGGCTTGTTTGTTGGCAGGCTCAGCAGTTTATTCAGGAGATTGTCAGATGAAATGCCTCTAGTTTTCATATCTTCGAGGAGTGGCTTTATTGAGATCTGATCGTCTTGTTTTTCATTCAGTCCGACATTCATCTTGAGTAGTAGCATCGTCAAGTCCGCTAATGCGCTTATCTTTTTTTGAGTTGCTTGCGATGCTTGTACTATCTTGTATTCTTCGGCAATTTTTCCTTGCTGTCGATCACTTAAACACTGCACCCATACGTTAGCTTCGTCCTGAAAGTATAACCGCATGAATTTATAAATATGGATGGCAAACTCGTCCTGGAATTTCAGAAGCGCTTCTGACTCATCTGTAAAATACTTTAGAAATTCGTATCCAGTACGAAGTTTGGCAATAGTGTATCGTGCTAAAAGCTGTATATCATCTACCTCCCCAGGGTTTAAAAGCGTTGCGCAGCCTGATTCCGTTCGGCCTGTTCTGGATTCGTCCGTAATAGTGTTCCATGCTTCGTTGACTGTTCCGACTAGAAGTCTTTTTTTCTCTACTTCATTAGGATCTTTGAAATAGTCCTCTATGACTTTGTCAACAATATTTCTCACAAAACTAGTATCATCCATCATCAGGATGCCTATTTCGGGCTTACTGAGGACAATATCGTCTGCACAGATATAGGTGAAGCGCGGGTCGTCTCTTAGTCTTTCTTCCGGATCTATGCTTTCTGGGTTATTTCCCTCGATGTTTTTGAAAGTAGTCCTCTTCTTGTCCAAGATTTTTCGAAAAAAGTCAATATCCTGGAGTGCGCTAATACAATCCAGTTTATATTGTTCCAAGGCCTCTGACGGATTTAGTTTTTCCGGTTCGACGGAATGATTTTCGTTTAGTTCCATATTTACTTACAACATATATTGGTTGACTAATGTAATCGTTTGTATTGATATTCACAAGTCTATTTGAAAAAAACTTTGTTTGACATTTTGAAAATAACTCCTAAAATCCATAAAATTCTGTTTCAACAAATTACCATTCTATGGCCGAACAAGAAACGGACGATTTAGTTCAAGAAAATGAGGAGACACTTGTACCGCCTCCTCCTGTGGTACTAAAATTCCCTGATGATGTTTTTCGTCGAATCGCTGCTTTGCTCAAAGCAAAAGATCCTGCACTTCGTGTCGGCGACCTTCTGATACACGATACAACCGGTCATGTCTATAAGATTGTTGGATTTACTCAATCCGGTTATGTCAGGATGGTTGACCCACAGAGTATGGATCCGAATATGGAATGTATCTCTTCAAATATTCATGCTTATCGACGTCTTACCCAAGACGAGGTACAACGCTATATACATAACATCGTACAAAATTTGGTAGTGCAGCTACACTCTCTCCTTACAAATGGACGTATGGAGATTGGCGGGGCGTTCCAAGTCTCTGTGACAAAGATCTGTGATACCCCCCCTACATTTCAAATTCTACAGGCAGGAGAAATCTTGAGCCAGTGTGATCTTCCTTTCGTAGAACAACTTTTACAGCAAGTGATCAGTGGTAGATCCGTAAATCCGAACGAGATTCTCTTCATCCACCCCTCCTCCCCCTGATTCGCTATTTTCAGTCCAACGAGAATCGGTTATACTGACAAACGTTCTTGGCTGTCATATTTCTTATGCGTTTCCTAAAATCTTTATTCTTCGTTGCAGTCTTGCTGGTTGTCTTACTGCCGAAAACTTTGCCGCTCGTCCGGGCTCAAACGTCCGACACATGTTCGCTGGAGGAAGTCCAGAATACGGCGTTGCGAGTCATCTACGACAATGGCGTCGATTGCCCCCTGCAGAGCGGCAAAAAATGTTTTCACGCCGGCGGATTCTGGAACCAGTTCTGGGTACGCGATACTTCGTATAGCAGCCTGATGGGACTGTGGAGTATCTACCCCGAAGAATTAAAAAATACGTTTATCGAATTGGTCTTGATGAACGGAAAGTCCGGCTATCCGGCTCAGGACGGCGCCGCCGACTTTGGCCGGTTCCCCTACCAGACCGATAGTATCGTATGGGTCGTCGGCGCTTTCGAAACCGCCAAAATGACCAACGATCCGGTTTTTCGGAAATATGTCTACGAAGTAGCCAAAAAAATGTTGCCTGTCTGGAAAACCGCCAGCGATTCCGGGGACGGACTCCTCTTCGGCGCAGCCTCCTTTCTCGATTCGTGGGCTTCCTACCCCGCCGACTGGCAGGGCCAAAAAAAACGATTCCGGGAGAATAAATTCTTATCTACAAACGTCTTGTGGCTACGGTTCAACGAAATAATCCTGTACGAAGGAAAGTATTTCGGAGACACCTCCGAAAACGAATTTCAAAGCCGCCAATCCGCTCTTGCCGGTATGCTGCAAACTCTCAACGATCACTTTTACGATTCCACAAAAGGCTTTTACCTGTACTATCCGGATTCCGATCGCTATGAAGGTCTCGGCAACGCCCTGATGGAACGTTTCGGGTATAACGTTTACCCGATCAACCATCCCAAAACCGCCGAAGGTTTTTACCCGGCGCTCTTCCCTTCCTACCAGGTCAATATCCCCGGAAATTGGTACAGCCGCACCGATCAACACATCTGGGTCGATGCCTTGCTTGCCACGTTACTCCGCGAAAATCCGGACAGTTTTTGCACCCGCTACCGTCCTTTGGTTCTGGCTTACGACGATATCAAGGAGCTTATCGTGGGAGGCGAAATGCTGGGAGGAACTCATCAGCTATGGGCCGCGGTTGGCCTGCAGGGTTATATTTCGAGTTTGCAGAAAACTTCTTCGAATTGATTCGCTTCAGGAAGATTTTCGGTACTTCCTTTTCTTCCGGTTGTCCAATCTGATCCCGGATGCCCTGTCGTGGCGAGGCATGACCTGTCACTTTGGCTTGTGCAGAGTCCGGAGTATTGCGTGGATGTGGAAATAGTATGTCGTTTCTTCAGAATGACTCATACTCTTACGTATTGCACACAAATCGGAATTTTTTTCAAACGTTGGGAGCGAATCGTTGCAAACAGCCGCTTGAAATTTTGGACAAGCGCGCCGAAGGTATGAGATAATGATACGATACCTCGATTTTTTAGGCGCAGCCTTATGCTCTATACCGATTTTTACAAAAAAATACGTACCTGTCCGTTTTGCGTGCGCGATCACAAAGTCATGGTCTCCTACGATACGGCCTATATTACCTATGCTCTGGCGCCGTACCATCCGCATCACTTGCTGGTTATCCCGCAGCGCCATGTTACCTCTTTCCTGCTCTTGGATGCAGAGGAATCCGAAGAGATTTCGGCATTACTGAGACTCTGCGTACGTATTCTTCACCAGCACGGCTATAAAGACTGCGCCATCATGGTCAAAGACGGTCAAAATGCCGGGAAAAGTATCCGGCATCTCCACTATCACGTCATTCCCAACGTTGTTTTGGGCGATATCGATCATAAAGGCGATGAAAGGCGCATCCTGAACAAAGCCGAAATCCGCCAGATCGTACGAGATATTCGTATATCTAAACAAAAACTTGATCAGCGCAGCAAGCACAAACCGGCGCGCGGTCGCACGCGGGTTCTTCCCGGGCATGTACGAAAATCTTCCGCCAAGAAGGTATAATACTTCGTGCTTTTGAGTCTCTCTCCGTTTGCGTAAACAAGACGCCCGTGGTACAGTCAGCGAGTCCTTTGTAACCGCTATGCCATCGCTCTTTCGTCGTAAAAAAAATACATTTCAGTCGGCTCTGGTACGCAAACACCGGGTATCCCACGAATTACGTAAAAAACGTAAGCGCTTTGTCCGTACCAAGCTTTTTTTAAGCAATATCCGTACCAAATTTCTGGCGGAATACAAATACATCATTGCCGGAGTAGCCTTTATTCTATTGGTGGGCGGCACGGTAGGATTGGTCTTTTTTTCGCACTACTTCGATATTGCGTATCTTGTGGTCGAGCGTTCCGGCCTCGAGACCAATACCATCCCGATCGAGCAAAAGCTTCAACCCTACCTGAAAAAAAATATTTTGCTGGTCGATCCCGCTGAAATCCGCAGCCAGGTCTTGTCGAGCTTTCCGGAATTACAGGAAGTTCTGGTAAGCCGTCTCTTACCGCGAACGATCAAAGTACAGGTAGCCGAATATGAACTCAAAGCCCGGGTAAAAACGCCCGCCAGTCCTGATCAGCTTTTTATCAACGAGATCGGTATGCTGCGCAACCTGAAATTCAAAAATGAATCGTTGCCGCTGATCGAATATCATAATCAGTACGACATCAAAGATGAAAAAATGCTCAAGGTGCTGTCGGGATTTTTGGCATTTCAGGATCGCAATATCATTATGGATCGGCAAGAGCTGGCGGTTATTTTACAAACCCGCAGCGATTTCGAACGCGAATTCTCGCTTAAAGTCCCCTTGGTCGAATTTTATCCGCTGGAGCGCGAATTGCATCTGCATACTGAAAAGGGGTTCACTGTCTGGATCGATCTGGCCGACAATGTGCCCGAACAAATGCAGAAACTCAAGGCCGCCCAGCAGGATTTCAATATCTACACGATTGAGTTGTCGTATATCGATCTGAGGATCAAACACAAAATCATTTATTGTAGCAAAAACAGTGCTTGTACGCCGAAAGCAGCCAAGTAGGAAGTACATTCTTCTTCTTTTTTGAAGACATTTTTAAAAAAGCTATCGACAGTCGCTCGACAGCTTTTCTTGTTTTTCAATCGGTCAGATTTAGCGAACGTCCACCAATTCGAGTTCGAATACAAGCGGTGAGTTTGGTGGAATAATGCCTTGTCCTTGAGGTCCGTAAGCCATGTCGGACGGGATGGTAAGTTTGCGTTTTCCGCCGACCTTCATGCCGACGACTCCCAGATCCCAGCCTTTGATCACTCTGCCTACACCGATCTGTGTGGTAAAAGGATTGCCGCGATCATAGGAGCTGTCAAATTTGGTACCGTTTAGTAACGTTCCTTTATAGTGAATCGTAACTGTGTCACCGCTTTTAACCTCGCGGCCGGTTCCGACAGCTGTGTCTTCGATCTTTAGTTCGGTGATAGCAGCGTTGTTATCTGGTTGATTATTGTTTGAATTCATGATAGTGACATTACGATTTATATTGGAAACGGCATTCGTGTTATTGGTATTCCCTGTTGTTACTTCTCCCGTATACGGTACCTCCCCGGTATACAATCCGTCTGTGACCGGATTGGACGGAACTGGTTTTTTGCCCGAAAATACGTTGATCCACAACATGATCCCGCCAACGATCAGCACAAGCAGGATGATTGAAGCGATGATGACTTCGATTTTGGCTTTGTTCGTCATATATACTGCGATAAAGGTAAAAGTCTGCTTTTAAAAACAGCCCCTGTAGAATATAACGGGGGGTAGTATTTAGCAAGAGTTCTCTGCTTGTCTGATTACGTTACGCTCCCAGTTGCGCTTTGAGTTCTGGTAGATCGATTTACTCCAGCTTTTTGCCCAACATCCGTTCCTGACTTGGTGAAGACTTGCATTCTTAATATACCGATACCATGCGCTGCATGCTTTTTCGCAAAGCTTCCGGGGGTCTTCTTTATAGAGAAAAAGTTCAGTCTCAAATTTCTGGTCCGGTAACCAGAGGATCTACCACTATAAAATTTCCTCCGCCAAAGCGGGTAATCTGTTTCCCAGTTTCCAATGCAGCCGCTTTTATATACTCATAGGGAGTATACATGTTGCCTTGGACGATCAGAAAAATATTCCGTGTTTTGGCTGTCACTTTGGTCTCTTCGCACTGCAGGACTTCCATACGGCAGATCACTCTTTTTCGATCCTGGTCCAGGTACGCATATTCATTGGCAAATACGGGAGTCGTAGAATGCTTGCCCAGCGGTATGAAATTTTCGTTTCCGGTTGTTGTTTTCAGTATCACGTTTCCTGAAAGCTTGTTTCTGTCATGAGCTCCCAGAGCAAGGCGGGTTTGCAGTGATATCAGATTATAAATATCCACGACCGGATTGATTACTGGGAACCGTTCCTTTTCCAGCAGCAATCCCAGTAATACCTCGGGTGATGCTACATAGTCGCGGTTGCTGCGACCGATGAGACTGTGAAGTTTCCTGAATCCGGTCAAAACCGGATCGTCTTTGTATGCTTTTGCGCGGAAAGTTTCCCGTACGTCTCTCAGCACGTTCTCCCGATACGTGAGAAAATCGGCTTCCCGCTGGATACGGTTGTCTACTCCGTCGATACAAATTCCGACGACGCGGATGCCCATTTCTTGAATTTCCGGCGTGTTCTGAAAAGAAAAAGGATCCATGGGGGAGCATATTAGATCAATTTATTTTCTTTTTCCGTAGAGCTGACTGTGTGTCCCCACAGCTACAAATTCGAGTCTCTCTTTTGTTTCGATAAGCTGGATTCTCCAATCTCCTGTAATAGAGAAAGAAGTATACCCTTCCAAGCTGCCTTTTAATTTGTGATAGCGTAATAAGGGATCATGCTTGTTCGCAAGAAACATTTTAATGCGTTCGGTTGTCTTCTCTTGCACTTCCTGGCGTAATCGATCGAATTGCTTTAAAAATGTCTTGGAATAAACAATCTTCATCTGCGTTTTTGTAAAAAGTCTAGCGCTTGCCGGGGGTCTTCAAAGGAAACATAGTCTCCTTTTTTGATATCCTGCTTGTGATCTTTCATGATCTTAAGAAGGTGCGATGTCGGTTCTTCGTCGCCAAAAGAGAGTCGGACATTCTTGGCTTCGATAAATTGATACAGCAACATATTTAGAACGGCCGTGAGGTCGATTCCCATTGCTTTGGCCCGTTTCATAGCTTCTTTTTTCATGCCGGAATGAGTTTTGAATTGTACGATAGCGTCGCGCATATAGTTCTTAGTATGATTATTGTAATGACATCAGTACTATAGCATACAAAAAAATCGGATAAAAGAAAAAAACCGTTTTGCAAACTGTTCTTTTTTCTGCGCCTCTGGGAAAATGACTGATTCCTTCTTACCCCTATAACGTTCTCTTTGGAGTCGAAAATTGCTGGCGGAAGGGGGGGGATTCGAACCCCCGCGAGGGAAAACCCTCCTACAGGTTTAGCAAACCCGCCTCTTCAGCCACTTGAGTACCCTTCCGTGCGTGGATTTTGGCTGAGCTTTTAGTCAAAGCAAGAAAGAGAGTATCGTGCTTTATGGCCTTTGTCAATTCGCATTTCCCGTCCCATTGAAGCGGGCGGAGTTCTTGAAAAATAGAAGAAAGCCTCCCGGCTCGGAGCGCAAGGGCGATTTTCGCTTGAAAAGGCCCAGCAAACACGCTACACTTCTTGACGCCAAGACTTCACGTTCCCCGTAAAACGTCCATTTCATTCTCTAATCTTCACTTATACTATGGCTAAAGGCGCAGCAACCATTACCTCCCTGTATTGTACCGTTTGCAATAAGCTCAACTACACAACCGAGCGCAATAAAAAAGAGGTTTCCAAACTGGAGCTCAACAAATACTGCAACAAATGCCGCAAACATACTCCGCATAAGGGAAAAGACGCCAAGTAAGTCTTGCCGGTAGTATTGAGATAGTCTTCCCGGATAGAGTTTTTCCCTCTCCGGAAGCCGGACGAATCAAAAACACAATTCTGCTGATACTCGTCTTCCGTTTACTTTCTCTCTATTCCTTACACCCCACTTTTTTATGCGTACACGAACCTCGTTGTCCCTGGTTTTACTGGTTACGCTGGTTTTTTCCGGATGCAATTTATTCGGCGGCGGTCAAAACAAAGGTGCCGACGATCAGATGTCGCTCTTTGAAAAACAAGTTCAGTCCCAGCAAAAGATCGTTCCCGAGAAGTTCTTTCCCAAAGATACATTAGCGGTCGTGGGGGTAAGTGTTAACGAGCCTGAAACAAAACAGAATCTTGAGCGCATCGTAGCTCAATTCCCGGGCGTGGAACAATTGAAAGAAGCTTTCTGGACCGGATTCCGTTCGTCGGGAAAAAATAATATGCAAGAAGCTGAGACTCTCATAAAGGAGCTTTGGAGCGAAACCGAACGGGTTACCGTCGGAGTCGCCTGGACGAGTCCCGAGGCCGAACCTACCGTATATGTCGCTCTGGTTTTGTCGAAGACCGACGCGGTCGGCAAAGTTGAGGCCGAAGCGCTCAAAAGCGGCGGTACCGAAGAAAATTTCAAGGATACCAAAATTCTGCAAAATCCCGACAGTACCATCTTTGGCATGCTGAAAGGCGATATGTATGTAGTTTCCAATCAGAAAAAAGCGTTAACCGATTTGTATGATCGCGCAGCATCCGATTCTCTCTATAACGATTTTGACTATCGGAACTCGGTTTCAAAACTGGACCAGCCGCATTGGGTCTACGGATACGTACGATTTGCCCCGCTGATCTCGATGATCAGTCAAAAAGTCAACGATCCCGAGGTACGCCGCGTCCTGGATACCGACAGTACCCGCATGCTCGATACCATGGCATTTAGTCTGGGAGCACAATCCGACGGCGTCAGTCTGAAATTTTTCGGACGGGGCGACAAGGCCGTGATGGACCGGATCGGATATAAATTTTCCGATCTGAAAAATCCCAAAAACGAATTCTATCTTCTCTCCAAGATCCCCGCCCTTCAAACGGTCTGGTTGGAAGAAGCCTATAATCTGAAATCGGCATTTAAAATATCTTTTCGGGACAACCCTGCTTTTACGCCCGAAATGCAGAGCAGTTTGATGGTGGCGCGACAGCAAATCGAAACGCTATCAGGCTTGGATCTGGAAAAGGACCTGTTGGATTTGTTCGGGAAAGGAGCGGCTTTTGCTTTCCAATACGACAGCGGTAATTTTATGCCCGCGATGACCGCCCTGATAGACGTATCCGATCATGAAACGAGTGCCAAAAAGATTACCGGTTTGATGGATCAGGGATTTTCCGCGCTAAAGGAACGTCTGGCGGCTTCGGGAGCTCCGACTACGTTTCTGGATGTATCGACCGACAAGCTAGGAAACAGTACCCTGGCCCTGGTATCGGTAAACCTGAATGCTTTCGTCGCCGGAAATCCCGGTATTCCGCCGGCGGCCAAAGATGTAATTGCCAAAATCAAAATCCAGTTCCGCTATGGGGTGACCGACGACAAACTCTTACTCCTGTCTACCATTGCCGATCTACCAACCCGACAAGGGAAAAACAGTGTTATGGACGAAGAGAATCTGAAAAAGGCGATGACCTATGTCGATGCGAAAGGAGCGGCCAATATCGTCTATTTTGACCTTTCCCACTTGCTGACCTATGTCGACGATATTGTCAATGTCGTCAACGATATAGAACCGATGTCCACTTCTGACCGGACTTCGTATGAGCGGGTTGTCAATGTCCTCAAGCCCATCCAGTACGCTATCTTTACCTCCCAGACACAGGACTATGAGGTCGTATCCTCAGGTTTTGTCAAAATCGGGAAATAATAGAATTCTGGATCTTGGAATATAGCATCTTCTTGCTGCTTTAAAAAATACCAACGTCGGGTTCAGAGAAACTTTGGACCCGCTTTTCTGGCCTTTTGAATTTCTGATTTGGCATTTATTTCGTATTTCGGTATTCTGTTTTAGAATTTTTCTTTTACTGTAGGGTCGTCGTTCAACGGTAGGACTGCGGTCTCCAAAACCGCCAATCACGGTTCGAATCCGTGCGACCCTGCCACGCCGCTTTCTCCGCTTGACTTTGAGAGCAGGCTCTTTAGAATGGATTTTGCTTTAGGTTACTTTTTCGGCAAGGTAGCTCAGCTAGTAGAGCACAGGATTCATAAACCTGCGGTCACGGGTGCAAATCCCGTCCTTGCCACCAGCAGACAGGGGTATAAAGTATTAGGTATCATGTATTAAGGATGGGGCAAGTGAGTGTTACTACCCCGATACTCCTTAAATGCCCCGGCTGAGATAGTTCTCTTGTTGTTTCGAGTCAAAATCAGTATACTAAGAATAATAGGTTTGAAATTTCGAAAGGTTGAACTATAGTTTTGTTGACGCGGGGTAGAGCAGCTGGTAGCTCGCAAGGCCCATAACCTTGAGGTCGTCGGTTCGAGTCCGACCCCCGCAACCAAAAGATATATGTACAGTGTGTATGTTATTTTGAGTGAAAGCGGTATTCTATATGTGGGTCAGACGGATAATCTTTCTCGGAGGTTAGAAGAGCATAATGCAGGAGTATCTTTCTATACCAGAAGAAGTAAAAGCTGGAAACTCGTTTATAAAGAAGAATATGCAACCCGTTCGGAAGCAATGAAACGTGAAAAAGTATTGAAAAGCGGAAAAGGGAGGGATTTTCTGAAACGCTTGGTATCTGGCCCATAATCCGCCGCGGCGGATCGTCGGGCACGAGTCCGACCCCCGCAACCAAAAGATATATGTACAGTGTGTATGTTATTTTGAGTGAAAGCGGTATTCTATATGTGGGTCAGACGGATAATCTTTTTTAATCAATCTAAGTAATGATTTTAGCGACAATCTTCCCGGATTGCTTGCGCCCCGTCGTGGCGGTGATCCGGGATCCGGAGCAGGCAAGTTCATGTTTTTTCTCATATTGACATTGAACCCTTAAAAAGGAGCTATCCCAGGATTCTGGAAGAACATATACAGAGACTGTATGAATAAAAAAACGTATTATGGTGATACGTTTGAATAATATTGTAGATAACCTGAGTTACGAAATAGAGGAAATGAGGAAAGAGTGATAGAGTAGGGCAGAAAAGTATTACCACATAAATTTCTGCCCTATGGAGATTGTAGCACAATCGGATGATCTGGTACGAAC
>JBDHUY010000026.1:0-11039 GCA_039809385.1 Candidatus Altimarinota bacterium
TCAAAGAACGTCTCGGGCTCGTATCCACCCTCGCTCGAAGTGTCAACGGCTATTTAGCCCATTATATTCATGTCCTCTTCGGCTATTTCTTCTCCAAAGCTATTTCGTAATTCAAGTTATAATAATTTTTTAATCCCTTCTTTCGCTTCTTTGTTATACGGATCGATATCCAAAACCTTGTGATAAAAAAACTTGGCTTTTTCTTTGACGTTCAGTTCTTCGTACAATTTGGCCAGGATGAAAAAATAATCGGTATTCTTGGCTTCCAATTTAGCCGCCTGTTCGAAAAATACCACGGCGTTATGAATATCCTGGAGTTCGTAATAGATTTGTCCGATATTGGCGTAGCGGGCCGGGCGCTTGGGATCCAACTCGATTGCTTTCTGGTAGGCTTTGATCGCCATATCGGGACGGGATTGGCGGTAGAGAGTCAATCCCAGATTACTGTATACCGTAGCATCTTTCGTCCCCATTTCGACCAGTTTCAAATACAAGAATTCGGCTTTGGGGTATTTTTCCTGCTTGAGGTACAGCAAGGCCAGTTTTTTATTGATATCTTTATTTGTCTCGTCGATTGCCAGCGCCTGTACCAGATATTTCTCGGCCGTTTCCATATCCCCGCGTCCCTGATATACTTCGGCTTTGCGAAAAAGATTTTTGGCCTCCATGGCTTTTTCCTGACGACTGTCATCGATGGGTTTCTTGCGTTTCATCCAGTCCTGAAGAGACTCAACCGCTTTCTCGACAGGGTTTTCACGGCGTTCCTCGGCGGTAAGACGAAAAATATGCCGTTTCATTTTACTGGTATATTGCATTAGATCTCTGGCTAGTTGTTTTTCCTGAGTCGACCGGCGCAGCGCACGCCAAAAAGTAAACAAAGCGCCAAGACACGAAAGTAATAGCAACCCGACATCAATTCTTACAAGAAGCATACATTTGATAGAAGTTAGAAACTGAGCATCAAATTTTCCAAAACCAGTTTCTTGTTAATATTGGCCGTCAAAAGTTGATACGTATACTGAATTTTTTCAACCAGCAGCATAGCATCGTTCCGGTTTTTTACCAACCCGAAATGAGATGCTTGCGGCTTTACGGATGTAAAGAAGGCAGCACGGAGCATATAGATCATAAATTCAAATACGGATTTTATTTCCTGCCGAAATCCGACCGCATCGTTTTTAAACAGAGCTACGGTCTCTTCGACATACTGCAAGCGCTGTACCAGGCCAAAATCGTTTAAAATGCGTCGGGCCAGAAGATACCGTTGTTTAGACAACCGCATAAGATCCGAATTCTGCAATATATCGATCGCCAGGCCCGGCTTGTTCAAAGAAAGGCCTACCGCATCTTGAATCAATTCGGAACTGGCATCGGGAAAAGTCTTTTTCAGATGATCAGTCAGCTCGGCAGTCGGCACGCCGCCCAGTTCCATGAGAAATACGCGCGACAAAATGGTCGGCAATAATGCCGAACGATTATTGGTAGTCAGGAGAAAGATGATTCCTCGGGCAGGTTCTTCGAGTGTTTTCAGTAAAGCGTTGGCAGACTCGGTGGTCATTCGTTCGATCGACTCTATACAAACCGCGAAATAGGGGCTTTGAAATGTTTTGTTCGTGCGTTCTACCAATGCTCGTATCGCATCGACTTTGATACTTTCGCCGTCATCTCGCATCAGCACAGTATCGGGATGAATTCCTTGTTCTATCTGACGGCACACTGCGCACGCGTTACAACCTCCCTCGGGGCATTGGAGTATCTTGGAAAAACGACGCGCGAGAGTGAATTTACCGATTTTTTCCGGACCGGCAAATAAATACGCATGCTTCACCGTACGTTTTTCTACATCTTTTTCCAAAAAGCAGATCTGTTTGTTGTGTCCGATAATATCCCACATAAGGTCTTTCATTATTATTACAGTGTCATTCTTCGACAGTATTGTATGCTAATACCATTTCCACTTCAAATTGTTCCATGTATATGAATATTGAATATTGCCACAGCAAACGAAGATAATGCCAAAGTTCAATCCGCCGCGGCGAATGAAATTTGTGATTTGAGCTTTTCTTCTTTCTTCGTGTCAATGGATTTTGCTATCATGTAGATTTTTAAATCCTAAAACAAATTCCAGGTATAAATTTACCAGCTGATCAAAAGGGACTTTCCGATTTTTCGAAAGCTCTCATAAAAAAGAAAATACGCACGAGACAAAGCCAAACTACGGAGCCAGACTGCGCATATCGATCTTGAGCAGCTGCTGGGGAGTGAGAATATACAGATTTTGTTCGGTATCGTCTACCCAGAAATCGCGCATTTCGCTGGTTTTCAAGACAAACTGGCGGTCGTACGTCATTTTTTCGGGTTTATCGAACGTGACTTTTTTATAGACCAGCAACCGTTGGTTGGCCGGATCCATAATATAAATGTTCCGTAAGTTTTCGTTGGTATAGATTTTGGCACGACTGTCGAGATTCTTGAGCGGAACGCTGGGACCGCCTTCTATACTAAAAGGAGCATTTTTCTGACTGAGCAGCCGTTTGACCTCACCGTTGGCTTTTAGAATATAAATACCCCCGTCGATGGCAAACGAAACGGCATCCTTTATATCGACATTATCTGTATTATACGCAGTCGGTTTACGATATTTTTGCGTAGTCCGTTCATATCGCCATATATTGTTATTTAAGGGATCCAGCAGATAGACAAACTGACGACTGGCATAGGTACGAATATCCACGGCGGTTTTCCAGACAGTATCTTCGGTATCCATAAAGGTCAGATTGTTGTCCTTATATTCAATGACTTTATTCCCGCTGCTAAAAAACACCAGACTGTTACGATCGGTAAATTTGTCGGCCGCCAAAAACGTTTCGTTGTTTTCCAGCGACGGTCCTTTACTGAAAGATTCGGGCGAAGTATCCACAATCGGTCCCCAGACCGAAGTAGGGGTAATGATATAGAACGCGTTATTAAAATTTACCAGATGCGCCGCACTGAAATTCGCTTCTTTTTTAGAGAGATCGACAAACACAAGCGGATTAGTCAAATTGATAATACGATCGAGTTTCTCTTCCTCCTGCTGGATTTCCTGTAAAATTCTATCGGCATCGGAAATCAGAACTCCGGCGTTGCGGACATCCAGCACGCTCTTTTTGGCCGTCTCCAGGCTGGTCTTTGAGAGTTTGGCATCATAGAGTCTTTGCTGGCGGGCGTCGGTCAGACGATCACGCGCGGTCTGAAGCAGTTCTTCATATTTTTTGATATTCTGGTCTTTTTGTCCGCCACCTGAAAATACTGTCGTATTGAGCAAAATGAGCGCGACTATCAGGATCGCGCCGACCACCAGATAATTGCGACGTTGTCTGGGATCGCGCATGCCGGCTACCACTTTTTTGGTAATATCTTTGCTCTTATCAAATGCCTGTTTCGACAGATCCAGCACTTTTTCGGGACTGAGCGAACGGGCGGAGGTTCTTGCGGAGGCAGGTAATGTTTCTTCATCCGCGGAGGACAGTTGCGACGCGGACAATGCACCCGTAAAACCGTTTACAAGGACATCTCCGGTATCTTCTACCGTCAGGAGCTGCTCCAGATCGCGGAAGGATATTTCCAGATCATGCGTAAGGAACACATTGGTCAAATCGGCTTTCCCGACGAATTTTAAAAGCCGCTTGGAGCAGAAGATGACTTTGTCGCCGACCTCCAAGTCACCACTGGCTATGTTGACAAAATGATTGGCGTCGTTGTTTTTGCCGCTATAGAGACCTTCGCTGATTTCGATCACGTTGCCTTTTCGCAGCAGATAACTTTCGGCCAAGCCGGTCTTGGTAAGATACAGGCTGTTTTGATCGAGCAACCCGATAACGGAATCGATTCTGCCGACCTGTCCGGATTCTTTCTTTTCTTTGAGGTCGTTGAGAAAAAAATTGACCTCTTTGAGACCTTCTTCGAAACGGTCATACATGGATAATTCGTTCTCCTCGGTAATATGTTTTTGCAGGATTTCCAAAAAATTCTGAACCATGTTTTGCGGCTCGGCGTCAAACTCGTACCCTTCAATAGCGACGTTCATAAAAAGATGCAGACCGTCGAAATCAAGATGATACCCTTTTAAAAAGGCTTTTTTCTCCTTTTCCACGACGAGCGATTTATACACCGGATCAAGTGTCATACGAGGTATATTTAGGGAAGACATAACTATACGCTACTATAGCGATTTTCGCTATTGTTTCAAGAGGAATACGCTTTCAATGTAATGATAAAAACATTTTGGTTGACCGTAACAATAAAAATGATAACCTGTATTCCTTTTGAAAGTACGAACTTACAGAAAAAATATTATAAAAATTACCGTTTTTTTGCAGTGTTACTTGTATAAGTCTGCAGTATTATTATCAGCATCATCCCCTGAAATCGTATGAACATGTCCTTATCGTTCCGACCGACCCAGAAGGCTCGGCCGACACACAAACAACAATTGGCCCTGAAAAATATTATCGGTCTTTATCAGAGACTCAAAGACCCGTGTGTGGCCAAAGCGTCCATCGGGTTGGAGGGGTTGCGTATCGGCGATGCGATTTTGAAACAACGACAGGCGATCGGCGTCGTCATCGGCGGATTGATGTCGGAAATATGGAACGAAAAAAGTACGGAAGAATCATTTAATAGCCATAAAGATACAGATATTGCTGTGTTGTCGGACAATTTCGAACCCGAGACTACCTTTGAGGGCGGCATCGACTGGTGGATCCCTTCGATCAGAAATGTGAATATACGCAGCGACTATAGTAACTATACGACGTCCATGCAGATCTGGCAGAACGGGAATGAAGTAAATCTGTTCTGCGGATTTACGCTTTTCCCGTATGACTTTGCAAAGCTGCCAGCGGGATTATATCTTCCTGCCCGCCAACTGGTAATTGACTACCGGGTAGCGATTATGTCAGCCATGCTCGATGAACGGATCCAGCAAGAGGAAGATATAGAAGAATTACTCCAAAATAGAATAGAACGTGAAACCAGAAAAAGAATTTCGACACAGGTACGGAAACACTACCCCGTTATAAAAGACTGCGCAGTCAGTATTAAACCCTTTGAAAGAGCGGCTGTTTTAGCATTGGGACAAAAGGAATCGGGCTGAGAAACTGTACTAGAAAAGAATAAAAGTAGGACGAAGAAATCGGAAAATATCTTGCAGCCCACTCTACTTTTCAGTATATTTTGAGCGTTAGGTGTCGTTTTTCCTGTCAAGCAGGGGGGAAAAACGGCCGGTAAAACTATTTATTTTTTCTCAGCTGCTTGTCATATTTTTTATGGTACGTACTAAAAAAACCGACGAATCCGTCCAAAGTGCATTGGATGCGGTTTTAAGTAAATCCCCCGCCATTTTTGTGCCCGTACTGGGAGACCTGGTCGAGGGCTCGGTCATTTCGATTGATAAAAAGCGTATTGTCGTCGACATCGGCGGTATCGCCACGGGTGTGGTCACCGGCAAAGAGATGCAGGACAACCGGCGCACCGGGGAAAAACTGAATCCGGGAGATGCGATTATTGCCGCGATCATCGACGAAGAGAATCAGGACGGACTCATCCTGCTCTCTCTGCGTAAAGCCAGTCAGAAACGCGCCTGGAACGAATTCGTCAAAGCCTTCCAGGAAGGGACGATCATTCAGGTACGCGCCAGCGAAGCCAATAAAGGAGGCCTGCTGGTCGACGTCGACGGGGTCAAAGGCTTTTTGCCGCTTTCGCAGCTGGCGCCCTTGCATTATCCGCGCGTGGAAGGAGCCAATGCTGAAAAAATATTTCAAAAACTAGTAGAACTGGTCGGAAAGACATTCAATGTAAAGATCATTACGATGGATACCGACAATAAGAAATTGATATTGTCGGAAAAAGCAGCCATGGATGAAGAGCGCAACGCGTCTCTCTCTAACCTGGAAGTCGGACAGAAAGTGGAAGGCAAGATCAGCGGTATTGTCAGCTACGGTATCTTCGTGACCTTCAACGGCCTGGAAGGACTGGTCCATATTTCGGAAATCGATTGGGGTCATGTGGAAGATCCCCGAGTCTTCGGCAAAGTGGGAGACCCGGTCAAAGTATTGGTTATCGGTGTAGATGAATCCAAAATTTCTTTGTCTATCAAACGATTGCAATCCGACCCGTGGGTCGAGATCGGACAGCGCTATAAACTGGGAGACACCATCGAAGGTACTATTACGCGGGTAACTCCGTTTGGTGCCTTCATGAAGCTCGCCGAGGGGATCAATGGACTGATTCATCTTTCCGAAATTTCGCATGATTTAGTAAAAGATCCCAACACGTACCTGGAAATCGGACAAAAGCGCGACGCCAAAATTATTACACTCGACCTGGACGAACATCGCATCGGTCTCAGTCTGAAAGCCCTCGAAGAAAAACCGGAAGATGAAAACAAGGAAGAAAAAGCCAAGAAAAAGAGCAGCAAAGAAGACAGCGATATGCAGGCGGTAGAAGAAGGGGCCGAAGAGATCAAAAAGAGCAAGTCCAAAAAAGCTACAAAGGAGGAGGAAGATGAAACAGAAGAAATACGTGAAGAAGAAGAGGATTCTCCTAAAAAAACCTCCAAGAAAAAGAAATCCGAATAAGTTTTATAAGAAAACGACTGATGCAAAAGAACTCCGACAGATCATGCTGTCCGGGGTTCTTTTTTGGTCTCATTTATCCCCGGGCCAACACCAATCCGGACACATCCGAAAAACCGTTGCGAAGCAGAACTTTGGCCGCCTCGTCCAGCGTCGAGAGGGTCGAGGAGACGTCATCGACGAGCAATATTTTTTTGTTTCTTACCGTAGGATCGCTTGCTTTCTCGTCTAAGGCAAAGGCGTTGGCAAGATTGATCAGACGTTCGTGGCGTCCAAGTTTTGCCTGGGCCGCCGTATGCCGGATTCGCTGGATGAGCAAACCTACGGGAATACCAGTTTGGTGAGAGATCTGCTCGGCCAACAGCTCAGCCTGATTAAAGCCCCGCCATAGGGAACGATCTCGAAACAGAGGAATCGGGACCAGGAGGTATTGTTTTAAATCCGGTATATTTTCTTCCAGAACCCGACAAAGTAGTGAGGAAAGCGCTAGAGAGAGCTCCTTGGTGCCGGAATATTTGAAGCGTCGGATCGCTTGTTTCAGTCCCGGATTTTTATGATACGAAGCAGCTACAAGAAGACGGCATAAACTGGTTTTGGATCGACAAAACCGGCCGTGGACCGAGCCGGTCAAGCTCTCTTTTCGACACACCGGACACACTTGTCGGTCGAGCAGAACGATGTTTTTCGCACAACCGGCGCACAAAAAATCTCCCTCGCGTTTACAACGGACGCAGATGGGAGGAAATAACAGGTTCAACAGAGTTCTCAGGATTTGTTTCATGAAGAAAAAGCTCCTCCGAGTATAGAACTCCATATCTTAAAAAAAGATAATTTCTCGTAAAAAAAGCTATTTATACTGAAATACTATGCCCCGCCGCGTCCCGGAAAAATCGTTGAAGACCCGGATAGAGGGATCGAAAAATGTAAATCGGATCAGTTTTTTCAACGTTTTAATCTGTGCCGGATCGCACTCGACCAGGCAGAAAACCTCTTTTCCGGCCAGATGCGAAGCCATCTGACGAAACAGCCGCTGATAAATATCCAGACCGTCTTGCCCGCCCCAAAGTGCCAGATGGGGTTCGAAGTTACCCACATCAGGCATGAGACTGGACATTTCGTCGGAAGTTATATAGGGCAGGTTGGCGGTTATGACGATCTTGGAAAAAGGCCCTATGGAGACATCTTGGAAAAGATCGGTACGCTGGAATCGCAAGGAATTGCAACGGTGAAAACGGGCGTTCTTTTGAGCAATTTCTACCGCTTGGGGAGAAATATCAGTACCAATTATCGTAAGATCTGGAAAATGATGTGACATTGCAATCGCGATGGCGCCGCTACCGGTTCCGACATCGATCATCATGGTCTCTTCAGGATCGAAATGTCTGATGAGATTGATCGCTTCCTGTACTAAACATTCGGTATCGGGGCGGGGAATTAACACATGTTCGTTGACGCTCAAATCAAGTCCGAAAAACGATTGTTTTCCCAGGATATAGGCTACGGGTTCATGTTTTACCCTCCGTAGCAACAATCTTTGGTAAGATTGCTCGTGGTCAACCGAAACAGTAGAAGTTGGGTTGGACAAAAGCCATGAACGCGGTTTTGCCAAAGCAACCGCCAGCAAGAGCTGGGCATCCAGAAGCGGCGTAGCGGAAGTTTCCCGCAAAACCGACTGTCCTTGCTGCAAAAGATCGGCAATGGTTGTCATGAAATAGAAAAAGGAATACCGGATGACCCCCGGACATAGTGCCAAAATCGATTTTCGAGAGCAAGAGTAGAGATTTATTAACAACACCTCTACCTATCCGGCGGCAGATTATAGTAATCGGCCATAAACGTCGCCAGTTCCTGAAAGAGCGGAGCGGCAGTAGCATCACCCCACGGAGAAGAACGCGGACGGACGATTTTGACGATCATTACCAGTTTTGGATTGTTGGCCGGGAAATAGCCGCCGAAACCGGCGATCGTCGACCCGTTCCCCTCTTCGAAGCCGGCTTTTCCTTCCAAAGCAATCTGGGCCGTACCGGTTTTCCCGGCCACATAATAATGATCCAGACGGGCTTTCCGGGCCACGCCTTGCTCGACTGAACTGATGAGCATCGCGGTCACCGTATCGGCCGTATCTTTGCTGATCACTCGCCGAATAATATCGACTCCGCTTTTTTCACTTTTTCCGTCAGGGTGAATTACTTCTCTGACAATATGAGGTTGCAGGATAAGCCCGCCGTTCGCCAGCGCGGAATACGAAACAGCCATTTGGAGAGGCGTAACGGTAATTCCTTGACCAAAAGAAATAGTAAGCAGATTAGAAGCAGCCCAATTTCGAAAATATTTTAAGAATCCTTTCTCTTCTTCATCCAGTTCCACATCCGTCCGTTCGCCGAACCCAAAATTAACCAGATAGTTATAGAAGAGACTTTTACCGAGTTTCTTGGCGATCGACGCCATCCCGATATTACAGGAATAATTCAGAGCATGAGTCATGTCGTGAGTTCCCAGACACGCCTGAGAAACATTGTGAATCGTATACTCATCTACGGTGAGTTCACCTTTGTCATAATAGGTTGTATTCGGAGATATCTCGCCAGAATCAATCCCAATTGCCACGGTAACAGGCTTAAAAATAGATCCCGGCTCATAAGGAACACCGACAATCGAATTAAAAAAGACGGAGGGACCAAACTTGTTTTCGTATGTAAGATACTTCTTATCACCTAGCTCTTTCAGTACCGTCATGGTCTTACCAGGATCGAAGTTGATCTCTTTAGTTTTATATGCATCTGAATATTTATTAGGATCAAAGCCCGGATACTGTGCCGATGCGACGATCTCGCCGGTGAAGGGGTCCATGACAATTACCGAGCCGCTGTCGGCACGGTAATCTTCCACGGCTTTTTTGAGACGTTTTTGAACTTCTGCCTGAACGCCCCGATCAAGGGTAAGCACAATCGAACTCCCGTCTTTGGCGGGCTTGATATTGCTTTCTCCCACTGTCAGGTTGCGGCCGAACGGATCGCTGGTCGACTCGATTTCTCCTTCCACGCCCCGCAATTCCGCATCAAATTTTCTTTCAATGCCGTATTGCGGATTGCTTGATGTGTCCATAAATCCCACGATCGAGGCAGCCAGATCGTTTTCCGGATAGAAGCGCCAGTGTTCCGGAACCAGTACTATTCCCTTCAATTTCAGAGCTTCGATTTTATCTGATATTTCGGCTTGTAAGCGGTTCGCCAGGGGCACATAACGGGATGACCGGCGAGTAAGTTTGACGATCATGTCGTCGGTGGAAAAATCCAACAGTGGCGAGAGCTGTGCAGCGACCTGTTCTTTGTTACGGATACGGGTAGGATCGGCAAATATTTCTTCTTTGCTGACGAAAACTCCTTCGATATTGAGCGATTTCACTTTTTCACGTAAGACTTCGTCTTCGGGTTTCTCGAAATAGAATTTTTTAAACACCACCTTTGTTACCTCTTTTTCGGAAATTTTGGTATAAATGGTACGAGAAATATCGGCTATCAGTTGGTCTTTTTCTTTGGTAACTTCCTTCTGAATTTCTTTTTTCTGTCCTTTTACCGTGACCGTTTCGGTAACGAGATTCGTTCCGCCGGTATACTTGTCTACCGCTTTGGTGCAATCCATTTTTTCCAGACCACTACAGATATGCTCGTATATGAGCACAGAAAGCTTGTCCGCCACGTCCCGTTCGTTTTCCACGAACTGCGGATCCACGTATACCAGATCCTGAGTAATGTTGGTGGCAAGTTTATAATAGCTGCCGGAACGCGGATCCTGTAATAAAATCTCGCCCCGTTTGGCCGGAAGTTTGATCGATCCATAGTGTTGCTCGCGGGCCTGATCCGAATAGAATTCGTGCCGCATAACCTGCAAATAAAAAAGGCGTCCCAATACCGCGACGAAAAAGACAGAAAAGCCAACAGCTACGATTAAGTAGCGATTTATTTCACGTTTGCGCTTTGTCATATGAGAGAAAATCAAGGGCAGTGTAGCAAAAGGAAGGTCTCATTTCAACTTATTGAATCGGTGTAATTGACTTTGCGCACCAAGATCTATAGTATGTCAAAGCAGTTTTTTTGATTATTGTCTCGGGGACTGGTTAATTGGTTAGCGCGTCCCGACGTGAGTGTCGGGAAGGCTATGGGTTTAATCCCTGATGCAGTGTACGAGAGTAAAGATGTGAGGAATGTTTGATAGATGTATACTATTTGTTTAGAGGTTAGTATTTCGAATTTAGAAATTTTCTCATCGGGGTGTGGCGCAATTGGCTAGCGCGTCCCGATGTGAGTGTCGGGAAGGCTATGGGTTTAAGTCCTGATGCAGAGTATATGAGGATAAAGATATGAGGAATGTTTGTATAGATGTATAGTATTTGTTTAGAGGTTAGTATTTCGAATTTAGAAA